>NZ_JAXCWU010000001.1:0-702922 GCF_034044895.1 Sphingomonas sp. CFBP8993 | reverse complement strand
AGGTGTCGCTGACCGATCCAGACGCCCGCGCCATGGCGAGTGCGGGGCGCGGCACGAGCATCGTCGGCTACAATCTCCAGGCGGCCGTCGATGCCGAACATCACCTCATCGTCGCGCACGAGCTTTTGAACATTGGATATGACCGCGGGCAACTTGCCCTCATGGCGGCGAAAGCCAAGGACGCCATGGGGGTGGAGGCTTTGGATGCCATTGCCGACAAGGGCTATTTCAAGGGCGAGGACATCCGGACCTGCGAGGGGATGGGCGTTACCGCCTTCGTGCCCAGACCGCTGACCTCGGGGGCGAAGGCGCAAGGTCGCTTTGGCAAGCAGGACTTCGTCTATCCGGAGCAGGAAAACGTCTATCGTTGTCCCGCCGGCGAAGACCTGATCTATCGGTACACCTCGGTCGAGGCCGGTATGACGCTCCATAGCTACTGGAGCTCGATCTACCGCGCATCCAGCGCCGAAGTGGCCGAGCAGGCCCTGACCGCATTCGAGGCCGGTCCCTGGGGCACCCGCTACCCCGCCATCGGCCAGAGCTGGCGACGCGCCTGGGCCGAGGTGATCCCGTTCTTCGCCTTCCCCGACGAGGTTCGGCGGATCATCTACACCACCAACGCCATCGAGGCGCTGAACTCGAAACTGCGCCGGGCCGTCCGTGCACGCGGCCATTTCCCCAGCGACGAGGCCGCCACCAAGCTGCTCTACCTGATCTTGAACCGCTCGGAAAAAGAGTGGAGAATGCCGCCTCGTGAGTGGACCATGGCCAAGGCCCAGTTCGCCGTCTTCTTTGGCGAGCGTTTCATCCGAGCCATGGCGGCGTAATGTTCAACCGCCCGCCCGCACACGAAATTCCTGACACTCCCGACGCTCCCGCTCACATCTCGATCAGAGCCGCTGTTTGCCCACGATCTAAAGCAATTTTCGTAGGGCGGACCGCATCATTTAGCCGGAGCTTGAGCGGCACGGACCCGCCATCAATCCGGTAGGCTCCTTCTCCCTCTCCGACAAAGCTCGCGGGCAGGATGTAGGCACCCGCCTTATCGGCTTCGATGGTATAGGAAATGACCGCCTTGCCGATGTGCATCTCTCCATCTTGCAGGACCATCACGCCGCAGCATGAGCTTGCGTAGGACCCGTTGGCTTGCGTACCGCATTCCCGAAACGTGCCGTTGGGGAAGATCGCGCCTTTCCCGTTTCTCCGTCTTCACCCGGCAGTTTCGGGAAAAGGCAATCGGGAACAGGTTTTGGGAAAACGGACCTCACGGGCGACCGTCAGCATGATCGGCGTGGCCGACTTCCCATCAATCGTTCCTAATCGGGAAGGGCGTCCCCTTCCCGACCAGGACCGGCATGTTGGTTTCTAGAAGGGCAGCGGGGCAAGATCGGGCTCGATCCAGCCCCGGCGCGCCGGAACGCTGAACAGCGCCTCGCGGCTCCAATATGCGAGAAGCCCGTCTGGATGACCGTACCGAGACGCCATCAAAGCTGAATGCACGACATGAAGGGGCTCGTTCTCGGGATAGCTCGCGAGATAGTCGGCTGCTCCGCGCATCGATGCCAAGGTGATCGTGTGGTGATAGCCACCTGTGTCGGTGTTCGCGGTCTTGGTCGCCTCGTTGTATCGAAAAATGAGCGTTCGTATTTCGTCCGCATCGGTAAGTTCGCGGCGATGACGGCAAAGCCAAAGTGCCGCAGCAAAGTGCCCCGCATGTGTCCATTCGCTCTTTGGTAGAGTGCGGTCGATCACACACAATGCGACACGTTCAATCGCAGCTTCGTCCAAAATATGCATTGCCCTGTTGTCCTTCTGAATAGGCCCAACCGGCACAAAAAACCCCGCCGATTGGGCGGGGTGGTAAGCATCAAGCTAAGGGATATGTTCTTTAGCTATCCCATGAGCCGAGCGCGCGCACAGACACCGCCGTAAAATTGCGGCGTTGTTGTTGGATGTGTGCAGCCATGCGGATCATGCGAGTTTCGTAACATCGCTCAATGTCGCGCTCAAGCCGATTCCCGTTTCACCATCGTTTTTGGGACAGCTGACGACCGCTCGGCCCGCGCTGGTGCTCGCTGCACAACTCCCGCTTCGTAAATGGATGAATGTCTGAAGTTGAGAAAGCGACGAAGATCGCGCGAATGACCACTTGTGGGTCCTCGTGACAATTTTTAAGGGCGTCCGCTCCCGTCTTGTCCTCGGCCGTTTTCTTCTACATTTATGCTCGCCAATTTAGTCGCTCATAGGCGACAGACTTCGGATGATTGCCGCGCACCAGCCTATCATGACCGATGCTGCGCAATGAAGGGCGGATTTCATTAAAAACTGACAACTTGACCGGGCATTCAGTAATATACGTGAATAGACGGCAGATAATCCTTCGTTCCTTGCAGGGCGTCGATTCCATTTTTGATGCGCTGTTATCCCTTTGCGCTAACCCATTGGTGTTGCAATCAGGGGCAACTCGATGATATTCTCCGACAAAAGCTTCAAGGAGGGCCGTTCTCTGGCGACCATCTTCTCTTTGAAAGAGTGGCGAACCCGCGCGACGGCGGGGGTGGGCGGCATCGCTGCCATCATCGCCGGTTGGGGCATCGGACTTTTCGAGGAAAAGGATCAGCCGCCCCCCCCCACGCTGTCGGTGGGGCGTCCCATACCGGCCGGGGAATGGTCGCTTCGCTTCGAACGGGTGACCCGCAGTGACCGCCTTCCCGACGGCACGATGGTATCGCGATTCGGGCGCGAGGCAGTCATCCTCTATGTGCAGGCGACCAATCGCACGACGCGTTCCAGCAACAGCTTGCTCCAAGCGGTCGCCTTGGCCACGTCGGTCAAAGGAGTTGACGCGCGGCCGACCGCCTATCTGACGCGCGATCATGCGATCATGAGCGATCTACAACCCGGGCTGCCAGAGGAGGTGGCGCTGGTATGGACCTATCCCGTTGGACAGCGCATCGCCGCCCGCTTGCGCTTCGATGTGATGGCCAGCAATTTCAAGCCGCGGGATAATCTCTACGCGCAGCCGCTCTGGACCGATGTGCACAAAATCGGCGTCGTCGATCTGCCGTTGCGGACGGCCAAGGGAGACGGCCTGTGAAGCGCTTTGGCCCGATCGCGATCATCCTGATCGGCCTGCTCGTGCTCGCGGGTATGCGTTGGACCATGCCGAGCTACGAGCGGATCACGGGACCCATCGCCTTTGCAGGAAAGCCGGATGCTTGGGTCGATACCGGCAATCTGGTGGTTCGCGCGGGGCCTCCCCAACTGGCTCGCACGATCCATTTCAAGTCCCTTGGGAAGGTCGAGGAGCGGACCAGCGCGGGCGTCTGGCTTGTCGTGCCAGTGCGGTCGCGCGTCGATCATACTACAGCGCATGTCTATGGTCGCATCTGGGTGACACCGGACGGACGCCGTTATCGTGCGAGCGGCCGGGTAGAGGACGGCGATGTCGTACTGACAAGTACCAAGACGCTTCAGCCGGGACTGGAACGTAAGGATTTGGTGATGTTCGAACTCCCCGCCGAATTGGCAAATGGGGAGGGGACATTGCTGTTGTCGGAAGAACGCGATCCGCAGCTGACGGCGCAGGCACGGATTACCTATCCGGCCGCCGCTTCGGCATCGCCAGCGACGTTGCTCGACCTGGATGGACTCCATGCCAAGCTCTGAACCCTTGCAAACCCCTATGTCTGAGCAGCGGATGCGTTGGATCGCGATCATTGCCATTCTCGTGCTGCTACCCTGTACCATATTGGTTTCGGGGTGGCGCGACTGGCGTGAAGTTCGCCGATCGCAAGCTTGGCAGCCGGTCGACGTCGCATCCGCGCCGGCGGTCGCCTATGATGGAGCGGCAGTGCGACTGGTCGATATCCATGCGCTACCACCTGACCCCGGCCTGGCGAAGGACAGGACCTTTCTGCGCGCGCGCCTGCTCGTCGAGCCACGTCGTCCGGGGACCAAATGGCTGGATTGCCGCATAAGCCTGATCGATGCGAAGAGCCATGATTGGGCGGCGATAGAGACGGTGCCCGATCTGCTGCAACGTGCGCTGGCCAAGCCGGGTGAGGTCAAGGGCGTGGGCTGTGATGGGCTGGCGGTATCTGAGGCTAAACCGGGCGCCCAGGTCTTTGTCGATAGCTATTATCTATTGCCGCGCCCATTGCCCACGGGGCTGCGCGTGACGTTAAGCACGCGCGACGGGCGACCCGCCTATCTCCGTTTTTTGAGAGGGACGGTGCAATGACGGCCATGGCCATGCGCGGCGGACCGCTCTCCCTGATCCGCGACAGCTTTCGTCTATGGGGGCGCTTTTGGCCGCAATTGCTGGCGCTGGCACTGCTCGGCGTGCTGCTCAACGAGCTGTTGCTGCAAGGCGCCGTGTGGATCGGTTATCGCAATCGGCTGGCGGGATTGCTGTCGCTGACACTAGTGGTGCTGGTCAAGCTGGTGGTTATCGTCGTGATGTTCGAGACGTTGCGGCCCGCCTTGCTGGCGATCGACCGGGCTTCGGAGCAAGATGACGCCGGATTGCCGGTGGCGGATGGTACGGCCGGATCAAGATGGCGGCGGTTGCCCGTGATAGTGTCGCAGGCGCTGGTGCCCTTTTTCGCTTATTATGCCGCTTGGGGATTTTTGGGCGAGACGATCCGCGCTTATGGCCGTGAAGGGCTGGGTCAACTCAATCCCTTTGATCCGACCTATAGCGGCTCGCTGTTCGATGTATCGGGGGGGCTTTGGCTGATCGCGTCGGTTGCGTTGCTCTGGCTGATCCGGCGTTTCGCCAAAGGCCGTCAAAAGAAGAGCGAACGCCCGGCTTGGAACATCCTGATCGTGCTGTGCGAAGCAGGCTGGACCTTTGTAGGCCTATATGTCCTGACCCAGTGGAAGGGGGGCATCTTCCACTGGCTTGCCCATCGCCGCGTCGGCGATATCGGCCATGACCTGTGGCAATGGGTCAGCCATCCAATCGGCATCGCCCATGCCGCGCTGCCGGTGCCGGTCGAACAGACGCCACCGGGGTTGGCGGATATGCTGGTCAGCCTGTTCTTCTACGCGCTGTTGCCGGTGGTGTGGCTGGCGCTCGCCGCGCTGATCTATCGCTATGACGTTCACAAGGCCGAGGTGAAGGCCCCTGCGAAGCTGGCGGGCAAGGTGGATGGTACGATCGGTCTGTGGCAGAAACTGCCGGGCTGGCTGCGCGATTTCATCGGTCATTTCTGGGCAGGAACGGCCAAGCGCTACCGTGCGGCGGCGAACAGCGTCCATCTGGCGGGGGCGGCCGGGATCGGCGCGCTAGTGACGCTGATCCTGCTGTATCGCGGGCTGGATTGGCTGTGCGCCTGGGGCTGGGTGGGGCTGACCCAGTTGATTGGGTCACAGCCCCATGCGGTGTGGCAAATGATCGCCGACCAGATATCACTCTTCCTCGGCACGCCGAGCGATCCCGGTGACGGTATCATCCCGCAGACGCTGAAGATCTGCCTGCTCGCGGCAACTCTGGAACGCGCTTTCGCCGCAGGTCGCGCGTGGCGGGCTTTGAAATAGCGCGGCCTTATTCGCCGGGCGACGGTGGGAGCGCGTCCGGTGGGAAGGTGAGCGGATAGTCGGCATAGAAGACGGGCAGCGCGTCGACCCCGCCCCGTTCGGCCTTGCCCAGTATCGCGGTCAGCCACCCCGCATAGCGCCAATCCGCACCGTCCGCCTTGGTCGCGATCGCTGGAAAGCGTGTGACGAACCGAACGGCGAGTTCACGGGCAGAGAGACGGGGCGCATCGTTCCAGTCGAAATAGCCATCCCCGCTGCCGGTCGTATAATGCGCCGTATCGGTATCCCAATCGATCGGCGTGCGGCCATCAGGGCCGATATTGTCGGCATGGGTCAGCAAGCACCGCCAATGCACGCCGCTGGGTGCCATGCCGGAGCAGAAGCGAAGTCGCTGATAGCCCGCCTTGTGCAGTTCATGGATCATCGCCAGCAGCCGTGTCGCATGACGCAGCGGCGGCGAGGTCGACGGATGACGGGAAACGGGATGGGCCATGGAGCAGCCTATCGGGTTTGGCCCCTGATCGAGGGGCGAAGGTGAAGGCGTATGCCTGTGCGCCGATTGTGCCTCGTACCCTCTTCCACCTTCAGGCCCGACACGGATCACGATGAGCCGTGTCGGGGTGCCAGTCCTTTAACCGGCCGTAGGAGCCTTGGTGTCTCCGGCCTTCAGGTCGCCCGGCTGGCACTCGCCCAGCCGCTTGCCGTCCATCTTCATATGCGTCTTGGTCGTGATCCCGCCCGGCAGTCCGGTAACGGTGCTTTGCGAATTCGAGGTAAATTCGGTCGCGCTGAAGGTGCCGGTGTTGGTCCCTTCGACCTTGATCTGACCCATGGTGCAGTGCAGCTTCGCGTCGATCTTGCCGTCCTTCATCGCGAAGGAGTCATAGACGCAGTTCTTCTGCATCTCTGGCGCGCCGCCGAAGATGCTCTTCGGGTCGTTGACTTGGGCCTCGGTCAGGCAGATCTTGGTCGTGCTGGGGGGCATTTTGGGCATGGCGGGCAGATTGCCCGATCCGCCGGTCGTCTCGCTGCTGATCTGCTCCATGCGCATTTCCCATTGACCGGGCTGAAGCTTGGCCGTCTGTACCTCGGCGACCTGCTCCATCGAGGCATTGGTCATGGACACGCTTTCGCCGCTCTTGCCGCAGGCGGCGAGCGCCATGCAGGAGGCAAGGGGAGCAAGCATCATCGAACGCATGAAATACTCCCTGCTTGTTGAACCTCGATCAACATAGCAATACGCGTGAGGAAAGCCAAAGATGCACGACGCGGCCGTCAAGCATCTGTGAAAGCAAGGAGCGCTTCGTCTGAAACGTCAACATCTGCTCATCGGCGTGTCGATGCTTGCGCTAGTTGCGGGTGGATCGGCGCTTTACATTGCGCCGCTGGCGATGGGGCCCGTCGGTGCAAAGGATTGCACGACAGTTCTACCGCCGCTTCCGCCCTTGCCACACCAGCCCGCCAACGTCCCCGAACCCCATTGGTCGCAGCGCGGCGGCCATGTCAACGACGCCAGTTGCCTCAGCCGGACGCCGGTGGCGGGTTTGGTTCGGGTCAGGAGCGACGCCGATGTCGCCACCGCGCTGCGCTATGCCGCGGCGCATGGGCTGACGGTATCGGCGGCCGGGGTGCGGCATTCGATGGGCGGGCAGGCCTTCCGCGCGGGCGGCGTGGTACTGGATATGCGCGGACTGGATGCGATCCGCCTCGATCCCGTTGCGCGGACCGTGACGGTGGGAGCGGGGGCGACCTGGCATGCGATCCAACTCGCCATCCATCCCCGTTTCGCGGTCCAGGCGATGCAGTCGACCGACATCTTTTCGGTCGGCGGTTCGATCAGCGTCAACGCGCATGGCATGGACCACCGGACAGGTGCGGTGATGGGATCGTTACGCCGCATCATGCTGATGCTCGCCGACGGGCGGATCGTGACCGCTTCGCGGACCGAGAATGCCGATCTGTTCCGCCATGTCGTCGGCGGTTACGGGCTGTTCGGGGTGATCCTGTCGGCGACGCTCGATGTCGTGCCCAACGACGTCTACCGTTCGGGTCGCGAGCGGATCGACTATCGCGCCTTTCCCGAGACGTTCCGACGGATCGCCAGCGACCCGGCGGTGGGGCTCAGCTACGTCCATCTCTCGACCGCGCCCGACAGCCTGCTGCGCGAGGCGTTGGTCTATACCTATACCCGGCACCCGGAGGACCAGGGGCTCGACCGCGCCGCCCTGTCCGAGGTCGCCGCGACCCGGATACGGCGGCTGACCGTCAACCTCGCCAAGCGCAACGACCTGTTCAAGCGGGTGAAATGGTGGAGCGAGAAGCATCTCGAACATCGGTTCGAGCGATGCATGGTCTCGCGTGCCCAGGCGCAAGGATCGGGCGAGGCCTGTCTGGTCGCGCGGAACGACCCGATGCATGACTCGGTCGCCTATTTGGCCAATAATCTGCCCGGCGAGACCGACATCCTCCACGAATATTTCGTGCCGCGTGCCCGGATCATACCGTTCATCGACGGGATGCGGACAATCCTCCAGGCCGATCATGCCAATCTGGTGAACGCCTCGATCCGCGCAGTCGGGCGAGAGGACAATGCGCTGAGCTATGCACCCGAACCGGCCTTCTCGGTGGTGCTGTATCTCAACCAGCCGACCACACCCCAGGGGACGGGGGCAATGCGGCGGCTGACCGGCGACCTGATCGATCTGTGCCTGCGCGAAGGCGGGCGGTTCTTCCTGCCCTATCAACTTCACTATAGCCCGGAACAGCTCGCGCGTTCCTATCCCGAGATTGGCGAGTTCTTTGCGGCGAAGCGCGCCTGGGACCCGCATGGCGTGTTCAGCAATAGCTGGTACGCGCGCTATGCGCCCTTCTTCGCGAAACAGCCCGCCGCGATGCGCCCCTCGATCACGGCGGGCGCACCGCTGGCGTAAAGGCGCCGCACGAAGCCGGGTGTGTCGCTCCGGGCGAGGGTGGCACCGCGCCGGACTTCCACGACCTGTCCGCCTGCCTCGGCGACGATGCGCACCGCCTGGGCTGCGTCGCCGACCACCGCAACCAGTCGTCCCGCCGGACCGACGAACGGCATGGCAAGCATGACGCCGACCCACAGGCCGAGAACCAGCGCCGCCTGAGCCGTGAAGCGGAGGGCTCGCTCAATAATCATAGACATGCTCGACCTCGCCACCAAGGCGCGGCACCTGCCGCAGCGTGGCGGTCAGCCTGCGTACCGGCACGACGATCCCGACCCGCCGCCATCCCGGCCGGTCGTTGGGCATCGAAAGTCTAACCTTGTCCGGCGGCGTCACGTTGGCGGGCAGGAGCAGCGTCACGAAAATCTCGCCATTGCCCGCGATCTCGGCCAGATCGATCCGTGCTTCGGCAAGCTTGGCCAAGATGTCGTTGAACTGCTGGTACCGGGGAGCCTGTGCGGTCGTCAGGCCGTCCGCCGTCATACCCGTCGGGATGATACGGGGATCGACTGAGCACAATGCTTGGGGCGATGCACGGGCAACGAAGCGTAAATTCCGGTCGTCCTGCCCCATCGCCGCCCCGGTCGCGGCGTCGATCGCCTTCGCATAGAGTGCCTTGACGCCATATTCGGCCGAAAGCCCGACACGCCGTTCCCAGTGTCGCGCGTGCTGGACCGGTTCTTCGCTTCGCCATTCGTCCCGCAGCGCTCGACCGAAGGGAAAGCGGAACCACGGTGTTTCGTGCAGAAAGGCGGCATAATGTCGCTGGACCATGGTGGCGTGGCGATCATCGGCGCTGGTCCATCCGCTGATCCATTCGAACAGGCGGCCCATGGTGCGTTCATAGGCCGCCTTGACAAGCAGTTCGGCGGTATAGCTGATCCCGATGGTATAGATGGTCAGCTTGTAATCGCTGGCGGTAGGACTCCCCGTGGTCAGCCGGTTGACCGCGCAATAGCTGGTCCAGAAGGATGCGATGTGCCGTCCGAACGGGAAAGCACTCGGCTGCGCGCCGCTGTCGAGATGGCGGGCATAGCTTTCCGCCTCATAGACGATGTGCCATTCGGGATAGGTAAGAAAGGTCGCCGCCAGCGGTCGCCGGTCGGCGGGCGGCAGGATCGGACGATAGGGCAGGGCGCTTGTCCGGTCGGCCGGGGGCGTGCGGCATCCCCCTTCGATATAGGCGACCGGCACGATCACTGCGCCGATGGCTAGCGCCGTCACCGCGATCGCCAGTGTCCAGCGTCGCTTCACCGCGCGGGTTCGGGGCGGCGGGCCAGCCGATACCCGACCCAGATCGCCACGCCGCCGATCAGCAGATGGGGCAGGTTCGCGAAAACGTGAACGGCAACCGATTGCTTGATCGGCCCATATAGGAAGATGCCCCCATCCAGATAACCGCTGCCCAGGAACAGCCCCATCACCCCATCGGCGAAGTAGAGCGGGCCGAACAACCGGAAATAGCGCCGCGCCGCGCCGCAGGACCACCAGGCCGCGACGCCCGCCCAGACACCCGAAAAGAAGTGCAGGCTGTCGTCATACAGGTCGAGCTTGAACAGCCCGAACAAATTGCCATCCGCATCGAGAAATTGCGGGACATGGCCAACCGCCACCACCAGCATGAAACCGATACAATAAATCGCGGCAATCGTCCGAACCCTATCCATGGTCGATTTCCCTCAGCGGATTTAGCTAGGACGATCCCATGGTTTGATGGTGGGATCCATTCGTTCGAATGGAAGGAAGACGTATGGGACAGCCACGTCAAGTGCGGTTCGATCGCCATTGAGCATGCGATGTCTGCCCCGCCCAGGTGGCGCTCAGCCAATCCTGCCGCTTCTCGAGCTTGCATTCCAACGATACGAGCTTGCTGAGATAGCCGTCACGCGCACCGAAGAGAAGGATACCCACTTGGTTGGCATCCGAAGTCGCGACCCCTTGAGGCTGGGATCGTTCATTGCATTTCTGGCCCTCACGGGCGTTAACGATCCGTTTTTGGGAAAGCCGGCAGTGCTGAGGCTCAGCACTTCCAGCGCCGCCAATATGAATGGATGGCAGAAGTGGGAATGCCAAACAGAGGCCGCGAATGACCAAAACTGGATCAGTCTGGCCATGATCGCTGAAATCGTCGCGGCCCTGATGACGTGTCCACCACGGATTCTCAGCCGTTCAACGGCGAATCCTCAAAATCAGCCAGCAGGGCAGCGACGTCGTTGTACAGCGCGACAGCGCCGGCACTCAATAGTACCTCGTCGTTAAACTTGCCTGATCGGACGCCAACGGCTGCGATGCCGCACCTAGCAGCCGCTTCGATGTCGTACGGCGTGTCGCCTACGACGATCACCTCGCTGGCATCGAGCGGCGACAGTTTCTTAAGAGCGGTGGAAAAGATGTCGGGGGCAGGCTTGGTCCTCTCGACGTCGTCCGAAGTGGTCGAGACGTCGACGATCTCACCTGCATCCATCAGCCCGACGTAATGCTCGAGCTCTTCGGAGGAGGCCGAGGACGCCAAAACGACCTGACGGCCGCTATTTTTGACTTTCACGAGTAGGTCCTTGGCCGCAGCGAAGGGCATCACCTGCTCCAGGTACGTTGACTTAAATATCCGCCCGTGCTCTTCGCCCATCCTCTCCTGCTCGGCCTCGTCCGTGTCCGGGAGCAGCGTCGGCACCAACATGTCGGTGCCCTTGCCGATCTGGTCATGGACCACCTGATCATCGAACGTCGCGCCAATCCGGTCGAACACGGGCAGCCAAGCCTCAACGTGGTAGTCGTTGCTGTCCACGAGAGTGCCGTCGATGTCGAATAGGACTGCCTTTGATCGCCATGTTGTTATCGCTCCTGAGTTGGTGCTCCAACGCACGGCGTACGGTGATCGGCACCATGAGATAGTCCATTCCAAGCGGCGGAATTTCTTATGCCACGGACTTGCCGATCGAGCGTCTATGGAGGTGCACTGTCCGCGTTACCGGCCGACCTGAACGAGCGTCCGCTTTCGTAGAAGATCAAAATGCCCGTGAATGGCGGGTAGTGGGTCCTCGTTACCAGCCGGTCGATCGAAGTTTCGTCGGAAGCGCGAACTTCAGGCGGGAACGTCCGCTATCTGATTTTCGGCGTCACGTAGCGGCCTTCTGCAGGCGCGCAGTGGCGGACATCCGGCCTGCTCCATCTCGCTCAAGAAGCAGGCATCGCATCGATCAAGGTGGCAGGCTAGGAGTGAATCCTATGCCGCGCCAACATCAAATTGCTTCTCTGCAAGCCGGTCGTGCAGTCGCTGCGATTGCCGTCGTCATCTATCATGCAACGCAGATGACAGTCGGGGTTGCCGGGCCGTTTTTAGGGTCGTCCTTTTTGCTCCACGGCGACCTGGGAGTGGATTTCTTCTTCGTCCTGTCTGGCTTTATCATTTGCCATTCCGCGCCCGGCAAATCGCTTGGATACTTTGTCCGTGCCAGGGCTCGTCGGCTGTACTGTTGTTGCCCCCTAAATGGCTGACAGGACCTCGCGTGTTGTCGCGATGAACTCGCGGGGTGACCTGTAGCCGAGGGCGCGGTGTGGATGCACCTCATTATAGTGGTCGAGCCAAGCTGGTAGCTGCGCGATGACGGTCTGCGCGTCGGGCTTGGGGTTCACGCGGACGTAATCGCGCTTGAGGGTGCGGACGAACGCCTCGGCCATGCCGTTGGACTGCGGGCTGCTGACCGGGGTGGTGCGCGGCACCAGCCCGATGTCGCGGGCAAAGGTGCGGGTGTCGCGGGCGGTATAGCAGCTGCCGTTATCCGTCAGCCACTCGATTGGCTGGGGTACGCGGTTCACCCGACCGTAGCGGTGCTCGACGGTGGCGACCATCAGGTCCTGCACATCCTCAGCGGTGATGCCGCTCGTGGTTGCCACATGCCCCATTGCCTCGCGGTCGCAGCAGTCGAGCGCGAACGCGACGCGTACCTTCTCGCCGTTGTCACAGGCGATCTCCAGCCCGTCGGAGCACCAGCGAGTGTTGCGCTGGTCGACGACGACACGGCCGTCGTGACGGCGCTCCTCGTGCCGTCCGCCGCCTCTTTGGAGCAGCAGTCCATGCACCTTCATGACGCGGTAGACGCGCTTGGGATTGGGGGCAGCGCGACCGGTCTGCTCGGCTTGGCGGCGCAGTAGGGCATGGACGCGGCGATAACCGTAGGTGGGCAGATCGGCGACAAGCGCCCGGATGTCGGCGACCAGGTCGGCATCCGGCAATGGTGGCCGTCCGCGCGGTCGTGGCGGTGGTCGGTTGCGCATCGCAGACAGATGCGGGCGGGCGACGCCGAGCGCATCGGCTACCGCGGTCACAGAATGTCCCCGGGCAGCGAGGTCGAGCGCAAGAGCAGTTTTTTTGGGCCTGCGGCCCGGGACACGGCCTCACGCAGCAGCTCGTTCTCCATGGCCTTCTTGCCGAGCAGCCTCTGCAGTTCGCGCACCTGCGCCTCCAGCGCCCGGTACTCGGACGCTGGCACCACCTCCTCGCCGGCTGCCGCGGCGGTCAGCGCCCCCTGGTTCATCAGGCGCCGCCAGGTGAAGACCTGGCTGCCGCTGATGCCGTGCTGGCGGGCGACGAGCGACACGCTCATTCCCGGAAGATACGTTTCCTCGACGATCCGGACCTTCTCCTCCGGTGTCCACCGCCTCCGGCGCTGGACACCGGAGAGGACCTCGCCGTCATTGTAACGCCTGGTCGTACCGTCAGTCATATGCCTCACTCTTATCCAAAAGCGAGGTCCTGTCAGGTCATTTGAGGGGCCACCTCAGCCGTCCTCGCAAGCGCCGATCAAAAAGAACGGCTCAAAGCAGTCATCCAACATGATACCCGGCTTGTTACTGGAAAACTAACGAGCATTGCTTGCCGCTGGGTCGACGGGCGCGGACCAGTCGTTGTGGTCTCGAACTGTCGTTTCGCAGCCTCCGCTTAATCCCATAAACGACCGGCCAGCGAGACGGCGCGGCCATTCCCATTGGGATCCTTTTCGGGACAGCTCACGACCGCTTGGCCCGCGCTGATGCTGGCTGCACGACTCCCGCTCCGAACATGAACGAACGTCTGGAGTTGGGAAGCGATGAAGACGGCGCGAATGGCCGAAATTGGGTCCTTCTCACCGCGTTGTGCTGGCAGAATAGGGTCGATCCTTGGAGTGCGTCGCCCAGGCGGTGTTCGGCGTCGTCTTCATCGAAAAACGCAACTCGCCACCAGCCATGATCTCGTCGTGCCGTAGATAGGCGCGCGTTACGGGTATCCCGTTCAGCATCACCTTCCCGACATAAGGATGCCGGTCGTCAAGTTTATCGGCGATCACGGTCAGCTGCCGCCCGTTGGGCAGGGAAAGCACGGCTCGATTCAAGAAAGGACGACCGATCACATATTCCAGGCTGCCGGGCGTCACCGGGTAAAAGCCCAGCGCAGTAAAAACGAGCCAGGCGGACATCTGCCCGAGATCGTCGTTGCCGGACAGTCCGTCGGGCGTCGGGCGATACTGGGTCTCGACGATTTGCTTCAGCCGGGCCTGTGTCCGCCACGGTGCCCCGGCATAGCTGTACAGATAGGCGACATGGTGGCTGGGTTCGTTGCCATGAATATACTGACCGATCAGCCCCGCAATATCTTCGGCATGGCTATAGTCGAGTTTCGAATTGTCGAATCCGAACATCGCATCCAGCTTGGCGATGGTGGCCGCATCGCCGCCGAGCGCGCCGACGAGCGCTGCCTGATCCTGCGGCACGAACCAGCTATATTGCCAGGCATTGCCCTCGGTATAATCCGATCCGTAGTTGATGGCCGTTGGATCGAACGGCGTGCGGAACGACCCGTCGCTCTTGCGCGCACGGATGAAGCCGGTCCGGGCATCAAAGCTATTCCGCCAGTTGCCTGCACGTCTTTCGAATGTCGCAGCGATATCGGTGCGGCCCATGGCGCGCGCCATCCGTGCGATCGTCCAGTCGTCATAGGCATATTCTACGGTCTTGGAGGCGGCCTCCGGCTCGTGATCGATCGGCACATAACCGCGCTTCATATATTCGCCCAAGCCGCCATAGGGCGCATAGGTCGCGCTCGCGACCATGGCAGCAAGCGCCGCGTCGGCATCGAAACCTCTGATCCCCTTCAGATAGGCGTCGGCGATAACGGGTGCGGCATGATAGCCGATCATCGTCCACGTCTCGCGCCCCTGGAACTGCCAGACGGGGAGGATGCCGTCAGGACTATCCTTGCGGCTAGCCACGAGTGACCGGACCATCTCGCTCGATACACTTGCTGGCTGGATGAGCGTCAGCAGCGGATGCTCGGCGCGGAACGTGTCCCAAAGCGAAAAGGTCGAACGGAATGTATAGCCTTCCGCGCGGTGCACCTGATTGTCGGGCCCGCGATAGCGACCGTCCGCATCGCTGGCGACGGCGGGTGCCAGCAAGCTGTGATACAGCGCAGTCGCGACGGACTTCGCGATCGGGGCAGGCGCATCGATCTTCACCGCGTCGAGGGCTGCGCGCCACGCCTGCATGGTCTTTGCCCGGATGGCATCGAAATTACCCGGTTCGCTCGCAAGGTTTGCGATCGCGCCCGCCTCATCGACCGATGAGATCGCGCTGGTCACTTCAAGCGGTTGGTCGAGGGGGCCGAAATCGAAGCGGGCGACCAATGCGCGTCCGGCGCGCTCCGCAACCGCTTCACTGCCGCGCCCCGGTCCTTGGAAGCCCTTATAAGGGACGTCGGTCTCGGTCGAGACGAACGCATGCCCCCTCAGCGGCGCTGAAAAACGGATCGCAAAGCACAGGTTACGGTCGGGCGCCCAGCCGCGCGTCTGTCGGCAGCCGGTCACGATGCCGTCGGGACGCAGCCTGATCGAGGACCACAGGACCTTTCCAGGATAGTTGTAAAGCGAGCTGCGCAGATCGAGCACCAGATGCATGGGCGGCGCGCCGGACGTGGTACGATAGCGGGCGACGCCGATCCGCGTCCCTGCGGTCAGCTCCGCCTGGACGCCTCGATCCTCCAGGTTGACGGCGTAATAGCCCGGCCGGGCGACCTCTGTCGCGTGATCGAAGCGTGATCGATAACCCGACCCGGGCTTGCCGGCGTTGCCGGGCTCCAGCGGCACGTTATCCCCGCTGACCGGCATCATGAGGAAATCGCCGAGATCCGAATGCCCGGCACCGGAGAAGTGCGTCAGGGAGAAACCTTGGATCGTCGGATCTTCATAACGATAGCCCGCCGCATGGCTGTAGCATTCCCGAATGACGCAAGTTGTGTCGGTGTCTGGCGAAAATTGCACCATGCCAAAGGGCGCAACTGCCCCGGGAAAGGTGTGGCCTTCCCCACCCGTGCCGATCATCGGGTCGACCCGATCATAGGTCGACTGCGCGGACAGCGGCATTGCGGCAAGACTGGCGAGCAGGGCCAGCACGGCCCCTTGGCGGGAATGCTTCATCGCCGCATTAAAGCATCCTTGAGCAACTGACGGAAGTCGCTTGCCGCTGTACGTTCATGATTTCAATTGTTTGGCTCGATTGTCGTGCGTACGAGGGGCGCGGAAACCGTCATCCTATCCTGACCAATCGTACATCTCATCTTGCCATAGCGGATTGCTGAGGCTGGCACGGATGGATGTCCGATACCCGAACACGGGGCTTTTGTGACCGATATTGGATCGCATAGGGCAAGGTACCGACCAATTCGTTAAGGAAGGCGGCGGCACTGGCGATTTTAGCCTGGTCACGAAGGCTGGCGAGCTATCTTCGATGTCCGTTCGATTGCGCCGAACAGGTCAATCCTGCTTTGCGTGTACACCTACCGCCCCGCCGTAGGTGCAAGCATCTTACGGCGGCAACCACGAAAGGGAAGGGCGGGTAGATCACTATGAACGGAGCGGCAATCGCAGGGTGCGTCGGATCTATTAATTAGCAACAGCGCTGTGACTGAAAATATGCTCAACGCACGTCATCCGTGTATCCATAGCGCTATCATAAAGTGCTGAACGCAGTGAGATTTTTTGTTCCGACGAGATATAACAATCGATTCAAATATTAAATAAGCTAACATGCAATCGATTAATGATACGGTTAATGATGAAAACTTGGTTATACAGTTAAATGTTACCGGTAACTTTTAATCTGCTGTCATATCTCCCCATATTAATTGACAATTTGATTATCTAATTTACCGTGATGACATAATGATTCGCCGGTCAACGGCATAAATTATCAGGGCGGCAGAAAGGCCACCCGGGTGTGGAGGGGTGTTGGCGTGTCCGGTTTACGAGAATTGACGCCACGCGTCCGTCATGTGCCGTTGATCATGATTGGATCGCTCGCGACCGCGAGTATCGTGCTGACGACCGCGGTTTCCGGCCAATCGCTTCTATCGAAGCCTGGCACGCCCGTCGAATTGGCCAGTCCATTGGTCGGTACCGCGCCGTTGGACAGGCGTGGCCTGATCGGCAACGCGCCCCCGCCTGGCGAGCCGGTCTATTCAGGTCAGACCTCGCCCGGGGCAAGATTGCCGCATAGTTCAGTCGAGGTCGCGCCAGTCAACGTCAATATCGAGCTCAGCTATCCGACCGGCGTTCCGACTTCCTACCACTATCCAAACCCGACGATGATCGGCTTCACGGCGGGCGGTGGCGCAACCTATGGCGGCCGGGCCAAGCCCTTTTTCATGCCGATCGTGGGCGACTGGACGGTGCCTCCGGCCTATACGGCGGTCCATTACGACAAGGCGCGCGAACAGGCGTCTCCGGGATATTACGCGGTCGAACTGGACAACGGGACGAAAACGGAACTGACCGCGACCCGCTGGACCGGCATGATGCGCTTCACCTTTCCCCGGACCGACCGGGCCAGCGTCATCGTCAATCTGCCGCGGGCGGGGGGCACGGTGGAAATGGTCGGTGACCGGACCATCCGTGGCGCGTCGCAGGACGGGAGAGACGAAGAATCGGCGGATGGCCCCTTTTTTGTGGCGATATTCTCCCGTCCGATCCGTGACATGGGGACTTTCCGCAAGGCATCCGGCGACGGGCCTGTCTGGGGCATCGGCGACAAGGATGTTGCCGCCGACCGGCGCATGGTCTCCGGCGCCTTTGCCGGAGCCTATGCGAGTTTCTCAACGCAGCAGGGCGAGACGATCCTGGTCAAGATCGCGCACGGCCATAGCTATGCCGAGGCCGAGCGTCGGCTGGCGGCCGAAAATCCCGGCTGGAATTTCGATCGCATCCGCGCCTCGGCGCGCACCGCCTGGGCAGACCTGCTCGATCGGGTCGAGGTGGTGGGCGGAACGCCACAGCAGCGGCGGCTCTTCTACTCCACGCTGTTTCAATCTTTCTCCAGCCCGCGTCTTATTGCCAAGGCGGGGGAGACGCTGACCCGTCCGCGCGGTACGGTGACGGTATCGCATGATCGCTACAGCGCGGTCCCCTATTGGGATACCGCGCGCAATCAACTCTCGCTGCTCGAGTTGATGGAGCCCGAGTTGCTGGCACGCGTGATGCAGTCCGAATTGGACGATGCCAGCGAGCGCGGCTTCATGAACAGCTCATTCCACGGCGACCATGCGGTGCTGATGTATTTGGGGGCGATGCAGCGAGGCGTGCCCTTCGACTATGCCGCCGCCTATCAGGCGCTTCGGCGCAACGCCACCGATACCAAGGGGCCGCGCGCCCATCTGGACGAATATCTGGCGCGGGGCTGGATTTCCGACCTCGTGCCCGAGGGCAGCCCGAGCCCGCCCTATGCCGGTGGCAAGGCGGGCATGGACAAGACGCTGGAATATGCTTGGGACGATCATGCCCTGTCGGTAATGGCGACGCGGCTCGGGCGAACCGAGGATGCGGCGATGTTCGCCAGGCGCGCGAGCAATTATCGCAACGTGTTTGATCGCAAGACGGGCTTCATGCGCGGGCGGACCGAGGATGGTCGCTGGATAACTCCCTTCGATCCGCGCGAGCCCTATTATAATTTCGCCAGCAAGGAGGCATCGGGCTGGTCGAACCTGTGGCTCGTGCCCCACGACGTGGCGGGCCTGCGCGACCTGCTGGGCGGACGCGCGGCGTTCGCGGCGAAACTGGATGCGTTTTTCACCACGCCCTATGCGCCGAAGGGGATATGCCGCGATTGCACCGGTGTGATCGGGCAATATGTGCAGGGCAACCAGCCCGATCAGCATGCGCCCTATCTCTATGCCTGGGCGGGGCAGCCCTGGAAGACACAGGCCCTGGTCCGGCGCATTCTGGCGGACCTGTATGGCAGCGATGCCGCGGGCAACGGCTATCCGGGCATGGACGACCAGGGATCGACCTCGTCCTGGTACGTGCTGAGCGCAATGGGCTTCTACCCCGTCGATCCGTCGATGCCTTTTTATGTGATCGGCAGCCCGATTTTCGAACGGGTCAGGATGCGGCTGGGCAATGGTCGCACGCTGGAGGTGGTCGCGAGCAATAACTCCGCGACCAACCGGTACATCCAGTCGGCGACGCTCAACGGCCGCCCCTGGACCAAGCCCTGGTTCAGCCATGACGACATCAAGAACGGGGCCGTGCTGGCATTTGTCATGGGGCCGAACCCCAACCGCGAATGGGGAAGCGCGCCCGACGCCGCGCCGCCATCGATGTCCGCAGAAGGCCAGAAGCCATGATGGGAGTACCGATGCCAAGATTCGCCGCCGCCATGCTCCTGGCCTTTGCGACCACGGGCGGCGCCCAGGCGCAGACCGCGCAGAATGGCGTCAAGGACGGAACCTATACCGGCCTGATCGCGACACGCTGGGGTCGGGCCGTGACGGCGGACAATGTCTGGCAAAGCTATCCCCGGCCGCAAATGAAGCGCGCCGCCTGGCAGAACCTGAACGGCCGCTGGGACTATGCGATCACCAAGGCGTCGGCACCGCAGCCGAGCCGGATGGATGGACGAATTCTCGTACCATTCCCGGTGGAGTCGCGCCTGTCGGGTGTGGCGCGTCGCGTCCTGCCCGAAGACCGCATCTGGTACCGGCGGCGCTTTACCGTACCAGCGGACTGGGCGGGGCAGCGGGTGATGCTCAACTTCGGCGGCGTCGACCACAGTACGGTCGTCTGGGTCAACGGCGCGGTCGCCGGATCGCATAAGGGCGGCTTCGATGCCTTCGGCTTCGACATCACGAACCAGTTGAAGCCCGGCGAGAACGAGTTGCTGGTCCAGGTGGCCGACCCGACGTCCTCGGGAAGCCAACCACGCGGCAAGCAGAGCCTCGATCCCTCGGGCATCTGGTATACAGCGGTCAGCGGGATCTGGCAGACGGTGTGGCTGGAGCCGGTGCCCAAATTGCATATCGCGGATGTCCGCGCGACCCCCGACATCGACCGCGGCGTCATCGATGTCGAAGTGGCGCTCAACGCATGGGCGTCCGATACCGACGCCGTGCGGATCACCGCGCATAGCGGTGGCAAGGCAATCGCGTCGACCATCATCCGTGCCAATCGTCGCGCCACGCTGGCGATCCCGAATGCCCGGCTCTGGTCGCCGGAACAGCCTTTCCTCTATAATCTGACCACGGAATTGGTGACGGTCCGTGATCCCTATGCGGGTAAGACGGAACGCGATCGCATGGCATATGATGCGCGCTTCACGCCCTCGGAGGATCAGAGCTATGCCCGGGCGGTGGTGACGGGCGCGCCACGCGACGTGGTCGAAGGCTATTTCGCGATGCGCAAGATCTCGGTCGGACCAAGCCGGGTAGCGGGCCAGCCCGCTCTGTTGTTGAATAACAAACCCTATTTCCAGAACGGTACGCTGGATCAAGGCTGGTGGCCCGACGGCCTGTGGACCCCGCCGTCCGAAGAGGCGATGCGGTATGACCTGGAATGGTTGAAGAAGGCGGGCTTCAACATGGTCCGCAAGCACATCAAGGTCGAGCCCGCACAATATTATCACGACGCGGACCGGCTCGGCATGCTGATCTGGCAGGACATGCCTTCGGGCGGTGGCGAGGACCAGTTCGTCACGGGCGCGAGCAAAGCGCAGGCCGTGATGTCGTCCGATATGATGGCGGAGAACCAGAACGAACTGACGCGCATGATCGGCGGGCTGCGCGCCTTTCCGTCGATCGTGTTGTGGGTCGTCAACAACGAGGGATGGGGGCAGTACGACTCCACGACCCTGGCGCGCTACGTCAAGGGCATGGATCCCAGCCGCCTGGTCAACGCCGACAGCGGATGGCTGGACGTCGCAGCCGATGTCTCCGACGTGTTCGATGTCCATACCTATGAGGATGTTCCCAACACCCCGGCGCGACAGAGCCGTCGCGCGTTGGTCCTTGGAGAATATGGCGGGATAGGCCTGCCGGTTGCCGACCACCTCTGGCGGCCGGGCAAGGCCAATTGGGGGTATCAGGCGGCCAGGGACGGCGCGGACTACCTCACCCGGTACCGCCTCAAGATGGAGGGGGTGATCCGCCAGGCGCGCGATCACGGGCTGAGTGCCGCCGTCTACACCCAAACCACCGACGTCGAAGACGAGATCAACGGCTTGCTGACCTTCGACCGCGCGGTGGAAAAGGCATCGCCCGAGGCATTCGCTGCGATCGCCGCACCGCTCTGGCTGCAGGAGGAGGGGCGCTGACGCTGCTATCTGGTCGTCTGGGACGCGCGATGCCTGCGGAGTTTCGCATAACAGAACTGGTCAACCAGTCCGACGAAATTGACGACATGCTTCAGTTGTCAGGGTGAGATGAACGCCACGGGCTAGAAGCAACGAGCCGGCCGAAAAGCCGCCATCGGTGCCGTGGCATAGAGGGAGGAAACAGGAAATGAGCTTCGTGCATAGTGCGGGATCGGCAGCCTTGCGTCGCCGGATCGCAATCGGTCTCTTGTCGTCGGTCAGCGTCATGGTGGCCATGACCCCGGCGGCGCACGCCCAGCAGGCCCCGGCGGCGGGCCAGGTCCAGGACTCGCTGAGCAATCAGGCCGATTCCGGCGTCACCGGCGACTCCTCCGCGACCGGCAATGTTCAGGCGGCGAGCGACGCGGGGGATATCGTCGTCACCGGCTATCGCCGGTCGATCGAGGAAAGCCTGTCGCAGAAGCGTGAGGCCAACGCCTTTGTCGATGTCATCACGGCCGAAGATGTCGGCAAGTTTCCCGACAAGAACGTCGCGGACTCGCTGCAGCGCGTACCTGGCGTCATCATCGATCGCGATGGTGGCGAAGGTAGCCGGGTCAGCATTCGCGGCCTCAGCTCCGACCTGACGCTGACTGAGCTAAACGGCAATTTCATCGCCTCGGCCGACAGCGGCGATCCGTCGCGCTCGTTCAACTATCTGTTGCTGCCCTCGACCCTGATCGGCAGCGTGGAGGTCTACAAATCATCGGAGGCGCGGCTCGACGAAGGCGGGGTGGGCGGCGTCATCATCAACCGAACCCGTCGACCCTTCGATCTCAAGCCATGGTCGGGCAATATTTCGGTCGAGGGCACCTACGCCGATGTCACGCGCAAGGTCGAACCCAACGTCTCGGGGCTCGTGTCCTGGCATAACGAGGAGAAGACCTTCGGCCTGCTGCTCGGCGCGACCTATCAGGAGCGTACCAATCGCTCGCTGAGCGCGTCGGGCGATTCCTGGCATTGGTGGACGGACGACCGGACGACGCAGCCGGCGACCGACGTGAATGGCAAGCCCTATGCCAATGACGATGCCATAAACTATTGGAACGACGGCCAGAACGGTGGCGTCAGCACGCGCAACGGCAAACGCTATACCGGCTATTGGGCACCGCAATCGGTCAGTGAGACGATCCTCGACCAGAAGCGCAAGCGGCTGGGCATTCAGGCGACGGCCCAGATGAAGCCGTTCGACAACATGACGATCACGGCCAATTACTTCCGGTTCCAGCTCAACGGCGATTATACGAGCAGCACGATCAAAATCCCCGAATGGGGCTATGGCAATTTCTTTACCGGGGGCGCGCTGGACAGGAGCGGAACGGTGTTGACCGGCGCCAACTTCCAGGTTCCTGCCGAGGGAACCGGGTGTCGCGTCGCCGGCAATCTGTGCACGATGGAAACGCCCGCGCCGCAGGACACGTATACGCGCGAAAAGACGGTATCCAACACGTATGACGTACGCGGCGACTGGTCGCATGACCGGCTGGAGGCCAGCTTCGTTGTCGGCAAGACGAAGGCGAAAGGCGGACCGTCCTTCCAATTCTATGCACAGGCCAAGCCGCGCAACGGTACGGTGAACGGCAACTCGCTGAGTGCGTGGAATTTCACCGACCAATCGATCGCGATGCAGTTCTCACCCGACATCATCCAGAACATGCTGAACGGCGTGGCGCAGATCGATTTGGGATCGACGGGGTCGGGCTTCACCAACAGCTCGATCTCGCAACGTTACGCCCAGGTCGACGTCACGCGCCATTTCGAGACGTTCATCGACTCGCTGCAGCTGGGCGTGAAGTGGCGCGACGGGAGGATCCACCGCGAGACCGGGCGGTTCGAGTGGTATTCGGACGCGGCCAATACGCTGAGGTTCCAGGATACACCCGGCGGTGCGCTGGCCTTGCCGGAAATCTTCTTCCCCAATTCGCTCGGCAATATCGCAGGCGGGTTCGAGACGACGGCGTTTCCGGCGATCAATATCGCCAAATATATCGATTATCTGAACCGAACCTATAATGGTCCGGTGCGCGTCGCCGAACCGCAGAACGTCTATGATATAGGCGAGCGGATCTGGGCCGGCTATGCTCAGTTGAACTTCAAGTCCGACCGGGTGCGTGGTAATCTGGGCGTGCGCCTGGTCAATACGCGCCAAAGCGGGCTTTCGACCGACGTTCTCTATTACGAAAACGACTATTGTCAGAACGGTCCCGGCGGATCGTTCGACCCCAATCGGCCTCTGGGCGAGGACGGCAACTGCCTGGTCATCCCGCAAAGCCAGCGTGAGCTCAGGGTGTTCAGCCAGAATAGCGAGCGCAAGAGCTACACCGACATACTTCCTAGCTTTAACATTTCCTGGGACGCGACGTCCGATCTGCTTTTGCGCGGCGCGGTGTCGAAGGTCATTTCAAGACCGAATTTCGGCGACTTGGCCGGGGCGCGGGGGCTGACGTTTAATGCCGATCCGTTCGTCTTCGATCGCAAGGAGTTTGGCGCGCTGCCGGGCTGGTTCGGCAATGGCGGTAATTTCGACCTGAAGCCCTTCAGCGCCTGGCAATATGATGTGGGCGTCGAATGGTATTTCCATCGCGGCTCGGTCATCGGCGCGACGCTGTTCCGCAAGGATGTGTCGAACTTCATCGTTCCGGTGGTGATCGACCTTCAGCAGGAGGTCGCGGGCGAGACGGTCACAGTGCAGCAATATGCCACCCAGGCCAACGGATCGAAGGCGGTGTCGCAGGGTGTCGAGGTTTATGCACAGCATACGCTGCCCTTCGGCTTGGGGGCTCAGTTGAACTTCACCTTCAACGACACGTCCACGGCCGACGTGTCGCTGAACGGCTCTTCGGTCGGGAGCTCGCCTCTCGTCGGCAGCGCCAGGACGCAGGTCAACGCCTCGGTGTTCTACGAGCATGGCCCGGTGCTCCTCCGCGCCTCGTACAACCGGCGCGGCGAGGTCGTGCGCGGCCTGTCCTCCGGCCTGAACGTCTATTCCGATCCGTATCAGCAGGTCGACCTGAACGCCGCCTTCAACCTGATCGACAATCTCCAGCTGACCGCCTCGGTCATCAATCTGACCAAGTCGGAGGAACGGGCGCATCTGGGCAACGACACGAAGGACCGTTTCATCTCGAACGTATATTCGGGTCGGCGCGCCTATGTCGGCGTGTCCTACAAGTTTTAAGGCCCCCCCTGGGGTGGCTTCTCATGGACCCACCCCCTTTTCTTCCTCGATGGATGAGGATCGCGCGTCATTCGACATCTCGCTTCAAAATGGATCGCCACGCTGGCCTCGATGGGCTTGGCCGCTATGGCGTCGGCATCGAATCCGATCGTGCGTGGCTGGTATGCCGACCCAGAGATCCGTGCGTTCGGCGACCGGTACTGGATCTACCCGACCTATTCCGACGATGACGGCGTACCGGATCGAACCTCCCGGTTCTCCGCGGCGCAACGGGAGGCGCGGAAACGCCAAACCGTGCGCCCGTCCTATGCCTATCAGACGTTTTTCAACGCCTTTTCGTCGCCCGATCTCGTCCACTGGACCAAGCACCCCCATGTCTTCGATGTGACGCGCGCCGCTTGGGCGGCCTATGCGATCTGGGCGCCCTCAGTCATCGCCGCCAATGGCCGCTATTACATGTTCTTTAGTGCCAACGACATTCAGAGCGATCGGGAGCTTGGCGGTATCGGACTGGCGGTTAGCGACACGCCGGGCGGCCCGTTCAAGGATGCGCTGGGCAGACCGTTGATCGACGCCTTTCACAACGGCGCGCAACCGATCGATCCCTTCGCCTTTCGCGATCATGACGGGCAGGTCTACCTGTTCTATGGCGGGTGGGGGCACTGCAACGTCGTCCGCCTGAGCCGCGATATGAAGTCGGTTCTGCCCTTCGCGGACGGGACGACGTACAAGGAGATCACGCCCCCCGGCTATGTCGAGGGCTCCTTCCTCGTCGAGCGCAAGGGGGTCTATTATCTCATGTGGTCGGAGGGCGGGTGGACCGGTCCCGACTATAGCGTGGCCTATGCCATGGGGCCAAGCGCGATCGGGCCGTTCAAGCCGATGGGCAAGATCCTGACCCAGGATTTCCGCATCGCCCGCGGCGCGGGGCATCATTCCGTCGTGAACGTACCGGGGACGGACGACTGGTATATCGCCTATCATCGGCGTCCGTTGGCGACCGACCGGGGTGAGCATCGCCAGATCGCGATCGACCGGATGTATTTCAACGCCGATGGCACGATCCGTCCGGTCGTGATGACCAACGACGGCGTGAAGCCGCGACCGATCCGCCGCGCGAAATGACACGCAGGCAAGAGAATATGGGGAGATTGATGGTGAGCAAGGCTTTTGGAGCGACTGTACGCAACTCCCTGGCGACACTGTCGGCGATTGGCTTGATCCTGCCGATGCCGTCCATCGCGATCGCACAGGCGCGCGGGGCGACGGAGACGGAATCGCTGGCCGATCTGGTCAATCCGCTAATGGGTACCGACTCCGACTATACCTTGTCCTATGGCAACACCTATCCGGCGGTCGCGGTGCCATGGGGCATGAACTTCTGGTCACCGGTCACGGGGAAGATGGGTTCGGGCTGGGGCTATACCTATCACGACAAGAAAATCAGCGGCATTAAGCAGACGCACCAGCCCAGCCCCTGGATGAACGATTACGCCGCGTTCGAGATCATGGCGGAAACCGGCCCGGTGCGCATCAAGCAGGATGAGCGAGCGTCGTGGTTCAGCCATAAGGCGGAGGAAAGCCATCCCTATAAATACAAGGTGTATCTGGCCGATCATGACGTGACCGCCGAGGTGGTGCCGACCTCTCGCGCGGCGCAGTTCCGGTTCACCTTTCCCCAGAGCGATGACGCACACATCGTACTCGACGCCTATAACAAGGGGTCGATGGTAACCGTCGATCCGCAGCGACGGCGCATCACCGGCTATGTCCGCAACAATAGCGGAGGGGTGCCGGACAATTTCCACAATTACTTCGTGCTTGAATTCGACCACGACTTCGTCGTCTCGCGCACATGGGACGAAAACTGGCAGCTTCACGATGCCTTGAAGAGCGAAGGCGGGCATGTCGGCGCCGTCGTCAGCTTCAAGACGAGGAAGGGCGAGCAGATCGGCGTAAAGGTCGCGTCGTCGTTCATCAGCGCCGAGCAGGCCGAGCGAAACCTGACGAAGGAAATTGGTACCGACGGTTTCGCGCAGACCGAGGCCAAGGCCAAGGCGGTCTGGGACAAGGAATTGGGCCGCGTCCGCGTCAGCGATCCCAGCATCGACAATCGTCGCACCTTCTATTCGGCACTTTACCGGATGCTGCAATTTCCGCGTCGCTTCTACGAATATGACGCGCGGGGGCAGCAGGTCCATTACAGTCCCTATGACGGCAAGGTCCATGACGGGCCGCTCTACACCGACAACGGCTTCTGGGACACGTGGCGCGCCGTCTTCCCCTATTTCGCGCTGATGTATCCGGACGTGGACGGTGAGATCATGCAAGGGCTGGTCAACACCTACAAGGAGTCCGGCTGGCTCCCCGAATGGGCGAGCCCGGGCCACCGCAGCGTGATGATCGGGTCGAACTCGGCCAATATCATCGCCGACGCCTATCTGAACGGCGTGCGTGGCTTCGACGTGAACACGCTTTACGAGGCCATGGTCAAGAACGCGACCACCTCCGAGGGGCGCCCGCGCGACAAGAAGGGGAACGTCCTCGACGCGGTCGGGCGTGAGGGTGTCGAATATTACAACAGGCTCGGTTATGTCCCGTACGATGTCGGGATCAACGAGAATGCCGCACGGACGCTTGAATATGCGACCGCCGACTTTTCGCTGTCGCGGCTGGCGGCGGCACTGGGCAAGACCGACGATGCACGCAAATATGCGGCTCAGGCGCAGAACTACCGCAAGCTCTACGATCCCCAGACGGGCTGGATGCGGGGCCGCAACCAGGACGGGAGTTGGGAAACGCCGTTCAATCCATTGAAATGGGGCGATGCCTTCACGGAGGGCAACGCGCTCCACTATAGCTGGTCGGTGATGCAGGACGTCCGCGGCCTTGCCGAATTGATGGGCGGGAACCAGGCCTTTATAAACCGGCTGGACTCGGTCTTCGCTACGCCGCCGCTGTTCGACAACAGCTATTATGGCCAGACCATTCATGAGATTCGGGAGATGCAGATCGTCGACATGGGGCAATACGCCCATGGCAACCAGCCGATCCAGCACATGATCTATCTCTACGACTGGGCCGGTGCGCCGTGGAAGACGCAATTTCACGTGCGTGACGTGATGCGGAAACTCTACTCAGCCACGCCTGATGGCTATCCAGGTGACGAGGATAACGGCCAGACATCGGCATGGTACGTCTTCTCTGCGCTCGGTTTCTATCCCGTAACGCCCACGGTCGGCCAATATGCGATCGGCAGTCCGCTGTTTCGGCAGGTCGAATTGACCATGCCGGGCGGCAAGCGCCTGAGCATCGAGGCGCGGAACAACGGGCCGGACAATGTCTATATCCAGTCGGCCACGCTTAACGGGCGACGCTACGACAAGGCCTGGTTGTCGAGGCAAGACTTGCAGCGTGGCGGCAAGCTGACCTTCGTCATGGGGCCCAAGCCCAACACCGCCTGGGCCAGCAGCGAGGCCGCCATACCATTCTCGATGAGCCAGCCGGGAGTCGTACGTCCATGACTTCCATCGCGATAAATCGCCGTAATCTGGTCTTGGGCGGAGTGGCGTTGTCGGCGTCGCTGCCGTTCGGCGCGGCCAGTGCAGCGCCGGGCACCGTGCTGCCCAGCAAGCGCCCGCCGCGCGGCGAACGTGCCTTCACCAGCCCGGCGGTCGAGGACGAGATCAAGCGGGTGAAGGCGAAGATCGCCGACCCGCAACTCGCCTGGCTGTTCGAGAATTGCTACCCCAACACGCTGGACACCACGGTCCAGTCGGGCACGGTGGACGGCAAACCCGACACCTTCGTCATCACCGGCGACATCGACGCGATGTGGCTGCGCGACAGTTCGGCCCAGTTGCAGACCTATGTGCACCTGACACCGCGGGACCCGGCCCTGCGGACATTGTTCCACGGCGCCCTGCAGCGGCAAGCCCGGTGCATCCTGCTGGACCCCTATGCCAACGCCTTCATGAAGGATCCGATGGCACGCACCAGCCTGTCGGCGGCGGGCGACGTCACCGAGATGAAGCTGGGCGTGGCGGAGCGGAAATGGGAGATCGATTCGCTCTGCTATCCGATGCGGCTGGCCCATGCCTATTGGACCGCGACCCGCGACCGGGCCCCGTTCGACGCGTTGTGGCGGCAGGGCATGGCGCGGGCGGTAGCGACCTTTCGCGAGCAGCAGCGGCTGGATGGGCCCGGACCTTATCATTTCCAGCGCCGCGACGTTTCGCCGACCGAGACGCTGATGTTCGGCGGATACGGCGCGCCAACCCGGAAGGTCGGATTAATCCATTCGGGATTTCGGCCGTCCGACGATGCCTGCGTCTATCCATTCCTGATCCCGTCCAACCTGTTCGCGGTCGCCGCGCTTCGTGGTCTGGCCGTGGTGCTGAACGAGGCTTGCGGTGACACGGCGGCTGCGACCGAGGCCCGCGCGCTCGCCGACACCGTCGCCAAGGCGCTCGATGCGCATGGCAAGATGGCCGATGGCCGGGGTCAGGAGGTCTGGGCCTTCGAAGTCGATGGCTATGGCAACGCGATCTTCATGGACGATGCCAATGTGCCCAGCCTGTCGGCCTTGCCGCTTCTGGGCGCGGCGAAGCGCAACGATCCGCTCTATCGGCGTACCGCCGCCCTGGCCTGGAGCCCGCGCAACCCCTATTTCTTTGCCGGGCGGGCGGCGGATGGTATCGGCGGGCCGCATGTCGGCATGGACATGATCTGGCCGATGTCGATCATCACGCGGGGGCTACTCAGCGACGATGATGCCTTCATCCGTCAGTGCCTGGCGTGGCTGCGCGCGACCCATGGCGGCACCGGCTTCATGCACGAGAGCTTCCACAAGGACGATCCGACAAAGTTCACGCGAAGCTGGTTCGCATGGGCCAACGGGCTGTTCGGAGACTTCATACTGGACGTGGCGCGGCGCAGGCCCGCGCTGCTTGCCGCACCCTATACGGCATAAGGGAAAAGACGATGACCACGGCAAACCGGCGGCAGCTTCTGTCGGGCACGGGACTTACCCTTGTTGCGGGTATGGTTCCGACCCGCGCCTTCGCGGCGGCTCCCGCCGCCGGCAAGCCCGATGTCTTCATCGGCACCGGCGGGCATGGGCACACTTTTCCCGGCGCCTCGCTGCCCTTCGGCATGGCACAGCTCAGCCCGGACACGGACAATGCCCGCTGGGATGCCTGTTCGGGCTATCACCGCGACGATGCGTCGATCATGGGGTTCAGCCATACGCATCTGTCCGGCACCGGGATCGGCGACATGCTGGACGTGCTGGTCGTACCGAGCCGCGGCCCGCTCAAATTGACGCCAGGCAAGCTCGGCGATCCCGATCTCGGCTATCGACAGCGCTTCTCGGGGGAATTTGCCGAGCCCGGTTATTACCGAGTGCGACTGGAAAGCGGGGTGCAGGCCGAACTGACCGTCACCGAGCGCGTCGGCCTCCACCGCTATCGCTTCCCGCAGGGCGCGGGGCACATCCTGATCGACTTCGCGCATGTCATCGTCGATAGCTGGGACAAAGGCGAGGTGATCGAGCGCGCTTCGCTGGCGTTGGACGCCGATGGCGTGCTGACCGGAAGCCGGACGGTCAATCGCTGGGCCAAGGGGCGCGATATCCATTTCGCGATGCGGTTGTCGCGCAAGCCCGACCGCGTGCAGTTCTTCGGCGATGGCGACACACCGGTCGCCGGTAACGCCCGTGACGTCAGCGGTCGCAGACTGAAGCTCGTTCTCTTCTTCGATCAGGCCGGTGGGGAGCCGATCCTGATCAAGACGGGCCTCTCAGCCGTGTCCGTCGCAGGCGCACGAAAGGCGCTGGCCGAAGAAGCACCGGCCTGGGACTTCGATGCACGATGCCGGGCGGCACGATCGCTTTGGGCGAAGGAACTCGACTGTATCCGCGTGTCCGGCGGTACCGAGGCGCAGCGCACGATCATGGCCAGCGCACTCTATCATGCGCTGCTGGCACCGACGCTGTTCTCCGACCGTGACGGCCGCTATATGGGCATGGACCGGCAGGTACATCAGGCCCCGGTCGACCAACCCGCGTTCAGTACCTATTCGACGTGGGACACCTATCGCGCGCTCCACCCGTTGCTGACCCTCGTCAAGCCTCGCCAGGCCGCGCTATTCATCCGCGACCTCGTCCGCCAGACGCAGCAGAGCCCCTATGGGCCGCCGGTCTGGCAGCTTCAGGGCGTCGAAACCGGCACGATGATCGGCTGGCATTCGGTGTCGATCATGGCAGAGGCGAAGGCCAAGGGGATCGAGGCGGATTACGCCGCCGCCTGGCCCAATATCCGTCGACGCGCCTTCGATCGGACATTCAAGGATTCCGACGGCTCGCTGGGCCGCGGCGAGTATTACGACCGTGGCTATATCCCCGCGGATCTGGTCTGGGAATCGGTCAGCCGGACGCAGGAATATGCCTATGACGACTGGGCGATGGCGGTCTTGGCCGAGGCGGCGGGTGCGCAAGGCGATGCCGAAGCATTGCGGCGGCGCAGTCGCAATTACCGGAATGTGATCGATGCCAACATCGGCTTCGCGCGGCCCAAATTTGCCAACGGCCAATGGTGGGCGCCCTATGACCCGATCCAGTTGGGCCATATGCCCAAGCCCGGATGGCGCGATTACACCGAGGCCAATGGCTGGCAGGCGACCTTCCTCAACCAGCATGACGTGCACGGGCTGATCGCCCATATGGGCGGCGACAAGGCATTTGAGGCGCGTCTGGACGCATTGTTTTCGGCGCCCTCGACCCTACCCGATAATGCGCCGCCGGACATCTCCGGTCTGGTCGGCCAATATGCGCACGGCAACGAACCCAACCAGCATGTGGCCTATCTCTATGCCTATGCAGGCATCCCCTGGAAGACGCAGGCGATGGTCCGGCGTCTGTTGAACGAGATGTACAAGGCCGAGCCCGACGGCGTGATCGGCAATGACGATTGCGGGCAGACGAGCGCGTGGTTCATCCTGAGCGCGCTGGGCTTCTATCCGGTTGATCCGGTCAGCGCCGTCTATGTCTTCGGATCGCCGCTCTTCGACGATGTGCAGGTGAATCTACAGAACGGACGAACACTACGTATTCGGGCGCAGGGCAATGCCCCCGACAGGCCCTATGTCCAGTCGGTCCGGTGGAACGGCAAAGCCTGGACCCGTAACTGGATATCGCACGCTGATCTTATCCAGGGCGGTGAGCTCGTGTTCCAGATGGGCGGAAAGCCGTCACGCTTCGGCACCGCCCCGGCGGATCGGCCGCCCTCGCTGTCCTCGCCACGAACATGATGCCCCTGGCGTCGGACCCGGTCATGACGCTGCGGGAACGGCGAGCGCCTCTCTAGAATGCGTCCTACTGATCATGGCCGGGCGTCTTCCAAAGCGCGCCCGGCTTGGGAAGCAGGAAATGGCTGAAGGGAAGGATCGCGGCGCCGACGGCCGGAGCGTCGGCGGATAGCGCGGCACGCGCGACCGGTGCGAGGGCCGGGATGCCGTCACACGCTTCGGCCAGCCGGGTATTAAGACGGTTCGTCAGGCCATCCAGCACGGCGGCGGGCAGCCGGCCGCCGATGAGGACGATCGCAGGATTCAACAGACAGTTGACCGCCGTCAAAGGCCCGACAAGTTGCGCTGCGGCGGCTTCGACCCACGCCTCAAGGCTGTCCCGGACCGCATGGTCGCCTGCGTCCTCGTCGCATGGAATGTCGGCGAGCGCGAAGCCATCCCTGTTCATGTGCATGGCCAGACCGGAACGGGATACCAGCGTCTGCACCTGCGCGCCTGTGGTGGTTCGGAGGAAACCCAGCTCCCCGCTGCGGCCATCCGCCCCGCGAATATAGGCATTGTCAACGACCACGCCCCCACCGAGTCCCGAGGATATCAGGATGTAGAAAAAGCTGGTGTGACGCTGCCCCAGGCCGAATTGCATTTCGCCCATCGCGGCGGCAGCAGCGTCGTTCTCGGTGAACACTGGAAGCGCGAAGGGGCGAGCAAAGAGCTTGGCCATGTCGACCTGATCCCAATCGGCATAAGCCGCCGGTCGGCCGGGGAGATCGATGCTCCCGAGCTGATCGGGGCTGGCGACGCCGAGCCCGACCACTTGATCGATGGTGACCTGCGCCGCCTGCAGCATCTTGCGGATCGACGTGCGGTACAGCGCCGCGACCTGCCCGGGGAGCGCGAACGCGATATCCTCCGAGATTCGGGCGACCGTCTCCCCGGCAAAATCGACAAGTACGATCGTGACATGATCGCGATCGATATTGATCCCCAACGCGAAGCAGGCCTTGTCGCGGATCACAAGCCTCGTCGGAGGCTGGCCGCGGCCGCCACGCTGTTGGCCCGCCTCTTCGATCAAGCCATCGTTGAGGAGGCGGCGGGTAATGTTGGCGATGGCAGCCGTCGTTAGGCCGGTGATCGAGGCCAATTCTACTCTGGTCAGCGCGCCGCATACCCGAACTGCATGAAGCGTGATCCGTTGGTTATGGTCGGCCGCACGCTCGAGGTTCGTACCGAATAGGCGCGGGCGATGGGCATCAATCATTACGCTGAACCGAAGCCGGCCATCAGGTTGACAGTGGCAGAGGGGCGCAATTCGCTTTCGGTATGCATAGGTCCTAGCGGTGCCTGTCGGATGTGGCCGACCCTGCATAACCTTTCAGTAATTACCCGGTCTGTCCACCACTGGCTAACAAAAGGGGGCTACTATGGTCAGGCAGCGCTGACAGGGAGAGCCATGATTGGTCTCCGCGAGGCCAATTTTGATTGATTTTGCCAAGGTGCTTGGTCCGAAGGACGCCTTCTTGTGCGCTGAGCGGGGCTGCTCAGACCAAGGTCAGCTGCCGACCACGCGCCCGGAACGCTGGTCGCGCGAACGCAACCGGATCAAGGACTGGATCGAAGCTGAGTGCTGGTCGGAGAAGAAGCAGGCCTTCGTCATGTACCGCGGTACCGACAAGCTCGACGCCTCCTTGGCGCTTGCCGTCCGCTTCGGCTTTAATGGTCATGATCGGCTGCTAGCTACGATGGATGCGATCGATCGTGAGCTAGGCAGCGGTCCTTTTCGCTATCGCTACACCGGCATGGACAAGGAGGATGGGTGCTTTCTTGCCTGCTCCTTCTGGATGGTGGAGGCCCGTGCCGAACTTGGTCAGTGGCCTGAAGCCCGCCAGCGGTTCGATAAGCTAAACAACGCGTTGTCCCACGGTCACGGTATTCTGGCCGAGATGATCGATCCGGCGAGTGGCGCGTTCCTCGGCAACCTTCCTCAAGGTCTCAGCCATCTAGCGCACGTTATGGCGCTGTCCGTTCTCGACGAGGCAGCAGCCTGCAACTGACACTGATCCTATCCCAATGGAGATAAGCATGACTGACCGTCTGACTATGCAGGATCCTCGCTCGCAGTATCCGCAGCCGCCTTTCCCGCGGCAGCCGCAGCCTGTGCCCGGTGAAGCGTCGAAGATGGATCCTGTGCCCGACCACGGCGAGACGAGCTATAAGGGCTCAGGCAAGCTTGCTGGGCGCAAGGCGCTCATCACCGGCGCGGACAGCGGCATCGGTCGCGCGGCCGCTATCGCGTTTGCACGGGAGGGTGCTGACGTCGCTCTGTCGTACCTCGAGTCCGAAAAGAGTGACGCGGCCGAGGTGATCCAACTCATCGAAGCCGAGGGGTGTGGATCGGCGTGGAAAAGGGACCCCGGTAGCGGGGTGATCGGCGTCGAAAAAGGACCCCTCATCCCGGTGGTCTAGGCTGTTCGCTTGGCGGTGTGTCAGGCGGCGAGATCGGGATGTTGGTATTGGAGACGGTGTTGAGGATCCGGCGCGAGCACGCGGCGGGGAAAGCCATCAAGGCGATCATGCGAGACCTGCATTTATCTCGCAAAGTGGTGCGCAAGGCGATCCGGTCGCCGGAGGCGGACATGGGGTACCGGCGGGAGGTGCAGCCGCTGCCCAAGCTGGGGCCGTTCCAGGCGCGACTGAATGCGTTGCTAGAGGAAGACGAGGCGCGTGCGCGGCGCGAGAAGCTGCGCATCACGCGCATCCACGATCTGCTGCTGCGCGAGGGGTTCGATGGCTCATACGATGCGGTGCGTCGCTATGCGGCCCGCTGGCGGCAGGCACGTCGTCGGGACGTGATGAATGCACCGGCGTTCATCCCGCTGCTGTTCCGGCCGGACGAGGCCTATCAGTTCGACTGGAGCCACGAGGACGTCGAGATCGCGGGCAAGCCGATGCGCGTGAAGGTCGCGCATGTGCGGCTGTGCGCGTCGCGGGCCATGTATGTGCGAGCCTATCCCCGCGAAACACAGGAGATGCTGTTCGACGCGCATGCGCGGGCGTTTGCCTTCTTCGGAGGCGTGCCGACGCGCGGCATCTACGACAACATGAAGACGGCGGTGACGAGCGTGTTCACCGGCAAGGAGCGGGTCTTCAACCGTCGCTTCCTGGTCATGGCCAACCACTACATGGTCGAGCCGACCGCCTGCTCGCCCGCGTCGGGCTGGGAGAAAGGTCAGGTCGAGAACCAAGTGCAGACCGCGCGCGGCCGCTTCTTCCAGCCACGCCTGCGCTTTACCGGCCTCGAGGAGCTGAACGGTTGGCTGGAAGCCGAGTGTCGGCGCTGGTCCGAGTTGCACCAGCATCCCGAGGAGAAGGAACTGACGGTCGCCCAGGCATGGGCAGCCGAACAGGCTGTGCTCCAGCCTGTTGTCGCGCCCTTCGACGGCTTCCACGAAAGCGAGCATGCGGTAAGCGGCACCTGCCTCATCAGCTTCGACCGCAACCGCTACTCCGTTTCTGCCAGGGTGGTGCGACGCGCTGTGCAGGTTCGCGCCTATGCCGACCGCATCGTCGTGCGCTGCGACGGTGAAGTCGTCGCCGACCATCCCCGGTTCTTCGGCCGCGACCGGACCATCTACGACCCGTGGCATTATCTACCGGTGTTGGCGACCAAGCCGGGTGCCCTGCGCAACGGCGCACCGTTCCAGGGCTGGGAGCTGCCGCCTGCGCTGGCACGACTGCGGCGCAAGCTCGGCACCGGCGACGATGCCGACCGGCGGTTCGTGCGGGTGCTGGCAGCGGTGCTCGACGACGGACTGGAGGCGGTGGAAGCGGCCGTGCGAGAGGCGCTGCTGGCCGGCACCGCCAGCGACGACGTCATCGTCAACATCCTGGCCCGCCGGCGCGAACCGCCGCGACCGCTGACCATCGTCACGCCCGAAGACCTGGCGCTGCGCCATCCGCCTCGCGCCGACTGCAACCGCTATGACAGCCTGCGGGGTCTCCATGCAGCGGCATGAGATGATGACGGCCATGACCGAGTTGGGGCTGAAGGGCATGGCCGGTGCCTTCGACGAGGCGGTGACCACCGGCCTGCAACGCAAGCGCACGACGATGGAGATCCTGACCGACCTGCTCCGCGCCGAAGCCGCCCATCGCCATGCAGCGTCGGTCCGTTACCGGATGTCGGCCGCGAGGTTACCCGCGGTGAAGGACCTCGACGCCTTCGTCTTCGACGACACCCCCATCAACGAGGGACTGGTGCGCTCGCTGTACAGCGGCTCGTTTCTTCCGGGCAGGCGCAACGTCGTGCTGGTCGGTGGAACGGGCACCGGCAAGACGCATCTCGCCACCGCCATTACCGCCAACGTGGTGCGGGCCGGTGCCCGCGGGCGCTATTTCAACACGGTCGACCTGGTGAACCGGCTCGAAGAGGAAACCCGCCTCGGCAAGGCCGGCACGCTGGCGGCTCAGCTCTCGCGCCTCGACCTCGTGGTGCTCGACGAGCTTGGCTACCTGCCGTTCGCCCGCTCGGGCGGTCAGCTGCTCTTCCACCTCGTCAGCAAGCTCTACGAGCAGACCTCCGTCATTGTCACGACGAACCTGGCCTTTGGCGAGTGGCCGACCGTCTTTGGCGACCCCAAGATGACCACCGCGCTGCTCGACCGCGTTACCCACCATTGCGACATCGTCGAAACGGGCAACGACAGCTGGCGCTTCAAGCACCGCAGCTGACACCCAGGACCACCGGCAGAGAACGCTTCGCGCTGCTTGCGCCTCCGGTCGGGCTACGCCCGCCCTACGCCGCAACCAGCGCGAACGGTGCGCCCGCCATACCCGTCACACCACTCGACGAAGGGGGTCCCTTTTGCACGCCGATAAGGGGTCCTTTTTGGACGCCGATTGACACGCGAATGCTCCATGTGCTGCTCCACATGGCGCGGCATGAGGGACCAATGACCTCCGAGGCGCTCGCCCGCATGCTGGGTACCAACCCGGTCGTGGTACGGCGCACGATGGCTGGTCTTCGGGATGCAGGGTATGTGCGGTCGGAAAAGGGCCATGGCGGCGGCTGGGTGATCGCGCAGCCCTTGCAGAACGTTTCGTTGCTGGACGTACACCGCGCGGTTGGCGGACCCCGCCTTTTCGCTATCGGCCATGAGAACGCCAATGCCGACTGCGCTGTCGAGAAAGCCGTTAATACTGCGCTGGAGGGTGTGCTCCGTGACGCCGAGGCGCTGCTGGTGGCGCGCCTCGATTCCGTCAGCTTGGCCGAACTGGCGCGCGATTTCGACGCACACTGCGATGCGGCTAGCTAGAAAGCCGCATCCTCACCCGATCTGATCATATCGATTACCGCGCGCAGGGCCGGTGCCATCTGCCGTTGCTGGGGGTAACACAAATAATAGCCGGGAAAGGGAACCGACCACTCCGCCAGCAGCGGAACGAGGGCACCTTGCGCAAAAGCGTTGACGACAGACTCCTCCTTAAGGAAGGCGATCCCGATGCCAGCAAGCGCGGCGTCCACCATCACGGCGCGGCTGCTGGTGATCAACGGCCCTTCGACCGCCACCGAGAACCAGTGGCCCTTCTCGAAAAACTCCCATGCATAGGGGCCGGGCTGCCCCGGCCAGCGCCAGCGGATGCAACGATGCTGGAGCAGATCCTTTGGCGTTTGCGGAACGCCGTGCTCGGCCAAGTATGCGGGCGCGGCGACAGCCAGCTGGCGAATATCCTCGCCTAGCCGAAGTGCGACCATGTCGCGTTCGATCACCTCGCCGATACGGATTGCGGCATCATAGCCGCTGCCGACGATGTCGACGCCCGTGTCATCAATCGTGAGATCGAGCGTGATGTCGGGGAATGCGCGCGCCAGCCTCGGCAGGATCGGCACCACGAACCTGTCTGCGGCAGCATGGAAGCAGTGCAGGCGGACTGTACCGGCCGGCAGCTTCGCGGCAGTACGCGCCTGCTCCAGGGCGCCCGTCAGGCTGTCGATCGCGGGTGCGATATCACCGAGCAGCGCGGCGCCAGCCTCGGTCAACGACACGCTGCGGGTGGTGCGATGGAGCAGGCGGATGCCTAGCCGCTCCTCCAGGCCGCGGATCAACTGGCTCAGCGCCGAGGACGATACCCCCAACTGCTCGGCCGCCCGGCTGAAACTCCGTTGCTCGGCGACGGCTGCAAAGGCGCGCAAGGCACCGAACTCGCTGGGATGGATCATAGGGGGCATCTCAGCATTGTGAAGCTGACCTTACAAGCCTGGGTGGCAAATGGTCGATTATCCGCTTGGAGTGAAGCGCTACATCTGGCGGTGAAGGAGAACAGCTATGAAGACATGGTTCATCACGGGTATTTCCCGCGGCCTCGGCAAGGCGCTCGCGCAGGCAGCGCTCGCCCGGGGCGACACCGTCGTCGGCACGGTGCGCGAGGCTGCGCCGGATTTGGAAGTGGGTCATGGTACGCTGCATGTCCTGACCGTCGATCTTACCGATGCGGCGGCGATCGCACCGGCTGTAAGTGCGGCGTTCGACAAGGTTGGCCACATCGACGTGCTGGTCAACAACGCCGGCTATGGCCTGCTCGGGGCGATCGAGGAAGCGACGGACGCCGAGTTTCAACGGCTGTTCGCGGTCAACGTCTTTGCACCCTTTGCCATCATCCGCGCCGCGCTTCCCGTCTTGCGGCGGCAGGGCAGCGGTCACATCCTGAACATCACCTCGATCGCAGGCCGTGCGCCGGCGGGATCATCCGGCCTCTATTCGGCGACCAAATCCGCGCTCGAAGGCCTAACACAGAGCCTAGCCCAGGAAGTCGCGCCTTTCGGTCTCAATGCCACGGCCATCGCACCCGGTGCCTTTCGCACCGACTTTCTCAGCGGTCATTCGATCCGCCGCAGTCAGGGCAGCGAGCAGTATGCCGAAAGCGTCGGGACCGGAATCGCACGGCTTGACGCGATGGCCGGGCGCCAGATCGGCGATCCTGACAAGGCGGCTGCGGCGATCCTCGAATTGGTCGACACGCCCAATCCGCCGCTTCATCTGCTGCTTGGGAGCGACGCGCTGCGACGTGCCCGAGAGAAGCTCGACGTGGTGATCGACGAGATGGATCGCTGGGAAAGCGTAACGCGTTCGATCGATTATGAGGAAGATGCCTGAGCGGCTGGGCCAGAGCAGCTATCACCTTAAACGACGGCGCCACCCAGCGGTGCAAGACCAACCCGCTCAAGGTCCGTTTGCGGGAATAGGGGAGGGGGCGCTTTGACGCAATGCTTGGGCCCTGTCAGCATCGCTTGCGGCGCAGCTGCGATCCGGCGCGCGTCATGAGGAGCGCAACGACATGACCGACCAGAAGAGCGGCATCATGGTCCAGGGCCGTTTGATACCCTTCCCCTCATCGATAAGCCAGGAGGCTCGCGCCAGTCTCGAACGACTGGTGAATGACGATGGCGTCCCGATCAACGCGCTCTACTTGATGCCACCGCCGGACGATCATGCGGGCTGGATGAAGATCAAGGCGGCAGCGGACGGGCATTATGCGGCTGCAGTGAAAGGGCTGGCCGGTACGTTGCGTGCCAGCGCCGAGACGCTTCGCATCGGCGAGACCACGATCCATGTCGCGACGCCCGAGACCATATCGGTGCCGGATGGCGCCTATGTGGATTTCCATGGCGGAGCGTTCGTGTTTGGTGGCGGCGAGGCGTGTCGCGTGCAGGCGCGAATGCAGGCGGATCGGCTTGGGGCGCTCAGCTACGGCGTCGATTACAGGATGCCGCCCGAGCATCCCTATCCGGCGGCATTGGATGACGCGATGGCGGCGTATCGCTACGTGCTGGAACGGCACGCACCGTCGCGCATCGTCGTGGGCGGGCGATCGGCGGGCGGCAACCTTGCTGTCGCGATGCTCCTGCGCGCGAAGGACGAAGGGCTGCCCATGCCCGCCGGCATGGTTCTCCTGTCTCCAGAGGTCGATCTGACCGAGTCCGGCGACAGTTTTCAGGTTAATCAGATGGTGGATGTCGTGCTGCCCGGATCATTGATGCGGAACAACGCGCTGTATGCCGGTGGGGCAGACCTGTCGCATCCTTATCTCTCACCATTGTTCGGAGATTTAAAAGGCCTGCCGCCGGCCTTCCTTCAATCCGGCACGCGAGACCTCTTCCTGTCCAACGCTGTACGGATGCACCGTGCACTGCGCCAAGCGGATGTGGATGCCGAACTGCATGTCTTTGAAGGGATGCCGCATGGAGGATTTCAAGGGAACACCCCGGAGGACGACGACTTGGCGGCCGAGATAGCCCGGTTCGTTAAAGCTCGCTGGCAGTGACGTACTCTCCCGCAATTGTACCCCAGTGAAAACATTGATGCATTCAGTCTCGATGCGACTTGCAGCCTCATAGTCGAGCCGCCGATGCTTGGACCATTTGTCGCAGATTTTCACCGCATCGGCGCTTTCAGACCCGGCTAGGTGTTTGATCCCACGGTTTGATGGTGCGATCCTTTCGTTGGAATGGAAGGAGGCTGTATGGGACAAGTACGTCATGGATGCGCCACGACCGCGCACGCCGTCCGAGCAGCAATACAGCGATCGCAAGCTTCGCTCTCGACGCTGAGCCGTGAGCTGGCGATGAACCCGAAGACGGTCGCGAAATGGCGCAAGCGAGCAACCGTTGAGGACCTGAAGACCGGGCCAAAGGCCCCTCATTCAACGACCTTGTCCGAGGCGGAGGAGGCGATGATTGTAGCGTTCCGGCGCCACACGCTGCTGCCGCTCGACGACTGTCTCTATGCGTTGCAGCCGCCGATGCCGCACCTGACGCGGTCAGCGTTGCATCGTTGCCTGCAGCGTATGGCACTCCCGCCTGCCCGACATCGAAGGCGACAAACCGAAGCGGCAGCGCTTCAAGCGTTATCCGATCGGCCCCTTCCACATCGATATCGCCGAGGTCCAGACCGCCGAAGGCAAGCTATACCTGTTTGTTGGCATCGACCGCACAAGCAAGTTCGCCGTCACGCAACTGGTCGACAAGGCCGATCGCCGGACAGCGTGGGAGTTCCTCGAACACCTGCTGAAAGCCGTATGGGAGCACCGCCACCGGAGGTCGCTGCTCAAGCCGAGATGAATGGATGTCCGATTGTAGGGCTGGACTCGGGCGCGTTGAGCGTCTGCAAGTGGGTCTCTTACGCGTCTTAACCGGCCGCCGACTATCCCGCGATATGCGATGGGCTGCCACGTCTCATCGCACATTTCTGTCACGTTAACGCGTTAGCATTCAGGTGGGGGTACTCGCGGGGGTGCTTACGGCCCGCCTTTCGAAATCGCGAGCAAATCCAACTTGCTGAGGTACGCCGTGGGTGCGAAATCATCCTGCCCCCGCAACCATTACGCCACATATACCATACCCCGCCCTCCAGGGCGGCGTCGGCGTTTGGGCAATACCCCATCAGCGATGCCACACTCGCAACCACCTCAGCCTCTGGGCCATCCGGCGTGCCCTGGCGGCTTGATCCCGTACCGCAGGGTCTTCCAGCATAGTGCGCAGGCACCAATCAGCTGGTGAGCAGAGGTCGAGGATGCCCCCAGTAGCGTTCCAGAGGCAACGACTCGCGCGCTCGGCTGCGTTGCGTGGATGAGTGTTCAGCTTTGCGAAGGGCTGTTCGATCGGGTTGAAGTCTGGGCTCGACGGCAGGAGATAGAGAAGACTCGCGAAGACAACTCATCTCATCTCGCATATTGTTGGCGTCCGGCCTATGACCTCATGCCCGAAAGAATAGCGGCGCGGCGCAGGATTAGACCGAACCGGGGCTCAGCGGCTTGTCGCTGGGGCGCGTCCGGAAGGGATCGAAGCCTTCTGGAATACCTCGGTTGAGCGGTTGAGGCAGGATGCGACCGACCTTGTTCGCTGCTGCGATTACATCAGGTGCGCTGCGAACCGCCTGCTCGACCGGTTTGATCAACCGGTCGAGTGGCGTGACGACCAAGTCCGCGCTCACCGGCTGCACGAAGCGCAGCGCCCAGTCGCGGCTGGACAGATCGGCCAGCCGCGACACGACCAGCGCGCGTGCGCCCGCGCTGTCGCCGCGGCAAAGATAAAGGTCCATCGCCGTGCCGGGCATCAGGGCCTCGGTCAAAAAGACATTGGCCGCCGCCCGCTGTGCCGCGTCCTTGCGGCCGAGCCGGTGCAGGGCACAGGCCCGCCACGCCTCGACCTGCAATGTCGCCGATCGATTGACGCTGGGCCCCAGGCTCTTGGCGCGGGCCAGGAACAGGTCCGCCCGCTTCACGACCTCGGGCCAATCGGTCTGAAGCGATGCCAGCGTCAGATAGGCTCCGTCGATGTTCAGCGCGTTGCCCTGATCGTCGGTGGGCATCGCGGCGGCCACCTTCGCCAACAGCTCGCGCGCTTCGGCTTCACGACCCTGTAACAGCAGGGCGCGCGCGACGATCGGGGCAAGGAACTCGGCACCTTCCTGTTGCTCCGCATCGGGATCGGGGCGTACCCGGTCGAACATCGGCAGGAAGAGCGTGGTGATTGCCTTGTACGCCTGCACGCTCGCCAGCTGCCGGGCATAGGGGGCGGCCGTCTCGAAGCTGTCGGCCGTTTGCCAGTCGGCGCGCAATTCCTCCAGATAACGGCGGCTCTGGCCGGCCAGATCGGAGCCTGCCCAGTCGGCGATGCGGGGCCACAGGTCCGCATAACCCCGATCGATATATATGGTCAGCAGGTCGTTGGGGTCCCCGATGGCCGACACGGATGCCGCCGCGTCTTCCGTGCGCTGGTCGCGCCATGCCTCGCGCGTTCGAGCCAGCGCGGCGTGCGACCGGTCGGGCGCCACGCCGGTGCTGAAGCCGATCTCGGCCAATCGGGCGTTGAGCCGGTCCGCGCGCACCCGGTCGCCAATGTCCACCAGACGCCCCGCCAGCGCCATGATCATGTAACGATCGGTCATCCGCGCATAATCAGGGGCCACACGGCTGACCTCGATCCACAAATCCGCCGCACGCTGCGGCGAACCGGAAAAGGTGAAGATGCCGGCAGCCACCAGCTTGGGGCGTGGATCGTCGGGTAGCAGGCGCAGTGCCTCCTCGATCGCGGCCACCGCCGGTCCCGCATCCTTCTGATTGGCCAGCACACCGGCGCGGACGGTCTGCACCATGCCGCGCAATGGCGTCGGGCGCGGCAGCTTGGCGAGGACCATGTTCAGGCGGGCCAGATCGGGCGTTCGGCTGGATATGGCGGATGCCGCTTCAGCCATGACCGCCTGGTCTCCGGCATCGGTCGTCATCGCGAGCGGATCGGCCAACTGCGCTGCCCCCGGAGCCGCCATCGCCAGCAGCAACACCATCGCCGACGCCCGAACAACCATGCCATTCCCCCTTCTGGACCTGTCCGGTCCCCTTCGCCCCGATCACCGATGTGACATGCCGTGGCGCTGGCCGCCAGCCAAAGATGGCGCATGTCGGCCGTAAATCCCGCTGCACTATGCCAACGCTATGTCATTGCCGGAAATCGATCTCGAATTGCTATGCCGCGGTCGATAGCTGGAGGGCCGTAACAAGGATTATGGCATGGCGGCGTGGCATCGGTCGCGGCGCGCCGACGTCGGTCTGCGCGCCACGGGACTTCTTCTCGGCTCCCTGAGCTATGTGGCGTTCGCACGACTGTTCGCGCTGCATTCGGCGTCGGCGGGTATCCTGGCTTACGGGCTCGCCACGATCGGCTTCATGGCGGGGAGCAGCGGCAGCGCGCTCGCCTTGCTCGGGCGTCATCTGTTCGACGAGGTCGAGATCGGAACGCGGTGGCAGCACCGCGCCGTCGCCAGCCATTTCCCACAATCGGAGACTATACCCGCAATGGATATGCCGGAACCGGTCATGCTGGTCGTCGGTCGCGATGTCGATGGCGACTGGACCGTAAGCGACAGCGTGGGCGGAGTGCTCGGTCGCTTTGCTTCGGCGCAGGCGGCGCAGCGTTTTGCCGAGGCGGAACGGCGCGGCCGGTCCTCCGTGACGGTCGCCACCTCAGCGGGGAGCCCGCGCCGGATCGACGGGCGACTGAGCCTCGGCTCGGCGGGGCAGGCCTCGCGGGCGGGCATCGCGCGTGGCTAGACTGCCGCCCCGTTTCTGGGGCGCTGTCCTCCTGGCCGCGTCGGTGGGTTCGACGCTGGTCCACCGCACGGTCTATGAAGCGGCGCGCCACGGCCCGGCACAGGTTGCGGAGTTCGGCCTGGCGCTGTTGACCTTCATTCTTGCGGGCACCGGCGTGCTGCTGCTGATCCATGGCGGGCGGCTGTTCGCGCCCGTCACTCCTCCGACCGGTCCAAGTTCGTCTGGATCGGCCTGACCGACCCGTACGCCGAAGAGATCGAAACTCTTCAGCGGTATACCAGCTGAATCCTCTGGCGACCGGAGGACCCACTGAAGGGTGGCGAGCGGGCTGCGCGACCTGTCGTCCTCGGTGATCGAGTGAAGAGCAGCGAGCTGGTGTGATCACCCGCCAGCTCGCCGCCTGGGCTGCGATACTGGCGGTTCCGCAAGGTGCGGTGGTTGTGCGGTTTTCAGAACGTCAGCCGCATCGCTTTGCCGGTATAGGTCACCGTCTTCGTCGCGGGCCGCTCTGCGACGCCGCCCTCCGTGCCGGGCTTCACGACGACGATGTTCAGTTGCCGGGTCGGCACCATGCCGGGGAACTTGCCGGTGCGTGCGCCGATGGTCAGCGTGCGACGGGCATCGTCCCATGCCAGCTCGTAGGTCGCACGCTGGCCCCGCTCATAGGCATAGGTCTCGTTGTCGTCCTCATAAAGGGTGAAGCGGCCGTTCGCGCCGGGATAGACGCGGATTTCATACGGCGCTTCGGGTTTCTCGGTCGCATATTGCTGCACCGGGCCCATCGGCAGGATCGCACCCGCGCGGACATAGAGCGGCATGATGTCGAGGGGGACGTCACGCGACACGTCCCGGCCGCCCGCCAGTCGAGCGTTGGTCCAGAAATCATACCAGTCGCCGCCTGCGGGCAGATAGGTCTGCACCGCCAGCTGCGGCCGCTCGCTGGCGCGGGCGGTCACGCGGGCCAGTTCGTCGGGCCGCCGCCATGCAAAGCGCAGGTCGCGCTGGCCGTCGCCCTGATAATATTCGATACGGATCGGCACTCGCTGGCCCTTGCGCAGCGTCACCTTCGCACCGCGATACCGCGACGCGCCACCCGTCCAGTCGTCGACCAGCTTGCGACCGTCGACGAACAGCCGCACGCCGTCGTCGCCCTGCAGGCCGAGTTCATATTCGCCGTCCTCGGGCGCCTCCAGCATACCCTCCCACCGCGCGGAGAAATCACTCAGGCCGGTCAGGCCGGGCGGCAGCGGCTGGAGCGGGGGCTCCGGCCAGCTCTTGTCGATGATCGTGTCGACGACGCGACCGGCGGGCTTGTCGAAATTGCGGCCCTGGAAATACTGGCCTGCCAGCCCCGGCTTGCCGTCCATCGTCGACAGTACGGAGGCGGGCACCGTCGCGGCGGGTTCCGGTTCGACATGGTACATCGCCCGCGTGACCGGATGGACCAGCAGCGACCCGCCGAACATGAAGGCGTCCTTGATGCCGTGCACCCGCGCATCGTCGGGGAAGTCCATCGCCAGCGGGCGCATCATCGTATAGCCGCCCGAGGTCACCTGCCATCCCATCCCGTAAATATAGGGCAGCAGGCGATAGCGCAGGTTCGTCGCGCCCAGCAGCGAGGAATAGACCTGCGGGTCGATCGTCTTGAAGATATAGGGCTCGCGCTCGATGTCGGTGCCGTGCACGCGCATCAGCGGGTTGAACGTCGCATATTGGAACCAGCGCGCGAACAGTTCGCGATAGGCGGGATTTCGGGCGCCGCCATTATAGCCGCTGACGAAGAAGCCGCCGGTATCCTGCGTCCAATACGGATTGCCGGTGACGGTGACGTTCACCCCGCCCGCGATCTGATGGCGCAGCGTTTCCCAGCTGGCCTGGGTATCGCCCGACCAGGAGGTCGCGGCGGTCCGCTGTGCCCCCGCCCAGGCCGATCGGGTCAGGGTCAGCGCCCGCTTGTCGCTCGTCGCCCGCTGCCCCTCATAGGTCCCCAGCGTCGTCATCAGCGTATAGGCGTTCAGATAGCGCGAAAAGTCGCCCATGGCGTTGCGGCCCAGCGACTTGATGTCGTCGACTGCCGCCTTGGCGTCGTGCATCGCGGTGCTGACCTCGACTTCGGTCCCGTCCATCCACAGCGCGTCGACGCCTTTGTCGAGCAGCCCGGATTTGGCATATTTGAAGTAGATCTGCCGCCCCAGTGGGCTGAACGCGTCATAAATCCGCGCCTTTTTCGAAATCCAGTGCAGCGGTGCGAAGCGAAGGCCGTGCTGGTCCAGTTCCTTGCCCAGCGCGGTATCGTCGCCGACCGAAGGCCAGATCGACACCATCAGCTTCATGTGCAGGTCGTGGATGCGGCGAATCGCGCCGACCGGATCGGGAAAGCGGGTCTTGTCCCACGTCATCCCGCTCCAACTGCCGTCGTTGCCGCCCCAATATTGCCAGTCCTGGACGATGTAATCGAGCGGGAAGCGCTCGCGCCGGAACGTCTCCGCCACCTCGACCAGGCGGGCCTGCGTCGTGTAGCGCTCCTTGCTCATGAACAGGCCGAAGGCCTGCTTGGGATACATGGGCGCATCGCCGGTCAGCTTGCGATAGGCCTGGACCACGCCGTCCATCGTGTCGGCGCCCATGAAATAATAATCGACCCCGCCCGGCGCATCCTCCGCCCAGAGCCGCGTGCCGCGCGCATCGTCGGCAAAGCGCATGTGGGAATAGGTATCCCACATCACCCCGTAACGGCGGTTCGACACCATGACCGGGATGATGATGCCGATATTGGTCTGGACGAGGTTCAGCTCGGTGCCGCGCCGGTTGATCGCCCCGTCGTCGGTGAAGCCGAAACCATAGATCGCCTCGTCCGGGGCCAGGCGGAAACGGTTCTCGACCTCGTAGCTGGGGTCCTTGGCGCTGGTGATCGGCTTGATGCTCTGCGGGGCGGCAGGGTCCTCGCTCGTGTACAGCCGACCGGCCGCGTCGAGGAAGCGGACAGCGCCGGTCGCCTTGTCGATCGCCACGCGGAGCCGGGCGCTGGCGATGGTCAGCGTCCCGGCGTCATCGGCCAGGGTGAAGTCGGTATCGGCCGGGGGCGCGACGACGACGATGCTCTTGGCGGTCCAGTGGTTGCGGCCCAGATTGGCGTTCACGCGCACGGTCGACGGACCGTAGAACAGGATGGTCTTCGACACCCCGTTCACGCGGACCTGCACGCCGTTGCGCAGCCGGGTATAGGCAAAGCCCTGAGCGGGCACGGCGCCGACCGCTATCGGCTGGCCATGTTCGTCCAGCGCGGTCGGCAGTAACGGGGCAGGGGCCGGCGCCTGAGCCGCGCCCGCCTGAGCGACGGCCGGTACGTTTGCCGTAAGCCCCGCCATGCCTACGCCGATGAACAACGCCGTTCGATATAGCCCATGCCGCATATTCGTCTCTCCCGTGACCGCCCTCTGATCCGTTGCCGATCCGACAGGCCGGTTTTCCAAACCACCGGATCACTCGACCTTTTGTCGGACTTAACGCAGGTGATATCGTATCCGTCCGCAGGCGCAAGAGGGGATGTGACGCTCGGCTGATCTGGCGCGTTTTTCTCTCGCCCCTATGTCCGGTGAGGTGCGCAAAGCTCTGCGGGACACCGGCCTAAACAGCACGTGATTCACCGGTGCACCGCTCAGCGCCCTCGCGGCCAAGACCTCCAGCGGGGCAGCCTGTTACAGAGCGAAACCGTCGATCTCGCGCGTCACCACGGGCCGCGTTGATGCTCCACAATCGCGACCGGCTTCATTCCATGGCGTCGCCATGGCTGTGCACATTCAGGGCAGCGATAGCATCCACAGGCAGGACCCGCCGGTGACGAACAATCGCCTCTGATCGGCGTCGAACGTACAGTTGCTGCACAGCCCCGGTGTCGGCACGGTGGCGAGATGGCGTCCGGCGTCGTCGAAGATCTCTACCCCCGCACTCGAACTGCTCCATAGCCAACCGCGCCGGTCGACCGTGAAACCGTCTGGAATCCCCTCTGCCACCGTGGCGAAGCGGCGGCGGTTGGACAGCGCCTCGCCGTCCCAGTCGAAGGCGAAGATCGCGACCTCGCCTTCGCCATGTTCGGGCGTTTGCGATGCGTAGAGGATGCGGCCGTCCGGTGAGAAGGCCAGGCCGTTGGGCTGGGCCATGTCGACCATTCGCCTTGCCGCGCCATCGATGCCGATCCGGCATATCGCGGTCCGCCCGCTTTCGCTGTGGCCGGGCACGCCCTGTTTCGGATTTTCCATGCCGAAGGTCGGGTCGCTGAACCAGATCGCGCCATCACCAGCGACGATCAGGTCGTTGGGCGCGTTCAGGCGTTTGCCCTCCGCGTGGCGAGCGATCACGGTCGCGACGCCTGTCCCGTCGGACCGACTGATCGCCCGACGACCATGTTCGCAATGCACCAGCGTGCCGTCGGGTAGCACGGCGTTGCCGTTGGTGAACGGGGTCGCGTCGAGCAGCACGTCCACCGCCCCGTCCTCGCGCCAGCCGAGCACGCGGCGGCCGACGATATCGCTCCATACCAAAGTCGCCTCGCGCGGCCACCATATCGGCCCCTCGCTCCAGCTCGCCTGATCGTACAGCGTGACGAGGGAGGCCCCGCCCAGCACCGCGCGCGCTTCATCACGGTGGATGCGGGGCGGGGGCATGTCGGTCGACGCGGGCGGGCCGGGTTGGCGCAGCCGTGCCGGGGTCAACAGCGCGGGCTGCATCGTCTTGTCGGTCATGCCCCGAACGGATCGCGCGTCTGCGCGGCGGGCGAGGTAGCGAACTGGATCATGATCTGCAGGCACGGTTCGTCGCCGATCTGGCCGGAGCGATGCCCCTTTTCGTCCGTCGTGCCCTGGTCCTGGCCGAAATGGATATCGCCTGGCCCCATCTCCACGCGGTTGCCGTCCATCGTCTCGATGAACCAGCGGCCACGCAGCGGGATCACCCATTGAGGCTTGGGACTTTCATGCCAGTCGCCGGTCCAGCCGACCGGCAGGATGGCGAAGTTGATCGCGGCAACCTCACCGGGGAAGGGGCGCATCCATTGCGGATCGGCTCCGCCGCCCACGCTCTTCATGCCGAACCCCGTCATGCGGGACAGGTCGATCCGGCTGGTGCCGTCGAGTTGGGTCCACATGTGTAGGAACGGCAGGACCGGCGGCTGGTCGGCGTCGCTGCCGTCATTCGGCAGGGGTGTCTGGGTCGGAAGATCGGTCATTCCTGTCTCCTGATCGGCTGCGGAAAACGCCGCGAAGGACGCGCATGGTTTTCGCGCGTTCGTTCAACGACGCGAAGGCGATGCGGTTTCGCTCGGAACATGTCGGAGTTTTCGAGGCTGTGGTTGCGCTTGCGAGGTGAGGGGCGCAGCACTTCCAACCGTCACCAAGGTACTTTCAGAAACAAAACGTAACACCGGCTGCGCGGAACGCTGACTGACACGAAACCCTTTAAGTCGGCGATCGCGCCTGACCCTCTGGCGCTGCGGCGCACGGGGACAAAATGGCTTTTTCCATCACCATCATCGGCATGGGGGCATGCGGTGTCGCCGCCTTTGCCGAGGCGACCATCCGGCTTGCGGCGGCACCCATTACCGGCATCGAACTGCACCTCGTGTCGCGGGAGGAGGACATGGGGCCCGGACTGGCGTTCGGGACCGACCAGCCGGGGCATCTGCTCAACACGGAGTCGCGGCTGATGGGACTATATGCGAACGAGCCGGCCCATTTCCGCGAATGGCTCGCCGAACGTCGGCCACTTGACCCGGACGGTGTCGAATATGCGCCGCGGGCGGAATATGGCGAATATATCCGCCAGGTCGTGGCCGATGCCTATCGCCGCGCCGACGCGGCAGGCGTGCCGGTGCATGTGCATCGCAGCGAGGCGGTCGCGATCGAGGGCAACCGGGATACGGCGCTCATTCGCCTGCGCGACGGAAGCGTCGTCGAGAGCCACTATACGCTATTGGCCATCGGCACGCCCAAACCGATCCGGTTCGAGGATCTGGAGGACCAGCCGGGCTATTTCGATTTCCCCTGGCCCGCCCGGCGGTTGCGCGACGGGATCGGCGCGGAGCAGGACGTGATCGTCCTGGGCAGCAGTCTGAGCGCGATCGACACCTTTGCGACGCTGATGGACCAGGATCATCGCGGCCAGATCCATTTCGTGTCCAAGGACGGGATGCTGCCGCGGGTCGAAATTCCGGCACCCGAGGATACCTATCCCAGGGTCCATTTCACGCTGTCGCAGATGCGACGCCTGATCCGCGAGCGAGGACCGCGCTTTTCGATCGTCGACCTTTTCCGCCTGTTCCGCCGGGAAGCCGACGAAGCGGCGGCGGCGCAAGGCGAGGAGATCGACTGGCAGGCCGAGGATCGGATGCGGCGATCCGCCCTGGAACTGCTGCCGATCGACATAGCCCGGGCCGACAGCCGCCGCGAGATCTTCCAGCGCATCCTGACCTCGGCCCGGTTCGAGGCATCGGAGATGTGGGACCTGCTGGGGCCGCGCGATCGCGATCGCTTTACCCGGTGGCTTGCCCCGCATTTCGCCACCGCACGCTTCACCATGCCAATGACGAATGCATGTCGGCTTGCCGAAGCGGCCGAGCGGGGGCAGTTGCAAGTCCATGGCGGCGTAGCGAACACGGTGCGCGATGCGGAGAAACCACTGTTCGTCTCCACCCTTGCCGATGGACGGACGGTTAGCGCGCCGGTCGTCGTCAATGCGACGGGCACCGCGATGACGCTGGACGAGATACCCGACGACTTGATCGTACAACTGGCCGAACGACGATGGCTTCATCCGCACCCCTCGGGCGGGATCGAGGCGCATCGCCAGACGGGCGAGGTCATCACCCGCGACCGCGAAGCGCCCCGCCTCTACGCGGTGGGCCAGCTGGTCAACGGCGTGCAGCGCGATACGAACGCGGTGTGGTTCAACGTGCAATGCGCCGAGCGGGCGGTGCAGGACATGCTCATCAAGATCGCAGGGGAAAGCCGATGAACGGAGGCGTGGGCGATGTCCTGACCCAGGTCCTGCCGCTGTTCGGCGTCATCTTGCTCGCCTGGGGCGGGGGGCGGTGGTTGCCATGGGCGTCGAAGCTGATCTCCGCATTGCTGGTCTATGGACTGATCCCGCTTCTGGTCATCGACAAGGTCCTGCGGGCCGAACCCGCCGAACTGGCCGTCATTCCGCCGATGATGTTCGTGGTCGCCGCGCTGATGGCGCTGCCCGCGCATTGGCTGTCGAAGAGACACGGTGACGATTTCGATCCGCAGCTTCTGTCGGCGAGCTTCTCGTTCTTCAACGTCGCCTTCTTCGGCATGCCGGTCGCCAGCGCGTTGTTCGGTGAAGCGGCGGTGTCGACCATCATCTGCGCCTTCGTCGGCACCGCGCTCTATGGCGACACGATCGGCTATTATCGCGTCGCGCGGACCAAGGAGGGGCGTGCCAAGGCCGCGTCCAAGGCTTTGCGGATCCCGTTATTCTACGCGTTCGTCGTGGCCGTCATATTGAAGCTGTCCGGGGTTCAGGCACCGCAATCGCTGCGCGGACCGGCCGACATGGTGTCGACCCTCGTCTCGATCCTTGGGATGGCGGTGATCGGGTTCAATCTGGCCAAGGTGAAGACCGGTGAGACAAACGGACGGGTGCTGGTCCGCATCCTGGCCGTGCGACAGGTCAGCGCGGTGGTGCTGGTCGCGGCTGCCTTGGCGATCGAAGCGCTGTTCGTCGGGGTGCTGGGCCAGCGCGAACAAATCCTCATCGGTCTGATCGCATTGTTCCCCATCGCGGCCAACGTCTCGCTCTTTGCATCGCTGCTCGGCACGCGCGAGAAGGAGGCCGCCACCCTGATCGCGCTGTCGAGCGTGGTGGCGCTGATCCTCGTGACGGCGGCGATCGGGCTGCTGGGGCTGGTCGGTTTGCAGGGCTGACCCGCCTATTCGGTGCGTCGCAGCAGGTCGATCAGGTCCTGCGACCAGAACCGGGCTGCGGTGTGCGTTCCATGGCCGCGCGTGTCTGCCGTCTCGGGGATCAGGCGGAAGCGGGCGTCCTTCATCCGCTTCACCGCGCGCTGCGGATAATCGAGACCGCGCGGGTTGATGAAATCGTCGGCCGAGTTCACCCACATGGTCGGCGCGGTGATCGCCTCCAGTCGCGGCCATGGATTATAGGTTCGTGAAGCGTCGATCTGGTAGATCAGGTCGTTCGCGTCGGTTCCCGCTATGGACGCGGCCACCCGTTCGCGCGCGAACGCCTCGGCCGCTTCCCGGCGGGGATATTGTGACTGGAAATAAAGCGGGGCGGCCCCTGCGACAAAGAGCAGGCTGGCGGCGGTGCGCAGTCCTTGGCTCGGCGGCGAACGATAGTCGCCACCCGACCATGCGGGGTCCGCCTGGATTCCGTCGATCGCCAGCTTGCGCCACATGCGGTTGAGACCGGCGATCTCGACCGGCTCGCACGCCAGCGGCATCAACGCGCGGGCAAAGTCGGGATGGTTCTCACCCCAGACCAGGCTGTGCATGCAGCCCATGGAGGTTCCCATGATCAGGCGCATCCGGCGGATGCCGAGCCCGTCATGCAACAGCCGATACTGCGCCTCGACCATGTCGTCATAATCGTAATGCGGGAACCGCATGCGCAGGCCGTCGGACGGCTTGGACGACTTGCCATGTCCGATCCCGTCGGGAAGAATGATCCAATAGCGCTTGATGTCGAGCGGCTGCCCCGGGCCATAGAGCGCATCTGCGAACTGCGGCGCCAGGAACTGCCGACCGGTGCCACCAGTACCGTGCAGCACCATGACGGCATTGTCGATCTCGCCCCGGGCGTTGCGGTGCGGCGACCCCAGCATGGTATAGTTGATCCGCAACGCCGGCGTGGTCTCGCCCGAGCGAAAGCGAAAATCGCGTATCGTGAACTGCGCATCCCGCGCGGGCCATTTGGAGACGGACGGCGCGGGCCTGCTCGCCGGGGTCAGTGGAGGCGCCTGAACCGGCGCGGCCTGGAGGAGCAGAAGCGGGAGGAGGGACAGCATGCCATATCGTCACGCCGGATCACCCGGCGCGCAAGCGGACATTTGCGTGTGGCCCGTGCTTGCCTGGGATATCGCCACGTCAGTCAAGTAAGGGTGTGGATCATGTCCAGTCGGCAAGCTTGCCCATGGTATTCCTCGGCAGGGCAGGGCCGAACGTCAGGTTGCGTGGCCTTTCCGGGACGGATAGCGACGCGGCCATGCTTTCCTCAATGACCTTGGCCAGTTCGGCGGGATCACGGCCGTCCCCCGGCACGACAAACGCCTTCAGGCGGTCATTGCCATGCAAGCGGACGGCGGCATCCGCCACGCCGTCGATGCGGCGAAGCGTCTCCGCCACATGGGTCAGGCTGACATTATGCCCCCCGATCTGTACGGCGCCGTCACGCCGCCCCGTGGGGCGGATGCGGCGTTCGCCGGTCCGATCGATGTGATCGGGCAGGGCGTATCGCGCGCCGCACCCGTCGGTCAGTTCCCAGTCGCCATCGCGTGGCAACAGGCTCCAGCGTGGCAGCAGGTCGTATTCTGTGGCCGGATGCTCGCGTATCGCGATCCCCCCGGTTTCGGACGATCCGTAGATATCGAACAATCCGGCAAGCCCTGCGGCGATCAGCGCATCGGCGAGCATGTCCTGCAACGGAGCGGCGGAGCTGACGCCGATGATATCGCCGGGAAACTGGCGGGTCAGCATGCGGATGGCCCGCCACTGATCGGGCACCGCCACGACAAGGTCGCCGGGCACGAGGTCGAGCGCGGTGCCGATCTCGCGCATGACCACCGGTACGCCTAGGGCATCGGGCAGCAGCGCGGTCCAGATCAGTCCATAGAGATGATGTGCGGGGACCAGGGCGACGATACGACGGCGGTCGGCCAGTCGCTGCGCGAAATATCCTGCTTCGTCGGCAAGGTCCGACAGGGGGTGGGTGCAGGAGACGGACGGACCGGTCGAACCCGATGTCTTGACGGTGATCCGGCTTCCGCCCGGCGGATGGCCTTGAATGACCCAGTCGACCCAGTCGCCGACGTATCGCGCGGGCCGGTCGGGCAGGGTCGCGTCGTCCAGGCCGAACACCTCCGCCAGTCCGCCCAGCGCGCTCAGCCGTTCGAGCGAGTCCAGCCCCAGTCCCTGGTCACCGATCGGCGTCGTATCTTCCCAGTCGGGCGAATTGGGAAGGTCCGCGTGGCGGAGACGGCGTATTTCGGCCGCGACCACGGCGGTCACAATTCGCCGGAAGGCCGGGCGTCCTATGATCGTCACGCAGCATGGGCCTGTGGACGACAGACCTGGTTCCGGCCACCGCGTTTGGCCGCGTAAAGGCGTTCGTCGGCCAGCTTGATCAGCCCGTCGATCGAACCATTGGCTTCGTCCAGCGCGGCACAGCCCAGGCTGGCGGTCGCCGTCAGTATGCCGAGCGGGGTTTCGATCTGCAGCGCGGCGATCGCCTCGCGCATTTCTTCCGCCAGGGCGAAGGCCTGATCACGATCGAAGCGTGGCAGCAGTGCGCCGAACTCCTCCCCGCCGAGCCGCGCGAAGATGCCGCGAGGGGGAAGCAGGGCGGTGCAGGTTTCGACGACGCGACACAGCAGCGCGTCGCCGATCGGATGGCCGTAGGTATCGTTGACGGCCTTGAAGTGATCCAGATCGACCACGACGAGCGAGAGCGACTGGCGCAATTCGCGCCACAGCACCTGCTCGCGTTCCATGACGTCGCCGAAATGGCGGCGGTTGGCGGCGCCCGTAAGATGGTCGCAGGTGAGGAGGCGGCGCAAATCCTCGGCCGCACCTTCGCGGCGCGGCACGTTGCGCAGGACCACCGAATAGCCGGACGGGCCACCCATCGCTTTGTCCGACTGCGCGACCACCAGGCGCTGGCACCAGTAGCGTTCGCCGTCGGCCCGCATCTGCCACCCCTCCTGAAGATGCCAGCCGTCCCGCCCGGCGATCTGGATCTGTTCGTTCAGGCGAAGGTCCCCGCCTTGGTCGGTTTCCTTCAGAACCTCGGCAAGGCCCCGCCCGACCGCCGCGTCCCAGGCATGGCCCGTCTGCCTGGTAAAACAGGTGTTGGCCGAGGTGATCATCCCATCGGGGCCGATCATCAGCGCGGCATAGTCGTGGACGCCGTCCAGCAGCGTGGCGAACCAGGTGTCGGCCTGGCGCAGCCTGTCCTCCTGGACGACCTGTTGGCTGATATCTGACAGCGTGGCCATCAGGCGATCCGGGCCCAGCTTTACGATGGTGCAGGCCAGGACCTTGGGCACCTGCGCCCGGCGGTCGCGTCCCAGGTCGACGAAGATGCGATGGCCATCGCATATCCGGCCCGTCGAGGATGCATAGGCCGCGACCAGGCTGCGCAGCTCGGGGGCATGCTGTTCCAGGGTGGTGAACAGGTTGCCCGCATCGCGCCCGCCCGCCAGCGGCAGCAGGTGCTGCATCGCGTGCGGGTTCATCAGGCCGATGTCGCCGACCAGATTGCACTCGATCAGGCCGACCGGGCATGCGTACAGGAATTCGAGGAGCTGCTCTTCGCTGGACTTTTCACTCACGGGAGCTTCCTCACCGTTCGATCAGGACGTAGCGGCATGGTACTTCGGGGGCCGCGAGGAGGCGGAGGCGGACCTTGGTCGGGCGCATGCGGAGCGTCAGCACATAAGGAATGATCTCGTCGATCGACGGCTCGTCCTCGAAACGCTGGGCGACCAGGAAGTTGTTCATGCACTGGGCCACGGCGTCGAAAAACGGAACGCCGATTACCGTCGACGGGTCCAGCCCGGACATGTGCGCTTCGGTGGCGTTGTACACCCGGACGATCGTGTCCGCGCCAATGCCTACCACGCCGAACGGCAGAGTGTCGCGATCTGTCCCGTTCATCCGTTCCAGGTCGTTCAGGGTAACGGTTTCGAAACTCGGTTCTTCGATCGACAAGGGGCAACTCCTCCAATTGGGCCGCTATGGACCCTAAGGAGTTAAACATAGGATAAAAATGACGTCAGCCTAGGGCTTTGCGCGACCCGAAGGATGCCGATATTGCATGGCGAAACCGGGCGGTATTCGGGATGCCGTCCCCGATCGGGCGCGCACCTTCGACCTTTGTCGGTCAGCCCCGTCGCCTGAGGCCGATCGTGATGCGGTGAAATCCGCAGGGCAGGGACGTCGAATGGCACTGGCGCCTGACGGCTGCGCTGTCCTACGCCTTTGTCGATGGATTTGTCTCTGGGGCGACCTCGCAATGACCCGCGCGGATTTAATGACGATCTCCAGCAATGCGGGGTGGTGACGTGACGGAAGCGGCCGAGCAGGGCGATCTTCACCGCCAGTTGACCTCGGGTCAGCTGGCGATGATCGCGATCGGCGGCGCGATCGGTACGGGCCTGTTCCTGGGCAGCGGCCTGGCGATCGGCCTTGCCGGACCTGCGGTGCTGATCAGCTATGCCATTGGCGGGGTTATTGCCCTCCTGCTGATGGGGTGTCTGGCCGAGATGACCGTCGCGCACCCGACCAGTGGATCGTTCGGCGATCTGGCCGAGCATTATCTCGGCCCATGGGCCGGGTTCGTCGTACGCTATGCCTATTGGTCGGCGCTGGTGCTGGCGGTCGGCACCGAACTGACAGCGGTTGCGATCTACATGCAGTTCTGGTTGCCGACGATGCCCGGCTGGATATGGATGCTGCTGTTCGGCACCGCATTGCTGCTGGTGAACGCGGCCAGCGTCGGCCTGTTCGGCACCGTCGAATATATCTTCTCCGCGATCAAGATCGTCGCGATCCTCGGTTTTCTGCTCCTCGGCTCGCTGGTGGTCGCGCGGGCGCCGGCCGGATCGGCGATCGGCCTGGCGAATTACGTGTCCCATGGCGGTTTCCTGCCGCATGGGCTGGGCGGCCTTTGGAGTGCGGTCATCGTCTCCATTTTCAGCTATCTCAGCATCGAGATGATCGCCGTCGCGGCGGGCGAGGCCGTCGATCCCGAACGGGCGATCGTGCGGGCGTTTCGCGCCACGATGCTGCGGCTGGCGATCTTCTATCTCGGCACGCTGGCGTTGATGCTCGCGATCGTGCCTTGGACGCAGGCCGGTACGGCATCGAGCCCGTTCGTCGCCGTGATGCTCGCGATCGGCATTCCGGGCGGGGCCGGTCTGCTCAACGCCGTGGTTCTGATCGCCGCGCTGTCGGCGATGAACAGCCAGCTCTACACCGCGACGCGCATGATGTTCAGCCTTGCGCGGGCGCGGCAGGCACCCCGGCGCCTGGGTCGGGTGAGCCCCGCAGGGGTGCCGCTCATGGCGCTGCTCGCATCCGCATTGGGTATCGCACCGGCGACGCTGCTGTACCTGTTCGAGCCGCAGCGGGCTTTCGGCATCATGATCGGCATCTCTGCATTCGGTGCGATGTTCGCCTGGATGATGATCTTCCTGACGCACCTCGCCTTCCGCAGGCGCTCAGGCGCTGGCGAGCATGGATTTCGCATGTGGGGCTATCCCTTCACCAGCATTGCCGGTGCGGTGGCGATGGCGGCCATCCTGCTTTCCACGCCCTTCACCGGCCCGTTCGCATCGACCTTGCTTTATGGTGTTCCGTTTCTGGTGCTTTTGTCGCTGAGCTATCTCTTCGTCAGGCGGACAATCCCCGGCAACCTGCCCCGCGAATGACCCTCCGCTTTCGGGAGATCATCGTTCATGGGAACAGCCGCTTGCCGCTATCTGGGGCGGCGTGGCGGCCGTCGCTGACCCTTGCTCGTGTGCGCATCGTTGCCATCATGCGCGGGAAGTAGCGGTCACTCACGATGTTCCTTGATACGTGTCCCGGCATCGTCCATCGCCTCGGCATTCAGGCGTGCACCGAGCAGCAGCGCCCAGGCGGACATCATCAGCCACAGCATCAGGACGACCGCGGCCGCCAGTGAGCCATAGGTGTCGTCGAACCGCGCGACATGGGCGACATAAGCGCGGAAGAGGATGGTCGAGGCGAGCCACATCGTCACGCCAGCGATTGTCCCCGGCAACGCGTCACGCCACGCGATCGCCTCTTCGGCGGCCGAGCCATAACGATAGACCAGGATCAGACCGGCCCCCGCTCCCAAAGTGAGCGACCCGAACAGCGTCAGGGTCGAGACAAGCCGCGCGCCGGGCAGGCCGTCGGGCACATAGCTTTGCAGGAAGGCCAGCACTGACAGCGAGGCGAGGGCGGTCAGCACGAGCGCCGCGCAGCCCAGCGCCAGTAGCGTGGATACAAGCTGCCGCCGCAGACCGCGCCGCTCGACTTCGATACGATAGGCCAGGTTGATGCCGTGCAGAAGCGACCGCCCGGCACGCCGCGCACTGAACACCGCAATGCCGACCGACACCAGCAGCGTCGCGATCGAGGCGCGGTCGATGTTGAGCGCGTTGTGCAATCCCCGGATCACGATCTGTCGCGCCTCGAGCGGCATGATCGCGGTCAGCGTCGCCAGATTGCGCGCGACCGTCGCGGGCGGCACGAACAGGCTATAGGCAAGGGTGATCATGCCGACCAGCGGGACGATGGCCAGAAAGGCCGCGAAGGCGATCGAGCTGGCGGCGATGCCGAAATCGTCGCACAGGCCGCTGCGGACCGTTCGGAACGACAACATGGCCCATCGCAGCAAATGCGACGAAAACCTGGTCCGGCCCCTGCCGGCAAGCAGCCGGATAGCCCATGCCATGTCGCGATACCCCCGTTCGATCCCGATGCCCTCAACCGGGTGTATAGGGCCGTAACGATCGTCTTCGCTTTCGGTGGCATCGACACCCGAAACGAATAGGCAGCGCGGTCATCTGGGGGCAGGGGACGGATGCCGCAACGGCTTTCGGCAGTGGCCTACACTCGCCCGGCTATATCCCGCAGGGCGGCAACCAGGCGGTCGATATCGGCCATGCTGGTAAACAGGAACGGCGTCACCCGGACGCAGGCGCCCTTGGCCACGCCGGTCCGGTGCACCGTGAAGATACGATGCCGTTCGAGCAGTTGCCGGGTAATGGCGGCATTGGCCTCCGGGCTGGTGGCGCCGTTTAGGCGAAACGACGTGATGGCGCCGTGCATCGCGGGGTCATCGGGCGTCAGTACCTCCAGACCCGGAATGGCGCGAGCCTGCCGAACCCAGTGGTCGCGCAAGGCCCGCAGCCGCGCGGCGCGGGCCGCACGGTCGATTCGCTGCTGAAAGGCGAGCGCGGCGGGGGCGGTGAGCCAGGCGGCATAGTCGAGCGTCCCCGTATGGACACGCGCCATGACGGTGTCGGGCCCGTCGGTCGGCTCGGCCGGATCGCGATCGATGCGGGCGAGCGCGGCTTTGCGGATATGAAGGATGCCCAGGCCGAGCGGCGTGCCCAGCCATTTGTGGCCGTTCAACCCGACGAAATCGCAATCGAGATCGGGCAGCGCGAAGTCGAGCTGCTGCCAGCTATGCGCTGCGTCGACGATCACGTCGATGCCGCGCGCGCGCCATGGCGGCGATTTCCCGCACCGGAATGACCAGCCCCGTCCGGTGGCTGAGATGAGTGAGCAGGATCAGCTTCGGCCGGGGTTCGTCGGCCATGACTTGCGCATAGGCGTCGATCACGTTGGCACGGGTCGCCGGTTCGGGCAGGGCGATACGGCGGACCCGGACGCCGCGACGCCGGGCCAGGCTGTCCATGCACGCCTGCATGCTGTCATAATCGAGATCGGCATACAGGATCGTGTCGCCCGCGCTGAGGCGATTATAGCCGAGGATCAAGGCCTTCAACGCCTCGGTCGCGTTGCGCGTGAAGGCGATCTCGTCGGCGGGCACGCCCAGCTCGCCGGCGATGGCGGTGCGCGCGGCGGCAAGGTCGGCCACCATCCCGCGCCGGGCATAATAGCTTGTGTCGCGGTTCACCCGCGCGACGGCCTGTTCATAGGCGGCCCGGACCGGGCGTGCCATCGGCCCCCAATTCCCGTTTTCCAGCTGTATGACGTCCGCCGGAACGTCATATTCACCGGCCACCCTTGCCCAGAAGCCCTCGTCGTCGGCCGCCGGGTGCGCCAATGGCTCGGCGCGCGTCGTCAGGGGCAGGGTGGCGGCCATCCCGCCCGCCAGCAACGCGCGCCGATCGATCATCAGAAGCTCACCCCGAGCCGAACGTAATAACGGCCGCCATCGGTATCGTAGGGGGCGTTGCGCGAATAGATCAGACCGCGATTGGCCTGGTTGGTCGCCTCGGCCGGATAGGTGCCGAAGACGTTCTCCGCCCCGCCCCGGATCGAGATATTGGGCGTCATTCGGTAAGTGAGCGATGCGTCGAACAGCGCGATGCCGCCGAACCGCTGGAACAGCTCGCCGGTCGCATTGCCGGTCACGTCGGTCCACGGCCCGTAATAGCGACCGCGCAGCATCACGCCCACGGGGCCGATGTCGTAACCCAGCGTGCCGGTCGCATTATGCTGCGGCAGGCGTTCCTGGAAGATGCGCCGCTGCGTATCGTTGGCGATCGCCGCGCTGTTGCCGCTGCGCACCGTGGTGCGGTTGTAGTTATACGCCAGCGTGGCGCTGGCCCGGCCGGTGCCGAGCGACCGGGCATAGCTCACCACGACGTCGACGCCCCGCGTGCGGGTGTTGAAGTCGTTGGTGAAGTAGCTGATCGACGTGAAACGGTTAGGGTTGGGCAGGCTGGCTGGAATGGCGATCGTCGCCGACTGGCTGAAGCGATCGTCGACATCGATCTGATAGAGGTCGAGCGTCGCGCCGAGCCCGATATGCGTCTGCGCGACCAGGCCCGCGCTGATGTTGCGCGACGTCTCGGGACGCAGCGGTTTGGCGCCGAGCGCGACGGCCAGCGTATCGCTGGGGGCGAGGCGCCCCTGGTTGAACACCTGCAGCGTGCGGGTGTCGAGGCCCTGGCTCACCACGCGGGTGTTGAGCTGCGCCGGGGTCGGCGCGCGGAATCCGGTGGAATAGGTGCCGCGCAGCGCCAGCCATTCGACCGGTTCGACCCGGCCGGAGAATTTATAGGTGAATTTGTCGCCGAAGCTGGAGAAATCCTCATAACGCCCCGCCGCGCCCAGCGTCAGCATCGTGATCGGATGCCAGGCGAGGTCGACGTAACCGGCATTGCTCGTCTGCTGGAAATTGCCCGCCTGTTGCGGACCGAAGCCGGGGAAGCCGTTGGAATTGGGGGCGAGGCCCGTCGCCGCCCCCGCACCGATCGCATAGGAGGCGGGGTCGCCGACGCCGACCGCATAACGCTCGATCCGCCGTTCGCCGCCAAAGGCGATGTTGAGCGGTTCCACGCCGCCCACAGGCAGGCGATAGACGAAGTCGGCGTTCAGGTTCGTCTCGCGCTGCGTCAGGCGGCCGAGATAGAAGCTGGTCGGGCTGGCGGGCCCGAGCGAGGCGTTGAGGGTCTGCGAGATCGTATAGTCGATGCGGCTGCGCCCGGCCGAGGCGCTGAGGTCGTAGCTCAGCGCGTCCGACAGGTTGCCCCGCAGCCCGCTGACGAGTTGCAGGTCGGCGAATTGCGTACCGAAACGCGGCGTGAAGCCCGCCGGATAGATGCTGCGAAAGGTGAAGCCGGGAAAGGCGCTGCTGGCGTTGTAGACGCTGCCGGTGTTGCTGGGGTTGCGCCAGTTGAAGTCGGTCAGCCCCTCACCCTGCTGCACCGTGCCGAAAGCATAGACGGTCGCCGCATCGGCCAGGTCATAGTGCATGTCGACCGCACCGCGCACGCGCTCCTCGTCGGGCTGGCCCCAGCGCTGGACCGGATTGGGAACGGCGAGCGTCGGATTTGCCGCCTGGAAGGCGATGGCGTCGGGGCGCTGGCGGGTGCGTGAGGTCGCTTCGCCATGCTCGAACTGGCCGGTGAAGACGATGGCGCCCTTGTCGTCCAGCGCGATGCCGCCGCGTGCGCCGGACTGATAGTTGTTGCCGTCACCGGCATAATATTGGCTGAACTGGCCATAGGCTTCCATCCCCGGCTGGTCGTCCAGGATGATGTTGACGACGCCCGCGATCGCGTCGGAGCCGTATTGCGCCGACGCGCCGTCACGCAGCACCTCGATACGCTTGATCGCGAGGGCAGGGATGCTGGCCAGGTCGGGCGCCTGCGCACCACGTGTGCCGAGCAGCGCCGAGCGGTGATAGCGCTTGCCGTTGACGAGGACGAGCGTCTGGTCGGCGGACAGGCCGCGCAGCGTCGCCGGGCGAACGAACGCCTGGCCGTCCGCCGCGGGCAACCGCTGGACGTTGAAGGAGGGCAGAAGCTGGGCTAGCGCGGTGTTGAGGTCGCCCGACGCGCTGGACCGTATCAACGCCTCCGGCAGCACGTCGACGGGCGCGAGCGTGTCGAACTGGGTACGCCCCCGCTCGCGCGTGCCGGTGACGACGACATCGTCGCCTGTCGGCGCATCCGCCACCGTCTGGTCGGACCCGGAAGCCGCAGGCGACACGGCGTTCTGCGCGAAGACCGCAGGCGCGAACAGGATTTGCAACGCCACGACGGCGCTGGCTGTAGCGAATTTCATGATGGTGCTTTCCCCCCAGGGGCCGCTCTTCCCGGCTCCCGTGGGCGGCGCGCTAAAAGGGTTTCGTGACACTGTGACTTCGATTTCGAGTCACTGCCGTGTCGGAAATGTGAAGATCGTCAGTCAGCATCAGCGGTCGGATCGCGTGACCATTCCTTCCCTCGCAGGGGAGGTGGCGGGCCGCACGCCTGACGGAGGGGTGCCGTAGGCCGAGAGGTTGGACTTAACCGACGACCAATGACACCCCTCCACCGTGCTTCGGATGGTCTTGCAGGCGGGAAAAGCGCCGCATCACGGACGGGCGCAGTCGATCAGGCAGGCGATCAGCGTGTCGCTGCCGGGCTTCACATTTTCCTGATGCAGCGTTCTGGCGCAGACCGAGCCCAGCGAGATGATCATGAACGCCTGGGCCAGCTTGCGATGCTCGTCATTGATCGAGTCGCTTCCCATCAGGCCCGCAAAGGCACGGCTGATATTTTCGAACGCCCGCTCGCGCACGTCCAGGAAGATCGCCCTGATCCGATCGTTGCGGGCCGCCTCCGCCGCGATTTCCAAGAACAGGCGATCGCTGGCATCGTCCTTGCGGCACGGGTTTCCGACCAGCCAGGCGATGATCCCGTCGCGGTCCTTTGTCGACAATGCGGCGTTGAGCGTATTCTGGTCAGCGATGCGTTCGCAATCCGCCGCCACGATGGCGGCGATGATGTCCTCTTTCGATGGAAAGTCGCGGTACAGCTGCTGCACGGCGACGCCCGATTCCTTGGCGATCGCGGCGATGCCGGTGGCGTGAAAGCCATTCTCCACAAACAGGCGACGCGCTACCTCCTTGATATTGCACCGACGCAACTCCGCGCGGGTGGGAAGCGAGCACTTGGTATTCGACACGACGGAACCTCTCTCAAGCATGTTGACGCACTCGAATGGCGGGTCTAACGACGTGCTTTGTGAGTGATCGCTCTCATACAATTTAGCAAGCGGGAAATGATATGTCTTCCAATCGGCTTATGGGTCGTGTGTTGGCATCGGCCGCCCTGCTGGCCCTGGCCGCTTGCGGCAGCGGTGGCAGGCAGCAGCAGCAGCAGGCGCAGGGACCGGCACCGGTCGCTTATGTGGTGGCCAAGGAACAGCCTGTCACCCTGACGACCGAATTGCCGGGCCGGACGGCCGCCTTCGAAACCTCGGACGTCCGCCCCCAGGTCAATGGCCTGATCACCCAGCGGCTGTTCGTCGAGGGAGACGTGGTTCGCGAAGGCCAGCCGCTCTATCGAATCGACCCGGCCCCGTATCAGGCCCAGGTGGCCAGCGCCCGCGCCGCGCTGACCCGCGCCCGCGCCAGCATCGCGTCCACCGCAGCACTCGCACGCCGTTACGGCGAGCTGGTCAAGATCAACGCGATCGCCCGCCAGGAGGTCGAGAACGCCCAGACCAGCGCGGACCAGGCCCGCGCCGATGTCGCCGCGCAGCAGGCCGCGCTGCGCACCGCCGAGATCGATCTGGCCCGCACCACCATCCGTGCGCCGATCACCGGCCGGATCGGCCGGTCGGTCTTCACCACCGGCGCGCTGGTCTCCGCCTCGCAGACGGGTGCGCTGGCGACCATCCAGCGGCTGGACCCCATCTATGTCGATATCCAGGAGCCCAGCGCCGAACTGCTGAAGCTGCGGCGGCAGATCATGAGCGGCCAGCTGACCCGCGACGGCAATGCCCGCGTCAAGCTGACGCTCGAGGATGGCAGCGAGTACGGGCCGCAGGGCACGTTGCGCTTCGCCGACGTTACCGTCGACCCGACCACGGGATCGCAGGTGATCCGCGCGCTGTTCCCCAATCCCAACGGCCTTTTGCTGCCCGGCATGTTCGTGCGCGCCTCGCTGGTCGAGGGGACGCGGGCCAACGCCATGCTGGTGCCGCAGCGCGCGGTCAGCCGCGACGAGAAGGGCCAGGCGACCGTGATGGTGATCGGTGCAGGCAACAAGGTCGAGGGTCGTACGCTCCAGACGGGCCGGTCGATCGGCGACAACTGGCTGGTAACCGGCGGCCTGAAGCCCGGCGACAAGATCATCGTCGAAGGCGGCATGATGCTGCGTCCCGGCATGCCCGTGCAGGGCAAGCCATGGGACCCCAATGCCAAGCCCGCCGGCGCACAGCCGCAAGCGGGCAAGCCCCAGGCTCAGGCCCAAGCACAGGCGAAGTAACCAGCCATGTCACGCTATTTCATCGATCGCCCGATCTTCGCCTATGTGCTGGCGGTGCTGGTCGTCATCGCCGGCCTGTTGTCGCTGCGCACGCTGCCGATCGCGCAGTTCCCGGCGATCGCGCCGCCCGCGGTGTCGATCACGGCCAATTATCCGGGTGCCGACGCCCAGACGCTGGAGAACACCACCACCCAGATCATCGAGCAGCAGATGAAGGGGATCGACCACCTTCGCTACTTCTCGTCCTCGTCTTCCTCGGCGGGCAGCGTGACGATCACGCTGACCTTCGAACAGGGGACCGATCCCGACATCGCGCAGGTGCAGGTCCAGAACAAGCTGCAGGCGGCGACCCCGCTTCTGCCGCAGGAGGTCCAGCGCCAGGGCATCATCGTCGCCAAGGCGACGCAGAATTTCCTGCTGTTCGTCGGTCTCTATTCCGAGAACGGCAAGCATAACGCCGACGACCTCGCCGACATCGTCGCCTCGCGGATTTCCGATCCGCTGTCGCGCGTCACCGGCGTCGGCGATACCCAGATCTTCGGGTCGCAATATGCGATGCGCATCTGGGTCGACCCGATCAAGCTGAACAATTATGCGCTGACCATGGCGGACGTGACCAATGCGGTCACGGCGCAGAACGCGCAGGTTTCGGCGGGCCAGATCGGCGCGCAGCCCGCGCCGAAGGAACAGATGCTCAACGCCACCGTCTCGGTGTCGTCGCGCCTGACCTCGCCCGAACAGTTCGCCAAGATCCGCCTGAAGAGCAACACCGACGGTTCGATCGTCCGGCTGAGCGACGTCGCGCGGGTCGAGATCGGCGCGGAAAACTATGCCTTCTCGGCGCAGTGGAACGGCAAGCCCGCCTCGGGCATCGGCATCAAGCTGGCGCCGGGCGCCAACGCGCTGGACACCGTCGTCGCGGTCAAGGAGCGGGTGAACGAGCTCGCCAAGACCTTCCCGTCGGACGTCAAGGTCATCTTCCCCTACGACACCTCGCCGTTCGTGCGCCTGTCGATCGAGCAGGTCATCGAGACGCTGGTCGAGGCGGTCGTGCTCGTCTTCCTCGTGATGTTCCTGTTCCTCCAGAATTTCCGCGCCACGCTGATCCCGACGATCGCGGTGCCGGTGGTGCTGACGGGCACGTTCGCGGTGCTGGCGGCGTTCGGCTATTCTATCAATACGCTGACCCTGTTCGGCATGGTGCTGGCCATCGGCCTGTTGGTTGATGACGCCATCGTCGTGGTCGAGAATGTCGAGCGGCTGATCACCACCGAGCATCTGTCGCCCAAGGAGGCGGCGCGAAAGTCGATGGACGAGATCACTGGCGCGCTGATCGGCATCGCCGCGGTGCTGTCCGCCGTGTTCCTGCCGATGGCTTTCTTCGGCGGATCGACCGGCGTCATCTATCGCCAGTTCTCGATCACCATCGTCTCGGCCATGGTGCTGTCGGTCGCGGTCGCGCTGATCCTGACGCCCGCGCTGTGCGCCACCATCCTGAAACCGCACGATCCCAACAAGGGCGAGGGCCATGGTCCGCTGGCGCGCTTCTTCCGCTGGTTCAACGACCGGTTCGACCGAGGTCGCGACCGGTATGAGAAGGGCGCACGCTCCACCGCGCGTCGCTGGGGCCGCTCGCTGATCGTCTATGCGCTGATCGTCGCGGGCATGGTGGTGCTGTTCGTGCGACTGCCCAGCGGCTTTCTTCCCGACGAGGATCAGGGCGTGATGATCGCGCTGGTCCAGGGACCGCCGGGCTCGACCACGGCGCGCACGCAGAAGGGCCTCGACCTGGTCCGCGATCACTTCCTGAGCGATGCGGGCGGTGCCATTCGCGGCGTCTACACGATCAACGGGTTCAGCTTTGCCGGGCAGGGCCAGAATAGCGGCATCGCCTTCATCCCGATGAAGGAATGGAAGGACCGACCCGGCGCGGAGAACAAGGCGCAGGCGATCGTCGGCCGGGCGATGGGTGCGTTCGCGCGCTACAGCGACGGCCTGATCTTCGCGATCATCCCGCCTGCCGTCCAGGAACTGGGCAACGCCACCGGCTTCGACATGCAGCTGGTCGACGAAGGCGGGATCGGCCACGACAAGTTGCTGGCCGCGCGCAACATGTTGCTCGGCATGGCGTCGCAGAACAAGGCGCTGGTCGGCGTGCGTCCCAACGCGCTCGACGATGCGCCGCAGCTGAAGGTCGATGTCGACCAGGACAAGGCGCGCGCGCTGGGCCTGGACCTGTCGACCGTCAACAACACGATCGCGACCGCCTGGGGCGGGTCCTATGTCAACGACTTCATCGACCGGGGCCGCGTGAAGCGCGTCTACATTCAGGCCGATGCCGCCTATCGCATGGCGCCCGAGGATATCGGCGACCTGTATGTGCGCGGGGACACCGGCACGATGGCGCCGTTCACCGCCTTCTCGTCGGTCGCCTGGAAGCAGGGGCCGATGCAGCTGACCCGCTATAACGGCCAGCCGTCGATGGAAATCCTGGGCCAGGCCGCACCGGGCGTTTCGTCCGGCGCCGCGATCAAGGCGATGGAGGAGATGCAGGCCAAGCTGCCGCCCGGCACCCGGCTCGACTGGACCGGCCTCAGCTATGAGGAACAGCTGTCCGGCGGTCAGGCACCCGCCCTTTACGGCCTGTCGCTGCTGATCGTCTTCCTGTGCCTTGCCGCGCTTTATGAAAGCTGGTCGGTGCCGGTCTCGGTCATGCTGGTCGTGCCGCTGGGTGTGGTCGGCGCGCTGCTCGCCGCGCTTCTGACGGGGTTGAACAACGACATCTATCTGCAGGTCGGCCTGATCACCACGATCGGCGTGTCGGCGAAGAACGCGATCCTGATCGTCGAATTCGCCGAGGAACGGATGCGCGAGGGGTATAATGCCTTCGACGCGGCGATCGAGGCGGCCAAGCTGCGCCTGCGGCCGATCCTGATGACCAGCCTCGCCTTCATCTTCGGCGTGTTCCCGCTGGCCATCGCCAATGGCGCGGGCGCGGGCGGGCAGAACGCCATCGGTCGCGCGGTGGTGGGCGGCATGTTGTCGGCGACGATCCTGGCGATCTTCTTCGTGCCGATGTTCTTCGTCGTCGTCATGCGCCTGTTCGATCGCGGAAAGGGTGACAAGCCCCAGGGCGACGTGCGTCATCCCGATGATGCACGGCCCGACCATGGCGAACCGGGCTCGCCATCCATGCCGCAGGGAGTTTGATCGATGATCCGTTCCAAATCCGCACTCGCCCTGCTGGCCGCCAGCGCGCTCGCCGGGTGCAATTTCGCCCCGAAATATATTCGCCCCGTGGGGGCCGTGCCGGCGACGCTGCCCCAGGACGGCATCTATCCGGCCGCGGCGTCCGACGCGCCCGACGTGACGAAGATCGGATGGCAGTCGTTCTTCACCGACGATCGCCTGCGCCGTACTATCGCGATGGGGCTGGAGAATAACCGCGACCTGCGCATCGCGGCGGCCAATGTGCTGCAGGCAAGGGCGCAGTACCGCATCCAGCGGGCCGATCTGGTCCCCTCGACGACCCTGTCGGGCTCCGCGACCTATACCAACAACATCCAGGGCGCGACTGGCGCGCTGGGCGGTGCGGCCGGTGGCGGCACCGGGACGGGTACGGGCGGGGGTACGGGAACCGGCACAGGTGCGGGGACCGGTGCCGGTACCGGCGGCGGCACCGGCCTGGGCGCCGGGGTCGGGGCTTCGTCACCCAACCTCGAATTCTACTCGGTCAATGCCGGTTTCTCGGCCTTCGAGCTCGACCTGTTCGGCCGCGTCCGCAATCTCAATCGCGCCGCGCTCGAGCAGTATTTCGCGACCGAGGAGGCCCAGCGCGCGACCCGTATCAGCCTGATCGCCGAGATCGCGACGGCGTGGCTGACCTATGCCTCCGATCAGGACCAGCTTCGCATCTCGCAGGAATCGCTGACCTCGTTCGGCAAGTCGCTCGAGTTGACGCGGGCGCAGTTCCGGATCGGCGTCGCCTCCGAACTGGAGGCGCGGCAGGCCGAAACCACCTATCAGGGCGCGCGCAACGACATCGCCGTCCTGAAGACGCGGGTGGCGCAGGACAAGAACGCGCTCGACCTCCTGGTCGGCGCGCCCGTGGTCGCCGAGCTGCTGCCCCAGGGGCTGGGCGATGGGAATGCGGCCTTGCCGCTGCTGCCCACCGGCCTGTCCTCCGAGATACTGTTGCGTCGGCCCGACGTCATCCAGGCCGAGCATCAGCTGATCGCGCAGAACGCCAATATCGGCGCGGCGCGCGCGGCGATGTTCCCCCGCATCTCGCTGACCGCCACGCTGGGCACGATCAGCACCGCGCTCAGCGGCCTCTTCGCGGGCGGCAGCTTCACCTATACGGGTGCACCGGCGGTATCGTTGCCGCTGTTCGACGGCGGGCGGCTGCGCGGCAATCTCGACGTCGCCCGCGCCCAGCAGCAGGCGGCCGTCTCGACCTACGAAAAGACGGTCCAGACCGCGTTCCGCGAGGTCGCCGATGCCCTGGCCCAGCGCGGCACCATCGACGAGCAGATCGCGGCCCAGACGGCACGGGTGGAAGCGGCGAATGTCGCTTTCAGAATTTCGGATGCGCGTTACCGCACGGGGGTCACGTCCTTCCTGACGACGCTCGACTCGCAGCGCACCGCCTATTCGGCGCAGCAGCTGCTGGTCACGACCCGGCTCAATCGCGAGAGCAATATGGTCGAGCTGTACCGGTCGCTGGGCGGCGGGCTGAATTAAGGACCAAACGACGTTCAGGCTGCCCCCCTTGAATTCCTCCGCTGCAAGGGGGAGGGGGGGGCATGGTGGCGGGGTGTCGAGGGTCGTGAGGTTTGACCAACCTCTCAAGGCCGGGACACCCCTCCGTCAGGCCTTCGGCCTGCCACCTCCCCTTACAGGGGAGGAATGAAGTCGATTTCGACTGGCCCTATGCGCCATGACCGGCGGTCCCAGCAGTCGGATCGGAGAACGTCCCGTCCCGTGGTTATGCGGCCCGCATGGCGGGGGACGCACGTAAATCATCGGAGCGATACGCCGGTGACCGGGATGCGGGAGCCGTATCCACGTTGAAGCGCATGACCGATGCCATCAGCGTCCCGCATTCCTGGGCGAGCAGGCTGGCTGCCGCGGTCGATTCCTCGACCATCGCGGCATTCTGCTGCGTGACCGAGTCGATTTCCCCAATCGCGATATTGACCTGGCCCAGGCTGTGCGCCTGCTGTTCGGATGAGCGGGCGATGACGTCGACGACGGTGCTGACGTCCGACACCTTGCCGATGATCCGGTGCAGCGCGTTACCGGTCTCGTCGACCAGCACGACGCCCGATTTGACATGCTCGATCGCCGACAGGATGCGTGCCTTGACGTCCGACGCAGCGGCGGCGGAACGCTGCGCCAGCGCGCGGACTTCGGAGGCGACGACCGCGAAGCCCTTGCCCGCATCGCCCGCGCGTGCCGCCTCGACACCCGCATTGAGTGCGAGCAGGTTGGTCTGGAACGCGATGCCGTCGATGACGGTGATGATGTCGACGATCTCGCGGCTGGCCTGGTCGATGCCGTTCATCGCCGCGATCGACTTGGTGACGATCTCGCCGCCCTTTTCGGCCTCGTCGCGCGCCTCGGTCACGGCGCGATTGGCCTGGCTTGCGCTGGCGGCGCCGTCGCGCACGCCCTGGGTGATCTCGCCCACGGCGGCCGCCGTTTCGCGCAGGCTCGCCGCCTGCTGCTCGCTGCGGGCCGAGAGATTGTCGGTCGCCTGACGGATTTCCTCGATGTTGGAGCGGATCGTGCCCGCACTGCCGCGCACGTCGCTGGTCAGGCCCGACAGGTTCTGGATCGCCCGGTTGAAGTCGGCCGCCAGCTCGTGGAACGACGGCGGCAGGCCGGTCAGGCGGACGGTCAGGTCCGCCTCCGACAGGCTGTGCAGGCCAGCGCCGATCGCCTGAAGGGCCTGGTCCCGCTCTTGATCGTCGCGGACCTTGGCCGTCGCGGCGTCGCGGAAGATGACGACGGCGCGGGCCATGTCGCCCAGTTCGTCGCCGCGCTCGCTGCCGGGCACCTCGATATCGTTGCGACCGCGCGCCAGTTCGGCCATCAGCCGGGTCAGGGCGGTCACCGGCCGAGCGATGCTGCGGCTGAGCAACATCTGGAAAGTGATGACGACGCCGATCAGCATCACGCCGCCCACGATCAGGGCGATGATGGCGGTGCTGATCGCGTGCTCCTGCGAGGCCGCGTTGCTGGCGATCGCGGCGGTTTCCTGTTCGCGAATGGCGCGAAGCGGCAAGACGATGTCGCTGGTCAGCACGGCCTTGCCCGCGTCGCGGACCGCCTGCTGCGCTTCGTCGCGTCGTCCGTCCTTGACCCAGCGGGTCAGCCGGTCGCTCCAGTCATGGCGCCACTTCGCCGTTTCGGCATGGGATTTGGCCACCAGCGCCAGTTCGGTCTGGTCGGTCAGCATCGCGGTCAGGTCGCGACTGGTGGTGTCGTAATCCTTGCGCGCTTCTTCATAGGATTTCAGGTAGCTTTTGTCGGCCGTGACCAGAAAGCCGCGCAACTGGCTGTTTTCGCGCAGGATCGACGTCTCCAGGGTCAGCGCCTTGGCATAGACGTCCTGGGCGTGGTTGTTCCGCTGCGTCGCGTTGCGGATTTCCCAGATGTTGGTGAAGAAGACGATCGTCATGATCGCGGCCGACAAGCTCACGATCAGGAACGACACGCCCAGCTTCTTGGGAATGTTCATGTTCGTCAGCATCATGAATTCTTCTCAACAGATCGGTCGGACGCCGATGTGCAAGGATCGACGAGTCCGTCGGTACGACCGGCGCTGGCCTGCAACGGCCTGTATCCTGGCGTGACGAGTACCAATTTCGACAGTGGCACTGTTATTGCCCGATGCTCGCTCGTCATGACCCCCCACGCAGAACTTCGTTTTGCTGGCTAAGTCGTAGATTTGCACCGTTAATTATGGATGAAGCCGCCAAATATTGTCCGCGACGGGGCAAATTTTAGACATCGAGCCATTCGATCCATGCGCCGTAAGGGTGGCAGTACGCCAGCACCCTGTCGCGGCCGTCCGGCCAAGAGCGCAGCCGCAGTTCGACGCGGTCGCGCGCAGCGTTCCATTCGAAGCCTATACAGGCAAAGGGCCGGGCTTCCGTCGCGGCTGCCCCGGCCTGTTGCAGGCTCGCCTCGATCGTCGCGCGGCTTGCGGTGCCCAGATATTGCAACACCATCGAATGCAGCACGACGCGGTGCCGATGATCGGCACCGGGCGCGGCAAGTCGGTCCGCCAGCCAGATCGCGGCATCGCCGGTATCGAGCCGGGGCGGATGCCGCCGTGCGATGTCCAGCGCGCGATCCAGGCGGCGGGCGCGGTCGGGCTGGTCGGCGAAGATGAAAGAGGCCAGTCGCTCGCAGGCCGCCGGGTCGTTTACGTCGAGCGGATGGAGATCGACGCCGCGTGTCTCCGCGACGGTCACGCTCGAAGCGGGCGGCGGCGGGCCGCGCCACTCGGGTGCGATCCGCACCGTCGAGGCCGCGTCGCCCGTGCGGACCCCGCCCAGCTCATAGGCGTAGCGTGCCAGATTGAGGTTCAACCCGGCGCTCGCCCCGATCTCGAACAGGTGGAACGGGTGGCCATGGTCCGTCGCCAGGACCATGAGCGCGGCGTGGAAGGCGGCGGCGCGGCCGATCTCGTTGGTTTGCGGAACGCGCAGCAGCCAGTCGACCAGGAATTCGTCATGGCTGGCCAGCGCCAGCGCGACCGCCTCGTCGAAACGGGCATTTTCTCCGGCGTAAAGGGCGGCAAGCTCGGGCTCCGCCCCGCGCCGGGCAAGAGCGTGCAGCGCGGCATTGATCCGCATGGCGATTGCCGACGAGGCGGCGGTGTCTCCCCATGACCGGATCAGTGCGGCGCTGAGCGGTGCCTTGTCCAGTTGTCGGTCCACCGCTGCCAGCAGATCGGCAACGAAGGGCGTGCCGATCGCCCGCATGACCTGGGACTGGCGGTGCAATTCACTCGGCAACCCAGCCGGTTCGTCCGAACCCAGACCCATGATTGTGGAACGCTCCGGCTGCATCGGTCGCCTATGAGACCGCGATAGGGACCATGGCAAGACGCATCGGGACGACGGGAAGGCCGTCCCGATGCGCTTTACCCCGGCGGGCGAAATCAGAAGTTGAAGTTCGCGCCGGCGCTGAAGTTACGACCGACGAGCCCTGCATAATGCCAGCTGCTCAGATAGTTCGGGTTGCTGGTATAGGCCCCTGCCGCCAGCGGAGCGCGGGCGTTGGTCAGGTTCTGGACGCTGAAGAAGAAGCGGAAGTCGTCGTTGACCCGCACGCCGATGTTCAGGTCCGTGTAGATGAACGGCCGCACATAGCACTGATTGTTATAATCCGTCGTGCGCGACACGACCGGTACCAGCGTGTTCTTGCACGACAGGTCGATCACGCCGTTCACCGGATCGATGCGGTCGGCCGCCACCTGCTTGATCCGCCCGACATAATAGGTCGTGGAGGTCAGCGAGAAGTTGCCGAACTCGATCGTGTTCTGCCAGTTGCCACGGATGCGCGGGGTGCCGCCGCCCGACGACAGCTCGTACGGCCCCAGCGTACCCGCATATTTCTGGACCACGCCCGCCGGGGTGACGAGGTCGAGGCGAAGGACGCGGGTCACGTCGACGCGGCTGATGAACTTCACGTCGTTCGTCAGGTGGACGACCGCATTGGCCTGCATGTCGATGCCCGAGCTGACCATGTAGTTGGCGTTGACGTAGGGCACGTCGAACACGAGCAGACGGGGCAGGGCGTTCGGGTTGATGGGATCCGGCGCGTCGATGACGTTGCACTTGTAACCAGGACCCACCTTCGCCAGCGCGGCGCAGGCGTCGGCCGTGTTGGTCTGGCCATAATAGGCCTTGATCGCTTCGGCGCGCAGCGGCCCGCTGACGATCAGGTTCGACTTGCGGATGTTGTAATAGTCGACCGTGAGGTTCAGCCAGGGCACCGGGTTCAGGATCGTTCCGACCGTGAAGCTGCGCGACACTTCCGGCAGGATGTCCGGATTGCCCTGTGCGCCGCTGCCGATGTTGTAGGTGGTGTTATAGGCCGGGTTGCCCGGATGCGCCGCGATGAAGCTGTCGGGCGGGGTGTAGGACGAGAAGCCCGAATAGCTGCTCGCCGGGTTGTATTCGGCGAAGGTCGGCGCGCGGAAGCCCTGCGAATAGGTCGCACGGAGCGAGAATTCGTGGACCGGCGTGAACTTGGCGCCGATCTTGGGCGAGAAGTGGCTATAGCCCTGCGAGTAATGGTCGTACCGGCCCGAAACGTTCAGGTCGAACGAACGCGCAAACGGCGCGTCGATTTCGAAGAACCCGGCGGTCACGGTCTGGGCACCCTGCGCGGACGAGGTGTTCAGGCCGTAATAGGACAGGTCGAAATTCTGGTTGCGGTTCATCAGCGTCTCGCGACGGACCTGGAAACCGGCGCCGACATTCAGGTCGCCGCCCGGCAACTTCATCAGCGACTTCAACAGCGAACCGCCGATCGTCGCGATCGTCGAATAGGACGGGGTCGTCCGCTCCGGCGAAATCTGGTTGCGGACGGCCTGCGTGTTCTGCTCCGGATTGACGAAGTTGTATGCGCCGGTGTTGACTGCGTTCAGCAGGCCCTGGATGTTGATGAAGCCGCGCTGCGTGACCGCGAAGTTGTCGCGGGCATAGACACCGTTCAGACGGAACTTGAAGCCGTCACCCAGATCGCCCGAAATGCCGCCGGTCGCGCGGAATACGTCGACATAACGGTGGCTGCCTGCCGGGATGTCACCGAACAGGTAATAGATACGCGCGGCGTTCTCCGCCGGGTTGGCGCCCGCCACCGCATAGGGATTGTTCGGGTTCAGGCGACGATCGGCCGCCGTCGCGCAGTTCACCCCCGCCGAGCAGACATACATGGGCAGCACGATGCCCGGGCTGCTCGAGGCCAGCGCGGCCGAGCCGCCGAACGGCTGGGTCTGGCGGATGCCCGCCGGGGTGCCGCGAATATCGACTTCGGAATGCGAATAGCTGCCGCTGGCAAAGGCCTCCCAGCCCTCGGCGATGCGGACGTTCAGGCGCGCCGTGGTCGAATAACGCTCCTGGCGCGGCTGGATGATCGAGTACTCGTCCGGCAGGTTGTGCTTGCAACCGATGCCCTGCGCCGCGCCCGAGGTCACGGTGAAGGTGCCGAAGGGGCAGGCATTCGGATTGAGCAGGCGATACTGGTTGGTCGGCGGCGAGCCGACCTGGCCCGACAGCGGGTTGTTCAGGTCGCTCTGCGACACGCGGGTGACGACGGCCTGCGGATTGGCTGCCAGCAGCGAGTCGTCGTTGCGGTTGCGGTCCAGCAGCCCGCTCGGGCTCAGGTCCAGCGTGTTGAAGGGATAGCCGCGAGAGTTGTTGGTGATGAACCCGTCATAGGTATACTCACCATTGACGTAGAAGTTGAAACCCTGTTCGCGATAGTCGCCGAAACCGGCGGTCAGCGTGGCGCGGTAGTGCGAACCATCGGCCTTTTCGGTGGTGCCGCCCTGGACCGAACCCGAAATACCCTGGACGTTCTTCTTGCTGATCAGGTTGACGACACCGCCGATCGCGTCCGCGCCGTACGTCGACGATGCGCCGTCCTTCAGCACTTCGATCCGCTCGATGGTGCTGAACGGGATCGAGTTCAGGTCGACATAGGCATTGTGGCCGTCATCGTTCAGCGGGAAGTTGGCCGAGCGCAGGCCGTCGATCAGCACGACGGTCGACGACACGCCCAGGCCGCGCAGCGACACCGCCGCGCCACCGGCCGAGAAACCGTTCTTGAAGCCGGTCGAGATCGACCCGGCGCTGTCGGCCGACACCGAGCGGATGGCCTCCTGCGCGGTCGTGATGTTCGCACGCTGGAGCACGTTCGAGCTGACCACGGTCACAGGCGAGATCGAGCTGGCGTTGGAATCGCGGAACAGCGTGCCGGTGACGACGACCGTGGTGTTTTCGCCCGAGACCGGGGCGGGTGCCGCCCGCTTGATCTGCACGTCCTGCGTGCCCTGATCCTGCGTGGTCAGCGTCTGCGGATCCGATGCGGCAGGGTCGATCGGTTCGGCCGTCGTGGCGGGTGCCGCCTGTTGTGCATAGGCCGGGGCGGACAGTGCGGTTAGTAGCGCTACCATCGAGATGCCGACGGGCAGTTTGCCAAATGTAGTTTTCGTCAAAGTCACGTAGATTTTCCCCCTCCGCGCAGTAGCGGCCACCGTTGCCGGTGTCCTGCGCGCCATCCCCTGGCGCTGCGCTAAGAGGCTCTTATTCCGCGCTAAGTTACCGAGCCGTTAAAGTGACGTTCAGGTCATGGCGTGAGGTTGGGCTAGGCGTTGCCGCCGCGAACATGATGCTCCGCGTCCTGTAAAGACCGGCAAATCCCGCGTCGAATGGGGGCGGCTGCCCGGTTCGACCAAGGGTTCAAATGTCGGATCGGGTCTGGCGATCGGGCGGGTCACGCTGATAGGGTGCGAGGATGACCAAGGCCGAGCCCCGCGCGACATCGCATGACTGGATTGCGGCGAGGCTGTTCCGCCTGTCGCTGGGTGTCTTCTTCATCGGCGGGTTCGTGGCGTCGTCGGTCAGTCTGCTGGTGCCGCGGCTGCGGCTGGCCTGGGGACTGAGCTATGGGGAGGCCGGGGCGGTACAGTTCGCCTCCTTCTCCAGCTATCTGGTCTTTGCGTTGCCGGTCGCCGCCTATGTCGGTCGCCGTGGATATATGCGGGCCAGCGCGGTGGGGCTCGCCGTGATGGCCATGGGCTGCGCGTTGTTGATCGGGGGCTTGGGCAGCCGCCATTATCCCATGGTCCTCGGGGCGCTCCTCTGCGTGGCGACCGGTGCGACCTTTTTGCAGATTGCCGGAAACAACGTCGTGACCGTGGTCGGTGATCCGCGCCGCGCCGCGACCAGGCTGAACCTGCTCCAGGGGTTCAACTCGCTGGGGACGGTCGTCGGGCCGCTGGTGGGGGCCACGACCTTGATCCCTGCCGCGCCTGGAGGGCAGGGCGGGGCGATACTGCCTGCATTGTCCTTCGGCTTTGCGGCGCTGATGCTCGCGGCTCTGGCCTGGGCTTTTGCACGCAACAGGAACCTGCTTCGCGGGCAGGATGCCGGTCGGGCAGGCGGTCTTGGCGGCGGATGGCGCTTTGCCCTGCGCGATCGGCGGTTGCAGGGCGGGGCGATCGCCATCTTCGCCTATGTCGGCGCGGAGGTGACGATCGGGGCGCTGCTGACCGATTTCCTGATGTCGGCGCATGCGGCGTCCTGGCCGCCGGTCGTCGCCGCACGGCTGGTCGCGCTTTATTGGGGCGGGGCGATGGTCGGCCGCTTCGTCGGTGCCGCCGTGCTGCGGCACATGGCTCCGTCACGATTGCTGAGCATGGCGGCGGCCATCGCGCCCGCCCTGGTCCTTGTCGCGGTGATCGGAAGTGGCTGGACCGCGGCGGCTGCTTTGCTGGCGGTCGGGTTGGTCAATTCGGTCATGTACCCCACCATCTATACGATCGCGCTGCCGCCCCAGTCCGATCGGGCACCCGCCGGGGGAATGGTCCTGTGCGTCGCGGTGGTGGGCGGTGCGATCATTCCCGTGCTGACCGGCCTGCTGGCCGATCGGATCGGATTGGTCCCGGCACTGCTCCTGCCGGGCCTGTGCTATTTGCCGATACTGGTCTTTGCGCTGGCCGAGTCGAATGCGCAGGAACTGGCCCGGACGATCAACTCATAGGGGAGTTCGATCGACCTCCGCGTGCCATCCGGTCCGTCGCCGCGATCCGCCAACAGGCTGATGGCGGCGGCGGCCAGATCGGCATTGGGCTGGCGCACGGTGGTCAGTTGCGGCCATGCCATGCGCGCAAGCTGGGCGTCGTCGAACCCGGTGATGGACAGCGCCTGCGGCACCGCGACCTGCGCCCGCATCGCCGCCACCATCACGCCGAGCGCCATTTCGTCATTGCTGGCGAAGATGGCGCTGGGGCGGCGGGGCGCATCGAGCAGCGCCTCGGCCGCGAGGATGCCGGAGCGGAAGGTGAAGTCGCCCTGGCACACCAGCCTCTCGTTCAGGGGCACGCCCGCCGTCTCCAGCGCGTCGCAAAAGCCCAGCCAGCGGCGCTGTGCGGCCGTATGCGTCGGATTGCCCTTGATGAAGGCGATGTCGCGGTGACCCAGGCCGATCAGATGCTCGGCCATGGTCCGTGCCGCAGCCCGGTCGTCGATGGTGACATGGGGCGTCCGCCCGACATCCGTGCCGGGGGCGATGCGGACCAAGGGCAAGCCGTGCCGCTCGAAGATCGCGATCAGTTCCTCGTTATCGCAGATCGGCGGCGTCAAGATCGCACCGCCAAGTTTCAACCCAGCCAGGCTTTCGTCCAGCCGCGCCTGCCAGTCCGGGCGGTCGAGCGACACCGTCTCGATGACGACATGGCGGCCGAGCGAGCGTGCCCGGTCGAGCGCACCGAGCAGGACGTCATTGGCGTAGCTGCACGCCGGATCGTCGAAGAACAGCCCGATCAGGAAGGAGCGGGCGCTCGACAGGCTGCGGGCAAAGGCGTTGGGCTGGTAGTTCATCTCGGCCACGACGCGCGCGACGGCTTCGCGCACTTCAGGCCGGACATGCGCTTCGCCATTGATGACGCGCGAGACGGTCTTGGGGGAAACGCCGGCCCGGCGGGCCACGTCCTTGATGGTAAGCGCCTTCATGGAAAGATCCGGACGAAAGACAAAAGGCGGTACGCCGTACGGGCGGGGCCGAGAAGATGCGAGGGAGGAAGGCGAACCGTCCCACAGGCCGGGGCCTTATGCAATCGGGTGCGTTCCGCGTGCAGGACGTATCGTGCTCCTAATTGGGAAGCCGCGTGATTGATCGTTGACATCGTTGTCAGTCTTCGGGACAACGCAAGGTGAAAACGGGAAAACCGGGAGAGGATCATCACGTCGACCTGCGCGCTGCGATGGCGCGGCGTCGGGTGAACCCCAGCCTAAATCCCGCGCCATCGTTGGGAGCGCCTCATGACTTATCGCCACGCCCTGATCGTCGCGCTGCTTGCGGGCGCTGCTCCAGTCGGCGTCTCTGCCCAGCAGGGTGCCGCGGCACCGGCTGGTTCCGACGAGAGCGTCTGGCGCAACAAGGGGGCGCCTGCGCTCGATCGGGCGCGGGCGCTGGTCAAGGCGATGACCCGTGATGAAAAGCTCGCCTATGTCCACGGGCTGTTCCCGCCGATGACCAAGGAACGTCATGCCGACATGATCCCGTCGGCGGGCTATGTGCCGGGTGTGCCGCGCCTGGGCATCCCGACCTTGCGCGAAAGCGACGCCAGCCTGGGCGTGGCCAACCAGGTCGAGCAGCGCAAGGGCGATACCGCGACCGCGCTGCCCGCCAGCCTGGCGACGGCAGCCAGCTTCGATCCCGCCATCGCCTATGCGGGCGGGGCGATGATCGGGACGGAGGCGCGCGCCAAGACCTTCAACGTGTTGCTTGCGGGCGGCGTGAACCTGACGCGCGACGCATGGAACGGGCGGAATTTCGAATATCTGGGCGAGGACCCGCTGCTCTCCGGGATCATGGCGGGGGAGTCGATTCGCGGCGTCGAATCCCGGCACATCGTGTCGACCGTCAAGCATTATGCGCTGAATGCGCAGGAGACGGGCCGCAACATCCTGGATGCCCGTATCGACGAGAAGGCCCTGCGCGAAAGCGACCTGCTGGCTTTCAAGATCGCGATCGACGGGGGCAAGCCGGCATCGGTCATGTGCGCGTACAACAAGGTCAATGGCGACTATGCGTGCGAGAATAGTTTCCTGCTGACCAGGGTCCTGCGCGACGAGTGGCGCTATCCCGGCTTCGTGATGAGCGACTGGGGCGGCGTCCATTCGACCGAGAAGGCCGCGCTGGCCGGGCTCGATCAGGAATCCGGGCAGGAACTGGACAAGCACATCTATTTCGGCAAGCCGCTGGCTGAGGCGGTGGCCAGCGGCCGCGTGCCGGAGGCACGGCTGGACGAGATGGTGACCCGGATCCTGACCGGGGTCATCGCCAGCGGCCTGTATGACGACCCGACACCGGCGACCGCACAGCCGATCGACTATGCCGCCCATGCCGATATCGCGCAGCGCGCCGCCGAGGCGGGCATCGTCCTGCTGAAGAACGATCGCGGCGTCCTGCCATTGGCGGCGACGGCGAAGCGGATCGTGCTGATCGGCGGTCATGCCGATGTCGGCGTGCTGTCGGGCGGCGGGTCGAGCCAAGTTCGCTCGGTCGGCGGCGTGCCGATCGAGATCCCGCTGACCAAGGGCGCGGCGGCATCGTTCGCGCGGATCACCTATCACAGCTCGTCGCCGCTGCGCGCGATGCGTGCGATCGCCGGCAATGCGCAGGTCAGCTTCGTCGACGGACGTGATCCGGCGGCGGCGGCCGAGGCCGCCAGGACGGCCGATGTCGCGATCGTCTTTGCGACCCAGTGGCAGACCGAGGCGCAGGACGCGACTTCCCTGTCGCTACCCGATGGCCAGGATGCGCTGATCGCCGCCGTGGCCAAGGCCAACCCGCGCAGCGTGGTGGTGCTGGAGACGGGCGGGCCGGTCCTGATGCCCTGGGTCGGTCAGGTCGCGGGTATCGTCCAGGCCTGGTATCCCGGCCAGCGCGGGGGTGAGGCCTTGGCGCGTGTCCTGTTCGGCCAGGTCGATGCGTCGGGCCATCTGCCGATCAGCTTCCCGGCGCGTGTCGATCAACTGCCCCGACCGCGTCCGGTGCTGCCCGCCGGGGTGACCGCGCTGACCGACGCGTCCAGCAATGCGGGCGTCGTCGACACCGGCGATCTGGCCCCGTTTCCCGTCGATTATGCGGAGGGCAGCAATGTCGGGTATCGCTGGTACGCTGCGCGCGGCGACAAGCCGCTCTATCCATTCGGCTATGGCCTGAGCTACACGCGTTTCCGTTATGGTGCGGCGCGGTTCACCGGCGGCGCGACCCCGGCTGTCGAGTTTGCCGTGACCAACACCGGGCGGCGTCGGGGCGTGGCTGTGCCGCAGTTGTACGTGACGGCCGCGGGGCAGGGGCCGCTACGACTGGCGGGCTTCCGGCGTGTCGAGCTCGCGCCCGGCGAAACCAAAAAAGTGTCGATCGCCGCCGATCCGCGCATCCTGGCGCGGTGGACGGCGGGCAGCGGCTGGGCGACCGCGCCGGGCCGTTATCGCCTGACGCTCGCCACCGATGCGCAAAGCCCGGTCGCGAACGGCGAGGTGAGTGTGGCGGCGGGAACACAGTCGCCCGGCTGATTGATCGGGCACCGCGCCGTCGCGGCATTTTGATTGACACCGATGTCGGTCGGTATAGCAATGATCTATAAAGAAAATAATTAGCCGAAACCATCGGCGTAAACGCGGCGCAACCAAAGCCGCAAAGGGAGAGGTGGGATGAAGGGGAAGACGCTTGCGCGCGTGCTCGTGCGCTCGACATCGGTTCTGGGCCTGACGGCGGGATTGCTGCTGGCCTCGCAGGGCCAGGCACAGACCGCGCCGATCGATCCGCAACAGGGTACGCCCCAGGCCGATACCGGCAGTCAAACCCCCGCGCCGGGTGAGGCGAGCCCGACCAATCCCCAGCCCGAAACCAGCTCCGGCGACATCGTCGTTACCGGCGTTCGTGCCTCGCTGGAACGCTCGATCGCCATCAAGCGCGACTCCAATGGTGTCGTCGACGCGATCAGCGCGGAGGATATCGGCAAGTTCGCCAACACCAACCTGGCCGAGTCGCTTCAGCGCATCACCGGCGTTTCGATCGACCGGCGCAATGGCGAAGGTTCGACCGTCACCGTGCGCGGTTTCGGCGCGCAGTATAACCTCGTCACGCTCAACGGCCGCCAGCTGGCGACGTCCAACATCGTGGCCGTCGGCGGCGACCAGGGCGGCGACGGCGCGGGCGGCTTCGGGCGCTCGTTCGACTTCTCCAACCTCGCCTCGGAAGGGGTCAAGACGCTGGAGGTCTACAAGACCGGACGCGCGGCCATTCCGTCCGGCGGTATCGGCGCGACGGTCAACGTGGTCAGCCGCCGTCCGCTCGACAATGCCGATACGGGCCTGGTCGGATCGCTGGGCGTCAAGGGCAGCTATGACAACAGCTCGGCCGATTGCATCGACTGCGGCGCGCGGGTCACGCCGGAAGCATCGGGCACCGCCAGCTGGACGGATAGCGAGAAGCGTGTCGGCGTGTCGCTGTTCGGCAGCTATCAGAAACGCAATTTCAGCTTCGCCAGCGTGGCGCCCGACAACTGGAATATCCGGTCGCTGAACGACTTCCTGAACCCCTCGAACGGCTTTGTGAACGGCGCGACCAAGATCAACAATCGCCCGACCGGCAACCCGCTGGTATCGGTGCCCAACGACTTCCGCTACCACTTCTCCGAGGCCAGCCGCGAGCGGATCAACGGGCAGGCGATCCTGCAATTCCGCCCGACCGACACGCTGACCTTCACTGCCGACGGCCTCTATGCCCAGCTTCGCCAGTCCGAGCGCCGGTCGAGCCAGTCCAACTGGTTCAATCGTCCGTTCAGCGAGGTGACGTTCGACGATGCCAGGAACGGCATCGCCACCACCCAGTTCCTGGCCGAGACGATCAATGGCGTGAAGGACGCCGCGTTCGAGCAGGCCTACCGCGCGCAAAAGAACAAGCTCTACGATATCGGCGGCAACATCGAATGGAAGCCGAGCGAGCGCTTCACCCTGTCGGTCGATGGCCATGCCGGCGAGGCGCAGAGCCTACCCGACAATCCCAATGGCCAGACCTCGACCACCGTGGCGATCAACGCGCCGGTCGTAACCGGCCACACGCTGCGCTGGACCGATCGCGGCTTCCCGCAACAGACGCTGGCGATCAACGACGGCACCACCAGCGTGTCGCCGACGGGGCAGACCTTCATCAAGGGCAACAATAACGGTGTGCTGGACGTCGGCGATCTGGCGAGCGCGGTGCAGCGCCAATTCGCCTCAAACCAGACGCAGCGTATCCGCGAATTGCGAGCGGACGCCGCCTGGGAGTTGACCGACCAGGTCCGCTTCGATGCGGGTGCCGATTACCGCACCACGACGACCCGCCAGACCCAGTTCAACACGCGTCAGGTGCTGGGCGACTGGGGCAATTCGCTGCCGCCCGATATCGCGCGGCTGGCACCGGGGCAGGTCTTCCAGTTCTGCAACACCTGCAAGTTCGAGCATAACAACCCGAACGCCGATCCGAACACCCAGATCGCCTTCCGAACCGAGGATGCGACCAAGCTCTACAACACGCTGTTCAACTATTATTCCGGCGTGACGAACGACGGGGTCGACCACCGCAACAATATCGACGCCAACAGCGACAATTCGGTACGCGAGAATATCTGGTCCGGCTATCTCCAGGGGAGCTGGAACGGGCAGGTCTTCGGCCGTAACGCACAGGTCGTGGCGGGGCTGCGCTACGAGAATACAAAGGTGCGCGCCGTGTCGTTGCAGCCGGTGCCGCTGGCGATCGTGTGGACCGCGGACAACGACTTCGTGGTGCAGAACAGCACCGACCAGCAGGCGATCTCCGCGCGGGGATCCTACAACAACTGGCTGCCCGCCGTGGACGCCAAGATCGAGGTGCTGGACAATCTGTTCGCCCGCGCCTCGTACAGCAAGACGATCTCGCGCGCACCATATGGCAACCTCTTCGCCTCGACCGGGGTCGGCGCGCCGGGGCGGCCGACCGCAATCGGCGGCATCGCGACGGGCTCGTCCAACAATACCGGCCTGCTGCCGCTGTCGTCGGACAATATCGACCTGTCGGTCGAATGGTATCCGCGCAAGGACGTCTTCCTGTCGGCGGGCTTCTTCGACAAGCGGGTGCACAATTTCATCGGCAACACGGTGGTGAACCGCAACCTGTTCGGCCTGCGCGATGCGACGTCGGGGCAGGCGGGCACCCGGTCGGGTACGGCCCGCGAGCAGCTGGCGAACACGTTCGGTGCGGACATCACCGACGTGAACCTGTTCACCTACACGGCGCTCCTCCAACAGAATGCGGGCAATGTCGCGGCGGCCAATGCGCAGTTCGCGGCCAATTACAACACGCAGAGCCGCGCGCTGAACCAGGGCTTTGTCGACTCGATCCTGAGCCAGATCGACATCAGCCCGAATGCCAGCGATCCGCTGTTCAACTTCGCGGTGAACACGCCGATCAACAACCGCGACGCGCATATCTATGGCGTCGAGCTGGCGGGCCAGTATTTCCTGGGCGACACCGGCTTCGGCGTGGCCGCCAGCTATACGCTGGTCCGTGGCAATATCGGGATCGACATCGCCGCCGATCCCAGTGTGAACACCTTCGCGCTGGTCGGCCTGTCCGACACCGCCAATGCCACGCTGATCTATGACAAGAACGGCATTTCGATGCGGCTGTCCTATAACTGGCGCGACAAGTTCCTGAGCGACATCAACCGTGGTGGCGATCGCAACCCGGTCTTTACCGCGCCCTATGGGCAGCTCGACCTTTCGATGAGCTTCGACCTGACGCCGCGCTTCGCGCTCGGCTTCGAGGCGATCAACCTGACCGAGGAGGGTGTCCAGACCTATGGCCGCGACCGGATGAATACCTGGTATCTGGCGGAAGGCTCCGCCCGCTATCTGGTCGGCGCCCGGTATCGTTTCTGATTTCGCGAAACTCGGAAGGCCGCTGTCCCCCCTGCGGTCTTCCGGGTACATGAGGCGATCATGGCCGCACCTGTCCTGCTCAACAATATCGACCATCGCGACCTGCGCGTCGCGATCGGCCATCACGCGCGCTTCGGCGATGCCGTCAACCAGACGCGGGTATTCCCCGCCGAATATGAGGAGTTGCAGCGCGAATATGCCATCGTGCTGCGCCGGGACGAGGCGGGGGCGCTCTATGCGACCGTCCTGCTGGGCCTGGACCCCGACGAAAATCTGTTCCTGGCCGACGACCGCTGGGACGCGCGCTACATTCCCGCGACCCGCGCACGCGGGCCCTTTTCGATCGGCCATGACCCGGATGGCGAACCGATGGTGTTCGTGGATCCCGAGCATCCGCGTCTGACCGCCGATGGCATGGCGGTATTTCGTCCGCATGGTGGCAATGCGCCGCTGCTCGACCATGTCTCGGTCATGCTCCAGCGCATCTATCAGGGGGTGCAGGGTGAGCAGGCGCTGTTCCAGGCCTGGGAAGCGTTGGGCTTGCTGACGCCCGCCGTCCTCCAGCTCGATCTGGACGAGGGGCGGCGGTACACTGTCCCGGATTGCCTGACCATCGACACCGGGCGGCTGGCGGCATTGGAGGGCGAGGCGCTGGGCGAACTCCACGCGCGTGACCATCTGCGTCCCGCGTTCTGGATCGCGTCCTCGCTCGGCAATCTCCAGCATCTGATCGACCGCAAGCTGCGCCGGGACGTCCATGGCTGATCGCCTGCCCGTTGCGCGACAGGCGCGTGAGATGACGATCACGGGCGAGCCCGACCTGGCCGCACTGGTCCTGCGGAACGAACCGGTGATCCTGCGAGGCTATGCGGCGAACTGGCCGCTGGTCCGCGCCGGTCTGGAGTCCGCCCGCACGGCCGCCGACTATGTGCTGCGCTTCGATCGCGGGCGGCCTGTCACCGGTTATGTCGGCGAAGCGGCGATCGAAGGGAGGTTCCACTATGACGCCACCGCGACCGGCCTGAATTTCCAGGCCGTGACCGTGCCGCTGTGCGACTTCATGGCGCAGGTGCTGGACGGGGCGGAGGGTTCGCCCGCGCTCTACATGGGATCGACCGATCTCGACGCCTATCTGCCCGGTCTTCGGGACGAGAACGCGCTCGTGCCGTCGGACGGTCTGTTCGCGCGGCATCCGCCGATGGCCAGCATCTGGATCGGCAACCGCACCATCGCCTCGGCACATTACGACATGGCGAACAATGCGGCGATCTGTGCGGTCGGTCGGCGCCGGTTCACGCTGTTCCCGCCCGACCAGATCGGCAATCTCTATCCCGGCCCGCTGGCCCCGACGCCGGGCGGCCAAGTGGTCAGCATGGTCGATTTCGCCAGGCCCGATCTGACGCGCTATCCTCGCTTCGCCGAGGCGATCGATCATGCGGTCGTGGCCGAGCTCGAACCCGGCGACATGCTCGTCTATCCGGCCCTATGGTGGCACCATGTCGAGGCGCTGGAGGCGTTCAATATCCTCGTCAATTATTGGTGGAATGCAGCGCCGGACTATCTCGACACGCCGATGGACACGGTGCTGCACGCGATGCTGTCATTGCGTGACCGGCCGGACGCCGAGAAGCAGGCTTGGCGGGCGATCTTCGACCATTATATCTTCGGCCAGCCCGAGGCGGTTATCGGTCATCTGCCCCCGGCGTCGCACGGTCCGCTCGCGCCGCTGGACGGGGCCACGGCACGGCGGCTTCGTGCCTATCTTCTGCAAAGGCTCAACCGATGAGCGATCCCCGGCCGCAGACCCGTGTCGTCATCGCAGGCGGCGGGACGGCGGGGTGGCTGGCGGCGACCGCGCTGGTGCGGCAACTGGGGCCGCTGGTCGATGTCGTGCTGGTCGAGTCCGACGAAATCGGAACCGTCGGCGTGGGCGAGTCCACCATCCCGACGGCCCGCAGCTTTCACGCGTTCCTGGGGATCGACGAAGCGGCCTTCATGCAGGCGACGCAAGCGACCTTCAAACTCGGCATCGCGTTCGAGAACTGGGGAGGGCTGGGCGAGCGCTATTTCCACCCCTTCGGAACGGTGGGCCGATCGGTAGCGATCGCCGATTTCCAGCATTTCTGGCTGGAGGCGCGGCGGCACGGTTTCGGCGGCGCCTATACCGATTACTCGCTGGAAGCGCGGGCGGCGGCGGTGGGCCGGTTCGGGCGCGATGGCGCCGATACGCTGGCCTATGCCTATCATCTCGACGCGACGGCCTATGCGCGTTTCCTGCGCGGAATCGCCGAGCCCGCAGGCGTGCGCCGGATCGAGGGACGTATCGTGCAGGTCGAGCGCGACGGAACCAATGGCGACATCGCGGCGCTGCACCTGGCAACGGGCGACCGGATCGCGGGGGACCTGTTCCTCGACTGCACCGGATTTCGCGCGCTGCTGATCGACGGCGCGCTTCAGACCGGCTTCGAGGATTGGAGCGAATGGCTGGCCTGCGACCGTGCGCTGGCCGTCCAGACCGAAGCGGTCGGCGCGCCAGTGCCCTATACACGGGCCATCGCTCATCGGGCGGGGTGGCGGTGGCGGATACCGTTGCAGACGCGGGTCGGAAACGGCCTGGTCTATTCCTCCGACCATATGAGCGAGGACGAGGCGACGGCCACCCTTCTCGACGGCGTAGAAGGCACCCCGTTGTTCGCCCCCCGTGCCCTGCGCTTCTGCGCCGGGATGCGGCGAAAGGCGTGGAGCCATAATTGCGTCGCGCTGGGCCTGGCGGCGGGCTTTATCGAGCCGCTGGAGTCGACCAGCATCCACCTGGTCATGATTGCGGTGATGCGCCTGATCCAGTCCTTCCCGTTCCAGGGCGGGGAGAGCACGGCGCTGGCGGCGCGGTTCAACGCCCAGTCCCACCACGAATGGGAGCATATCCGCGACTTCATCATCCTGCACTACGCACAGACGGAACGTGCGGACTCGCCATTCTGGGATCGTTGTCGATCGATGGCGGTGCCCGAGACACTGGCCCAGCGCATGGCACTGTTCGCCGAGAGCGCGGGGGCGTGGCAGGGGCAGGACGACCTGTTCAAGATCGACTCCTGGGTTTCGGTCATGTTGGGGCAGAAGCTGATGCCCCGGGACCATCACCGGATCGTGCGGATGCTGTCCGAACAGGCGTTGCGGGAGTCGTTAGAGGGGCTGGACGAACAGTTGTCGAGGCAGCTGCAGCCCATTCCTGATCATGCCGCCTACCTCACCCGATATTGCCCCCATTCCGGCTAGGGGCGATCGAGATTGAAGCGGCGAGGTCTTCTTTTTCTCCCCTGTAAGGGGAGGAATGGACGACTGCCGATCCACGCTACCGGAGGGTGCCGGCTCCTACCTCGCGCTACTTAACCAGTCAGGTCGCCCAGCATCGGATGGGTGATGTCGCTCAGGTCGACCAACTGACGGGCCTGGAGCTGTCCGTCGCAGCCCATGGCGGGCAGCAGGACGAGGGGCGGGGCGACCGGGTGCCGGTCATGGTGCTGACCGCCCGCGATGCGCTGGACGACCGGGTGCGGGGGCTGGACCTGGGTGCGGACGATTATCTGCGAAAGCCCTTTGCGCCGGAGGAACGGGAGGCGCGGATCCGCGCACTGGGACGGCGGCTGGTGCTGGCCCTGATATTGGGTGAGCTTCTGCTGGTGGGCGTCGCCATGCTGCTGATCCGCCCCGCGCTCGCCTGGAGCCTGCGTCCGCTCGCCGATGCGTTCAACCATCTGCTCGCCCGGCTGGACAGCGCGACGGCGGGGATGCGGCGCTTTACCGCCGATGCCTCGCACCAGATGCGCACGCCGCTGGCGGTGCAGGTGGCGCTGGCCCGACGGGGCAGTCCGACCGCGTTGGGCGAGATCGCCGAGGCTGCCGATCGGCTGGAGCATCTGGTGACGCAGCTCCTGTCCTTGGTCCGCGCCGAGGAGGCAGGCGTCGCACCACCGCGTGCGCCTGTTGACCGCGTGCGGCTCGACGCCACGTTGGACATCGTCGACACGCGGCCGGGGTTGCGGATCACGCTGGGTTTTCCAGAGTTGGTCCTGACCCGCCATGAGGATTGTCGACGACCATGACCGACCGACCCAAGCTGCTCGTGACCCGCCGCCTTCCCGAGGCAGTGGAGCGTCATCTGGCCGAGGCCTGGGACACGACGCTCAGCGCCGATGACCGGCCGCTCGACGCCGTCGCGCTGGCCGAGGCGATGACCGGTTACGATGCCTGGATGCCGACGATTACCGACCGGATACCCGCCGAACTGTTCGCCGTGCCGGGGCGGCGGGTGCGGATCATCGCGAATTATGGGGCAGGCATCGACCATATCGACCTGGCGGCGGCGGGTGAGGCGGGCGTGATCGTGACGAACACGCCGGACGTCCTGACCGAGGCGACCGCCGAGATCGCGATCCTGCTGATGCTGATGACCGCACGACGCGCGGGCGAAGGCGAGCGCGAATTGCGTGCAGGCCAGTGGAGCGGATGGCGTCCCTCGCATCTGATCGGGCAGGCGCTGTCGGGCAAGACGCTGGGGCTTGTCGGTTTCGGCCGGATCGCGCAGGCGACGGCGGCCAAGGCGCGCGGGCTGGGTATGACGATCCGTTATGCCAGTCGCTCGGCCGCTATGTCGGAGGTCGAGCAGGCGCTCGGTGCCGAACGCGTGCCGTCGATCGCGGAACTGGCGCAGGCTTGCGATGTCCTGTCGCTGCATGTGCCGGGTGGGGCGGACACCCGGCACATGGTCGATGCAGGCCTGCTGTCGCAGATGCGGCCCCATGCCATCGTGGTGAACACCGCGCGCGGGTCGGTGATCGACGAGGCGGCGCTGGTCGACGCATTGGATCGGGGCGTCATCGGCGGCGTCGGGCTCGATGTCTATGAACGGGAGCCGCAGGTTCATCCCGGCCTGCTGGCGCATCCCCGTGCGGTCCTTTTGCCGCATATGGGCAGCGCGACGATCGAAGCGCGGACCGCGATGGGCCTTCGCGCGGCGGACAATCTGGCGGCTTTTTTCTGTGGCGAGGAGCCTGCCGATCGTGTCGCCTGAGGCGGTGATCGCCCCATTGGTCCGCGACCGGCTGGCGGCGCGCGGGGCAGGCGATCCGCCGCTGGTCCTGGGCCTGTGCGGCGCGCAGGGCAGCGGCAAGTCGACCGTCGCCGCCCGGCTGGCCGAACAATTTGCGGGCACCGCGATCCTGTCGCTCGACGACCTGTACCTTACCCTTGCCGAGCGGCGGCGGCTGGCGGCCGAGGTCCATCCCCTGTTCCGGACGCGCGGGGTGCCGGGCACGCATGACGTCGCGCTGGGCGTCGAGACGCTGGCGGCGATCCGGCGCGGCGAACGGCCCGCCTTGCCCCGGTTCGACAAGGCGATCGACGACCGCGCCTGCGCCAGTGGCTGGCCCCGAGCGCCGGCGTCCTGTTCGTTGCTGATCTTCGAGGGCTGGTGCGTGGGCGCGCGACCGGAAAGCGACGAGGCGCTGATCGAGCCGCTCAACCGGCTGGAGGCGGAGGAAGATGCCGACGGCGTCTGGCGCCGCCATGTCAATCATGCCCTGGCCACCGCCTATCGGCCGCTGTTCGATCCCATCGACCTGCTCGTCGTGATGACGCCCCCCGACTGGTCCATGGTGCTGCGCTGGCGCACGCAACAGGAAGAGGTGCTGCGCCGCTCGCGGGGGTGTGAAGATGGCGTGATGGACGCCGAGCAGCTAACCCGCTTCGTCAGCCATTATGAGCGGCTGACCCGCCACATCTGCGCCGAAATGCCGAGCCGGGCCGACCTGTGGCTACCGCTGAACCCCGATCGCGCCCTGGCGGCCGCGCCCGGTGTCAGTCCTGTTTGCGAAAGGCCATGTTGAACGGGCCGGTGACGATCCGGCCGGTGATCGGCGTGGTGCCGGGGTCGAGCTGGACGATCAGGTCGGTCGACAGGATGAAGAAGCGGTCGGGGCCTGCGGCGTAGAGCGGCTCGCTGGCGCCGTCCTTCAGCGACAGGGTCAGGCCATCCGCCGCCCCGCCGATCGAAAAAGTGCCAAGCCCGGGAATGGCGTAGGTCCCGGCCAGTCGCGCCCGCGTCGCGGCGGGGATCGGGACGCGGGCGCGCTCGATGGTGCGATAACGTGGCCAGTCATAGGCGGCCGCGACGCTGCGCGTGATTTCGAGCGCGAGTTCGTTGCCCTGCGCGCCGTTGGTCATGACCGCGACGCCGTCTCCGGTCCCGGTGAAGCTGACCAGAAAATCCTCATACCCCATATTGCTGCCGCCATGGGAGGCATCACGGTTGTCGGGCGTGCCGTGCACCTCCAGGCCCAGGCCGTAATCGCCCTTGCCAGGCGTCAGCATCTGGGTCGCAAGCTGCTGATCGAGCAGCGCCCCCCTTTTGCCCTGCGCGCTGTCGCGCACCGCGACGGCATAGTGCAACAGATCGGTCGGCGTGCTCCAGAGCCCGGCGGCGGCCAGTTCGGGATAGGTGCGCGGACCACCGGGCAGCGGATGGCCCATGGCGTCATGCGGCAAAGCCGCGCGGGCCAGTTCAGCTGAGGGGAAGGGCTGGGCAAAGCGACTGTTCGTCATGCCCGCCGGACGCAGGACCTCGTCGGTCAGCACCTGGGCAAAGGACCGCCCGGTCACATCGCCCATCAGTTTCTGCACGACGGTATAACCGCCGCCCGAATAGCGCCAGGCCGTGCCCGGCGGCGTATCGACCACGACCGCTTCCGTATTGGCGGGCGCGCGGCCAGCCAGGATATCCTCGACAGTCGGCAAAGGGGCACCGGCGGGGTAGCCGGGGAAGCCGTGCACGGTCGTCCCCGCCCTATGGGCCAGGAGTTCGCGCAGCGTCACCGGCGCGCCGGGCGGCACCGGCAGCTTCCACCCCTTCAGCCGTGCGTTGACGTCGCCGTCGAGAGAAAGCCGATGCCGCTGGACCAGCCGCAAGGCGGCCAGCGCGGTGACCGGCTTGCTGATCGACCCGGCCTGGAACAACGTGTCGGGGGTGACCGGCCCGCCATCGGCGCGGGTGACGCCATAGCCCTTGGCCCATTGGATGACGCCGTTGTGCATGACCGCGATGCTGACGCCGGGGACGTGCAGCCGGTCCATCTCGGCCGTCAGGGTACGAAGCGGCGGCGGCGATCCCGCGAGCATCACCGCAGGCCGCAAGCCCTGCTCGGTCATCGCGACCGTCGGGGGCCGCAATTCCTGCGCCGACGCGGGGGCCGAAAACGCGCAGAGGAGGCATGCCACGCCGGTCAGTCTGCTCATGTCTCACACCCATCTGCGTGCTGTATCGGCCATGCAGGTGGGAAGCGTCCCACAGCGTCACAAGCCGACTGACGGACAGTTACATATCCTGAAACGGAGGCAGTGGAACGGCAACCCGGATTTGTCCGACCGTTGCGGTATGATGCAACGTCTCATATGTGGCGTCCGACATGATCCAGCGAATTGGAAGTCGATCCTTGAACTTGCATACTGCCTCCATCCTCGGCGTGATCCTGCTTGCGACGGGCGGTGCGTTGCCGGGGCAGGAGCCTTTGCGCCTGCCGCCGACACTGCCCTGGTCGGGAAAGAGCGAGACCCTGATCGCCCCGGCGAACGACCCCTGGATCACCCCGGCGGAGGCCGCGCAATTCCGGACGACGCCGCGCTATGCCGAGGTGCGGGGCTGGCTCGATCGCCTCGCCGCCGCGTCGCCGCTGATCAAGGTGCAGACATTCGGCCGCACCGGCGAGGGACGCGAGATGGTCTATGTCCGCGCCAGCAAGGGGGGCGCGCGCAAGCCCGTGGTCCTGGTCCAGGGCGGTATCCATGCGGGCGAGATCGACGGCAAGGATGCCGGGCTGATGCTGCTCCGCGACATCGCGCTGCGGGGCAAGGACAGCCTGCTCGACAAGGTCGATCTGGTCTTCGTGCCCATCTACAATATCGACGGGCATGAACAGACCAGCGCCTATAACTACCCGCATATCCGGGGACCGGCCGAGAAGGGCCGCGATACGAATGCGCGCGATATCGACCTGAACCGCGATTACGCCAAGCTGGATGCGCCGGAATCGCGTGCGATGATCGGCCTGATCCGGTCGCTCGATCCCATCCTCTATATCGACTGCCATGTCAGCGAAGGCTTCGACATGCAGTATGACGTGACCTTTACCTATGCCGGTTGGGGCACCTATGCGCGCCACCGCGCGACCGCCGACTGGCTCCAGGGGCGCTTCGGTCCGGCCGTGTCCGGTGCGCTGACCGGGGCGGGGCACACCCCGATCATCTATCCCAGCCCGATCGATGCGCGGTACCCGGAAAAGGGTATCCGCTACAGCCCGGAGGGGCCACGCTACTCGACCGGCTATGGCGATTTCGTCGGTATCCCGACCGTGCTGGTCGAGAACCATATGCTCAAACCCTATCGCCAGCGCGTGCTGGGCACCTATGTCCTGCTGGAGGCGGCGCTCAAGATCGCCGCCAGCGATGCCGACCGGATCGCCGCCGCCAAGGCACGCGACCGTGCCAGCCGTCCGGCCGAATTGCTGACCCGCTGGCAACCGAAAGCCGAGCCGATCGGCTGGATCGACAATTTCAAGGGTGTGGCGTTCGACACCTATCGCTCGCCCGCATCGGGCCGGGACGAACAGCGCTGGCTGGGCAAGCCGATCACGTTTCGGATGCCGATCATCGGTCAGGAGGCAACCGAGACGGCCCGCCTGCCGCGCGCCTGGTGGGTGCCGCCATCGCAGACCGACGTGATCGAGCGTCTGCGCCTGCACGGTATCGCATTCGACACGATCGCCGCCCCCCGCACCCTTCGCGTCGACCGGGTCCGGCTGGTCGATCCGCAGGTACGGAAAGCCAGTGAGGGACGCTATCCGATCACCGCGCGCTTCGTCCACGAACCGGCCGAACAGACGCTGGCTGCGGGCAGCGTCCGGGTGTCCGCCGACCAGCCGCTCGGCCTGCTGGCGGCGGCGCTGCTGGAGCCCGAGAGCCAGGACTCGTTCCTGGCCTGGGGTTTCTTTCCCGAGATGCTGTCGCCAGCCCCCAGCACCGATGCCTATATCCTGGCCGCGCTGGGCGAGCGGTTGCTGGACACCGATGCGAAGGTAAAGGCCGCGTTCGAGGCGAAGCTGAAGGCCGAACCGGGCTTTGCGGCCGATCCCGATGCCCGGCTGGCCTGGCTTTACGCCCAGGCCGGGCCGGGTCATCCCTATCCGTTGCGTTACCCGATCCTGCGCGAGGTCGACTGAGCCCCCGCGCGACGGCCCGCCAGGATCAAGGCTGCGGCTGCGACGGGGTCGGTGCAGCGGCTTCGGCGGCCTTGCGCATCTCGGCGATTTCCGCAGCCGTCTTGAAGTCGAGCATCTCGACCTGGAAGACCAGGTCGGAATTGGCGGGGATCTGTCCGGATTCCCGTGCGCCATAGCCGAGCGCGGCGGGAATGCAGAGCCGGATGACCCCGCCGCGTCCGACCAGTTGCAGCCCCTGCGAAAAGCCCGGAATGACCGCGCCGACCGGCATTGGTGTCTGCATCGACTGGTCGAAGGCCGCACCGGTCGCGGCGAGATAGCCGATATAGTTGACCAGGACGGTGTCGTCGGCCGTCGGCTTGGCACCCGTCCCCGGACGCAGCACCGAATAGCCCAGGCCCGACGGTGTCTTTGCGGTGCAGGTCCGCTGCGCCGCCGGGACGATCGGGTTCAGCGGCAGGGATATGATACCGCCACCGGCCGGGGTCGGTGCGGCAGCCGGTGGCCGCGTCTGGGCCCCGGCGACCACAGGCGATGCCATGATGGCGGACAGGGTGAGGGCGGCGGCGAAGCGGCGGCGCAGGTGGGGGAAGTTGGTCATGTTCCGGGGCCTAACCGCCTGACCGGGGGCGATCAAGCGGGCGAACGGCTCAGCTTCTGGTCTTGCGCAGGATCGCGGTCAGCGCCGTATCCAGCGCGGACAGAAAGCGCGACCGGTCCTCCTTGCCGAAAGGCGGCGGCCCGCCGATCCGGTCGCCGCCCGCCCGCAGGTCGGCCATGATCGCGCGAACGGCAACCGCGTTGCCGATCGAACTGGTGGTGAACGGCTTGCCGTTGGGCGAGATCACCGCCGCGCCGACCTTCAGGCAACGATCGGCGAGTAGGATGTCGGCCGTGACCACGACGCTGGCCGGATGGGCGCGCTCGGCGATCCAGTCGTCGGCGGCATCGAAGCCCGCGCCGACGACCTCGCGCGTGATGAGCGGATGCGGCGGCACCCGCAGATGCGCGTTGCTGACCACGATCACCGGCACCTCCAGGCGATAGGCGACGCGGTAGATTTCCTCCTTTACGGGGCAGGCGTCGGCATCGACGAGGATCTGGGGTTGGTGTTGCACCCTCCCGCCATGCCACGGTGCGACCGCAGACGGCAATGTTTGTCGGACCGTCGCGCGGATCGCCCGGTCAGACGGTGCAGGTCCGCACCGCCTGCGCCAGCACGGTCAGCGGGTCGCCGGTCGGCACGAATTCATGCGCGAAATAGCCGTCGAAAGGCAGGTCGGCGACGCTCTTGGCGACCGCCCGCCAATTCACCTCCTGGCTATCGTCCAGATTGTGGCGGCCCGGCACCCCGCCCGTATGGAAGTGGCCGATCCAGCGGATATTCCTGCGGATCGTGGCGATCAGGTCGCCCTCCATGATCTGCATGTGGTAGATGTCGTAGAGCAGCTTGACCCGTGGCGAGTTCACCTCGCGGGCGACGCGGACGCCCCAGTCGGTGTGGTCGGCCATGTAATCGGGATGGTCGACCTTGCTGTTCAGCAACTCGACGCAGATGGTCACGCCGTGATCCTCCGCGATCCGCTTCAACCGGTTCAGGCCTATCACGGTGTTCGCCGCGCCCTCCTCGTCCGACATGCCGCGCCGATTGCCCGAAAAGGCGATGACATTGGGTACGCCCGCCTTGGCGGCTTGCGGAATGCCGATTCGAAAGGCGCGTTCGATCGCGTCGTGATGCTCGCGCCGGTTGAGCCCGTCGGCGATGGTCATCATCTCGGCGGCATAGCCCATGGTGCAGCGCAGGCCGTGGCGGCGCGGCACGTCATATTCGGCGGGTTGCAGCAGGTCGATGCCCTGCAAGCCGATCCGGGCCGCCGCCGCGCACAGCGTGTCGAGCGGAATATCCTGATAGCACCAGCGACTGACCGACTGTTTCAAGCGGCCACGCGGAGCCGGCGTCGCGGCGATCGCACCGTGCGTGGCGCAGGCGGCGAGGGAGGATCCGATGAGGTGGCGCCGGTTTATCATGGCGACAGCCTAGCCCGGCAGATGACCAGCGCAAGGGCGTGACGGCTCTCTCGACGATGGCAACGGAGCATTAAGCATCGTGCATTACGTATAGGGTAATGAAGGTGCGGGAGAGGCCGTGAAGACAGTGACGAAGATGCCTGGCCCGGATCGCGCGGAGCCCTTTTGCTCCGATGGCCGACCGCGTCCCGATCCGTCGGCCGATGCCGGTCGGGTCGCAGCGCTGGAAGCGGCGGTGGCGGACCTGCAGGCACGGCTGGCCGACAAGGAGGCGCGCTTCCAATATGCCTGCGATCTCAGCAACCAGATCCTGTGGACGACCGCGCCCAATGGCGATGTCACCGAACTTCCTGCTCTCTGGGAGACGCTGACCGGTCTCGGCATTCGCGACAGTCTGGGTGCCGGCTGGACACGGGCGCTGCATGGCGACGACAAGGTCGCGACGCTGGCCCGGTGCAGGGCCGCGCTGGCACTGGGCGAGCCTTTCGAGTTCGAGCAGCGACTGGTGATGCGGAACGGTGAGGCCCGCTGGTTCCACAGCCGCCTGACGCCGCGCCGGGGGCCGGATGGCGCGATCCGGTGCTGGTACGGCACGATGGAGGACCGGCACGATGCCCGGCTGGCCGAGGAAGCGCTGAAGGCCAGCGAGACGCTGACCCGCAACATCCTGGAAAGCACGACCGACTCCGTGGTCGTCATGGACCGCGAATGGCGCATCACCTTCATGAACATGCGCGGGGCCGAGTTCGTCAAACTGATGCGCGGCGGGACGGTCGGCGACTCTTTCTGGGATATCTATTCCGAATATCGCGGCTCGGAATATGAGCTCCGCTATCAGGAGGCGATCGACACCGGCAAGCCGGTCCGCTTCGACGCCTATCTGCCGAATGTGAACAAATGGCTGGAGATCAAGGCCTGTCCGACGGGTGACGGGCTGGCGGTCTTCTTCCATGACGTGACCGAGGCGCGCCGGGCCAGCGACACGCTGGTCCAGCTTGCCCATCAGGACCCCTTGACCGGGCTCGCCAACAGGGCGGTCTTCAACCAGGCGCTGGGCCATGCCTTTGATGGTCGCCTGGAGCGGCAGACGCACATCCTGCTGCTCGATCTCGACCAGTTCAAGGAGGTCAACGACACGCTGGGCCATTCGGTCGGCGACGATCTGCTGCGCGCCGTGGCGGGCCGTTTCACGGCGGCGCTGGGCGAGGGGGATGTGCTGGCGCGGCTGGGCGGCGACGAGTTCGCGGTCGTCCATCTGCCCCAGTCGGGCGCCAGCGATGCCGAGGGTCTGGCCAGTGCCCTGATGGCCGCGCTGGCGAAACCCTTCGCCGTCGACGGGGTGGCGATCAAGCTGGCCGCGAGCATCGGCATCGCCTCCTCGTCGCCAAGCCATAGTTCGGAGAACGACCTGTTCCGCGCGGCCGACATCGCGCTCTACCGCGCCAAGGCGGAAGGGCGCGGCGTCATCCGGACCTTCGACGCGCCGATGGCCGAGCGGGCGCAGGCGCGCCAGTCGATGAAACGCGACCTGGAGGTGGCGTTGGGCCGGGGCGAATTGCGGCTGGTCTATCAGCCCATCATGGACATTGCGACCGGCCAATATGCCGGTGCCGAGGCGTTGCTGCGCTGGCGACATCCGGTGCAGGGAGAGATTTCGCCAGCCGAATTCATCCCGCTGGCCGAGGATACCGGCCTGATCGTGCCGCTGGGCAACTGGGTCCTGTCCGAGGCATGTCGAACGGCAGCGTCCTGGCCGCAGGACAGGATGATCGCGGTCAACCTGTCACCGGTCCAGATCCGCGACGAAAGCCTGCCCCTGCGGGTGATCGGCGCCCTGGCCGCAGCGGGACTGGCAGCAGGGCGGCTGGAATTGGAGATCACGGAGTCGGTGCTGCTGAGCGAGAACGAACGCAATCTCGCCATACTGCACAGCCTGCGCAAGGCGGGTGTGCGGATCGCGCTGGACGATTTCGGAACCGGCTATTCCTCGCTATCCTATCTGCGGCATTTCCCGTTCGACAAGCTGAAGCTAGACCGTTGCTTCGTCGGCGATCTCGGCAGTTCACGCCAGTCGCAGGCGATCGCGCGCGCGGCGGGCGAGATGGGACAGGCCTTTGCCATGACGACCACCGCCGAGGGCGTCGAGACCCAGCAGCAATTCGATTGGCTGCGCGCCAATGGCTGGTCGCAGGCACAGGGGTGGTTCACCGGACGACCGATGGAAGCGGCAGCGATCGCGGAGCTGTTCGCGGTTTCGGGCGAATACCGGAGCGAAGGCATCGCGGCGGTATCATCCCCGCCCGCGATGCGCCGCGTGAGCTGACGCGGCCGCGCTCCTACCCTTGCCGCGATCATCGCAAATCGCCGGTAAGGCCCTGTACTTCGATCCGAAGTGAACGGTCGCCCGCCGCCGTCAATAGGGCGGCGCAACCTTGGCGCGATGTTCGCTGGCGGCGGCGGCCCACCAGGACAGGTCGTCCGCAAAGCGGGGAAAGGCACGGGCCAGCGAGGCGCCGCCATCCCCGGTCGGTCGACCCTGTTCATCGAGCGCCTGGCCGATGCGGCCGATCGCCAGTGTACTCGACACGACGACCATCCCCATCTCGGTCAGCGTACCGTGCCATCCGACGCTGGCATGCGCACCCCCAAGTCGTCCCGCCGAATAGCTGGCGATGGCGGCAGGTCGCCAGAACCATTCCTCGAGGAAATGGTCGGTCAGGTTCTTGAGGCCGGGCTGCGGTCCCCAATTATATTCGCCGGTGACGAACACGAATGCGTCGGCGGACCGGATATTGTCGGCCAGTGCCTCCAGCGCCGGGGGTGCTTCGCCCTTGGGATATTCCTTGTACATGCGGTCGAGCATCGGCAGGTCGACGGACTTGGCGTCGATCAGCTCGGCCTCGGCACCGCGATTCCGAAAGGCGCGGACCAGATAATCGGCCAGTCGGATGCCCTGCCGATCGGATCGATAGGAGCCGTAGAAGATCAATATCCGGTCAGCCATGCCACACATATTCCTTGCCTGCTCGCCGGATCAACGCCCACCACGGGGCGTCGATCCGGCCTGGCGCTTGGTTGGTGCGATATAGCGCGACACGTTGTCCGCCAGGACGTTGAGCGAGACATTGCCGCCATCGACGACAGCCTGGTCGAAATCCCGCAGGTCGTACCGCGCACCCAATGCCGCCTGCGCCCGTGCCCGCTGGGCGACGATCTCGGCCCGACCGACCTCATAGCCGCAGGCCTGGCCCGGCCAGGAGCAATAGCGGTCGACTTCGCTGACCGCATTGGTGCGCGGCAGGCCGGTGGCGGCGATGAATTCGGCCAGCGCCTTGTCGCGCGACCAGCCGAGGGCATGGATGCCCGTGTCGACGATCAGCCGCACCGCCCGCCACGCCAGCCCCATCAGATAGCCCAGACGCCCGGCAGGATCGTCGCGATACATGCCCAGTTCGTCAGCCAGTTGTTCGGCATACAGTGCCCAGCCTTCCGAATAGGCGTTGAACGCCAGGATCGAGCGGATCAGCGGCAATTTCTGCGCATATTCGCCCTGCCAGACATGGCCCGGAATGCCCTCGTGATAGACGAGGTCGGGGATGGTCACCCGGTTATGGATGGTCGGATCGCCCAGATTGACCCAGACCTTGCCCGGCTCCCGCCCGTCGATCGTGCCCGGTCCGCCATAGGCGGCGGGCGCCCCGGCCTCCTGCGCCAGCGGCATGCGCCGGATCTCCAGATTTCCGCGCGCCAGACGGCGAAAGGCATCGGGCAGGCGCGGGCGGATCGCGTCGATCCGGGCCTGCATATAGGCGATGATCTGACGCCGCCCGTCGTCATTGTCCGGGAAACCGATGCCGGGGCGGCGCTGATAGGCGATGGCACGCTCGGCCACGCTCCCCTCGGTCAGGCCTTCCTTGCGCAGGATCACGTCCATCTGCGCCTGAAGCTCGGCCAGCCGGGCCCGGCCCATCTGGTGAAGTTCGGTCGGGCTGCGGCGCGTGGTCGTGCCCGCGCGCAGACCCCAGGCATACCATTCGGGGCCGTGCGGGCGGGTGCCCAAGCCCGCCGCATCGCTCGCCACCGCACGCTGGGCGCGCAGTTCGGCCAGCTGACGCTCCAGCGCGGGCACGATGCCGGTGCGAACGATCGGCGCCGCACGGCCTGCCCAGTCACCCGGGATCGTCTTGGTCTTGCGCACCAGCGGGCCGACGAGCGGGCCATCGGGCGTGGCGGCCTCGGCGATCGTTCGGGTTATGCCGGCGATCGTCTTGTCGAGCAGGAAGGAGGGGGGCACCAGCCCCTGTTCGCGCGCCTGCCGGATGCGTACCGTCTCTCCGTCCAGTTGGGCGGGCATGGCGGCCAGGCGGGCGAGATAGGCTTCCGCATCGGCGACGTTGCGAACCGGCTGATCGCCGTCGAGCATCTGCGGCACGTCGAGCCAGGCCCCGACATTCTGGATCACGCCGTACGGCGTGTTGCGCCAGTCCCCGATCGTGGCGACGCCGTAGGGCAGAGCCATGCCGTCGAGGGCGGTGCGGAACGCGCTTTCGACGACGGCGATGCTGGTCGCGGTCGACGGGTCGAGGCCTTCGCGGGGCATCTGCGCCAGCGTCTTCAGGCTGTCGGTCAGGAAACGCTGGCGCGCGGCGATCCCGGCGGGCGAACGATCCTCCAGCCGTCGCCGCAGATCCGCATGGGTGCCTTCGTCCACGCCCAGCGTCGTCGCGCGTTCGGGCATCAGGGGCAGGAGCCCCCAGGCGATGCGGTCGAGCGTCGCCCCCGCATCGGCGGGCGCGGTGGCGGCGCTCAGCGCGGTCGGAAGCGCGGTGGCGGCGGTGAGGGCGGTCGCGCCGATCAGGGTCTGGCGACGGGAGAGCAGGCTGGTCATCCCCGATTGATGACCCTCCACCCGCCGCCCGTCAAATATGCTTTACCATGTCACGGAAAGCCCTTGCCGCCATGCGCGCCGACGGCCGTGCCGGTCGAGAAGGTCGCCTCGCCCGACGCCAGCGCGACATAGAGCGATGCGAGCTCGGCAGGCTGTCCGGCACGACCGAGCGGCGTGTCCTGGCCGAACTCGTGCATCTTGCCCGCCAACTGGCCGCCCGCCACCTGAAGCGGGGTCCAGATCGGGCCCGGCGACACCGCGTTGACCCGGATGCCCTTCTTGGCCAGTTGCTTGGCCATGCCGCGCGTCAGGTTCTGGATCGCCGCCTTGGTGGAGGCATAGTCGATCAGGTCCTCGCCGGGATCATAGCTGTTCTGCGAGATGGTGTTGATGATCACCGATCCGGGCGGCATCGACGGGATCGCCGCCTTGGAAAAGCGGAAGACGTGATAGACGTTGGTTTCATAAGTGCGGACGAACTGCTCGTCGCTGATCTCCATGATGTCCGCCTTCGATTGTTGATAGGCGGCGTTGTTGACCAGCAGGTCCAGCCCGCCAAGCTGCGCGATCGCGCGGCGCACGGTGTCCTCACATGCCTTTTGCGTGCGGATGTCGGCGGGCAGCAGCACCGCCTTGCGCCCGGCTTGGCGGATCAGGTCGGCGACCTCGCGCGCGTCGGGTTCCTCGGTGGGATAATAGTTGATCGCGACGTCCGCGCCTTCGCGCGCAAAAGCGATGGCGGCGGCGCGCCCGATGCCGCTGTCGCCGCCGGTGATCAACGCCTTGCGACCGGTCAGCTTGCCCGATCCGCGATAGCTCGTCTCGCCGTGATCGGGACGCGGCGTCATCTTGCCGGCCAGCGCGGGCCAGGGCTGGCGCTGTTCGGGGAAGGGGGTGCTGGTGTACGCGCTGCGGGGATCGCGCAGGCTCGGCACCGGCGTGATCGGCGCACCCGCCGGGGCACCCGCGGCCTGGGCGATCGCGGCGCCGGGCGCGGCAGCGGCGGCCAGTCCGAATGCGGCCCCGCCCAGGACGCTACGGCGGGAAGTGTCGGCGTCGCTCATCATCTCGTTCCTTCGGGACAACCGGTGGAAAGGTCGCGTGTTTCCTGTTGCAACCATCGACATGCGCAAGCGATCCTCGACCGCATCGCGAGGAACCGTGCAGCGCACCTGCCGTTTGCGAAGAATGACGGACGGCCCCAGCAGCATCGGCGACATCTTGCAGACACTTCGCGGTCTGGCCGACAAGCAGGACCGGGTCGCGCTGGACGATGTGGTCCAGGCGTTCGGGCGGCGCTCGTTCGGCCCGTTGCTATTGATCCCCGCGCTGATCGACATTTCGCCGATCGGCTCGATCCCGGGACTGCCGACGGTTCTGGCCGCGATCATCATCCTGGTCGCCGTCCAGCTGGCCTTCGGGCGCAAGCATTTGTGGCTGCCGGGCTTCATCCGGCGGCGTTCGGTCGCCAGCAAGACGGTACGCCGTGCGATCGACAAGGCCAGGAAACCCGCCGCCTGGGCGGATCGCTGGTTTCACGGACGGCTGCCATACCTGACCCACGGGCCCTTTCCTCGCGTGGCGGCGGTGGCGTGTATCATCCTGGCGCTGGCGGTGCCGCCGCTGGAACTGTTGCCACTGGCCACCACCGCCCCGATGGCCGCCATCGCCGCCTTCGGCCTGGCGTTGATGGTCGGCGACGGGCTGGTGATGATCGTCGCGATCCTGCTGGCGGTGGTGGCGGTCGGCGTCGGGACCTATCTGGCGATTACGCAAGCCTGATCGCGTTCACCCTCAGAAGCCGACCGACCTACCGTTTCTGCAACAGCGCATTGCGATCGAGGGTCAGGCGCGGGTCGTGGCAATAACCACAATCGGCCCCGACGAAGCGTTGCCGGGCCTTCGCATCGTCCTTGAGCTGCCAGTCGAGCCAGGCCGTCACGACCTCCGCCGCGACGCCGCCATGTGGTAGCATATAGGTGCCGCCATGCCCGACCGGTATGTTGACCAGGGCCGCTGGAATATGCGTGATCCGGCCGAAATCATCGGTGCCATTGCCGTGCGCGATATCGCTCGGGCCCCCCAGTATGTAGAGCGTCGAGCCGTGCAACCGATTTAGCAGCGCCTTGTCCGACACGATGCCGGGAATGGGATTGGCACCGGCGGGGAAAAAGCCGCTGTTCATGATGACGCTGGTCTTCACGCGCGGCTCGGCCGCGACGGCCAGGGCCTGCAACCCGCCACAGCTCCAGCCCGAGGCGGCGATCTCGTCGGTGGCGATGCGGTCGCGAAAGGGGCTGTCCGCCCGGCCGTTCTCCCGGACCGCCCAGTCGATCGCGTCGGATAGCAGATGGGTGGCCGTCGCGACCTGAAGCCCGCCACCGGGTGGGGACGCCTTCACGTCAACGGGCTTGGGGATCGTGCCGGAGGCGATCACCAGATAGCCATGCGAAGCGATCTCCAGAAGGTGGTTGCGCGACGCCGTCCCGTCCGCACCGCAGCCGCCATTGCCGAAGACATAGATGCCCAGCTTCGCCCGGCCCAGCGCCGCCATGTCGCGCGGGCGATAGACGACATGATCGGGGAGGTCGGCCCGCTCCTCCAGCATCGCGGGAAAGCGCCCCGTGCCGTGTTCCACAGCGTTGTCGGTCGCGCCTGCCCAACCGGCCGTGCCGATCAGCGCCGCCGCTGCGATACCCCGAAGCCATCCTGTCGCCATCATCGCTCTCCCTCACCACGCGCCGTTCGCCGTCGTCATGTTAGCGCCAACGTGGAGGACTTCGGCCTGACCCGCAATACGGTAATCGGCATAAGAAATAAGGGCTGGCTGCAAGCGATTGGAAAGTTGACGCGCTAACATTCTGGGCGTTAGCCTGTTGCGACCGGACAAGACGAGGGCGGCACATGACCGCCCCGGCGACTGGCATGAGAGGGAGAGCAGGATGCGACGCACGGCATGGATCGCAGGCATCGTGGCGATCGCGGCACCGGTCGCCGCCCAGACAGCGCCGCCGCCGGTGCCGCCGCTCGGCGATCTGTTCGCGCCGGTGACGTCCGCTCCCGCCGCTCCGGACGCGGATGGTTTCCTGCGCCGCTGGTTGATCCTTGAGGCCGTCGCCAAGCCCAACCCGACCAATGCGGTGTTCACCGGCACCTATGTCCGCCAGGCCTTGTCGCCCGATACCTATCCGGGTCGCTGGGCCGTGCTGCCCAGGGAGGGGCAGACGGTCCGCGTCGGGGACCAGTCGTTGCTCTGGCACGCCTATGACTCGCGGATTTGGGACGTGAAGCTGTTCCACTTCGCCCAAAGCCTGGGCAAACCGAGATATGGTGTCGTCTTCTGGACGACGACGGTGGTAACCAGCCCGCGCGAGCGGCGGAACGTCCGCCTGGCGGTCGGCTCCAACTCGGCCTCGCGCTGGTGGTTGAACGGGGCGAACGTCGCAGACCTGTATGACGACCGGCGGATGGTGATGGACGATGTCCTGTCCGACCGGCTTACCTTGCGCCAGGGACGCAATATCCTGCGCGGCGCGGTCATCAACGGGCCGGGGCTCAGCGATTTCGCAGTCCGTTTCGTCGATGCCGATGGAAAGCCTGTCCGCGACCTGACGCTGGCCGTCCAATGAGCGCCTCCAGACAGATCCAAGGACTGCCCCCGATGCGCCGTGCCCCGCTTGCCACCCATATCGCCCTGGCCTGCGCCTGCGTGACGCCCGTCCCCGCCGCCGCGCAGCTGGCGGGAGAGGTCTTCATCCATGATCCCTCGACCGTCACCCGCTCGGACGGCAAATGGTACACTTTCGGCACGCGCGGCGGCGGATTGATCTCCGACGATGGCTGGACTTGGCGCGGCGGCGCGGTACGCCCCGGCGGCGGTGTCGCGCCTGATATCATCAAGATCGGCGACCGCTATTATGTCGCCTATGCGGTCGGTGGTGGGGGCATGTCGGGCGGCCATGCCAGCGACGTGAAGATCATGTGGACCCGGACGCTCGATCCCAAGTCGCCCGATTTTGGCTATCACGATGTCGGCACGGTCGCATCGAGCGACGGGATCGAGAACAACGACGCGATCGACCCGGCTTTTCTCTATGCCGATGGGCGATTGTGGCTCAGCTACGGCACCTATTTCGGTGCCATCCGCATCGTCGAACTCGATCCCGCCACCGGGCGGCGCATGGCGGGCAACCGGCCGGTCGACATCGCGATCGACATGGAGGCGACCGCGCTGATGCACCGTGACGGCTGGTATTACCTGCTCGGCACCCACGGGACCTGCTGCGACGGGCCCAATTCGACCTACAACATCCGCGTCGGCCGCTCGCGCAGCGTGCTGGGCCCCTATGTCGATGCGATGGGGGTGCCGCTGCTCAAGGGCGGCGGCAAGCTGGTCGTCAGCGCGGGCGGGCGGGCGATGGGGCCCGGGCATTTCGGCCTGATCGATCTGGGCGGCGGCATGCAGAAATTCTCGATGCATTACGAGGCGGACATGAACCGTTCGGGCCGCAGCGTGCTGGCGATCGAGCCGCTGCTATGGCGCGACGGCTGGCCCGTTGCGGGCAGCAACGTCCGCCCCGGCACCTATGAGATCAAATCGGAGCGGAGCGGCAACGCGCTTCAGCTGCTCGTCGACTTCGTCCGCATCCCCTTCGACGCACGGGCCAGCTTCCGCGCCAAGCCGACCGATCCGGTCGTATCGCTGCCCGACCAGACCCTGGCGCAGGACAGCGCGAGCTGGCCGCAGGGGGCGACGCGGGTCGACATGGCGGCCTATATGATCCGCCCGCACCAGCAATGGACGATCACCCCGGTGGCCATGGCGGGCGGCTATATGGGCGCACCCTATTACCGGATCGGCATCGCGGGCACCGAGCGCACGCTGGCGGCAACCGGCGCGGGCGAGGTCGAGGCGGTGCCCCGCTATACCGGTGCCGACGCGCAGCTCTGGCGGATCGACCAACTCACCGACGGCAGCTACCGCATCACCCCCAAGGTCCAGGCCAAGGGCGAGGATACGGCATTGATGGCGATCGGCACCAGCACCGTAACGCTGACCCGCTTCGACCCCGACAGCGATGCCGGGCGATGGCGGTTCAGCGAACGGTCACCGTCATCGTGACACGACGGTTGGGAGGGGCAACCTCTTCATCGGGCGTCATGTCGAGTAGAGGTCGACCGTCGGCCGCCCAGTGAACACGACGGATGCGCGCGTCCCGTCCGTTCCCACCGACGCCATTGCCCCAGCTATGATAGACATAGAGGGGGGTGTCGTCCTCGTCGCTTGTGAAGGCGCCGTGCCCTGGCCCTTGTTCGTATCGGCGATAGTCCTCGTCGCCCGCGGGCATCGGCATGCTTTTCTGCAGCGGGGAAGACCATTTGCGCCATGAATCGATCCGGGTCAGATCCGCATCGACGGGCGCGGAGATGCCGTTGACGACATAGGTCGGGCTGACGCCGGAACTGGAATAGACGAGCGTCACCCGCTGGTCATGGACGAGCGCGAACGCGCCCTCGGCAAGGTTCTCTTCGACCGAGGTTACGGGCGCGATGATCGGGGACGGCGCGCTGGCAAGTCGCGTCGGCCTGGCGGGGTCGACCTTGGCGATCCATGTCAGGGGATCGCCCAGAGGGCCGGATTTCGGAAGATAGCGCTGCGACCAAGTGTAATAGCCTTGGCCCTTCACCTCGAAATAGGACATGTCGAGGCTGATATTGGCCGGCATTTCCGCCCGGCCCAGCGCGCTGCCGTCGGCCTTCAGAATGGCAGCGGGTTTGGACCAGTCGTCGGGATTGGCCGGATCACCACCATCGCGCAGCTGGATGATATGCGACTGGACGGTCGACCATAATCCCCCATCGCTCGATCGACCGTCCTTGGGGTTGAAGCAAGGCGCGAAGAGGATTGACAGCTTCCCGCCGATCTCGTGAATTTCGGGTGCCCAGTAACAGCCCGCGATCACGCGCCCCTCGGCCGTGCGATCGTGGCGGGTCCGTCGATTGAGCACGTCCACTTCGCGCGCGCGGCCGCCATTGTCGTCGGCGAGATCCGCGATGCTGTCCGCGACACGAAGCGGCAGATGCACAGAGCCGACATTGTCGTTGTCCGTGTCGTCGGTGGCGACGAAAAGATAACGGACGCGGTCCTTATGCTCCCACCGATAGATGTCGGGGTCGGCTCGGTTATAGGCGAAGATCGCCGGATAGCGCCGCTGGCGGACCGCGCCGTGGACCAGATAGCGGCCCGGCCGGGTCAGGCGCGCAACGTCCTCGGCGTCCCAGTCGACCGCACGCGTGGCGGTGGAGCCGTCCGAATATCCCAAGGTCACGCGCGCGCCGTTAAGGGCGCTGGCCTGTTTCATGCCGATGCTTTGCGGGGTCACGGTCGCCGTGGTGTTGACGACCCGCCCGTACCGCGCGGTCAGTGCTGCTGCGGTGGCGGCGTCGATCGGCAATGTGTCGCTCGCCGTCACCGTCACGTCACCGGTGAGGACCTGTCCGACATTGCCCGTGGAGGCGATCCGCGGCCTTCGTCCCCCCGTTTCGGGATAAAAGGGTGTCGCCTGCCACTCCTGCCGCGCGAGATCGGCGACGGTCGTCCAGCGTGGACGGCCGGAGCGGTCGATCCATGACACGATGTAGCGCCGGGTAGAGCTATCCCAGATGGCCCGTGGCATGGTCATGCCAATCGCTGTCGCACCCAGGTCCAGCGTGCCGAGCTCGCGAAAGTCCGAGGTCTGGGGATCGCGACGGAAGACGACCGCCGCACCAGGGTCCGGATTGCCGTCCATGTCCACGCGTGCGGCGATGATGCCGATTTCGCCATCCGCGAAGTAGAAGAGCGACGGATATGCGACGCCCCGAAGCGCCACTCGGTCGATCCCGACATAGTCGCCCCGCGCGAACGCAACGCCGTAATCATCGTTGAGCGGAACCATCCGGCCGTCCGCATCCGCCAGCCCCAGATGGACGCTTCGCGCGACGGTCGGTTGGTTGGCATCCTGGGTCGTGGTCGGCACCCGCGCATAGGCCTCGATCCGGCGGGAGGATGCTCCCAGCAGATTGACGGTGAACTGCTTGGTCAGGCTCGTGCCGTTTGCCCCCGTCAGCGTACCCTCCAGGCGGATGACCCGTGCCTGCGTGGCCGTGTTGGTCAGGACGCCGTCGGGCACGACGCGGCCATCGGCGCGCCATACGGCCTTGTAACCCGCCGGGACGGGCAGGTGGGATCCCGACGCCAGGACCGGAGCGACGATCCAGCGATCGGCAAGGGTCGTGGTGTCGGGATCGGCACGGTCCCAACGCGTTGCCAGCGCATCGCGCTCGGCCGCCGTGATGGCCAGCACCGTGCCATGGCGTGGCGATTTGGGCAGGTTGAACTGCCGGGGATAGGTCCACCGGATCTTGCCCCGAAGCGAATGGGTGGCGAGCGGAATGTAACCCACGCCGCCATAATCATCGACCCACAGGAAATAACGAAAGCCGCTGGTATCGCCGGGATTGGCACGGAACACGGTGGGGCCTTCCACCTCCGGCGTGCCGCTGCGACGACCGATGCAGCGGTCGATGATCGTCCATGCACCGGAGGCACCATCGGCGCGGAGCGAGGGAGAGGCTTGCGCAAGGATGTCGCTGGACGGACAGCCGTCGGCATCGCTGACCTTGGTGAAGCGATAATATTGGTCGCCGTCCTTCAGGACGGTGGCATCGATCATGCCCTTGGCCTTGACGGCACCGGGAACGTCGGCGGCCTTGAACCAGGGCACGGGGGTGGAAAAGGTGCGGAAGTCGCGGGTGGTCGCGCGCAGGATCTGCGGCCCGTTGCCGTCCTCGACCCTATGCGCGGCGTCCTTGTACATTGTGGACGTCCAATAGACGACATAGGCACCGATCGTGGGGTCATAGGTCGCCTCGGGCGCCCAGGTCATACCGGCATTGGGCAGGTTGACCCGCACATGGCGCTGCTTGCCCCAGTGGATCAGGTCGGTCGATTCCCAGATTTCGAGATACCGGCTGCCCTGGCTGGTCGATCGATCCCAGCCGGTACGTCCCGTCGAAAGGTCGGTGGCGAGCAGGAAGAAGCGATCCCCCTCGGCCGAGCGCATGATGAAGGGATCGCGAAGCCCCCGCGTACCCTCAGCGGATTCCAGGATCGGTTGCGCATCGTTCAGTGTCTTCCACTGCAGCGCGTCGTTGCCGTCGGACACCGCAAAGCGCAGCTTTTCCCCGTCGATCGTGTTGCCGGTGAAATAGACGAACATGTAGGCGGAGGGCGGGGGCGGTGCTGTCGGCTTGGCCCGCACGACCACGTCGATCGGCACGGCTAGCGGTCGGTGACCGGGGAGCGAAACCGTGGCGGTCAGGCGTATGCGCTGATCGACCGCGCCGCGCATGACCACCCCCTTGCGCACTGCGTCAACGCCACGACCTCGATCGGTGTCGGAGATGACGGTCGGGCTGGAGGAATGCCATGCGATCCGCGCGGCGGCGGTATCCGCATTGCGCGGAAGTCCGGTCAGAGCCGACGCATTGTCGGGCAATGTGATGTTTCCCCGGATCGGAGCCGCAAAGGCGGGATCGCCGCGAAGCACCTGGGCGATAGCGGCCGTCGTCGGATCCACGACCGGCGCGGCCCCTGCCAGCGCCAAGCCGGACGCTGTGATGATGATCAGGCTCAGGGGGCAACGCGCGTCGTTCATCCAGACTCTCCCGGTGGCGACGATGATGACCGCGTCATCTCGTCACGTCATATCGCCGCATTATGTAGGACATTTGCGGCATGGCAAGAGCGCGATTTAGAGGGTCGTAGACTAGTTTGACCGCGCAAATCCTCGATGGCCCAGGTCTGGCTTTTGGCTGCAGGGTTGGGCGACCACACTGATTAGTCGGACGAAGAATGGCCGCTCAACGCCTCCGCGACCGGCCGAGGCTATCGTCCCGCGTGCGACAACCGATCGCTCTTCGCGGACATGATAGACAAATAAGTGAAAGCGGCAGGAAATCGCAGCGTTCTGGCGGAAGAGGTGGGATTCGAACCCACGGACGGCTCACACCGTCGCCGGTTTTCAAGACCGGTGCCTTAAACCGCTCGGCCACTCTTCCGGATCGGCGGACAGCGCCTGTACGCCAAGCGGGAGGCGGAATCCACCATCGAATGCACCACCGTTCGTGAAGCGTGGCGGCGGTGCCGGAGAGCGGCTGGCTGTGCCTGGGTTGCGGTGGTGCGAGGTTCCGGCGCGCCCGCAGCTATGGCACACAGTCGGGCATGTGGGGGACAATTACCCGGCGCGTGATGCGCCTTGGCTTTATTTCGACCTTGGCGATGCTGGTCGGCGGTGTACCGGCTCAGGCGCAGGACGAGGCTGGCTTTCAAAGCTATCTTCAGCAGGTGCGGGGCACCGCGATGGCGCAAGGGGTCAGCCGCGCGACGCTGGACTCGGTGTTGCCGACGCTTACACTCAATGCCCGCGTGATCGAACTGGATCGACGCCAGCCCGGCGGCCCGGCCAATTCGGGGTTCAGTCCCTTCGCACCCTATAAGGCCGCGCATGTCGATGCCGCGCGGATCGGCCGGGGGCGGACCAAGTATCTGGCGCAGCGCCCGCGTCTGTCGCGGATCGAGCGTGAGACGGGCGTGCCCGAATCGATCATGGTCGCCATCTGGGGGCATGAGACGAATTACGGGGCCTATACCGGCAATTTCGATCTGCTCCGCTCGCTCGCCAGCCTGGCCTATGAAGGGCGGCGGCGGCCCCTGTTCGAGGGGGAGTTCATCGCCGCGCTGAAGATGATGGACCGGGGCGTCACCCGCGACCAGCTGAAGGGCAGCTGGGCGGGGGCGACCGGCAATCCGCAGTTCCTGCCCTCCATCTATCTGCGCCTCGCGCGTGACGGCGATGGCGACGGGCGTGCGGACATCTGGAACAGCGAGGCCGACACGCTGGCCTCGATCGGCAACTACTTCGTCAATGCCGGATGGCGCGCGGGCCAGCCCTGGGGCTTTGCGGTGACGGTGCCGGCGGGCTTCGACCGTTCGATGGTCCGCAACCGGCTGGTCAGCCCACGCTGCCCGCGCGTGTTCGAGCGGCACAGCGGTTGGCGGACGATCGCCGAGTGGCGCGCGATGGGCATCGTGCCGCAGGGCGCGGCCTGGCCGAACGATCAGGTGCTGGCGACGCTGATGGAGCCGGACGGGCAGGGGGCGACCGCCTATCTGCTGACCGGCAACTACCGGGTGATCCTGGATTATAACTGCTCGAACTTCTACGCGCTCTCGGTGGGGTTGCTGGCCGATGCGATTGCGGGCTGAGTGGATCGCCCTGGCCGTGGCGTTGCTCGCGGCCCCGGTCGCGGCGGCGACTACCGACGGTTCGGCGTCGCCGCGTTATGGCGGGTATGACGCGACCGGACGGGCGAGTTGGTACGGCCATGAACTGGCGGGACGGCGGACGGCGACCGGCAAGCAGTTCGACCCCGACGACGTGATGATCGCCCACCGCACCCTGCCGCTCGAATCGATGGTCGAGGTGACGGACGTCGATACGGGGCGCACGATCGTTGCGCGGGTGGGCGACCGCGGGCCGGGCCGGGGTGACCGGGTGGCCGATCTGTCGCTGGGCGCGGCACGGTTGCTGGGCACGAACAAGCGGTCGGTCGCGCATATCCGTTTGCGGGCGCTGAGCCCCGGAACCGATCGGCCTGGCCTGATCCTGGCGGGCGCGACGGCGGTGGCGCCGGTCGTCCGGCCGATCGCCCTCGATCCACGCGCGCAATACCGTGTGCAACTGGCGAGCTTTTCCAGCCACCCGCGCGCGGTGGCACTGGCCCGGCGGTTCGATGCTCATGCGACCGCGGCTGGCCGGCTATGGCGGGTCGAGCGGTCGGGCATGAGCGCCGAAAGTGCCAAAGCCCTGCGTGACGCGGCGGTCCAGGCCGGTTATGAAGACGCCCGCATCCTGCATCAGGATTGACCTCCCGGCTCCCTTTGGTCACGGAACACCCATGAAGACCCTGTACGCATCATTTGCCGCTCCGCTCGCCCTGGTCGCGATGGTTACCCCCTCGGTCGCCGCCGCGCCGCAGTTCGACACGCCCGCGCCGGTCGCGTTCATGAAGGACCTGTCCTCGGGCGCGATCCTGTTCCAGCGGGATGCCGATCGCCGGATGCCGCCCGCGTCGATGGCGAAGATGATGACGGTCTATGTCGCCTTCGACCTGGTCAAGAAGGGCCAGCTGAAGCTGAGCGACATGGTCACCGTGCAGCCGGAAACCTGGAAGAAGTGGCATGGGCCGCAAGCGGGCTCGACCATGTTCCTGTCGCCCAACGAGCAGGTCAGCGTCGCCAACCTGCTGTACGGCATCGTCACGCTGTCGGGCAACGACGCCTGTGTCGTGCTGGCCGAGCATATCGCGGGCACTGAGCAGAATTTCACCGAGCGGATGAACCGCACCGCCAAGCAGATCGGGCTGAACAACAGCCATTTCGGCACCTCAAACGGTTGGCCTGACGGCGGTGTGACCTATGTCACCGCGCGTGACCTCGCCGACCTTGCCGAGCATACGATCCAGGACTTCCCGCAGCTCTACAAGCAGTTCTACTCGCGCCGCGACTTCTCGTGGGGCAAGACAATGGGCGGCAATGCCATCACCCAGGCGAACCGTGACCCGCTGCTGGGCCGTGTCGCGGGGGCTGACGGGCTGAAGACCGGCCATACCGAGGAGGCGGGCTATGGCTTCACCGGCTCGGCCGAGCAGAATGGCCGCCGCCTGGTGATGGTGATGGCGGGCCTGAACAGTTCGAACGCACGCGCCGAGGAATCGGTGAAGTTCATGAACTGGGGCTTCCGTGCGTGGCAGGCCAAGCCGGTCGTCGCCAAGGGCAAGAAGGTCGCCGATGCCGAGGTCCAGATGGGATCGTCGAGCAGCGTCGGCCTGGTCGCGCCGCGCCAGCTGACCGTCACGTTGCCCGCCGGGCTCGACCCCGCGATCAGCGGCAAGGTCGTCTATCAGGGCCCGATCAAGGCACCGATCAAGGCGGGCCAGCATATCGCCGATCTGGTCGTCACCTCGCCCGACATGCCTGCGCAGCGCCTGCCGCTGGTCGCGGACAAGGACGTCGCCGAGGCGGGCTTCTTCGGCCGTGCCTGGTCGGGGCTGACCTCGTTCTTCGGCTGATCGCTTGACCATGCTGCCGGTCGGCAATGATGCGGGCCAGGCTGCCTTCGCCGCCGCGCTGGGCGGGGCCAAGCTGCACCATGCCTGGCTGATCGCCGGGCCGGAAGGTGTGGGCAAGGCCAGCTTCGCGCGCGCGGCGGCCACCCGGCTGCTGGCGCGGGCGAGCGGGGCGGGGGCCTTGCCGCCCGGCCTTGCCGTGCCGGAGGATCATCCGACCGCGAGGCTGATGGCGGCGGGGTCGCACCCGGATTACCGGGTGCTGGCCCGGTTGCCGAAGGATGCCGAAAAGCCCGATCAGGATCTGGCGCGGTCGATCACCATCGCGCAGGTCCGCACGCTGCAACCCATGTTCGCGACCGCGCCCGCCATGGGACCGGCGCGCGTCGTACTGATCGACGCGATCGACGATCTGGAGCGCGGCGGGGCCAATGCGCTGCTGAAAAACCTGGAAGAGCCGCCTGCAGGGACGGTCTTCCTGCTGGTCAGTCACGCGCCGGGACGACTGTTGCCGACGATCCGGTCCCGGTGCCGGTTGCTGCGCTTCGAGCGGCTGTCCGATACCGATGTCGCGCGGGTGTTGCGCCAGCAACTGCCCGAAGCGGACGAGGACGAGATCGCTTCGCTGGTCGCGGTGGCGGACGGGGCGCCGGGGCGGGCCCTGCGCTTTGCCGGGCTGAACATCGCCGGGCTGGACGCTGCGATCGCGCGCATCGCCGAGACGGGTGATCCGGGCAATGCCGAGCGGGTGAAACTGGCCAAGTCGCTGGCGGGCAAGGCGGCGCAGGCGCGGTACGAGGCGTTTCTGGACCGGGCGCCCGCGTTCGTCGCCGGTCAGGCGCGGGGTCGGTCGGGCCCTCGGTTGAAGATCGCACTGGACGCCTATGCGGCGGCGCAGGACCTCGCGGGGGCGGCGCGGGGGCTCTCACTCGATGCCCAGGGGACGGTGTTTGAGATGGCGGGGATTATCGCGACGTTGCGGTGAGAGTTCCGGGTAGGAGCAGGGCGCGGGCTTCGACTTCGCTCAGCCTGAACGGCTTTTGGGAAAGGCCAACGCTCCTAAGTCCGCTCAGCCCGAGCGAAGTCGAAGGCCACGCACCACCGTCAGCCAAACAGCCCTTACAAACCCACCCGCTCGAAATGCCCCGGCGCGAAACCGTCGATCGCCAGCGCCAGGATTCGCTCGGCCACGACTTCCGGTGCCTTGACCGAAGCTGGATCTTCCCCAGGATAGGCCTTGGCCCTCATCTGGGTCCGCGTTGCGCCGGGATCAACGATGGCGGTGCGGATCTTGCTGATCTCCGTCGTCTCGTCGCCGTAGGCGCCAAGCAACGTCTCGAACGCCGCCTTGGATGCGCCATAAGCCCCCCAATAGGCACGCGGTTTGCGGCCGACCGACGAAGTGACGCCGATCACCCGCGCCGCCGCCGAGCGGCGCAGCATGGGGTCGAAGGCGGCGATCATCGCGGCCTGTGCGCTGACGTTCAGCGTCAGGACGCGCGCGAATTCCTTGGCGTCGATCGCGGGCACGGCGGCCAGCGTGCCGAGCATCCCGGCGTTCAGCACCAGCACGTCGAGCGCCTGCCAGCGCTCGCCGATCGCAGCGGCCAGACGGCCGATCGATTCATTCTCGGCCAGGTCGAGCGGCGCGATGGTCGCCGAGCCGCCAGCGTTGAAGATGGTCTCCTCGACCTCCTCCAAACCCTTCGGCGTGCGCGCGGTCAGGACGACGTGCGCGCCCGCCGCTCCCAGCGCGATGGCGGTGGCCGCACCGATGCCGCGGCTGGCGCCGGTGACCAGCGCCAGCTTGCCGTCGAGCGCGCCCGCCATCAGGCGACCCGCTCGGCCAGCATCGCGAACTGGTCGACCGAGGCGGTTTCGTCATGGTCGGTCAGCGTGGTCGGATAGTCGCCAGTGAAGCACGCATCGCAATAGCTGGGCTTTTCGCCGCGCGTCGCGTTGAGCGCCTTGTACAGGCCCTCGATCGACACGAAGGACAGGCTGTCGGCATGGATGAAGTCGGTCATGCCGCCCAGGTCGAGCTTGGCCGCGAGCAGCTTGGCGCGCTCGGGCGTGTCGACGCCGTAGAAGCACGAGTGGCGCGTGGGGGGCGATGCGATACGCATGTGCACTTCCGCCGCACCCGCCTCGCGCATCATCTGCACGATCTTGAGGCTGGTCGTGCCGCGCACGATCGAATCGTCGACCAGGATGATCCGCTTGCCCTGGATCAGCGCGCGATTGGCATTGTGCTTCAGCTTGACGCCGAGATGGCGGACCTTGTCACCTGGCTGGATGAAGGTGCGGCCGACATAGTGGGAGCGGATGATGCCCAGCTCGAACGGAATACCCGATGCCTGGGCATAGCCGATCGCGGCGGGCACGCCCGAATCAGGCACCGGGATGACCAGGTCGGCCTCGACCGGTGCTTCATGGGCCAGCTGCGCGCCGATTTCCTTGCGCACCGAATAGACGGACTGGTCGCCCGCGATCGAATCGGGGCGGCTGAAATAGACCCATTCGAAGATGCAGGGGCGCGGATCGACCGCCTGGAACGGGCGGATCGAGCGGATTTCGGTGCCCTGGACGATGACCAGCTCGCCCGGTTCGACCGCGCGCTCGAAGGTCGCGCCGCACACGTCGAGCGCCACCGTCTCCGAGGCGAAGATCACCGCGCCGTCCAGGCGACCCATGACCAGCGGCCGGATGCCCAGCGGATCGCGGCAGGCGATCATGCCCTCCGGCGTCATCACGATCAGCGCATAGCCGCCCTCGACTTGCTTCAGCGCGTCGATGAAACGGTCGAGCAAGGTGCGGTAATTGGAGGTCGCGACCATGTGGATGATCGTCTCGGTATCGCTGGTCGACTGGAAGATCGAACCGCGACGGACGAGTTCGCGACGCAGCTTCATCGCGTTGGAAATATTGCCGTTATGCGCGATGGCGAAGCCGCCGGTCGACAGATCGGCATAAAGCGGCTGGACGTTGCGCAGCGAGGTGTCGCCGGTCGTCGAGTAGCGGACATGGCCGCAGGCGACTTCGCCGGGCAGGCCACGGATCACGTCGTCGCGATCGAAATTGCCCGCGACATGGCCCATCGCACGGTGGGTGTGGAACACGGTGCCATCGAAGCTGGTGATGCCCGCCGCTTCCTGCCCGCGATGCTGGAGCGCATGAAGGCCCAGCGCGGTCAGCGCGGCCGCGCCGGTGGCGCCGGACACGCCGAAGATGCCGCATTCCTCGCGGAGTTTGTCGTCGTCGAAGGGGTTGGTGGTCAGCATGGGAGAGGCGCTCGCAACGTTCGCAACTAAGGGGCAGACGGGGCGCATATAGGAATGTGATCGGCGTTTGTCGCCTGTTTGTCATCATCGGCGGGATCATTTTCGCGAAGACTGCGTTTCGGGCCCCAACGGAAGGGATGGCATATGGCACGCGATCACGGCGCCCAGATCAAGGACGATGCGCTCTATGAAGAGCTGCGCAAGCAGGGCCAGTCCAAGGAAAAGGCCGCACGCATCGCCAATGCCAAGGCGAATGGCTCCCTGAGCCACAATGCGACCCATTTGGAGGATCGCACGAAGGTCGACCTGATGGCCGAGGCGCGCAAGATCGGCATCGCGGGCCGGTCGAAGATGACCAAGGCTGAACTCGTCGACGCGATTCGCGGTCATGGGTGAGGTGGGATCAGCGGCGGGCAACACCGGCAACGGATGACTTTCGCCCCGTTTCATTCTAACCCCGCCGCATGGCCGACCACCGCGACACCGGGCTGACGCTCGACCCAAAATTCGACGCCCATGGCTTGCTGACCGCGATCGTGACCGATCGCGCGACTGGCGAGCTGCTGATGGTCGCGCATATGAATGCCGAGGCGCTGGACGCCACGCGGGCCACCGGCGAGGCACATTTCTGGTCGCGTAGCCGTGGGAGGTTGTGGAAGAAGGGCGAAAGCTCGGGCAATGTGCTGCACGTCGTGGAGATGCGGATCGACTGCGATCAGGATGCGCTCTGGGTGATCTGCGAGCCGGCGGGTCCGGCTTGTCACACCGGCGCGCGCAGTTGCTTCTTTCGCCGGATCGAGGGCGACGGGCTGGTGTCGGTCGCGTGAAGCGGGGCGTGATCGCCCTGGCAGGTCTCCTGATTTTGGCGGGGTGCGGGCAGGGGGGTGACGGCGCCGACAATGCCGCGGGCGAACGTCTGGAAACCGCGAGCATTGCGGCCGGACTGGTCGCGGACCCCGCCGCCGCGCCGCTCGACGGCGTCTGGTCGCGCGATAGCGACCGGATGTGCATATCCCCAACGGGAAGCGGTGATGGCTCGGCGCGGCGGATCGGCGTGACGCTGGATTATGGCGAAGGGCAGGGCTGCGTCGCGTCCGGCACGCTGCGGCGTTCGGGCCCCGAATTGAAGGTCGCGTTCGGGCAATGCCGCTTCGCCGCACGCTTCGACGGGGACAGCATCCAGTTTCCGGCTTCACTGCCCGCCGCCTGCACCACCCTGTGTACCGGCCGCGCCACCCTGTCCGCGCTGATCGTCGAGCGGGTCAGTGCATCCCTGGCGGAGGCGCGGACGCTGCGCAGTCCGGGGGGCAAGGCGCTTTGCGTCGATTGACGTTCACGTAAAGGGTATATAGCCTGATCGCGATGACCCAGGTCGCCGCCTCCGCCGAACCGCTGCCGCGCGCCGATCGCGACGATTATTCGATTACCGAACTATGCGCCGAATTCGGCGTTACCGCGCGGGCGCTGCGCTTCTATGAGGACGAGGGGCTGATCTCGCCCGAACGGCGGGGGACGCAGCGCATCTATTCCCAGCGTGACCGGGCGAGGCTCGCTTGGATATTGCGTGGCAAGCGGGTGGGGTTCAGCCTGGCCGATATCCGCGAAATGATCGACCTCTACGATCTGGGCGACGGTCGCCGCCAGCAGCGCGAGGTGGCCGTCGCCCGCTGCACCGCCAAGATCGATGCGCTTCTGGCCCAGAGGCGCGACATCGACGCGGCGATCGCCGAATTGACCGACTTCGTCGCGGTCGTCCGTTCGCACCACGACTGAGGCCCTACGGCTGGGGCGATGGCTTGGCCTCGCTTGCAGGATTGCCGGCCCGCCGGATACCGCCCAATTCGCCCGATGGAGTGGGCGAAGGGCTGGGCTGTGGCGTCGGGCTGACGACCGGCGTGGGGGGCGTGACGGTCAGGGTCTGGCGCTTCATGCACCGGGCCAACGGCACCGCCGGATAGAATTTGCAGTTCCACAGCGTGCGCTCCAGCCCCGAGGCTGCGTCGCGCAGATAGCTGAACGCCATGGTCTCCATCTGAGGCGCGGTCAGGGGGACTGCCTGCGGTATGGGCGCTTCGCGCCACAGCATGACCGTGCAACGCTTGCGCTCACCGCACAGCGTCGTCGCATAGGCCGGGAAACCCTCCGGCGTCAGGCCGACGGGCAAGGGCGCCAGGAACATGTCCGGGTCGCTGGCCAGCGGCGTCGCTGCGCCCGTCACCACCCCGGCTTCGGCCAGCGCGGCCCCCGCCTGTTCGGTGGCGTTGGCCCCTGCGCTATGGGCGGGCGAGAAGGGCGCGAGACGCTCGATCACCGGCTCGCCGGGAACGAGATGCCGGTTGAAGGCGGGCGGGGTTCCCCACCAGCCGGACCAGCGGAAGAACAAATGGCTGCCGACCCGCGCCACCTTGTCCAGACTGGCCTGCCAATAAGGGACGACCCAGTCGGTGTGATAATGGGTCGAATGGCCGACGGGGCGGAAGACCTTGCCGTTCAGGGCCATCGCCGCAATCTCGCGCGCGCGGGTCCAGGCGGCCTCGGGCGGTTGCCATTTGGTCAGCGCGCCGTCGCAGCTGAAGGTGAATTGACAGCCCGTCGATCGCTCCTGCCCCTCGAACACCACGCCGCACACCGTCTTGGGAAAAGCAGGGTGGCGCAGGCGGTTGAGGACGACTTGTGCCACGGCCTGTTCGCCCGTGGCATCGTCGCCTGCCTCGTAGAGCACGCCCGCTGCCAGGCAGTCGAGCGCCCGCGCCTTGTCCTCGGCCGTGCCCCGATAGACGAACGGGCGTGCGGCGGGATTGGGGTCGGTGGAGAAGGGCACGCCTTCGTTATAGGCGCGCGCCTCGTCCGGGCTCATGTCGATGAAGGCGACCGGTTCGACCGGCGGCAGCTCGGCGGGCGGCACGACGCGTTGCGCTTGCCGCAGCCGCTGGGTGGCGGCGCGCTGGGCCTTGGGGATGGCGGGGGCGTTCGCCACGAGCAAAGCCGGCACGACACTGGCCGTACCGGCGATGGCGAAAAGCGCCGCGCGGATGCCGCCGCGCGGCCGATCAGGCGTGCTCACTGTTCGGGCAGGAAGTCCGGCACCGACAGATAGCGCTCGCCCGTGTCATAGTTGAAGCCCAGCACGCGCACCCCCTCGGGCAGGTCGGGCAGCTTCTGCAGGATCGCCGCCAGCGTGGCACCCGACGAGATGCCGACCAGCAGCCCTTCCTCGCGCGCCGAGCGACGCGCCATGTCCTTGGCGACATTGGCATCGACCTCGATCACGCCGTCGATCGACTGGGTGTGGAGGTTGGCGGGGATGAAGCCCGCGCCGATGCCCTGGATCGGGTGCGGACCCGGCTGGCCACCCTGGATGACCGGCGAGGCGGCGGGCTCGACCGCATAGACCTTCAACTGCGGCCATTCCTTCTTCAGCGCCTCGGCGACGCCGGTGATGTGGCCGCCGGTGCCGACACCGGTGATGATGACGTCGATCGGCGAATCGCGGAAGTCGTTCAGGATTTCTTGCGCGGTCGTGCGGACATGCACGTCGATATTTGCCGGGTTCTCGAACTGCTGCGGCATCCAGGCGCCGGGCGTCTCGCGCACGATTTCCAGCGCGCGCTCGATCGCGCCCTTCATGCCCTTTTCCCGCGGGGTCAGGTCGAACGTCGCGCCATAGGCCAGCATGAGGCGGCGGCGCTCGATCGACATGGATTCGGGCATCACCAGGATCAGCTTGTAACCCTTGACCGCCGCGACCATCGCCAGGCCGACACCGGTGTTGCCGCTGGTCGGCTCGACGATCGTACCGCCGGGCTTCAGGTCGCCATTGGCTTCGGCCGCCTCGATCATGGCGAGCGCGATACGGTCCTTGATCGAGCCGCCGGGATTGGAACGCTCCGACTTGATCCAGACCTCGGATCCCGGGAACAGCCGCTGGATTTTCACATGCGGCGTGTTGCCGATCGTCTCCAGGATGGTGTTGGCCTTCATGGCTTGGCTTCTCCGTGGTTTGGTTCGGTTGCAAGGATTTCAGGCGGATCAAAGGTTCGCGCGCGCCGGAGTTCCGGAAACAGTCGCGACCAGAGCAGGGTGACGCCGATCGCGCCGACGCCGCCGAACACCACCGCGCCGACGGGACCGAGCAGCGAGGCCATGACCCCGCTCTCGAACTCGCCCAGCTCGTTGGAGGCCGAGATGGTCAGCTGCGACACCGCGCTCACCCGCCCGCGCATGGCGTCGGGGGTGTGAAGCTGGATCAGCGACTGGCGGACATAGACCGACACCATGTCCGCGCCGCCCGCCACGATCAGCGCGACCAGGCTGAGGAGGAAGGCTGGATGGACGAAGATGTTCGCCCCGCCCAGCCCCACCGTGCCGCTGGTCAGGCCGAGCGCGCCGGTGATGTGGCTGGCGATGCCGAAGGTCAGGATCGAAAGGCCGAAGACGACGACGGCGATCAGCATCTTCACGCCGACATTCGACGTCATCGGCTTGAACGAGAACCAGATGGCGGTGGTCGCCGCGCCGATACCCATCCCCGCCGCCAGCACGCCCAGCCCCTGCGACCCGACATGCAGGATGTCGCGCGCATAGACCGGCAACAGCGAGGTCGCCCCCGCCAGCAGCACCGCGAACAGATCGAGCGTGATCGTCGCCTGCACCAGCCGGTTGCGGCGGACATAGCTGAACCCCTCCACGATTCGGGCCAGCGGGCGATGATCGGTCTGGACAGGCGGTTGCGGCACCGGGCCGATCAGGAAGATGCAGAACAGCGCGACCGCGAACAACAGCGTCGCGACGCCGTAGGCGAACTCCGGGTGCACCGCGTAGAGCAGGCCGCCGACGCTCGGCCCCGCGATCGTGCCCACCTGCCACGCGATCGAACTGACGGCGATGGCGGTGGGCAGGCTCTCGCGCGGCACCAGATTGGGGGCGAGCGAGGAATAGGCCGGTCCCGAGAAGGCGCGGGCGATGCCGAAGGCGACAGCGGCGGTGAACAATGCCCCCAGCGACAGATGCCCCGACCAGGTCAGGCCCCACAGGCTCGCGGCGGTCAGCACCAGCAACGCGGTGGTCGCCCGCACGATCCAGCGCCGGTCGACGCTGTCCGCGACCAGCCCGGTGATCGGCGTGAGGAGGAACAGCGGCACGAACTGCGCAAAGCCGATCATGCCCAGCATGAACGCGGCCTGGCGCACGTCCATCGTCTCACGCGCCAGATTGTACACTTGCCAGCCGATGACGATCGACATGGCCGATACCGCGATGGTCCCGCTGAACCGCGACAGCCAGTAGCTGCGGAAATTCGCGATGCGGAACGGGTGAAGAGGTCTATCCATAATCTGCCAGCGTTGTAGGCTGCGCTTCGCCGACAAGGCAACCGAGGCAAAGCTATTCGCCCCTAAATTCCCGCTGTCCTGATGGGAATTAATAGGGGGAATTGAGTTTCGTCACAAAGCACGCCAATAGGCGTCGATCCTTCCCTAACGGAAACAAAGGTGTTCCCGACTGTGGCAAAAGCTCCAAGCCGTACCAGCGAGCCCCCCATTCCCAATCGGGAGCGTCCCGCCGAACCGCAACCGTTCCAGGCTACCAAGGAACAGTTGCTGGATTTCTACAAGCAGATGCTCCTGATCCGCCGCTTCGAAGAAAAGGCGGGTCAGCTTTATGGCCTCGGCCTGATCGGCGGTTTCTGCCACCTGTATATCGGCCAGGAGGCCGTGGCGGTGGGTCTGCAGTCGGCGCTCGACGGCGACAAGGATTCGGTGATCACCGGATACCGCGACCATGGCCATATGCTGGCTTACGGCATCGATCCCAAGGTCATCATGGCCGAGCTTACGGGGCGTGCCGCCGGCATCTCCAAGGGCAAGGGCGGGTCGATGCACATGTTCTCGACCGAGCATAAATTCTATGGCGGCCACGGCATCGTGGGCGCGCAGGTGTCGCTGGGCACCGGCCTGGCGTTCGGGCACAAGTACAGCAATGACGGCGGCGTCTGCCTCGCCTATTTTGGCGATGGTGCTGCCAATCAGGGCCAGGTGTACGAGAGCTTCAACATGGCCGAGCTGTGGAAGCTCCCGATCATCTTCGTGATCGAGAACAACCAGTACGCCATGGGCACCGCGGTCAACCGCGCCTCGTCCGAGGACCAGCTCTATCGCCGTGGCGAGAGCTTCCGCATCCCCGGCATCCAGGTCGACGGCATGGACGTGCTGGCCTGTCGCGGTGCCGCCGAGGAGGCGCTGGCCTGGGTCCGCGCGGGCAAGGGTCCGGTCATCCTCGAGATGAAGACCTATCGCTATCGCGGTCACTCCATGTCCGACCCCGCCAAGTATCGCAGCCGCGAGGAAGTGCAGGGCGTTCGCGACAAGTCCGATCCGATCGACCACGTCAAGAAGCTGCTCGAAGAGCAGGGCGTGACCGAGGCCGATCTGAAGGTCCTGGAGCAGGACATCCGCAAGCAGGTGAACGAAGCGGCGGACTTCGCCGAGCAGACCCCCGAGCCCGATGTGGCTGAACTCTACACTGAAGTGCTGGTGGAGCGTTACTGAGATGGCGATCGAGATCAAGATGCCGGCCCTTTCCCCGACGATGGAAGAGGGCACGCTCGCCAAGTGGCTGGTGAAGGAAGGCGATACGGTCAAGTCCGGCGACATCATGGCCGAGATCGAGACCGACAAGGCGACGATGGAATTCGAAGCCGTCGATGAAGGCGTGATCGCCAAGATCCTGGTCGCCGAAGGCACCGACAATGTGAAGGTCGGCACCGCCATCGCGCTGCTGGCCGAAGAGGGCGAGGACGTCGCGTCCGCCGCCGCGTCGGGTTCGCGTTCGGGCGATGCGGCCAACGCCGCGCCCAAGAACGAGCCGACCGACCATGCTGCGCCGCCGATGCCGGAAGGTGCGGCTGCGGCCGAGCAGGAAAGCGGCACGCAGAAGCTGGTCGCCGCCGCCGAGCAGGAAGCGCCCGCCTCGCCGGAAATCCCGGAAGGCACCGAGATGGTGAAGACCACCGTCCGTGAAGCGCTGCGCGACGCGATGGCCGAGGAAATGCGCGCCGACGACCGCGTCTTCGTAATGGGCGAGGAAGTCGCCCAGTATCAGGGCGCGTACAAGGTGACGCAGGGCCTGCTCGACGAGTTCGGCGACCGTCGCGTCATCGACACACCGATCACCGAATACGGCTTTGCCGGTGTCGGCACGGGTGCGGCCATGGGTGGCCTGCGTCCGGTGATCGAGTTCATGACGTTCAACTTCGCCATGCAGGCGATCGACCACATCATCAACTCGGCCGCCAAGACCAACTATATGTCCGGCGGCCAGATGCGCTGCCCGATCGTGTTCCGTGGTCCCAACGGTGCCGCCAGCCGCGTCGGCGCGCAGCATTCGCAGAACTATGGCCCGTGGTACGCCTCGGTCCCTGGCCTGATCGTGATCGCGCCCTATGACGCGGCCGATGCCAAGGGCCTGCTGAAGGCGGCGATCCGCTCGGAAGACCCGGTCGTGTTCCTCGAGAACGAGCTGATGTACGGTCGTTCGTTCGACGTGCCCAAGCTCGACGATTTCGTCCTGCCGATCGGCAAGGCGCGGATCATGCGTGAGGGCAAGGACGTGACGCTCGTGTCCTACTCGATCGGCGTGGGCGTGTCGCTCGAAGCCGCCGAGAAGCTGGCCGCCGAAGGCATCGACGCGGAGGTCATCGACCTGCGCACGCTGCGCCCGCTCGACACCAAGACGGTGTTGAAGTCGCTCGCAAAGACCAACCGCCTGGTCGTGGTCGAGGAAGGCTGGCCCACCTGTTCGATCGCGTCGGAAATCGCCGCCGTCGTCATGGAAGAGGGCTTTGACGACCTCGATGCGCCGGTGCTGCGCGTGACCAACGAGGACGTGCCGCTGCCTTATGCCGCGAACCTCGAGAAGCTGGCGCTGGTCGATGCCAACAAGGTCGTCGCCGCCGTCAAGAAGGTCACCTATCGCGGCTGAGCCGTGGGGTGATCGGTGAATGGAATGGGGCCTTCCGGGAAACCGGGAGGCCCTTTTTCGTGGAGGCCTGCTGTGCGAAAGGCTGGAGCATGACCGACACCCCCGCTTCCGACACGCCCCATCCCGCCATTGAGGCGGTCATGCGCGAACAGGCATTGGCGGTGGGTTATGCTCCTGCAGCGGCGCGTGAAGGGTTTGCCGCGCTGCTCGATCTCGATCACCAACTTGCCTCGATCCTGCAAAGCACGACCGAGCCGATGATCGGCCAGATGCGCCTGACCTGGTGGTATGAGGCGCTGGAAAAGCTCGACCGAGAACCTGCGCCTGCCCATCCGGTTTTGCAGCGGCTGGGGGCGTCGGTGCTGCCTGCTGGTGTGAGGGGCGCGGACCTCGCCCCGATGATCGAGGGGTGGGAGGCGCTGCTCGATGACGGCGAGCCATTGGACGGGGAGCGGATCGCCCGTCATGCCGAGGCGCGGGGCGGGGTCCTGTTTGCTGCCACGGGCAAGCTGCTGAGGGTGGATGGGATGGAGGCGATAGGCGTCGCTTGGGGCAAAGCCGATCTAGCGTCGCATCTTTCCGATAAGGCGGTCGCGGCGTCGGCCGGTGGAATGGCGGAGGCCGAATTGGATACGGTGCTGGCCCGAAAATCGCCCAAGCCTGCTCGTGGGTTGACCGGCCTGGCGGTCTTGGCGCGCGAAAGTCTACGCCACCCGGATCGCTTGCCGGGCCATCCGTTGCGGGCTGCGCGGCTGGCGTGGCATGGCCTGACGGGGCGCTGAACGACCCTTATCCCGCTATCTACCCCGGCGAAGGCCGGGGTCCAGTAGCGGTGCCTTATTGAAGGCGTCGGGCCCTTGCCTCCCACTCGAATGAGGAGCGCGCCACCGGCTTCGGAGATACTGGGCCCCGGCCTTCGCCGGGGTGGACACGGTGGGGAGAAGTTGCACCCAACGTCCGTTCCGCCTGAGCGAAGTCGAAGGCCAAGGGAATTGCCTTGCCGCCCATCCCCGACCCTGGTTAACCATAGCGGGTCAGACGGGGGAGACGAAGATGTGGCGCTATCTGGCGGGTGGCTTGGGCACGCTTGTGCTGGTGGGGGCAGGGTTGTTCCTGTGGGGCAGCCGCCCCGATGCGCCATCCCCGCTTCCCGCCGCCAGTGCCGCCTCGGGCGTACCAGCGCAATCCGCCGAGGATAACGCACCTCTCCCCGAAGCCTCTGCCAAGACCCGCGAGCAGAAGCGCTTCGACCGTTACGACAAGGACCGCGACGGCACGATCACCCGCGAGGAATATCTCGCCGCCCGGCGCAAGGCCTATGCCAAGCTGGACCGGGACGGCGACGGCAAGCTGTCCTTCGACGAATGGGCGATCAAGGCTACGACCAAATTCGCCACCGCCGACTGGGACAAATCGGGCACGATGAACGCGCCCGAGTTCGCCACCACCGCCGTCAAGCGTCGACCGGCTGTTCGGCGGGACTGTCCTCCGGCGCGAACGGCGCCGGCTGAGGCACCGGAGGCGGGCCCGGCGGAAGAGAGTTGAGCCAACCTGGCAGCGCATCGCGCGCACGGTCCGTATACATCCGCTTGCGATCGGCTTTCTTGGTCCGGCCGGGTATGGGCGGGAAGAGGCCGAAATTGACGTTCATCGGCTGATAGGTCTCGGCCTCGGCCAGCCCGGTGATGTGACCGAGCAGCGCGCCCAGCGCCGTTTCGACCGGTGGCGGCGCGATCGTCCTGCCGGTCAGTTCGGCAGCGGCGAAACGCCCGGCGAGCAGGCCGATCGCAGCACTCTCGATATACCCCTCGCACCCCGTGATCTGGCCCGCAAAGCGCAGGTTCGGCCGCGCCTTCAGGCGCAGCGTCGCATCCAGCAGTTCCGGCGAGCGGATGAAGGTGTTGCGGTGCAATCCACCCAGCCGCGCAAATTCGGCCTTTTCGAGGCCAGGAATGGTGCGGAAGATGCGGATCTGCTCGGCATATTTCAGCTTGGTCTGGAAACCGACGATGTTCCACAGCGTGCCCGCCGCATTGTCCTGCCGCAACTGGACGACGGCATAGGGCCAGCGCCCGGTGCGCGGATCGTCCAGCCCTACACCTTTCATCGGCCCGAAGCGCAGCGTCTCGACCCCGCGCTCGGCCATCACCTCGACCGGCATGCAGCCGTCGAAATAGGGCGTGTTCTTTTCCCACTCGCGAAACTCGGTCTTCTCACCGTCGAGCAGCGCCTGATGGAAGGCGTAATATTGCTCCTTGTCCATCGGGCAGTTGATGTAATCCTTGCCCGTGCCCTTGTTCCAACGGCTCTGGAACCAGGCGACGTCCATGTCGATCGACTCGCGGTGGACGATGGGCGCGATGGCGTCGAAAAAGGCCAGTGCCTCCGCACCCGTTGCCTCGCCGATGCCGCCCGCCAGTGACGGCGCGGTCAACGGCCCGGTCGCGATGATCGCCGGCCCTTCGGGCAGGGCGTCGATCCGCTCGCGCATGATGGTGATGTTGGGATGCGCCGCCAGCGCCGCCGTGACGCCGCCCGAAAAGCCGTCGCGATCGACCGCCAGCGCCGAACCGGCAGGCACCGCATGGACATCGCCCTTGGCCATGATGATCGAGCCGAGCGCGCGCATCTCCTGGTGCAGCAGGCCGACCGCGTTGGAGGTCGCATCGTCCGAACGGAAGGAGTTCGAGCAGACCAGTTCCGCCAGGTCGCCGCCATGATGGGCGGGCGTCGTGTCGGCTCCGCCGCGCATTTCGGAGAGGCGCACCTTCAGACCCGCCTCGGCCAGCTGCCAAGCGGCCTCCGAGCCTGCAAGCCCGCCACCGATCACATGAATGTCATACGTCATCGCGCTGCCTTAAACCCGGAAGCCTCAGGTTGGAAGGACTTGGCGCGCCCGACCCGGCTCCCCACCTCGGTTCGATGACAACCATCTTTACCATCGGCTATGAAGGCGCGACCGTCGACGGCTTTCTCGCGACGTTGAAGCAGGCGGGGGTTGCGCGGTTGATCGACGTCCGCGCCTTGCCACTGTCGCGGCGGCCGGGCTTTTCCAAATCGCCGCTTGCCGCCGCCCTGAAGGAAGTCGGGATAGAATATGTCCATCTGAAAGATCTGGGCACGCCGAAGCGCGGACGCGATGCGGCCAAGAAGGGTGACGTAGGGACGTTGCGGGACGTTTACGACGACCAGCTTGCCCTGCCCGAGGCGCAGGCGGCCGCCGCCCGCATGCTGGATCTGGCAGGGGAGAAACCCAGTGTATTGCTCTGCTTCGAGCGCGATCCGTATCATTGCCACCGGACGCTGTTGCTGGAGGCGGTGGGGCAGGGGATGACGGTCGTCGACCTCTACGTCTGATCGGTCAGGCGGCGACCGTCTCGACGAACAGCGCGGTCCGGCTGCGCAACGTGTCGATCATTCGACCCAGGGCATCGGCCAGGGTCAGGAGCGCGCCTGCGTCCTGGTCGATGCGCGTGGCGTCGGCCTCGATCTGCTGAACCTGCTGGCCCATCTGCCGGGCGGCGGCGACCGACTGGTCGACATTCGCCGCGATCGCGGTCGTCGCCACCGCCTGGGCCGCGACCGACTGGTCGATCGAATGCGACAGGGTGCCGATCTGGTCGATGCCCTTGTTCAACCGGGATTGTTCGGCCAGCAGTGCATGGAGGTGCGTCTTGACCTCCGCGACGTTGCGCGTCGCATCCTGCGCGGCGGCGCGGGTCTGGCCGGACAGGGCCTTGACCTCATGCGCGACCACCGCAAAGCCGCGCCCCGCGTCTCCGGCTCGTGCCGCCTCGATCGCGGCGTTGAGCGCGAGCATGTTGGTGCGCGCCGCCACCCCTTCGATCAGTGCGAGGAGTGCATCGATCGCGGTCGCGCTGTCCGCCAGTGCGCTTGCCCGCTGATCGGTGGCGGTGATCTGGTCGCGCACCGCGCTGCGAATGACGCGGGCCTGCTCCATGTCGCGGGTGATCGCGGCAAAGGTGGCGGCCAGGCCGTGACCGCGTCGTGCGATATCGCCCAGCGCCTGACCGGTATCGTCCATCGCCTGGGTCATGCGTTCGGCCCCCCGGTGCGTGGCGTTTGCATAACCGCCCAACTCGCGGGCCATGGCCGTCATGTCGCCGGTCGCGCGGAGCAACGTGTCGGAGAGTATGGAGATGTCCGCATTGAACTGGCGGGCGGCCGCGTCGACCCGCTCGGCGCGGGCGATACGCTCGCGAGCCAGGGCCGTCTGCGCATCGACGGCATGCCGCGCCAGGGTCGCCGCATCAAGCAGCCCGGCGAACCGCCCCCGATCGGTCAGGATCAGCGCGTCGGGCGCGTCCCAATCGGCATGCAGCGCCAGCTTTTCAGCCAACGGCACGTCATGTTCGCAACAGGGATGTGCCCGGACATAGCCGGTGAACGACGCGCCAAAATCGGGGTTCTGCAACAGCGCATGGCCGAACGGATTGTAGAGCAGCCCCTTCACGTCGCGCTCCCGAATGGCGCCGATCGGCCGCTGGTCGTCATCGAGGACCGGCAGCAGCCGCATGTCGGGATATTGGCGGAACAGCGCAATGGCCGCGGTCAACGTCTCCCCGGCCGCGATCACCGGGCATTCGGCCGAATTGGGGCCGGTAGAGAAGAAGGGCGGCTTCATTGCCCTATTCTCTACCGGTCACCGGTAAATGTCGTGTTAGGGTTTGGTGACGTTTCGATGACGAAACGGTCGTTCAGCCCGAAATGGGCAGACGTACCGTTGCGTCGTCATCGCGCCGCATCGGGCCATAGGCGACGACCGCCGACAGCGGCAGATCGGCATAGAGATGCGGGAAGAGCTGGCCGCCACGGCTCTCTTCCCACTTCACCGCCTCGCCCATGGCCTCCAGGTCGACCGCCGCGATGTGCAGGTCGTCCTGCCCGGCGAAATGCTTGTCCACCGTCTCGGTCAGCTGGGCGGCGGTGGAAAGGTGGATATAGCCATCGGCCTTATCCACCGGGGCGCCCGTGAAGACGCCGTCCTGCTCCAACGCCGCCATCTGACCGGCGGTCAGCACCTTATAGGCGGTGGTCGGCCGGGTCACTCGCCATCCTCCGGCCCGGCGGCGAGGTTCTCGCCGATGACCGCGTCCGGCTCGGGCGCGATCTCCTGCGTGCCGTCGGCCAGGTTCATCTCCGCGTCTTCCTCGGTCTCTTCGATGCGCGCCGCCGAGACGACATGCTCGCCCGGTGCCACGTTGAACAGCCGCAGACCCGCCGAGCCACGGCCGATGACGCGCAAGCTCGCCAGCGACATGCGGATCAGTTTGGCCTGGTCGGTGACGAGCATCAGCTGATGCCCCTTGGCCGCCGGGAAGCTGGCGACGACATCGCCGTTGCGGGCGATATTGTCGATATTGGTGATGCCCTGGCCGCCGCGACCGGTGCGGCGATATTCATAGGCCGAGGACAATTTGCCATAGCCATTGGCGCAGACGGTCAGGATGAACTGCTCGCAATTGCGCAGCTCGTCATACCGCTCGACCGACAGCTCGGGCTCGCCTTCCTTCTCACCCTTCCAGGGGGCGAAGCGGAGATACGCCTCGCGTTCGTCCTGGGTGGTGCCGACGCGGTGCAGGACAGACAGCGAGATGACCTCGTCATTGTCCTTCAGCGTGATGCCACGCACGCCGGTCGAGGTGCGGCTCTGGAACTCGCGCACATCGTCCGCCGCGAAACGGATCGCGCGGCCGCAACGGGTGGCGAGCAACACATCGTCCTCCGCGCCGAGCAAGGCGACGCCGATCAGGCGATCGTCGCTCTCGTCGTCGAAGCGCATCGCAATCTTGCCGTTGGACGGCACGTTGGTGAACGCGTCCATCGAGTTGCGGCGCACCGCACCCTTGGCGGTGGCGAACATGACGTGCAGGGCACCCCATTCCGCCTCGTCCTCCGGCAACGGCAGGACGGTCGAGATGACCTCGCCCGGTGCCAGCGGCAGCAGGTTGACCATCGGCCGTCCACGGGTGGCAGGCCCGCCCTCGGGCAGGCGCCACACCTTGTAGCGATAAACCTTGCCATGGTTCGAGAAGAACAGGACCGGCGTGTGGGTGCTGGTCACGAACAACTCGGTAACGACGTCCTCGTCCTTGGTCGCCATGCCCGAGCGGCCCTTGCCGCCCCGGTTTTGCGCGCGGAAGGCATCGAGCGGGGTACGCTTGATATAGCCCTGCATGGTCACGGTGACGACCATGTCCTCACGCTCGATCAGGTCCTCGTCGTCGATGCCATCGGCGGCGGCGGCGATTTCCGAGCGGCGCGGGGTCGCGAACTGGTCGCGGATCGCCACCAACTCGCCGCGCATCACCTCATACAGCTTCACGCGGTCGGCCAGGATCGCCAGCAGCTCGGTGATCGAGTCCGCCAGACCCTTCAACTCGTCGCCGATCTCGTCCCGGCCGAGCGCGGTCAGGCGATGCAGGCGCAGGTCGAGGATCGCGCGAACCTGGGTCTCCGACAGGCGATAGGTGTCGCCAAAGCCCTCATGTTCGACAGCTTCGACCAGGCGGATATACTGCGCGATCTCGGCGATCGGCCATTCGCGGGCGAGCAGCGCTTCGCGCGCGGCGACCGGTGAGGCCGAACCCCGGATGATGCGCACCACCTCGTCCAGGTTCGTCACCGCGATGACGAGGCCCAGCAAGATGTGCGCCCGCTCGCGGGCCTTGGCCAGTTCAAACTTCGAGCGGCGGGTAATGACCTGCTCGCGGAACTGGACGAAGGCCTGGATGATGTCGCGCAGGTTGAGCAGCTCTGGCCGCCCGCCGCGAATGGCGAGCATGTTGGCCGGGAAGCTGGTCTGGGCGGGCGTGTGCCGCCAGAGCTGGTTGAGCACGACCTCGGGGGTCGCGTCGCGCTTCAAGTCGATGACGATACGAACGCCTTCGCGGTTCGACTCGTCGCGAATGTCGCTGATCCCCTCGATCCGCTTTTCCTTGGCGGCCTCGGCGATCTTTTCGACCAGCGCGTTCTTGCCCTGTTGGAACGGGATTTCGGTCAGGACGATCGCCCGGCGGTCGCCGCGCGACTCCTCGATCTCGTGCCGCGAACGAACGATGATCGAGCCGCGCCCGGTCTGGTAGGCCGAGCGTGCGCCAGAGCGGCCCAGGATCAGCGCGCCGGTGGGGAAGTCGGGGGCGGGAACGATCTCGTTCAGTTCCTCGACCGTGATCGCGCCGTTTTCCATATAGGCCAGGCAGGCATTGACCACCTCGCCCAGGTTATGCGGCGGGATGTTGGTCGCCATGCCCACCGCGATACCGCCCGCGCCGTTGACCAGCAGGTTCGGATACTGGGCGGGCAGAACCGAGGGTTCGCGCTCCGAGCCGTCATAGTTGGGCTGGAAGTCGACCGTGTCCTTGTCGAGATCGTCGAGCAGCGAATTGGCGACCTTGGCCAGACGCGCCTCGGTGTAGCGCATCGCGGCGGGCGGATCGGGATCCATCGATCCGAAGTTGCCCTGACCGTCGATCAGCGGCACCCGCATCGACCAGTCCTGCGCCATGCGGGCCAGCGCGTCGTAGATCGCGCTGTCGCCGTGCGGATGGTATTTACCCATCACGTCACCGACGATGCGCGCCGACTTGCGGTACGGCTTGCCCGCGACGAAGCCGCTCTCGGCGGCCGAATAGAGGATACGGCGATGGACGGGCTTCAGGCCGTCACGCACGTCGGGCAGCGCACGCGCCACGATCACGCTCATCGCATAGTCGAGATAGCTCGACTTCATCTCGTCGACGATGGAGATCGTCGAAATATCGGAAGGTTCCGCGAGGGTCGTCTCGTCGGCCAAAGTCTGTTGCTTTCCGGCTTGATGGTCAGATGGGAACCAGAGGTACTAGACCAGCGTGAGCCGCCTGACCACCCCCGCTCAACCCATTCGCGAGGGGCCGTTTGGGAGGAACGGCGGCGGCGGGACGGGGCGGCGGGGATGGGCCCGGCGGGAGTGCTCCCCCCACGGCAGCAGGTTCGCGGGACTTGCAGGATACTGGCCACCGACGGGAGTGAACGGTGGCCAGCAAGGGTCTTATGCTATCCGACGGCTTTCGCGAGAATGTCTCGGATGTTACGATCCTGTAATCCGAACGATAAATTCGAACGTTCTCGCACACCTCTGCGGCAAGCCAGGCCGCGATGCCTCAGCGCCAGCCGAGCGCCGGGGCGATGTGGCGCAGGATGTTCTCGATGACATGCGCATTGTAATCGACACCCAGTTGGTTGGGGACGGTCAGCAGCAACGTATCGGCTTCCGCGATGGCTTCGTCCGCGCGCAGCAGTTCGATCAGCCGCTCGGGCTCGGCGGCATAGGAACGGCCGAAGACGGCCCGCATATTGTCGATCACGCCGACCTGATCCTGGCTGGTGTCGCGGCCGAAATAGGCGCGGTCCTGATCCGTGGTCAGCGCAAAGATCGAACGCGAGACCGAGACGCGCGGGGTGCGCGTATGACCTGCCGCCGCCCAGGCTTCGCGATAGGCGCGGATCTGCTTCGCCTGCTGGACATGGAAAGGCTCGCCGCTTTCATCGGCCTTCAGGGTCGAGCTTTGCAGGTTCATGCCCTGCTTGGCCGCCCAGATGGCGGTGGCGTTCGACGCAGAGCCCCACCAGATGCGATCGCGCAAGCCCGCCGAATGCGGCTCGAGCCGGAGCAGGCCGGGCGGGTTCGGGAACATCGGGTTCGGACTGGGCTTGGCGAAGCCCTGGCCCTTCAGCAGGTGCAGGAACACCTCGGCATGGCGACGGCCCATATCGGCATCCGTCTCGCCCTGTGCCGGGCCATAGCCGAAATGCCGCCAGCCATCGATCACCTGCTCGGGCGAGCCCCGGCTGATGCCCAGTTGCAGGCGGCCGCCGCCGATCAGGTCGGCGGAGCCAGCATCCTCGACCATATAGAGCGGGTTTTCATAGCGCATGTCGATCACGCCGGTGCCGATCTCGATCCGCGACGTTTTGGCTCCCACTGCGGCGAGCAGCGGAAAGGGGGAGGCAAGCTGTTGGGCGAAGTGATGCACGCGGTAATAGGCACCGTCCGCGCCCAGTTCCTCGGCCGCGACGGCCAGGTCGATGGACTGGAGCAGCACGTCCTGCGCCGAGCGCGTGGCGGACTGGGGCGAGGGCGACCAATGGCCGAACGACAGGAAACCGATCTTTTTCATGGGCTCAAGATAGGTCGCATGCGTATCCGGTCCAGCCGGTCGCGCGGAAACGATCGCTTTCCGAAAACCGCCGTCAGCGACGCCAGTCCTTGGCTATCGCCGCCTTCTCGCCCGCCGCATCCAGCGGCATGTCGGCCATCATGTTCTGCGCAGCCGCCATCAGTTCGGCATCCGACGAGCCTGCCTGTGCATAGCCGCCGTTCGTGGCGGGCGGGGTGCCCGGCATGGTACGCCGGAGCGCCCAGCCCTGAGGGTCGCGACAGGCGATGCCGTCCGCCTGCGCCGATTGAAAGACCCGGCAGAACCCGTTGTCGCTGGCCCGGAAACTGACCGCGACCCGTACCGGGCCGGTGCCGCCGCTCGCCTGATCATCGAGCGCGCGGGCCAGCGATCCGGCGGCGTAGAGGCCATCACCCTTGGCCGCGATCGGCCCTTGGTCGAATCTCCAGTCGAGTCCCTGTCCGACGAAGACGCCGACGACCAGGCAGGCCGCCATCGCCGCCGCCGACCGCCAATGCGGCAGCGCGAAGCGGGAAGCGGTGCGGGGCGCTGGCGCCGGCATCGGCACGACATTGCTGGTCAGCAGCGCGGCAAGCCGATCGGGCACGGGTTCGCTCGCGATCGGGGCATAGTTTTGCGCGATCGTGGCTCGCAGGCGGCGGTGGCGCGCAACCTCCTCGGCCAGCGCCGGGTCGGCGGCAACGGCGCGTTCGACCCGTTTCGCGGTCAGCGGATCGAGCGCATCGTCGGCATAGGCCATGAGCAGTTCGGGTTCGATCGTCATGCCGCTTCTCCCAGCCGCGCCATCAGCGCCTGACGCCCGCGCACGAGGCGCGAGGTCAGGGTCCCCATCGGTATGTCCAGTATTTCGGCCGCCTCCTTATAGGCCAGCCCCTCGACCAGGACGAGGGCGACCGCCTCGCGCTGGTCGTCGGGTAGCGCGCGCATGGCGGCGTCGACTTCGCCCAGCGCGACCCGCGCCTCGGCATTACCCTGGGCGCCGACGGACAGCCCGGCGTCCTCCCCGACGAAGGTTTCCGCAGCCCGACGGCGTGCGCGGGCGGTGTCGATCCAGGCGTTGCGCATGATCCGGTACATCCAGCTATCCAATCTCGTCCCCGCCTGCCACGACGCTCGCGCCAGCAGCGCCTTTTCGATCGTGACCTGGCACAGATCATCGGCGTCCGTCGCATCATGGGTGAGCGAACGCGCAAACCGCCGCAGACGCGGGAGCAACGCCAACAGCTCATTCTCGAACGCGGCCAAGCCAATTTCCTTCTTGCGGGGATGAAACGGATGACGAGGATCGTTTAATCCATGTCAGCGCGAATTTTGGCAATGGGAGAGCGTGAATGGAGGAAGGTCGGGAATGAGGTGGCGGGGACGGACCTGTCTGATGCTGGCGCTGGCGACCGCCACGATCGCGGGCGGCACCGGCATCGGCCGGGCACAGCTGGGCGGGGGGCTGCCTCGCTTGCCATCGCCCGCCGATGCCCTGTCGTCGCTGGGCTTGCCCCGTGCCCAAGGCCTGTTGCAGCCGGTCGACGATGCGGTTCGCGCCACGGCCAGCCGTCTGGAGGCGCTGCGCCGCGAGGCCTTCGCGCAGCTTGTACGCCAGCATCCCGACGCGATCACGCTCGACCCACAGGGTTTTCCGGCGCGCGCCGGGGAGGTGGTGGTCGATGCGCCCAGCGATACCCTCATCGCGGCGGCGAAGCTCGCGGGTTATGCGGTGATCGAGCGGGACGACGTTCTCCGCGTCGGCTTCGTCCGGTTGCGCGTGCCGTCGGGTTTACCGCTCAAAAAGGCGCTGGATCAGCTTCGCAAGCTGGGGGGTGAGGTCAGCGCCGATCAACTATATCTGGCGAGCGGCGGCGGACGTCCAGTGGCCTCCATGGCTGTCACGGGCCAGGCGGCGGCATCCGACACGATGGTCGGGGTGATCGACGGCGGTGTCGAGGGGGCCGCGATGACGCGCGGCTTTGCCAGCGGCGCTCCGCGACCCAATGATCACGGCACGGCGGTCGCATCCTTGATTGCGGGCGGGCATGGCATCCGTGGGGCATTGCCCGGTGCACGCATCGCCTCGGCCGATGTCTATGGCGATGATCCGGCGGGCGGCAATGCGACCGCGATCGCCAGGGCGCTGGGCTGGCTGGTCGGTGCGCGGGTGCCGGTGGTGACGATCAGCCTGGTCGGGCCGTCCAATCCGGTGCTGGCTCGCGTGGTCGCGGCGGCGCGTGCGCGGGGCACGATCATCGTGGCGGCGGTGGGCAATAATGGTCCGGCGTCTCCACCCGCTTATCCCGCGTCCTATCCCGGCGTCGTCGCGGTCAGCGGCGTGGATCGCCGCAACCGCCCCCTGATCGAGGCGGGGCGGGCCGATCATCTCGACTATGTCGCGCCTGCGGCGGACATGCTGGCGGCTGGCGTCGGCGGGCGGCGCTTCGCGGTGCGTGGCACGTCCTTTGCCGCGCCCCTGGTCGCGGGGCGGATCGCCGCCATCTATCCGCAGCCGGATCCCGATAAGATCCGCAGTGCCCTGGCCAGGATCGACGAGGAAGCGCGAAAGGCCAACTTGCGGGGGGCAGAAAAATTCATAGGCCGTGGAATGGTTTGCGGCGCGTGTCGCACGATCTCCGAATAAAAATCGCATGTCGTGGGATTAAATGCCCGGCTGGTTTCGTTGTCATCCCAGAAGTTGAGGAGAATGACGATGAAGAATTTCCTGTCCGGCACCGCGATCCTGGCCGTTGCTATGCTGGCGGCCCCTGCATCGGCACAACTGCTTGGCGGGGCAGGCCTGGGCGGCGGACTGGGTGGTCAACTCGGTGGCGCGACCGGTGGCCTGACCGGGTCGGCAGCCGGTACGCTCGACGGTGCGACCCGTCAGGGCCGCGTGGCGACCGACAATGCGGCAAGCGCGCGGGGATCGGTGCGGGGTGACCGCAATGTCGACCTGCGCCGTGGCCGGGTCAGCGCCTCCGGTACCGCAGCGGGCGATACGGCGGTCGACAGCGCTACCCGGACCACGCGTCAGTCGGGCGGCGCGAACGGTGCGGCATCGGGATCGCTGGGCGGAAGCGCCGATGCCCAGTTGATCGGCACCGACGCCGTTCGTGACGTCGCGGGACGCGGGGTGAACGCCGTCGGCACCGTCGCCGAGCGGACCCGCAGCACGGCAGGCGCGGTCGCGAACCGGGCGCGCGGGACGGTCGGCAATGTCGCCGATCGGGCGGGGGCGGTCGGCGGCAGCGCGGCGGCCGGTGCGAATGGTGCCGCATCGGCGGGTGGCGGCAACGCCTCGCTCGCGGGGAACCTGGCGCTGGCAGGTAGCGGTGCGGCGCGCGGCGGGGCCTTCCCGGTGGGCAGCGGCATGGCGGTTACCGATGCCCAGGGCCGTGCGATCGGCGCGGTTCAGTCGGTCCGCACCAACGCCCAGGGTGCCGTCGAGCGGGTCCTGGTCAAGGTCGGCGACAAGGTCGCCAATCTGCCCGCCGCCAACTTCTCGGGATCGGGCAGCGTGCTCGTCTCGACCATGGGGCAGGGCGAAGTGAGCAACGCCGCCCGGTAACCCCAAAATATCAATTGGATATGCGCCCGACCTAACAAGTCGGGCGCATAGTCCTGTGCGGCTCAGGGGCGCGAGAAATGCTGCTCCAGCCGCGTCGCCTCCGCCGGGCTGATGGCGACGACGGCTCCATGTTTGGGCCGGGCGAAATTCGTCGCCTTCATCGGCGAGCCGAGTTCGTTGAACCGGCCGATGTTGCGATAGGTGACGAAGTCGCTCGTTTCGGAAAAGCCCATATTGTTGGGTGAGATACCGAAGACATCATACATCAGGACATAGGTATTCGTACCGTGGCGGCGCCACAGGGTGGGAGCCTCCGATGCGGCGGTTTCTGGATCGACCTTGCGCAGGCTTTTGGTCCAGTCGCGGTTGATCTTCGAGGATTCCGAATGGCGGATATTGCCCGGTGCCTGATGCGCTACGTAGAACATGTGGTATTTGCCGCCGACCTTGGTGATGTCCGCGTCGATCACGTTCACCTTGGGATCGGGATAGTCGAACAGTTTCTTGGGCGTCTCGGTCAGCGTCGTGAAATCGGCGTTGGCATAGGAATAGACCAGATAGTTGGGGCCGTTGCCGTCGCGCGTCGTGAAATAGACCATCAGCTTGCGCCGGTCGGGATCATAGATCGTCTCGGGCGCCCACATATTGCCCGCGTCCCGATATTGCGGGAAAAGCTTGGACGGCGTCACACGCGCGATCGTCCAGTGGACGAGGTCGTATGACTTCATGAAGATCATGTTGCGATTGTTGCCCCAACCATATTGCGGATCGGGCCGTTCCCACTCCGTGTCGCGCAGCCCTTCGCGCTTGGCGAAGATGTGGAGGTCGGTCATCGACATGTAGAACGCGCCGTCCGGCCCGCGCATGATATGGGGGTCTCTGATGCCCTTCTGCTCGGCGATGTCGCGCCCGGACAGCACCGCCTTGCCACCATTGACGTCGGTGAAGCTGTAACCATCCCGCGAGGTTGCGAAGTGCAGCGAATGATCTTCGTCGGTGAAGAAGCTCATCAGATAGGCCGTGCGCGCGTCACGGGGGGCGGGTGGCCGGGGCAGGTTCCCCTTGGCGACGATCTCCAGCCGTCTTGGGGCAGCCTCCGGGGCCTGCCCGCTGGCGTGCAGCGTGGTGGCGGCAAACAGCGCGACCAGCGCGCTGCCCATCCTCAACGTCAGTCTCATGATCCTCTCCTGCTTTTGGGGGAGGCTAAGTCAACTGTCGGACAAATGCCAATCCTGTTTTTCCGGATAATGTTACAAAAGGTCTAAGCTGTTCGCGCTGATACCGGGAAATCTCACGGCCGTTGAGATATGCCCTGGGCAGCGGGAAGCGTTGCAATGTCGGAGGATTCCGCCCACAGATTGATGCCGCCATCCGCCGCCGCCTGATCGATAGCCGCCAGTTCGTCATCCGTGAAATCGAGCCGTGCAACCGCATCGAGTGAGTCGTCCAGCTGCTCGACGGTCCGTGCGCCGATCAATGCCGAGGTCACCCTGGGATCGCGCAGGACCCAGGCTATCGCCATTTGGGCCAGCGTCTGCCCGCGTGCCGAGGCAATGTCGTTCAGCCGCCGGATCGCCGCCAGATTCTGCTCGGTCAGCAGCGACGTCGAGAGCGAGCCGCTGCGATTGGCGCGGGCATCGTCCGGCACGCCGTTCAGATATTTGCCGGTCAGCATCCCTTGCGCCAATGGCGAAAAGGCGATGCAGCCGGTGCCCAGATCCTCCAGCGTCGCCAGCAGATCGCGCTCGATCCAGCGATTGAGGATCGAGTAGCTTGGCTGGTGGATGAACAGCGGCACCTTTTCCTCCGCCAGGATTGCGGCGGCGCGGCGGGTGAGCCCGGCGTCATAGGATGAAATGCCGACATAGAGCGCCTTGCCCTGTCGGTGCAGTTGGACCAGCGCGCCCATCGTCTCTTCCAGCGGCGTCGTCGGATCGACGCGGTGCGAATAGAAGATATCGACATAATCGACACCCATCCGCTTCAGGCTCTGGTCGCAACTGGCGATGAGGTATTTCTTCGACGATCCGATATCGCCGTAGGGACCGGGCCACATGTCCCAGCCGGCCTTGGTCGACAGGATCAATTCGTCCCGGTGCGCGGCGAGGTCGCTAGCCAGCACACGCCCGAAATTTTCCTCCGCCGATCCGTAGGGCGGGCCGTAATTGTTCGCGAGATCGAAATGGGTGACGCCGCGATCGAAGGCGCGGCGGAGCACGGCACGGCCGGTTTCGAACACGTCGGTCCCACCGAAATTCTGCCACAGCCCCAGGCTGATCGCGGGCAGCTTAAGGCCGCTGCGCCCCGTCCGGCGATAGGGCATGCGCCCGTCATAGCGGGCCGGATCGGCGGCGTAGGGCGTAGGGAAGGGCATAACAGGTTTCCTCTCGTCTCGGCGGCGTTCTAGGGGCGGCGCAGGGCCGCGCCAACACCCATCAGTCCAACAGCGTCATCAGGCGTTCGAGCCGTTCGGTCGGGTCGTCGTGCCGTTCCTTGAGCAGATAGCGCCCATCCTTTTCCTCCAGCCCGTCGATACCGCTCAGGTCTGCATCGCGGCCATGCGGAGTCATGGCGATCGCGGCGGGCCCCGCATCGATCCGCGCGATCCCCAGGGCGCGCATCCGCTGTCGCAGCCGGGCCAGCGCGAGCAACGTCTCCGCTTCGGGCGGCAGGGGCCCGAACCGGTCCTCCATCTCCTCCTCGAAGGCGTCGAGCATGGCATCGTCGCGCAGCCGCCCCAGCCGAGCGTAGAGCGACAGGCGGAGGTCTTCGTCGGGCAGCCATTCGGAGGAGAGGCACCCTTCGATCCCAAGATTCAGTTCGGGAGTCCAGCGCTCGACCGTCTCGCCCCGAGCGGTGCGCAGCGCGTCCTCCAGCAACTGCTGGTAGAGCTCGACCCCGATCAGTCGCATATGCCCGGCCTGGGTATCGCCGAGCAGATCGCCTGCGCCGCGCATGTCTAGGTCGCGCGCGCTGATCGCGAAGCCCGCGCCCAGCCGGTCGAACGCTTCCAGGGTGCGAAGCCGTTTCAAAGTGCGTGGCGCGATCGCATCCTCACCCTTGGCGAAGAGCAGCACCTGGCCACGACGGTGCCCACGCCCGACGCGCCCACGCAACTGGTGAAGCTGCGACAGGCCGAAGCGGTCGGCATGGACGATCGCCATGGTGTTGGCACGGGGCACGTCCAGCCCGGCCTCGATGATGTTCGTCGCCAGCAGCACGTCGCCGTCGCCCCGACCAAAGCGGACCATGACATCGTCTATCGCGGCGGCGGGCAGCTTGCCATGCGCCTGCATCACTTCCAGCTCGGGCACGATCCGGCCCAGCTGCTCGGCGAGCGGCGCCATGTCGGCGATGCGCGGCACCACGACGAAGCTCTGGCCACCACGCGACCGTTCGCGCAGCAATGCCGCACGCAGTGTCTCGGGCGAGAAGGTCGATACGGCGGTGCGGATCGGCTGGCGGCGGGCAGGGGGCGTCGCGATGACCGATAGCTGGCGCAGGCCGACCAGCGCGGACTGCAAGGTTCGCGGGATGGGGGTGGCGGTCATGGTAAGGACATGGGCGTTCGACAGCGCCTGCAGCCGTGCCTTGTCTGCCGCGCCGAAGCGTTGCTCCTCGTCGACGATGACGAGGGCCAGATCCTTGTACGCGACGCCCTTGGCGGCCACCGCGCCGGTGCCGATGACCACCCGGATGCTGCCATCGGCCAGCCCCGCCTTGACCTTCCGCTTCTCGGCAGGGGTGGAGAGGCGTGACAGGCCCGCCACGGCGATGCCGCTCTCGGCAAAGCGCGCGGTGAAACTCTCCAGATGCTGGCGGGCCAGCACGGTGGTGGGGGCGGCGAGGACCACCTGCCGCCCGGCCAGCGCGGCGACGGCGGCGGCGCGCAGGGCAATCTCGGTCTTGCCGAAGCCGACATCGCCCACCACCAGCCGGTCCATCGGCCGCCCGGAGGCCAGGTCGGCACGCACCGCCTCGATCGCGGTCAACTGGTCGGGGGTTTCGGTGAACGCAAACCCGGCGGCGAACCGCTCATAATCGGCGACCGGGGGGTCGAGGACGGGGGCGTGGTGATCGGCGCGTTCGGCGGCCAGCGCGGTCAGCTGGCGCGCGGTGTCCGCGATCGCCTCGTCGACCCCGCGCCGCCGATCCTGCCAGGTCCGGCCGTCGAGCGTGTCCAGTCGTACCGCATCGTCCTCGCCGCCATAACGCCATAGCCGGTCGGCATCGGCGACGGGCACCAGACGGGTGGCGGACTTGGCATATTCCAGCTTGATCGCGTCGCCCGAAACCCCGTCACCGGCATCCACCGGCTCCAGCCCGATGACGGTGGCGATGCCGTGATCCTCGTGGATGACGGTGTCGCCGACCCTGATCTCCGCGGTCTGCATCAGCGACAGGTCGACGGAGCGCGCCGCGCCGTCTTCCCGGTCGGCGCGACTGCCCAGCAGATCGGCGGCACTGACCGCCATCACGCCGTCGCGGACGAACCCGCGTTCGGCGGGAGCGATCAGGGTCAGCAGGCTGGCGGGCTCGGCCGCCGCCGCCTCGCGCCAATGGCTGACCCGCCGCGCAGTCGTGCGGAGAACGTTGTCGACCCGCCGCCCCAGGAAGCGCAGGTCCCGTTCGCTGCCGATCAGGACGACAGACTGCCCTCCCTTCATTGCAGCGCGCGCGGCCACGGCGAAGTCGCGCAAGGCACGCGGCTGCTCGACGAAGCGCGGCGGCGGTGTGTCCGCCCGGACGATCTCGGCCGTCTGCCGGTCCTTCAGGGCATTTTTCCAGGCGCTGTCGCCGATCATGTCGCGCGCCGCGCGCTTTGATCCGCGCTGCGCAACGTCGGCGCTCAGCAGCAACAGGCGTCGGCGGCGTTCGTCGGCCGCCGGTTCGATGACGACGCAGGCCTCGGGCAGATGGTCGAGCAGGCTCGTCGCCTTGGAGCCCAGCGACGGCTCGGAAACCCGGCCCAGTTCGCGCCGTTCGATCTCCCCGGTACTGCGCTGGTCGGCCGGGTCGTAGGAGCGGATGGCGGTGATGCGCCCCTCCGCCACCTCGATCCGCAAGGGCTGCTCGGCATCCGCCGGAAACACGTCCAGCACCTGGCCACGCGTCGCGACTTCGCCGGGCTCGTCGACGCGTTCGTCGGCGATATATCCCAGGTCGAGCAGCATGGCATATAGTTCGGCCAGGTCACAGGCATCGCCCGTTGCGACGCACGGCGGCTCGGCCGCGAACGTCTCGGGCGAGGGCAGGGCGCGCGCCAGGGCCTCGCCCGAGGTGACGAGGGCGATCCGGCCGCGCTTTTTGTCCCGCAAGGCGGCGCGCAGGCGGTGGAGCGCCGATACCCGCTGCCCGACATTGGCAGGCGAGGCGGGGGCATGGTCACCGGGCAACGCGTCCGATCCGGGACAGAACAGGATCGTCGCATCCCCCGCCATGGCCTCCAACATGCGAACCGTGGCGAGGGCGCGGGTTTCGTCGGTGACCGCCAGGATGATGTCGTTGTGCTCCAGCACCTCCGCTGCCCCGGCCGCCAGTTCGGCGATGCCCAGCTTGACGTGGGGCGCGTCCTCCGACGGCGACAGCGTGGCGATTTCGACCTCGGACAACATGCGCAACGGACGATCACTCCGGTGGAACAGGGACAAGGCGAACGGGCGGAGCGTGCCGCTGTTCCCCGTGCGGTCAAAGACTTATCCGTCCCCCAAAACGGAACTCTATGTCGCGCAGTTTCTTGAAGACCGGGATTTCGAGGAGAGAGACGATGGACCTAGGTATCAAGGGGCGTATCGCGCTGATCAGCGGCGCGGACTCGGGAATGGGCAAGGAAACCGCGCGGCTGCTGCTCGAGGCGGGGGTGAAGGTCGCCCTGACCGACAAGCCCGGCGGCACGCTGGACGAGGCGGTCGAGGAGCTGAAATCGCTTGGCCAGCTGATCGCGGTGACCGGCGATGTGACCAGGACGGATGATGTCACCGCGCTTTGGGCCGAGGTCCGCGAGCGGCTGGGCGAACCAGACATCTACGTCAATGCGGCCGGGGTGACGGGCGCGACCGGCGACTTCCTGGAGATCGATGACAAGGGCTGGCAGGAGACACTCGACATCGACCTGATGGGCGCGGTCCGCATGTGCCGCGAGGCGATCCCGGCGATGCGCAGGAAGGGCTGGGGCCGCGTGGTCCTGTTCGCGTCGGAGGATGCGGTGCAGCCTTATATCGACGAGCTGCCCTATTGTGCCGCGAAGGCCGGGATCCTCAGCCTGGCAAAGGGTCTGTCCAAGGCGTACGGCCCCGACAATGTCCTGGTGAACACGGTGTCGCCTGCCTTCATTGCGACGCCGATGACCGACAAGATGATGGAGAAGCGCGCCGAGGAAAAGGGCGTCAGCGTCGAGGAGGCGATCGACAGTTTCCTCGACGAAGAACGCCCCGGCATGGCGCTGAAACGACGTGGCCGTCCCGAGGAAGTGGCCGCGGCCGTCGCCTTCCTGGTGTCCGAGCGTGCCAGCTTCATCAACGGTGCGGGCATCCGGGTAGATTCCGGCTCGGTGTTCACGATCGCGGGCTGATACCTAGCCGCTTACGGCGTGGCGTTCGCTGGCGGCGGGCGCTACGCTATCCTCATAAGATGTGAGGGGAATGCGGATGCGCTGTTCGGGTTGGTGGCTGGCGGCAGTGGCCGCGCTCGCGACGAGTACTGCTACGGCGCAGCAAGTTGCGGCGCCGTCCCTTGGTGCCACCAACTATGCCTATGACGGGGCGATGGTCACGCCGTCTGCTAGGCCGAGTTTCGGCGACGAATTCTCCCGCTCGATCGATGCGCGTCGCTGGCGCTGGGATACCGGTCAGAACAAGCAGGGCTGGCCCAATCACGAGCTGCAATATTATGCCGGGCCGGAGCGGTCCAATACGCGGGTCGAACAGGGGGCACTGGTCATCGAGGCCCGCGTCGAAAGCCTGAGTGACGCGACCGATTGGGGCGGGCAACGCTACACCTCCGCGAAGCTCGTCTCGCGTCAGCCGCTCGGCTATGGTTTCTACGAGGTTCGCGCGCAGCTACCCTGCGGGCGGGGCATGTGGCCTGCCATCTGGCTGCTCCCGACGGACGGATCACGCTGGCCCGACGGCGGTGAGATCGACATCATGGAAATGGTCGGCTGGAACCCCGACGTCATCCATGCGACCGTCCATTCGGCGGCCTTCAACCACCGGCTGAAGACCCAGCGCGGCGCGGAGGTTCGCGTGGCGGGCGCGTGCTCGACCTATCATCGTTATCAACTGGATTGGACGCCCGACACGATCACCATCGGCGTCGATGGCCGTGCCTATATGCGGGTGAAGAACGACCAGCCGGGCGGGGCGGCGGCCTGGCCCTTCACCCGCCCCTATTCGCTGATCCTGAACCTGGCGGTCGGCGGCGACTGGGGCGGGCAGAAGGGTGTCGACGACGCGGCCCTGCCGCAGGTGATGAAGGTCGATTACGTCCGCTATTGGAAGCGCTGAACCCGATTACAGCAAGGTCCCCGACAGAATCGCCAGCGCGATGCTGAAGTAGATGACCAGCCCCGTCACATCGACCAGCGTCGCGACGAACGGTGCCGAGGCGCTCGCGGGATCGAAACCCAGTCGTTGCAGCAGGAAGGGCAGCATCGACCCGGCCAGCGAGCCGAAGGTGACGATGCCGACAAGGCCCGTGCCGACCGTGGTCGCGACCAGCATCCAATGGGGTCCGTAATCGTAGAACCCGAAATTCTGCCAAAGCGTGATCCGCGCCATGCCCAGAATGCCCAGGATCGCGCCCAGCGTCAGCCCGGCGGGCAGCTCACGAAGTGCTACCCGCCACCAGTCGCGCAGCCGCACCTGGCCCAGCGCCAGCGCGCGGATGATCAGCGAGGTCGCCTGGCTGCCGCTATTGCCGCCCGAGCTCATGATGAGCGGGATGAACAGGGTGAGGACGACCGCGCGCTCCAGTTCGGACTCGAAATGCTGCATCGCGCTGGCGGTCAGCATCTCGGAGAAGAACAGGATGCTCAGCCATCCGGCGCGCTTGCGGATCATCGCGAGGAAGCCGGTTTCCAGATACGGATCGTCCAACGCCTCGACCCCGCCGAACTTCTGCGTATCCTCGGTATGCGCGGCGACCAGCGCGTCAAGCACGTCGTCGACCGTCACGATGCCCATCGGGCGACCCTGTTCGTCGACGACCGGCAGTGCGAGCAGGTCGTGGCGGCGGATCAGGTGCGCCACCTCCTCGCGGTCGGTGGTCGGGGCGACGGTGATCGGATCATGGCCGCGCGCCAGATCGAAGGCGGGCGATTCCGGCTCGGCGGCGATCAACTGGCGTAGCGAGACGGTGGCGACCAGCCGCCCCTGCGGCTCGAGCAGGAATACCGAATAGACGGTTTCGCGGCTGCGCTCGACGGTGCGGATATGCGCCAGCACCTCGGCGACGGTCGCGTCGGCGGGGGTGGCGACATATTCGGTCGTCATCATGCCGCCCGCGCTGTCGGGTGGCCAGCGCAGCAGGGTGTCGATCGAGGCGCGGACGGGGGCGGGCAGCGCGGCGCGGATCGCGGCGGCGTCTTCCTCGTCCATGTCGCCCAGCACGTCGGCCGCGCGATCCTCGGACATTTGCGAGACGAGCGCGACGGCCCGTGCCGATGTCAGCCGGACCAGTATCTCGGATGCCGAGCGCAGTTCGGGACTGTCGAGCACCGCCACGGCACGCGCGTCGGGCATTTGCGACAGGGCATCGGCCGCTTCCTCGACGGGCAGCGACTGGAGCGTATCGACAAGATCGGCGATGGACACGCCGCGCCGGGAGGAACGGAAACCGGCAGTGACACCGGCAATCAGATCGTTGACCATTTGAAACCTTTCGTCCGCACGACCCGGGGCGGACGAAAGCCAGTTGCGAAACTAGCGGACGAGCCCGAGGCGTGCGGCGCTACTGGAACTGTCGCTGGACATGTTCTCGCTTTCTGGAACGGCGCGGGGGCTCCCACGCCTGCGCCGCCCTCTGATCCCGCGCGCTGCAATCGTCAACACCCGCACGCATACCTGACAAAATTTTAATCCGGCCACCAAGGGTTTGGCGTCGCGGCTCCGTCTGGGGGGCAAAGGTATATCAAGGGGACCTTATCCGTGCATCGCCTGCTCTTCGCCTCGACCGCCACGCTCGCGCTGGCGGCGGGGACGGCCGCCTCGGCCCAGACCGTGATCGACACCAAGCGGACGACGCCCGTCCGCACCGCCACCATCAACAACGGGGCCGCCGCCGATATCAGCATCGTGGCGGCAGGCAGCGTCGTGACGAGCGGCAGCGGCACGGCCGTCACGATCGACAGCAACAACAAGCTGGCCAATGCTGGAACCATCCAGACGACCGATGCGAACGACGCGATCGGGATTGGCGCGGCGGCGGGCGTGACCGGGGACATCGCCAATAGCGGCAAGATCATCCTGGACGAGACCTATACGCCGACCGACATCGACAAGGACGGCGATCTGGACGGCCCCTTTGCGCAGGGCGCGCGGCGGACCGGTATCCGCACGGCGGGCGGGTTCACCGGCAACATCGCCAATAGTGGCGAGATCACGATCAAGGGCAACGACTCGGCAGGAATATTCCTGAACGGCCCGCTGACCGGCAACCTCACCCAGTCGGGCAAGATCAACATGCTGGGCGATCGCTCGGTCGGCGTGCGGACCGGCGCCGTGACGGGCAATGTGACGCTCGGCGGCACCATCGTCGCGGTGGGTGAGGGCGCGGTCGGCGCACGGGTCGACGGCGACATCGGCGGCGCATTGATCGTCGAGGGCGGCATCGGTTCGACCGGTTATCGCTACACCACGCCGCCTGCCAACGTCTCGAAGCTCGACCCCGACGACTTGCTTCAGGGCGGTTCGGCACTGGTCGTGGGCGGAAACGTCGCGGGTGGCATCACCCTGGGCAATACGACCGGCAAGGCGGCGGACCTGATCTCGAATGGCGCGGCCCCCGCGATGCAGATCGGCTCGGCCAGCCGCGCCGTCCTGATCGGTGCGACGGGTGGGGCCACGCCTGCGGCCGGTCTGGTCGTCAACGGCCGGGTAACGGGCATCGGCGTCTATAGCGGGGTACGCGCGACGGCGCTGTCGATCGGCGGACTGGGCGGAACGGTGCAGATCGCGCAGGGCGTGTCGGTCGGCGGGACGGTGCAGGCGACCGCGACCGGAGCAGAGGCCACCGCGATCCGCTTCGGCGCGGGTGCGTCCACGCCCGGCCTGACGGTCGGGGGCTCGGTCACCGCCACAGGCAGCGGCGCGCCCACCGCACTGACCACTGCCGTGCTGATCGACACCGGCGCATCGGTGCCGACCATCCGCAATACGGGCGCGATCCGCGCCACCGCGACGGGGGCCAGCGCGACGGCGATCCTAGATCGTACCGGCGGCCTGACCCTGGTCGAAAATGCCGGCGCGATCGCAGGCGCTGGTGCCGACAGTTCGCGCAGCACCGCGATCGACCTGTCCGCCAATAGCGCCGGCGCGATCATCCGCCAGATCGCACCCGCCGCCGGGGCGACCGCGCCGACGATCACCGGCGCCATCCGCTTCGGCAGCGGCGACGACCGGCTTCAGGTCGGTGCAGGCGCGGTCAGTGGTGACGTGACCTTCGGGACCGGCAACAACCGGCTGGAGATGAGTGGGACGGGCACCTATGCGGGCACCGCGACCTTCGGCACCGGGGCGGACACGCTGACCATCGCCGATACGGCGCGCTTCGACGGCGTGGCGGATTTTTCCGGGCGCGGCCAGGACCTGGTGGCGATCACGGGGAAGGGCATCTTTGCCGGACGCCTGACCAACGCCGCGCATGTCGCGGTCACGGTCGCGAGCGGCGGCGGCACCTTCGCCGCCAATGGCGTGACGAACATCGCCTCGCTCAGCCTGGGCGACCAGTCGATACTGAGCGTCGCACTCGACAAGGCGAACCCGACCGGCAACCTGATCCAGGTCGGCGGTGCGACCACGATCGGCGCGAACAGCCAACTGGCGCTTCGCGTTTCGGGTGGTACGGACGTGACCGGCCGCTATGTCGTCCTGCGCTCGGGGACATTGACCGGGGCTGGCAATCTGACGCTCGCCGCGTCCGCCATGCCCTTCCTCTACAAGGGCGCGATCGTCACGGCGCAGGCCAATGAGATTGCGGTCGAGGTCACTCGCAAGGCCAAGACCGAACTGGGCCTGAGCAATGCCGGGGTCAGCGCCTTTGACGCGATCGACGCCGCGATCGGCAGCGACGCCAAGCTGTCCGACGCGATCCGTGGACTTTATGACGGTGCTGCGTTCCGGGGAGCGGTCGAGCAGATGCTGCCCAACTACACTGGCAGCTTGTTCGAGGGCGTGACCCTGGCCTCGCGCGCGGCCGCGGCACAACTACGCGAACCGGCGGGTGAGTTCAGCGAAGAGGGCAAATGGGGCTATTGGCTCAGCCCGCTGGGCTGGGATGCTTCCAAGGGCACGCGTTCGACCCGTAGTTACGACGTACGCGGCTGGGGCCTCAGTGGCGGTATCGAGAACAAGACCCGGGCGGGCAATTTCGGCGTGTCGCTGTCCTATATGAGCGGACGCGACAATGAGGGATCGGCGGTCAACCGCGTGAACCACAGCCAGTATGAGCTGGCCGGTTTCTGGCGCGCCCGCTGGGGTGCGCTGGCGGCGCAGGCGCGGGGTTCGGCGGCGTTCCTGTCCTTCGATGCGCAGCGCCAGTTCAACGGCGTGGTCGGCACCGAGGCGGTACAGCGCCGCGCGACCGCCGATTGGAACGGCATGCTCTATTCGGGTTCGGGCTCGGTCTCCTGGGAGCATTGGGTCGGTCAGTTCAACGTGCGCCCGATCCTGGCCGTCGACTATTATCGGTTGAACGAGGACGGTTATCGCGAAGTGGGCGGCGGCACCGGTTACGACCTGACCGTCGCCAAGCGGACCAGCGACGAACTGGCGCTGACCGCCAGCGTGGCGGCGGGCATCAACTTCGGCGGCGACAATCGCTACGCCCAGTGGAGCCGCCTGGAAATCGAGGGCGGACGACGCGAACGGGTCGCGGGGACGCTGGGCCGCACGATCGCGCGGTTCGGTGACGGCACCCCCTTCATCCTCGACCCCGAGGCCCGCGACGGAGGTTGGGTCGGCAGGGTCCGGGCGATCACCGGCACCAGTGAGATCCGCCTGAGCGGCGAGGTCAATGCCGAACAACGTCTCGGCAACGTCGCGCTGTCGGCGCGCGCGGCCCTTCAGTTCGCCTTTTAGGCGAGTTCGCCCGCGTGCATCCCCCCTGTAGCGCACGCGGTCGATCGGAGCCCCACCACGCGTCCCGGTGGGGCTCCTTTTCACAGGGATCCGGTTCGGCTAAGCCACGCCAGTCCCTCCCATTTTCGCCGGTTCCATCCATGTCGCCCACCGGGATTGAGGCCGTTTTCCTCGCCAATCGCGAAAAGCTCGTCCGCTTCCTCGCGGTGCGTGGTGCGGGCGATGCGGCCGAGGATTTGGTTCAAGACCTGTGGGTCAAGCTGGCGGGACGAATGGACGGGCCGATCGCCAATCCGCTGGCCTATCTCTACCGCGCGGCCGACATGTTGATGGTCGACCGTTATCGTTCGCGCCGTCAGGCCGAACGGCGCGAACAGGACTGGGTGGAGGAGCAAGGCGGCCCTGAGCCACCGGCGGCCGAACGCGCCCTCGTCGCGCGCCAGACCGCCGAGCGGATCGCCACGACGCTGGCGGCACTGGGCGAACGGCCTGCCACCATCTTTCGGCGAGTGCGGATCGAGGGCGTCCCGCAAAAGCGCATCGCCGAGGAATGGGGGATCAGCATCAGCACCGTCGAAAGCGACCTCCGCCTGGCTGCCCAGGCCATCGCCGCGCTCAAGGATCAGATCGGATGAGCCAGGACCGATATTCTCCCGCCCCCGGCGTCGATGTCGAGGCACTCGACTGGGCGCTGCGCATGGCGGACCCGGCGCATGCCGACTGGGATGCCTTTACCGTCTGGCTGGAAGCCGATCCGTCGCATGTCGAGCGCTATGACCGGATGGCGGCGACGTTGCTGGACGCGGAGGAAGCGCTGGCCGCGCATCCCGATCTGCTCGCCGAGCCGCAGCCGGTCGAGCGTCGGCGCGGTGCGCTCCGCTGGATCGGTGGGGCGGCGGCCGCTGCGCTGGTCGGCGCGATCGGGTTGCAGGCGTGGCAGGACCGGGCACGACCCTATGCCGTCGAGACGGCCGCTGCGGAGACGCGCGACGTGCCGCTGTCCGATGGCAGCGTCATCACGCTGGCGGGGGGCAGCCGTATCGCGCTGGATCACGCTGATCCCCGCCGGGCGGTGCTGGAGCGGGGCGAGGCGCTGTTCCGGGTGATGCATGACGACCGGCATCCCTTCGCGGTGCGGGCGGGCGACGTCGCCCTGGTCGATCTGGGCACCGTGTTCGATGTGCGGATGGGCGCGCGGCAAACGCGCGTGGCGGTGGCCGAGGGGGCCGTCATGGTCGATCCGAAGGGTGCAGCGTTGCGCCTCGACGCCGGGCAGGGCGTGACGGTCGAGAAGGATCGACTGATACGCGCGGCGGTCGATCCGGGTGATGTCGGCGGCTGGCGTGACGGGCGGCTGGCCTTTGACGGTGCGCCGCTCAGCGAAGTGGCCGAAGACCTGAGTCGCTTCCTGCGAGAGCCGGTGTCGGTCGCTCCGGCCATTGCGGCCCGGCCGTTTCGCGGGGTGATCGACCTTCAGGCCGTCCGCCGCGATCCGGCGCTGCTGGGGCCGCTGATGGAGGTGCGGGTGCGGCGCGATGCCGCTGGTTGGACGCTGGAACCGCGCGGGTGAGATTGGCGGGGGGCGGGATCGTCGGGATAGCCGCGTTCGCCAGTGCACCCGCGCTGGCGGACGAGCGTGTGCCGGTCGACCTGCCCGCCGGGACCGTGGGGACGCAGGTCATGGCGCTGGGGCGTGCGTTGCGGGCCAACATCTCCGTGCCCGATGCCGGGCTGTGGAGCCGTCCGGTGCCGCCCTTGCGCGGCCGATTGTCTGTGGAGCAGGCGCTGTCGGTGATCGCGCGGGGTAGCGGGGCGCGGGTCGAGCCACTGGGCCGCGGCGCGTGGCGGCTGACCCCGCGCCTGCGCACGCACGCGCCCCGTATCGCGCGCCGCCCGCCCGTATCGCTGCCGCCTCACGTCTCCGGTGGCGATATCGTGGTGACGGCCAGCAAGCGCGACACGACCCGAGATCATTTCGCCGGGCAGGTGGTGCAGGTGGCGGGGGCTGAACTGGAACTGGGCGGCGCTGGTGGAACATCGAAGCTGGCCGACCGGATGACGGTGATCGCCTCGACCTATCTGGGGGCCGGGCGCAACAAGCTTTTCATCCGGGGTATCGCCGACTCCAGCTTCACCGGGCCGACCCAGGCGACCGTCGGCCAGTATTTCGGGGACCTGCGGCTCAGCTACAACGCGCCCGATCCCGATCTGCGGCTGGCCGACCTGGCGGCGGTCGAGGTGCTGGAGGGGCCGCAGGGTACGCTATACGGCGCGGGGTCGTTGGGCGGGCTCATCCGGCTGGTGCCCAACGCGCCCGACCCGACCCGCACCGGGGGATCGGTCAGCCTGGGTGGGTCCGCGACGACCGGCGGAGCACCGGGCGGCGATGCGCAGGCGGTGCTCAACCTGCCCATCGTGGCCGACCGGCTGGCGGTACGACTGGTCGCCGATACGGCAAGCGAGGGGGGTTACATCGACAAGCCGTTGCTCGGCCGCACCGACGTCAACCGGACGCGAATTGCCGGTGGTCGCGCGGCCGTGAAGGCCGAGCTTGGCGGCGGCTGGAGCATCGAGGCGATCGGTATCGGCCAGCGGATTCGTGGCGCGGACAGCCAATATGCGGATCGCGACGGCCCGCCGCTCACCCGCTCGGCCCCCGTCACCGAAGGTTTCTCCGCCGATTTCGGGCAGGCGCAGCTGATCGTGTCAGGACGGCTGGGGCAGGTCCGCTTTCGTTCGAGCAGCGGCGTCACCGCGCACGACCTGATGGAGCGGTATGATGCGACCCCGCCGGGTGGTCCGGTCCAGTTGTTCGCGCAAGCCAATGCGACGCGGATGCAGGCGAACGAGACACGCGCCTGGCATTCGGCGCCCGACGGATCGGGGTGGCTGGCGGGATTCAGCTATGTCCACAATCGCACGCGCCTGACCCGGCTGTTCGGCGAGCCGGGGCAGTTGGTGCCGCGCACCGGCGTCGTCAACACCGTCGAGGAGGCGACGCTATACGGCGAGGCGAGCCTGCGGCTGCTGCCCGGCCTGTTGACCACGGGGGGCTTGCGCGTCACCCGATCGGTGCTGGACGGCGCGGGCGAGGACCTGCCCGCCGCGCTGTCCTTCCAGGCGCTGGCGCGGTTGCGCGAGGTGACGGCCCGGCGCGCGCAGACGATCCTCTTGCCCTCCGCCTCCGCACTGATCGACCTGACGCCGGGGGCGCAGCTGTTCCTGCGCTATCAGCAGGGTTTCCGTCCCGGCGGGCTGACCATCGAAGGGCCATTGGTCCGCCGTTTCCGCAATGACCGGGTTTCGACCATCGAGGCAGGCCTGCGTACCGGGCGGCTAGGCCGGGAGCGATTCGATGCATCGCTGACGCTGGCGCATACATCGTGGCGTGACATCCAGGCGGATTTCATCGACGCGACGGGCCTGCCCAGCACCGCCAATATCGGTGATGGCCAGCTCTGGACCCTCGAAGCGCTGGCCGGCGCCCGCATCGCCCGCGGGCTGCGGATCGAAGCGGCGGTCTCCTATAACGACAGTCATATCGACGAGCCGTCGAATGCGCGGGCCTTTGCCCTGATGGACGGGCAGGCCGCCGATCGCGCCATGATCCTCGCGCGGTTGAGCCAGATCCCCAACATCGCCCGGATCACGGGGCGGACGGGCATCGTCTATCACGGCACGATAGCGGGGGGACGCGACCTGCGGGTCGATGGCTGGCTGCGCTATGTCGGCGCGTCCAGGCTGGGGGTCGGGCCGATGCTGGGCGAGTTGCAGGGGAATTATCTTGACAGCGGACTGACCGCGCGCCTGGGCTTCGAGGCGTTCGGAGTAACGGCGGGGATCACCAACCTGGCCGATACACGCGGCAACCGCTTTGCGCTCGGGACACCGTTCACCACCGGACGCGATCAGGTGACGCCGCTCCGCCCGAGAACCCTGCGCATCGGGCTGGACGCGGCTTTCTAGCTCAGGGCCGGGTGAAGAGGGACAGCGGCACCGCCTCTGCCATCGCCCGGTATCCGGCCATGCTCGGATGGAGGTGGTCGCCGGAGTCGTAGGCGGGGCGCAGATGATCGGGCCTTGCGGGATCGCGAACCACCTGATCGAAGTCGATCATCCCGTCGAAAAGGTCGGACGTACGGATGAAGCGGTTGATCGCCTGGCGATCCGCTTCGGTCTCCGGGCCCGGATGGTAATAGTCGCTGCCCTGAAACGGTGTGATGGTGCCGACGATCAGGCGAATGCCATGCGCGTGCGCACGCTCGGCCAGTTGGCGATAGGCACCGGTGATCTGGCGAACGATCGCCTGATGCGCGGCGGCATCTACCGGATGTTCGCGGGTCAGCACGCCCAGATCGTTGACCCCCTCCAGCAGGACGGCGTGGCTGACGCCCGGGCGGGCGATCACATCCCGGTCGAACCGGGCCATCAGATTGGGGCCCAGCCCATCGAGCAGCACCCGGTTGCCGCCAATGCCCGCATTGACGACCGAGAACCCACGCGTCGTCGGTACGGCGGCCAGACGGCGGGCCAATACGTCCGGCCAGCGTGCATTGCTGTTGTCTGCAATGCCATAGCCGTCGGTGATCGAGTCGCCGATCGTCACGATCGTCCGACGCTGAACCGCATCCTGCACTTCGACATCCGACAGGCTCCACCACCCGCCGATACCTTGCGCATCGGCCACGGTGGTGCGGCGCGTGGCATCGCCCGCGATCAGGAAGGTGGTCCCGCGTGCGGCGGCATGGCCGGTCGGGGCGGTGACGGCGTCGGGAAAGAACAGGCTGACCGCCACATCGGCTCCGGCCTGGACGGGCAGGGCGGCCGGATCGGAATACAGGTCGGCGCCCGGCGGCACGATCACCTCGGCCTGGCCATCGAAGCGGACCGGCACCGGTGCAGCGACGCTCGATTGGCCGGTCGTCGCCAGGCCGATGCTGGCCGCGCCGATCCGCAGCGGGGTCGTACCCGTCAGGTTCGACACGCGAAGGCGGATCGTCTTGCCCGTGGCGGTCAGGCGGACGAACTGGCGGATCGTGGCGGGACCCGCCTTGGCCAGCTTGTCGGCATTGGCACCATCCACGCGCATCTGCGACGCGCCCCAGGCGGGGGTCCAGCGACCGCCCTGCGCCTGTGCCGGTATCGCCGCCAGCAGTGACAGCGCCAGCAGCCCGGTGGCGTGCGCGGCCAAGCGATGTGCCTTCATCCTCATCCTTTCCATCCGTCACTCGGCGCTTGCGGCCTAGCCTTATGGTAGCGATAACGCGATCCAAGGCAAACGAGAAGGCCCCGATCGCGTCGAGTGCGCGGGCAAGGAGAGAGATGATGCGTCACCTGCTATGGTCCGCTGCGTGGCTGGCATTCGTGCCGGGTGTGGCCTCGGCCGCGCAGTCGGACTGCGCCGGACCGGTGGCCCCGTGCGAACGGGCGAGCCCGGGTGCGTTGGCGCTGCTGACGCCCGGACGCGCAGGTGGCGTGCTCGTCGATCCGAACGACGAACCCGGCGTCCGTCGCGCCGCAGCCGATCTGGTCGCCGATCTGAAGGCGGTCGGCGGCGGCGAGGTTCGTCTGATCGACACCGCCAGTGGGAATGTGTCGATCATCGCCGGGACATTGGGTCACAGCCCGGTGATCGACGCACTGGTCAAGGCGGGCAAGCTCGACGTCCATGGGCTGCCGGGACAGTGGGAGGGTTATGTCGAGCAGGTCGTCGACAACCCGCTACCCGGTGTCGGTCGTGCGCTGGTGATCGTCGGTGCGGACCGGCGCGGCACGATCTTTGGCCTGTACGACATCAGTGCCAAGGCAGGCGTCAGCCCATGGACCTGGTGGGCCGATGTGCCGGCGCAACGTCATCCGACACTCTATCTGACGGCGGGTCGGGTCGCCGATCATCCGGTCGTGAAATATCGCGGCATCTTCATCAACGACGAAGAGCCGGGCTTCGGCGGTTGGGCGCGGGCGAAGTTCGGTGGGGTCAATCACCTGGCCTATGAAAAGGTCTTCAACCTGCTGCTTCGATCCAAGGCCAATTTCCTGTGGCCCGCCATGTGGGGCAAGTCGCTGTGGGAGGATGATCCGGCTTCGGCCCCGCTGGCGCAGGAGATGGGGGTGCTGCTCGGCACCTCGCACCACGAGCCGATGCAGCGCGCGCAGGCCGACTGGAAGCGAGAGGGCAAAGGCCCGTGGGACTATACGAAGAACGCACCGGCTCTTCAGGCCTTTTGGCGCAAGGGGATCGAGCGGCGCGGCAAGGCGGAGGACCCGGTGACGATCGGGATGCGCGGCGACGGCGACGAACCGATGACCGAGGGCACCGCGATCGAACTGCTCCAGGGGATCGTGCGCGACCAGCGACGGATCATCACCGACGTGACGAAACGCCCGGCGGCCGAGACGCCGCAGGTCTGGGCGCTCTATAAGGAAGTGCAGGATTATTACGACAAGGGGATGCGCGTTCCCGACGACGTCACCCTGCTGTTCGCCGACGACAATTGGGGCAATATCCGCCGCCTGCCGCCGCCCGGCTCCAGGCGGGCCGGTGGGGCGGGCGTCTATTATCATTTCGATTATGTCGGGGGGCCGCGCAACTATAAGTGGCTCGACACCAATGCCGTCCCGCGTATCTGGCAACAGATGCGCATGGCATCGGATTATGGCGCGGACCGGCTGTGGATCGTCAATGTCGGCGACCTGAAGCCGATGGAATATCCGACCAGCTTCTTCCTCGACATGGCCTGGAACCCGGCGCGGATGGATTTGTCGGCGATGCAGGCCTATCCGGTGCGCTGGGCCACGCAGCAGTTCGGCGCGGGCCAGGGCCCCGCGATCGGCGCACTGATCGCCCGCTATGGCCAGCTCGCCAGTCGCCGCAAGCCCGAGTTGCTCGACGCAACCAGCTATGACTTCCAGAACGGCGAATGGAACCGCGTTGCCGGTCAGTGGAACGCGCTCGACAACGACGCCCGTCGGCTCGAGCGCCTGGTCCCCGCCGACCGGCGCGACGCCTATTACGAGCTGGTCCTCCACCGGATCGAGGCGACGGCCAATCTGCATCGCATGTATCTGGCGGTGGCGACCAATAGGGCGATGGTCGATGCGGGGCGCTATGCCGACGCCGCACGTGCGGCCGATGATGCGCGGCGCTATTTCGCGCAGGATGCGATCATCCGGCGACGCTATGAGGAGCGGACGGCGGGCGGCAAGTGGACCAGCATGATGGCCCAGACGCATATCGGCTATACCGGCTGGCAACAGCCCGACCGAGACATCATGCCTGCGCTGGCCACCAGGGAACGGCCATTGTCGCTACCCGCCCCAAGCGGGTCGCGACCGGCTCTGATCCCCGCCGATGCCGGACGCGCCGTCGGTGGGCGTGGCATCAAATGGCAACGCGTGGCGGACTTTACCGCCGAAGGGGCCGCGATGGTCGCGACGCCGACCACTGCGCCCGCGATCGAACGGCCGGGCGGCGATACGCCGCGCATCGTGTATGACGTCACCTGGAAGGGTGGCGGCGTGGCCAAGCTCGACGTCATCGCCGCGCCCGGCCTGGACGTTCGGGGCGGAGCACGGCACCGGATCGCGGTGTCGATCGATAACGGTGCGCCGGTCATCCTGAACCTGATGGAAGGTGAGAACGAGGCCCGTTGGGAACGGTCGGTGATCGATAACCGGCGTGTTGCCACCACGTCGCTGCCGTCGCTGGTGGCGGGCCAGCACCGTGTGACCCTGTGGCTGGTCGATCCCGAGGTGGTGGTCGAGGGCTTGGCGCTCCGCGCGGGTTAGCCGCCGCGCAGCAGCCGCATGGCATGGGCCCGGACGAACTTGGCGTTTTCCGAGCTGTCACCCAGGATACCGTGGCGCGCTTCGGGCAGATGGGCGAGCGGATGGCCATCGGGCCGAAAGACATAATGGTCGAACCAGGCGCGCCACGCGGCCCGCTCCGCCTCCGGCCGTGCCGCGATCGCGCTCATGGCGAGCAGCATCGTGGCAAAGGGCGGATCGGGCGCCACCGGAAAAGCGTCCCACCAGTAATTGACCAGGATGTTGCAGGCGCCGCGCGCCTCGACCCGGTGCCACCATAACTTGGGCATGTAGAGCGCGTCGCCCGGCGTCAGATCGACGGTGATGGCCCGGTCCCGTGCCTGTTCGAACCGGGGATAGCGCGGATCGCCGGGCGCGGCCTCTGCGGCCAGGGCAACGGGCTGGCCCGCCATCGTATGGTCGATCGGGCCGACATAGAGGTCGCCAATGGCATCGGGCGGATGCAGGGTAAAGCGGCGCTCGCCTGCCACCACACAGGCAAGATTGTCCATCATGTCGTAATGACAGGCGACGGTCGATCCATGGCCGATCCAGATGCGCGGCGCGACGCCGGGCGGCGTGAAGGCGAGCGGGTTCGCCTCGGCCAGCCCCGGCAGGACGATCGGGATAGGCAGCGAGCCGACATAAAGCGTCTCACCGGTGTCGCGCGGGGTCGTGATGCGCCCGATTGCCTCGGCGAAGGGCATGGCCTCGCGACGGAAATTGAAGCCCGCCAGATCGTCCGTATAGCTATATCGGCCCGCGATCGCGGCATCGCCGACAAAGGCATCGACCTGCCGCCCCGCGTCGAACTGAGCCAGATAGGTCCGCAGCCCGTTGTCCCCGGACGCGGCGCGGGCGAGTGGCCAGTCGGCGACGGCCCCCCGGATCACCACCGGGCGGCAAGGTTCGACCACCCATTGTCGAAAGGCGTCAGAGTCGACCAGCAGCGCGCGATCGATCTCGACGGCCCCGCCGCTCACTGGACCAGCCCGCTCAACCGGTCGTTCCGCCGCGCCGCCAGATACGGGATATGCCGTACCGAGGCCGCGACCGCATAGATGAGTTGCAGATCGCCGTTGCGGAACAGCGTCAGCGCCGCCGCATCGGACAGGGCGTGCAGCGCATCCAGGCTGATGGTGTAGAGCGAGTCCAGGCGCAGGCTCTCGCCATTGTCGAACTGAAAGCTCAGCTCGATCGGCTCGACCAGCTTGTTGGCCATCAACCGTGCGATGAAGCCGTCGGTCTCCGGCAGGCCGGTATGGAGCGTCCGCAATGCATTCTGGATACGCCGCAGCGCAGGGGCCGCGCCGCCGTCCCCCTCGAACAGGGCGGCACCATCGGGCTGGCCGAGCGCCGGATGGCGCGGATCGATCGCAATATTCTCGCCCGAGACGTAGAAGGCCTGCCGCTCCAGATCGGCGGGGCGATAGCCGGTCAGGGTGCGTTGGGGCCCCAGGCAGAGGTTTTCCTCCGGCACCAATCCCATCAGCGCGCCGGGATACAGGTCTCCCGTCTCGGGATGGCGGGCGAACAGGATCGGATAATGCAGCGCGGCGGCCAGGAACTCACCCGCGACCAGCTGCACGAAATGGCGTGTCGCGTCGGGCGCGGCGGACACGCGCAGGGCCCCGTGTCGTGCGCTGTCGAGCAATTCCATGTCGGCCATGATCGTCGGTCCTCTCGCATCCATTCCATGACCCCGACCGGTGCAGATATCCGGCGGGGCGGGCGGCGGCATCGGTTCCTTGTCCGTGCCTGTCCGCCCGTCGTCAAGGCGGATGAGTAGCGCGGCACAAACGACTTGTCGCGGGCTTGTTATACCGCTAACATGAGCATATCGAATGTTCGGTACGGTGAATCAAAACCGATCGGCCAGGGGCAAAATGTAGGAGAGGGGAAAATGGTGGCACGCACTGCGTTCGTGGCGGCACTTGTTTCGCGCCGTGGCCTGATGGCCGGGGTTTCACCGTTGATGGCGCTGGCGATGGTCGCGCCGGGTACCGCCTTTGCACAGACCGGTGCCATCCGCCCGGACGTGCCCGTCCAAGCCAACTCGACCTCCGCTCAGGAAGCCGGAACGCCGCAGGATCAGGCGACCGCGCCGAGCGCCCAGAACAACAGCCCGGCCCCGGACGGCAGCGTGACCGAAGGCGAGATCATCGTCACCGGCCTGCGCAGTTCGCTCCAGCGCAACCTTGACATCAAACGCACCGCGACCGGCGTGGTCGATGCGATTTCCGCCGAAGACATTGGTAAATTTCCAGATTCCAACGTCGCCGCCTCGCTTCAGCGTCTGCCCGGCGTTTCGATCCAGCGGTCTGGTGCGCGCGGCGAGCCGACCGGCATCACCGTTCGTGGCTTTGGTGGCGACTTCAACACCACCCTGTATGATGGCCGCCGCATCTCGACCGCAACGGGCGGTCGCCAGATCGACTTCAGCACCGTCGGCTCGGATTTCATCGGCGGGATCAGCGTTCTGAAGACGCCGGACGTCTCGCTGGCGTCCAGCTCGATCGGTGCGACGGTGGACATCCAGTTCCCCAAGCCGTTCGACCATCCCGGCTTCCGCGCGGCGGTCAGCGCCTCGGGCTCGATGCAGGATCGCGCGGGTCGTGTGGTGCCAACGCTCGGCGCGCTGGTTAGCGATACCTTCGCCGATGATACGATCGGTATCCTGTCGAGCTTCATCTACACCCGGCGTGATACCGATACCAACCGCGTCTTCGTGTCGGGTTGGCCGGGCAACGGCTTTGCCCCGTGTCAGTTGCAGGGCAGCACTGCCACCGTCTGCAATCCGGGCAGCAGCACCACCGACCCCACCCAGGTCCGCAGCCTGACCGGCTGGTTCCCGCAGCAGTACGGCGCGGAACAGCAGCGCGTGCAGGACGAGCGCGTCGATGGCCGTATCGCGTTGCAATGGCATCCGTCCGACGCCCTGATGGTCACGCTGGACAACAACTTCTCGCGTCAGACGCTGAACACCGACGTCTATGGCTTTGGCGTTTGGTTCAGCCAGGAGTCGTTGCGCAACGTCAAGCAGGATGCCAACGGCACCGCAGTCAGCTTTACCCAGGCGGGCTCGCCCACCGACTTCACCTCGGCGCATAACCGCCAGATCCTTCAGACCAACCAGACCGGCCTGAACGTGAAGTGGGACGTGACTGAGAAGCTGACGGTCGAGGCGGACGGTGCCTATGCCAAGAGCTGGCTGAACCCCGGCAATGTCATCGGCAGCCAGAATGGCGATATCGGCTATGGCGGCCGCCTGGGCACCAACCTCGGCTTCAACATCACGGGCGACAGCAACAAGGCCTTCCCGACGATCAGCAATTTCGGTCCGGCCGGAAACGCCGCGAACTGGGCCGATCCCAGCTTCATCGGTTCGCACGTCACGGTCAATCAGACCCAGCAGAACACCGACGAACTCAAGCAATTCCGCGGCGTGGCGACGTGGAAGGAAGACAATATCACGCTGAAGTTGGGCGGCCAGTATGTCGAGGACAATTTCCAACTATTGAACCGCAGCACCTTCACCAACAATTTCTGGCAGGCCTATTCGGGTTACGGCGCCCCTTCGGGTCAGGGCGGCGGCGTGTCGCCGTTGCCGTCGAACCTCTATCAGGGCTCGATCAGCCTCAACAACTTCATCTCCGGGTTCAGCGGCGGCCTGCCGCCATCGGTCCTGATCTACAGCCCGCAGGCCTATCAGGCCTATCTGTCGGGGCTCGGCAATCCCTATGCCCAGAATATTCCAGGCTTCAACTATCCTGCGGCTAACGATACGTCGAACGGTCTGCTGGGTTTCCGAGGCCAGTTCAGCGAAGCGGTCGACCCGGCCAGCATCCTGACGGTCAACGAAAAGACGCTGTCCTTCTTCCTGAGTTCGGCGATGGAAGGTCGCATTGGCGCAATGCCGTTGCACGTCGCCTTCGGTGTCCGGACGGAGAATACGCGCCTGCGCTCGATCGGGCAGGGCCGCCAGCCGATCTCGATCACCCGCAGCACGACCGACCCGACGCTGCTGACGATAGGTTTCTCGGGTACGCAGCCCGTGTCGCGCAGCAACAGCTACACCTATGTCCTGCCATCGGTCGATGCGCGGTTGGAGGTGACAGACAATCTGCAGTTGCGTTTCGACGCATCGCGGACGCTGACCCGTCCCGGCCTCAACCTGCTGAACCCGGTGCTGAACGTCGGCATCGGCCAGCGCGTCGGCGCGCTGTCGGGCAGCGGCGGCAACCCCAATCTCCAGCCCTATCTGGCGGACAATTTCGATATCGCGGCCGAATGGTACTATCAGCGCAACTCGTATCTGGCGGTCGACTTCTTCCTGAAGAATGTCAGCAACTTCATCGTCGGCGGTGTCGCGCGGCAGACGGTGAACGGCGTGATCGACCCGACCACCGGCCAGCCCGCAAGCTTTGCCATCTCGGCCCAGATCAACGGACCGAACGCGACGGTGCGCGGCGTCGAGATCGCCTGGCAGCAGGTGTTCGGCGACAGCGGCTTCGGCTTCCAGGCGAACGCGACGCTGGTCGACACCAACAAGCCCTATGACGCGACCAATATCTCGCAGACAGGTTTCGCGGTGACGGGGCTGGCGAATTCGGCGAACTTCGTCGGCTTCTACGACAAGAACGGCTTCCAGTTCCGCACGGCGCTCAACTGGCGGGACGAGTATCTGGCGGGCTTCGGCCAGAATCAGAATACCGGGGCGTATGGTGCCGAGCCGACCTTCGTGAACCAAAGCTTCCAGATCGATCTGACCAGCAGTTATGACGTCACGAAGGACTTCTCGATCTTCGGCGAAATCCTGAACGTCAACAACAACAAGCAGAGCACGCATGGCCGGTTCAAGAACCAGCTGCTCGACGTGTTCGACTATGGCCGGCGCTTCACGCTCGGTGCGCGCTATCGTTTCTGACGATGGCCGGGGGTGGGGATGTCAGGCCGCGGCTTGACATCCCCACCGCTTCTTGGACCTACTGATCCATGGTTCGACCCGTTCAGAATATCGTGATCGTCGGGGGCGGTACGGCCGGTTGGCTTACCGCAGGCGTCATCGCTGCCCGGCATCAGGGGCGGCGGCCGCATGGCTTCACCGTCACTCTGGTCGAATCTCCGAACGTTCCGATCATCGGGGTGGGCGAGGGGACATGGCCGACGCTGCGGACGACGCTGCGCAAGATGGGCGTGTCGGAGACGGCGTTCTTTCGTGAGTGCGACGCTTCGTTCAAACAGGGTGCGCGCTTCAACCGCTGGACCACCGGCGTGGCCGATGACGGCTATTATCACCCGCTGATGCTGCCGCAGAATTTCGGACAGGTGAACCTCGCGCCGCACTGGCTGACGGGGGAGGGCGAGGTCAGTTTTTGCGACGCGGTCACGCCGCAGGGGCGGATTTGCGACGCGGGGCTTGCGCCCAAGACCATCGCGACGCCGGAATATGAGGCGATCGCCAATTACGCCTATCACCTCGATGCCGGGAAATTCGCCGACTTCCTGCGCCGCCATTGCTGCGAGCAACTGGGCGTTCGCCATGTGCTCGCCAATGTCGAGGGGGTGCTGCTGACCGAGGGCGGCGACATCCGGGCCGTTCGGACGGTACAGGCGGGCGAGGTGACGGGCGACCTGTTCGTTGACTGCACCGGCTTTCGCTCGCTTCTGCTTGGGGAGGCGATGGGCGTGCCGTTCAAGCCGCTGAACGACGTGTTGTTCTGCGACACCGCGCTGGCGATCCAGGTACCCTATAACGATCCCGAGGCACCGATCGCCTCGCACACCATTTCGACCGCGCAATCCTCGGGCTGGATCTGGGACATCGGCCTGCCGACCCGGCGCGGGGTCGGCCATGTGTTTTCCAGCAGTCATATCGACCACGACGAAGCCGAGCGCGAGCTGCGCGCTTATCTGGGCGAGGCGGGGCGCGACCTGCCCCTCCGTGAGCTGAAGATCCGGGCCGGACACCGCACGCGTTTCTGGGAGCGCAACTGTGTCGGCGTTGGCCTTGCCGCCGGTTTCCTGGAACCGCTGGAGGCGTCGGCCATCGTGCTGATCGAATTGTCGGCCAAGCTGATCGCCGAGCAGATGCCCGCCTGTCGTGAGGTGATGGACACGGTCGCCAAGCGGTTCAACGAGACGACCCTGTACCGCTGGGGGCGGATCGTCGATTTCCTGAAGCTGCACTATGCGCTGACCCAGCGGACGGACAGCGACTTCTGGCGGGATAATTGTCGGCCAGAGACGATGCCGGACCGGTTGCAGGAGCTGATGGAGTTGTGGCGTTACCAAGCGCCGTGGATGCACGACGAGTTCGACCGGGTGGAGGAGGTTTTCCCCTCCGCCAGTTACCAGTATGTCCTGTACGGCATGGGCCAGCGCACCGACATCGCGCCCGGCAGCCTGATCGCCGAGGCGATCGCCGCCGAGCGGGCGCGGCGGGAGAATGACGTGCAGACCGGGCGGTTGCTGGCGGGCCTGCCCAAACATCGCGACCTGATCCGCAAGATCGTGGAGCGGGGTTTGCCGACGATCTGAGGGCCGGGCAATTACCGCCCCGACAGCGTGAAGCCGTCCACGTCCATCCACCCGCCCTTGCCACCGGGATTGTAGCAAAACAGCGCATATTGCTGTCCCTGGAACGTTCCCGTCCGCCAGTCGAAGGCCAATGGGAAATCCCCGCCCAGCGTCTGCCAGTCGCGGCCATCGAGGCTGTACGCCACGCTCGCCCGGTCGGTCTTGAAGTCCATGTCGGCCCGCAGGAACAGGCGCTGTCCCGCCACCGGCCGCGCATCGACCCGCACATCGGTCTTCTGTGTCGTGCCCTTGTCCGCCGCGACATCCTCGATCACGCGCATGGTCAGGGTCAGCCGCCCGTCACCACTCCGGCCGACCGCGATATGACCGCTATATTTGCCGAAGGTGCCGAAACCGCACCGGTCGCCCGCCCGGATATGCGACACGTCGATCGCCACCACGCCCCGGCTGAACGGACCTTGCCCCTTTTGCAGCAGCGTGTTGCGCGCGCTCCAGAGCGCGGGCGCCTGGCCTGCGCGAAGCCGCAGATAGCCGGGTCGCTCGATCAGCGACCAGCCGCTGGCGACGGGATTGTGGTTCCACTGCCATTGCAGGCCAAGGCTGGGGCGCGAGAAATCGTCCGAGGTGGGTAGCACGCTGACCGGCTGACCCCGGATCGGCTTGGTCGCGGTGGCGGGTACGCGGCCCGGCGCTTGCGGCGTGCCCCAGACCGGCCAGCCGTCCTTCCAGAAGACGGGGCTGATATTGGTCATCCGGCCGACCGCGCCCGCATCGACCATGACGAAGCCGTAATCGGTGCCGTCGGGCAGATCGACGATCGCGCCTTGGTGTCCGCCGGTCTTGTCGTCGATCTGGTCACGCGTCTCCCATGGGCCGGACAGGCTCTTGGCACGCGACACGGTCATGCCCAGCCGCCGGGGGATGGCGTTGAACATGTAGTAATAGGCGCCCCGCTTGACGAGCTTCGAGCCCTCCGCGCCCTTGTTGTAATAGACGACGCGCTTGTCGGTGACGGTGCGAAGGTCGCGGTCCAGGCTGAGCAGCGTGTTGGTGCCGTCCGACCCGACGGAGGTCATGATATAGGCGCTGCCATCGGTGTCGAAGAACAGGCCCGGATCGAAGGCGGCTTCGCCGATCCGGTTCATCGCCCAGGGACCACGAATGTCGCGCGATCGATAGATGCGTGTCTTCTCGCCCACCGGCGTGACGGCGATATAGAAGACGCCGTCGCGGTAGCGCAGGCTGGGCGCGAAAATGCCCTTCCGATACGCGCCGCCGTCCTTCAGGTCATATTGCGGCAGGCCTTCCAGCCGGTCGATGACGTGCCCCACGAAGCGCCAGTTCACCAGATCGCGGGACGTCATGATCGTCAGGCCGGGCACATTGGCGAAGGTCGTCGTGATGAAATAGAAATCCCGCCCCACCCGGATGATGTCGGGATCCGGATAATCGGCGTAAAGCGGCGGATTGGCATAGGTGCCGTCACCGCGATCCGACTGCCAGGCCTGGGCCCCCGCCAGGGCAGGGACCGCCGCCAGCAGCATGAGCGAAAGCGGACGCCGGATCATCGCGGCGTGTACACATAGGGGCCCATGACCGTGCCGACGAAACCGCCCGCCCGCGCCGTGCTGAGGAAGCGGGTGTCGAAATCGCTCGTCAACGTCGCGCGCTTGCCGCCGCTTTCATAGTCGAAGGCCATCGTCCCGCCATTGGCATGGATGGTCAGCGTCACGGGCCCCCGGGATGCGAAGGGCGCGGAGGCGACCAGCGTCTCGGACGCGGTTTCATCCCGCGTATTCTTGCCCTCTCGCTTGTAGAGCGCGATACGCGGCTGGCCGTTGATACGGGTCAGCCCGAAGAACAGATAGGCATAGTCGTTCTGCATCGCGACCAGACCGGCGCGGGCGCCGTCCTTGGCGGGGGTGAAGTGCAGTGTCGTCGACACGTCCGCGATCGAGTGCTGCTGGCGCCGCCCGACAAAGCCCGGCACGCCCTGCCGGTTGCCCAGCGCATCGCCGCCTTGCATCTTCAGCGATCCACCCGCGACCGTATAGAACGGCACCTTGGGCGTCCGTACGCCGATCCACTGCATCGCCAGCCTGTTGCCGTCGAACTCGTCCGTATAGCCGAAGTCACCGCTCGTCGGCAGCTTCGGGGCAGGCGAGGTGGGCAGGTTCGGGGCCTTGTGCGTCCAGGGCACGGTCTTGCCCTTGTCCAAGATGACCGGCCAGCCGTCCTTCCACGTCACCGGCAGCAGGAACGTCTCGCGCCCGATATTGTAGTAATCATCGGCATAGGGCCGAGTCGCCAGGAAGGTCGCCCACCAGTCGCCATTCTGCGTCTGGACCAGTTCGGCATGCCCCGCCGCGCTGATCGGATGGGGGCGCTTGGGATCAAGGTCGCGCTGGGTCAGGATCGGGTTGTCGGCATAGGGACTATAGGGCCCGCGCAGCTCCTTGGAGCGCAACACCACCTGCGAGTGGTTGACGCTGGTCCCGCCCTCCGCGGCGGTCAGGTAATACCAGCCATCCTTCTTGAAGATGTGCGGCCCCTCAATCCAGACGGGCTTCTTCGACAGGTCGACGCCGCCATTGACCAGTTGCGTGCTCTCGCCGACCATCCTGCCCGCCCGCCAGTCATATTCCTGGACCCAGATGGCGCGGTGGCCGTCATAGCGCGGTGTTTCGTCGGGTGCGCGGTTGTTGACGATATAGGCGCGGTCGCCCTCCCAATAGATGGACGGGTCGATCCCCTCGAACGGCAGCCATATCGGGTCGGACCAAGGACCCGCCGGGTTCTTCGCGGTGATGACGAAATTGCCCCGGCACTGGACGCAGGTGTTGACGATGTAGAAGATGCCGTCGTGATAGCTGATGTCGGGGGCGAACACCGCCTCCGACACCGAACGCCCGGTGAAATCCAGCTGTCCCGGCCGGTCGATCGCATTGCCGATCTGGGTCCAGTTGACGAGATCGGTCGAATGGAAGATCGGCAGTCCGGGGAAATGGGCGAAGGACGAGTTGACGAGGTAATAGTCCTTGCCCAACCGCGTCACCGAGGGGTCGGGATAATAGCCCGCGATGATCGGGTTGAGATACTCGCCCGCCTTGGGCTTGGCCTGTTCGATCGAACGGCCCTGATAGGTGAAGCGGTCGAAGCTCGCCGTCTGGGCCGACGCGGCACCCGCCATGCCGAGCGACAGGGCCAGCGTGGCCATCGGCAGGCGGATCATGCGATACCCTTTCGAACGGGTGCGGCGCGCAGTGCATCGGCGATGGCGGCGCGAAGCGGCTTGGGCTTGAGCGCGTCGTCATAGGGCAGGGGACGCTGCGGCAGGCCATCGGCACGCGGGGCGAAGCCGTTGAGCCAGCTATGCTTGTCCCACAGCCCCCAGCACAGGAACTGGTCGAGCTGCGGATAGGACAGCATCATGTCGAGATAGCTTTTGGCGACCGAGGCGACCTGGGCATCGCGTTGCGCCACGTCCTTGGGCATCTCGCGATCGTTGATGTCGAACTCGGTGATGAGCAGGCGATAGCCCATTGCCGTGACGCTATCGAGGAAGCGTTTCCACTCGGCGCGCTGTACCTTTGAATGGCTGCCGTCGTTGCCGAGATGGCTCTGGATGCCGAGCGCATCGACGGGCACGTTTTCCTTGCGGAATCGCTCCAGCAGGCGGAGCACGCCCGCGCGGTGGGTCTCGTTGCCGACCTCCCACGACATATAGTCGTTGTAGACGCGCTGGGCCTTGGGGGCGTGTTCGCGTGCCGCGCCATAGGCGATCTTGAACACGTCGAAGCCGAGCGCCTTGTCGAACACCGTGCCCCGGACCTCGCCGGTCTTGGGATCGATCGTCTCGTTGACCACGTCCCAGCTATAGATCTGGTCGCCGAAATGCCCGGCGACGGCGGCGATATAGCTGCGCAGCCATTTCTCGGCGCCGGTCTTCGTCACCGTCTCGGCCAGCGCCGGAGAGATATATTTGCCGTAATTCCAGAGCAGCGTGTGCCCGCGCAGCTTCATCCGGCTGTCGCGCGCAAAGCCCGCGATCCGGTCGGCGGGGCCGAAGTTCAGCCGTGCCGGATCATTGCCGAGCACATAGACCTTCATCTCGTTTTCGGGGACGATCACGCCGCACTCGCGCGCGACGATCGCGCGATAGGCCGGATCGTTGATCGGCGAACCCCGGCCCGCATTGATCGCGGAGCCGAACAGGATGCCCTTCTGCGCCGCCAGATCACGCAAGGATTCCACGCCATCGGCCGCCCAAAGCGCGCTAGGGAGCGCTCCCATCGAGAGGCCGCCTGCGATCCCGGCCAGTTGCTGACGACGGGTCAGCAACGGCCCTTGCCATGTGGGTTCCATCACCCTCTCCTTATTATATGTGCGGACAGTTGCATGGCGCAGCGCAAACGGCAAGGCCATGAAAGTCCGTCCAAACATAGGTCAGCCGGTCAGGCGAGCGTCGGCCCAGACCACGGGCAGGGCGGCATCGGGAGCGCTATCGGCGCGGGCGACCAGCTCGATCAACTTGCGGCCGCGAATATCGGCATCGATCGTGACGGGCGCTTCGTTCAGCGCCACTGCGCGCGAGCGGGCGAGGAGCCGGCCATCACCATAGACCTCGAACACGACACGCTGCCCGTGCGCGGTGGCGGAGTCGTCGATGCCGACCATGGCGTCGAAGCGCGACTGGCCGCGATTGCGCACCTCCAGCCGCGAATTGGCGAGCACGCCGATGCCGGTATCATACACCTTGCCACCAAGCCGCAGCGGCCGTCCGAAGGGCGTGCGATCCGCTTGCGCACCGCCCCAACCGGCATATTGCGGGAAGTCGCCCGGCCCCTTGCTGCCACCCCAGGGGCTGAGTTCATGATGGATGGTCGGATCGCCCTCGGGCGTGCGAATGCCGTCCTCGGCAGGGTTCACGTCGCCGGGCGCTTCGGACAGGTAATGGCCGTTCGCCAGCCGGTGCGCTCCGGTCACGCGGTAGATCAGCGTCTGATGCGGTGCGAGCGTCAGCTTGGTCTCGCCCGCAAAACGGCTCTTCGCCCCAGTCCACAGGTCGGTCATGGCGACATCGCCGCGCAGCTTCAGGTGATCGGCGGTCAACACGGGTTGAACGGGGGCGGCGGTGCGGTTCAGGATCGCCACCGCCTTGTCGCCATTGGCCAGGCTCTTCACGAAGATTTGGACGTCGTCAGAGAGATAGGCGGGCACCGCCTGGTTCGCGCCCGCGTCCTGGTTCAGCGCGATGATCGCGCGGTTGCCCAACAGCGCGATCTGCTCGGCATTGGCCTTGCGCAGGTCGAAGCCGATCAGCAGCGGCGCATTCATCATCGCCCACATGGCGAAGTGCGAGCGTGCCTCGATCATGTGGTTCGCGTCGAATTCGCCCGAGCCGACGAACAGCATGTCGGGGTCGTTCCACGTATGTGGATGGGCATAGAGCGCGCGGGTCGCGCTGGTATCCAGGTTGGTCAGCATCCGCGACCAGTGCGCGGTGATGTCGTCGCTGGTCCGCGAGACATTGCCGATCTGCTTGCCCCAGCTACGCACGTCCGACGAACCCCACAGGCATAGCGAGAACAGATAGTCGCCGTCCGGGTTCTCGCGCTTCAAGGCGGTCGCGACCTGATCGTAAAGCGCCCGCACTGCCGGGATATCGGTGCGCGCCAGCGAATTCATATCGATCAGCGGCGTCAACGCGCGGTAATCGCCCTTGCGGACATGGTCGCTGTCCTTGCCCAGCCCACGAATGCCGCAGCCATCGACCTTGATGTAATCAAAGCCCCATTCGCGGAAATACAGCGCGATATCCTGATCGATATGGCCGTACAGCCCGACTTCGCGCTCGGCGATCGTGCCCTCGGGCTGGTTGGCGAAATTGGGTGTATAGACCTGGCCGCAGCTGTTGCGCCCGATGTCGGAATAGATCCCCGCCTTGAACCCCATGGCGTGAAGCCGGTCGGTCAGCGGACGAAAGCTGGTCTGCTGGTTCGGGCCTGTAGCGGCGGACGGGAATTTGTCGGCGCGGATCACCATCCGCCCATCGGGCTGGCGACGGCGCAGCCACCAGCCGTCGTCGATATTGATGTAGCGATAGCCCGCCTCGGCCAGGCCCTTGTCGACGATCAGCCTGGCCGAGGCCATGACCTTTTCCTCGTCGACATCGCTGTTGAAGGCGTTCCAGCTGTTCCAGCCCATCGGCGGTAGCGCGGCCTGACCGTCCTGATTGGCGCTCCATCGGCCGGTCGGGGCCAGCGGGTCGACCTTGTCGGCCGCCATGGCGGAACCGGGACACAGCCAAGCCATGGCAACAGCGCTCGCGAGCGCCTTGGCGATGATGGGTCGCATGTCATCCTCCCGATTATGGTGTTTGTTCGATCTTGTCGGAGTAAATGCGAACTGTCCATCGCTTGGAATTGAAAAGACGCCAGAAATTAGCGCTGATCAGGCGAGCACCGGGCCGTTCAATCGGACTGGTCGTCCCGGCGCGACCGTCACCTGTCGTGATGTCGTGCCCAGGCGGACGGTGCGCGTACCCGCCAGGCCAGCGGTCAGCGTGGCGGAAACCAGCCGACCATCGCGCCACGCCATGTCGATTACCATCCGTCCGGGGCCGCGCAGACCCCGCACCGATCCACTCGGCCACGCGCGGGGCAGCGCGGGCAGCAGCCGGATTTCGTCCCCCCGCGCCTGCACCAACATCTCCGCGATCGCCCGCGTCCCGCCGAAATTACCGTCGATCTGAAATGGCGGATGCGAGTCGAACAGATTGGGGTAGGTGCGCTGCGGCCCGAGCAGATAGGCGATGATCCGGTGGGCATGCTCGCCATCGTGCAGTCGGGCCCACAGGTTCGAGCGCCATGCCGTCGCCCAGCCGGTCGACTGATCGCCACGAACCTCCAGCGACTTGCGCGCCGCCTGCGCCAGTGCGGGCGTCCCATCCGGCGTGATCTGGTCGCTGGGAAACAGCGCGTACAGGTGCGAGACGTGGCGATGGTGCGGGTCCGGTGCGCGGGCGTCCCAATCCTCCTGCCATTCCTGCAACTGGCCATCCTTGCCGATCCGGTCCGGGGCCAGTCGGGCGCGGGTGGCGTTCAGTTGGGCGACGAGATCGGCATCGGTGTCCAGGATGCTAGCGGCACGCGCGACCTGGTCGAATAGGTCGCGCAGGATCTGCTGGTCCATCGCGGGGCCCGCACAGATCGAGACCCCAGGCGAATGTTCGTTCTCGGGCGAGACCGAGGGGCTGGTCACGAGCTGGCCGGTCCTGGGGTCGCTCTGCAACGTATCGACGAAGAATAGCACCGCCCCGCGCATCAGCGGATAGACCGAGGCGAGAAAGGCCCGGTCGCGACTATAGTCGTAATGCTCCCAAAGATGCGTGCACAGCCACGCACCCCCGGTCGGCCACATGCCCCATGGCGCACCGTCGATCGGCGCGGTCGCTCGCCACAAATCGGTATTGTGGTGACAGGCCCAACCCCGCGCGCCGTACATCGCGCGCGCCGTCCGCTCGCCGCTGACGCTGAGTTCACGGATCATCTGCACCAGCGGCGCGACGCACTCGCCCAGACCCGTCACCTGGGCAGGCCAGTAGTTCATCTCGGTATTGATATTGACCGTGTATTTCGATCCCCAGGGCGGGTTCACACTCTCGTTCCACAGCCCTTGCAGATTGGCGGCCTGCCCCCCGGCGCGTGACGCGGCGATCAGCAGATACCGGCCATAGTTGAAATAGAGCGTGGCGAGCGCCGGGTCGTCGCTCGCCCGATCGGCGCGGACCCGCTCGTCGGTCGGCCGCCGGCCTTGTTCGCTGGTGCCGAGATCGAGTGCGACCGGGGTGTAGAGACGACGATGATCGGCCAACGCATCGGCGGCGATCCGGGTGCGACCCTTCGCCACCGCCCCGGCGAGCGTCGCGCTGGTCAGCGCCAGCGGATCGGCGTTCAGATCGTCGAACCGGCGATAGCTGGTCGCCATGGCGACGAACAGCGTGACGCCGCGTGCGCCCCGGACAGACAGGCGATCGTCCGTAGCGATGATGCGGCCACCCGTCGCCTGCGCGCGGACTTGTGCGGAGAAACGAAGCGCCGCCTTCACCCCGGCGTGATCCGCATTGCGTCCGGCAAGCGTCAGCAGCGACCCCGATGCCGTCACCGCGATGCCTTGTTGCGGAGAGGTCATGGTGATATCGAGATCGAACGGGCGATCCGCCTCGATCCGGAGAATCAGGACGCCGTCGATGGGCGACGCAATGACGGTGCGGCGATGCGCCACGCCACCCACCATGAAGCGGGTCGTCGCGATTGCGGTGGCCAGGTCCAGCTCGCGGTGATAGTCGCTGGCATCCTCCGAAAGGCCGGGCCAACTGAGGATCAGATCGCCGACCGGCTGATAGGGCATCTGGGTGCGCGGCGTACCGATCAGCGCATGATCGGCCAGCGCCTGGGCCTCCTTCAACTGGCCCGCCGCGATCAGGCGGCGCACTTCGGGCAGGGACTGGCGGGCGGCGGGGTTGACCGGATCGTAAGGGCCGCCCGCCCACAGGCTATCCTCGTTCAGCTGCAATCGCTCGCGCGCGATGCCGCCGAAGACCATCGCGCCCAGCCGCCCGTTGCCGACCGGCAGCGCCTCGGTCCAGGCCTTGGCGGCCTGGCGATACCACAGCACATGCGCGGGATCGGGGGCGGTCACTCGTGCCGCCGAAGCGTGGCGGGGAAGCGTTCCCGCGACCGCGCCCACCGCCAGGCCGTGAAGCAGGCCGCGTCGCGACGCACGCATTATCGGTTCACCAGCGCTCGTCCGAAAAAGGGCAGTACCTTGTCCTGGAAGCGCACCCCGATCCGGTTGACATGGTCGCCGTCATAGATTTCGAAGGTGTGCGCGATGCCATACCGATCGAAGGCGTCATGCAGCGCCTGCGCGTCGCCCTTCAACCCGTCCTGCGAACCGACGTCGAGCGCGATGGCGCGGTAGGTGCGCAGCGGCGTCACATATTGGTCGACGAACGCCAGCGGCGTGTTGGCCAGCCATTTGGCGGTGATGTCGTCCCGCATCTTGCCGTCCTTGACCGGCAGGTCGAGATAGAGCGGCGGGTTCTTCGGATTGGGCGACCAGGCGGCGGAGGCCGCGAGCATCGCGCGCTGACCCCAGTTCAGCTTGGCGGAGTCGGCTGGCGAGGCGAGGCTGGTCAGCAGCTTCTCGTCGGTCCCCTCGGGCCGCGCCATCATGCGCGGCGACAGGCAGCATGGGCTCATCATATAGATCGCGCCGTACATGTCGGCATGTTTCATCCCGATCCGGGTCGTGCCGTAACCGCCCATCGAATGACCCGCCAGGCCACGGGCTTCACGGCGCGGGATAGTGCGATAGCGTGCGTCGATCGCGGCGATCAGGTCATGGCTGATGAACCGCTCGAAATCGCCGACCGTCTGCGACGAGGAATACATCGACCCGTTGTGCATCGTCTTGCTGTCGGGAAAGACCAGGATCATCGGCGGCACCCCCCGCGCAAAGGCGCCCTCGACCGAGGCGGGGACGTGGATTTCCTTCGTCCACTGGTCCGCACCGATCGAATAGCCGTGCAGCGCATAGACCACCGGATAGCGGCGTGTCCGGTTCCTGGCATAATCGGGCGGCAGGACGACGATGACGTCGCGGTCGGCGCTGTTGCCCTCGAGATTGCCCTCGATCGCGGACGAATGGACCTTGATCCGCTCGACCGTGACCGGCTTGGCGCCCGGCACGACCGCAGGCGACTGGGTCGTCATCTGGGCGGGCACGCCAGCGATCGGCGCGAAGGCAAGACCGGCCGCCAGCAGCCATCGGGTTTGCGAGAAGCTAAGGGCCATGGGGGTCTTCCTCTGTCCTGAACATAAACCGGTCTGTCGCGCCGGATATCGTTACCAACAATGTGCGGGGTGCCCGTGTCAAGCGTGGTGGCGGGCGCATTTGCCTTGGCCGTCGACTTCGCTCGGGCTTAACGGCATTTGGTGCAACGGGCATTATCCCTCCCTCCGTCCCGCCTGAGCAAAGTCGAAGGCCACGCCACAACCTGTCCCAGCGCAAAACGCCGAACCTACCTTGCATCGGCCCCACTGATAGCGCTATCGTGCTGCCAAAGCCCCGAAGATGGGGATTGGGAGAGGAAAAGCGATGAAGCGCTTGATGATGACCAGCGTGGTTGCGCTGGCTCTGGGCACGGCGGCCTGCGGGACGTCGGCACAAAACGGCAACGCGGTTCAGGAAAACACGACGACCGCGTCGAACGATGCCAACCCGACCTCGCCCGATGGGCGTCATTATCTGTCGCAGCCGCTGGTGCGCGAGATCTTCACCGCCGATCCGTCCGCGCATGTCTGGGGCGACGGCAAGATGTATATCTACCCCAGCCACGACGTGCCGACCGACACGCCGAACGACGATCTGGGCAACCAATACGCCATGCGCGATTACCGCGTGCTGCGCATGGACGAGCCGGGCGGCAAGGTCATGATCGGCCCCGTCGCGCTGGACGTGAAGGACGTGCCTTGGGCTTCGCAGCAGATGTGGGCGCCCGATGCCGCCTATAAGGACGGCACCTATTATCTCTATTTCCCGGCGCGGGATAAGACCAAGGACAAGAACGGCCTGGGCGCGTTCCGTATCGGCGTCGCCACCTCGAAGAACCCGATGGGCCCCTTCAAGGCCGAGCCCGAGGCGATCCCCGGCAGCTTCTCGATGGACCCGGCCGTTTATCAGGACACGGACGGCACGGCGTATATGTATTTCGGCGGCATCTGGGGCGGGCAGCTTCAGCGCTGGAAGGACGGCAAATACGATCCGAACGGCAGCGACACCGACCTGAAGCAGGACGACCAGCCTGCCATCTCGGGCAAGATCGCCCGGATGAACCCGGACATGAAGACCTTCGCGGAAACCCCGCGCGACGTCGTGATCCTCGACGAAAAGGGCAAGCCGGTGCTGGGCGGCGACCATGACAAGCGCTTTTTCGAGGCGTCCTGGGTCTTCAAGCGCGACGGCAAATATTATTACACCTATTCGACCGGCGACACGCATTTCCTGAACTATGCGATCGGGACCAGCCCCTATGGTCCGTTCACGTACAAGGGTCATATCCTGAAACCGGTGCAGGGCTGGACCAGCCATCACTCGATCGTCGAGTGGAAGGGCAAGTGGTGGCTTTTCTACGCCGACACCCAATTGTCGGATAAGAACCACCTGCGTAACGTCAAGATGACCGAGTTGAGGTTCAACCCGGACGGGACGATCCCGACCATCGACCCGTTCGTGAAGTAAGGACGACGATGTTCCTAGGGATTGATATCGGCACGTCGGGCGTGAAGGCCGTCGTGCTGGACGAACATGGCGCGGTCGTGGGGCAGGGGACGGCGGCGCTGACCGTGCAGCGTCCCCACCCGCTCTGGTCCGAACAGGACCCCGAGGCTTGGTGGCAGGCGACGACGGCGGCGGTCCGCGTGATCGACCCGGCGGTGCGCCGGGCGGTGCGCGGCATCGGGCTGGCCGGGCAGATGCACGGCGCGGCGTTGCTGGGCGCGGACGATCAGGTGCTGCGCCCCGGTATCTTGTGGAATGACGGCCGCAGCCATGCCGAGTGCGCGGAGCTGGAGGCCAAGGCCCCCGATCTCCACCGGATCGCGGGCAATCTGGCGATGCCCGGCTTCACCGCCCCGAAGCTGCTCTGGGTCGCGCATCACGAACCCGAGACGTTCGAGAAGATCCGCACCGTCCTGTTGCCCAAGGATTATGTCCGGCTGCGCATGACCGGTGAGAAGGCGTCCGACGTGTCGGATGCGGCGGGCACGCTCTGGTTGGATGTCGAGCGCCGCGAATGGAGCGACGAGATCTTGGCCGCGACCGGACTGACCCGCGGGCAGATGCCGCAGGCGGTCGAGGGTACGGCGCAGACCGGTCGTCTGCGCGCCGACGTGGCCGAAGCCTGGGGTATCGACCAGGTGCCGGTCGCGGGTGGCGGCGGCGACAATGCCGCCGGAGCCGCCGGCGTGGGTGTGGTCAAGGACGGTGACGCCCTTCTGTCGCTGGGCACGTCGGGCGTGATCTTCGCCGCGACCAAGGAATTCCGCCCCAATCCGGCGGGTGCGGTTCATGCCTTCTGCCACTGCCTGCCGGATGTCTGGCACCAGATGTCGGTACATCTGTCGGCCGCTGCCTGCATCGACTGGGTCGCCCGGCTGACCGGCACGCCCGGCGCGGCCGAGCTGTTCGCGCGTGCCGAGAGCGTGGGACCTGCAAGCGGCCCGGAAATCTTCCTGCCCTATCTCTCGGGCGAGCGGACCCCGCACAACGATGCCGAGGTGCGAGGGGGCTTTCTGGGCCTCGACCATGACACCACGCCCGAGCGGCTGGCGCAGGCGGTGCTGGAGGGCGTGGCCTTTGCGCTGGCCGACGGCCTGTCGGTACTGCGCGACGCGGGGACCGAGCTGTCGCAACTGTCGGTCATCGGCGGCGGCGCGCGCTCGTCCTATTGGGGGCAGACGCTGGCCACCGCGCTGAACGTCGAGCTCGTCTATCTGAAGGGTGGCGAAGTCGGCCCGGCACTCGGTGCCGCGCGCCTGGCCCAGCTCGCGGTCGATGGCGGTTCGCCGGAGGAGGTCTGTGCGCCCCCACCGGTCAGCCATACCATCGCCCCCGACCCCGCACTTGCCGAGCGCTTCGCCCCCAAGATCGCGCGCTTCCGCGACAGCTATTCCCGCATCACTCCGAGGAACCGTTAAATGGCTACCGACTTTTTCGCCGACATCCCGACGATCCGTTACGAGGGTCCGGACAGCGAGAACGAACTCGCCTACCGCTTCTACGACAAGAACCGCGTCGTGCTGGGCAAGACGATGGAGGAGCATCTGCGCTTTGCCGCCTGCTTCTGGCACACCTTCTGCTGGCCGGGCTCGGACGTGTTCGGCGGCGGCACCTTCAACCGCCCGTGGCATGCCGGCGCGAACGACAGCGCGGCCGCCGCGCAGAAGCGTGAAGTGGCGTTCGACTTCTTCTCGAAGCTCGACGTGCCCTATTACTGCTTCCACGATGTCGACGTGATGGCTGATGCGCAGGGTGTCGCCGAGCATCGCCGTTACTTCGCCGAGGCGGTCGACCACCTCGAGAAGCTGCAGGCCTCGTCGGGCCGCAAGCTGCTCTGGGGCACGGCCAACCTGTTCAGCCATCCGCGCTTCGCCGCCGGTGGCGCGACCAACCCCGATCCGGAAGTCTATGCCTTCGGCGCGATGCAGGTCCGCGACGCGCTGGAAGCGACGCATCGCCTGGGCGGCGCCAACTATGTTTTGTGGGGTGGCCGCGAGGGTTACGAGACGCTGCTCAACACCAATATGAAGCGCGAGCTGGACAATCTCGGCCGCTTCCTGAGCCTCGTCGTCGAGCATAAGCACAAGATCGGCTTCAACGGCACCATCCTGATCGAGCCGAAGCCGCACGAGCCGACCAAGCACCAGTATGACTTCGACACGGCCACCGTGTACGGTTTCCTGAAGGCTTACGGCCTCGAGAACGAAGTGAAGGTCAATATCGAGGCGAACCACGCCACGCTGGCCGGTCATACCTTCGAACATGAGATCGCGACGGCGGGTGCGCTGGGCATCTTCGGATCGATCGACGCCAATCGCGGCGACCACCAGAATGGCTGGGATACCGATCAATTCCCCAACTCGGTCGAGGAACTGACGCTGGCGGTGCTGGAGATCATCCGCGCGGGCGGCTTCACCACCGGCGGCTTCAACTTCGACGCCAAGGTGCGTCGCCAGTCGATGGACGCGGTCGACCTGTTCCATGGCCATGTCGGCGGGATCGACGTGGTGGCCAAGGGCCTGCTGAACGCTGCCGCTCTGATCGAGGACGGCCGCCTGGATGCGATCAAGTCCGAGCGTTATGCCGGTTGGGACGGTGCGTTCGGCCAGCGGATCGGTGGGCTCGACCTCGCCGGGATCGCCGACCTTGCCGAGCAGAACGCCGTCGACCCGAAGCCGCGTTCGGGCCGCCAGGAGCGGATCGAGAATCTGGTCAACCGCATCGTGCATTCGGCCAGGTAAGCCGCGGCGGGTCTTCGGGCCCGCTTCACCTGCAAGAAGGGGCGCGTCCGGTGATCCGGGCGCGCCCCTTCTTTATGGTCGTCGAAGGCCACGATCCCCCGCCGTCCGATACGAACGGCGGGAGGGTGTGAAATCAGACCACGCCGTTCGCCACCATATCGCGCAGGGCATCATGGAAGGTCGCGATCGCCGCCATGTTGAACCCGGCGATGTTGATCCGCCCCGACCCGGCCATGTAGATCGCATGACGGTCGCGCAGCCATTCCACCTGTGCGGGCGATAGCGGCAGGGTGGCGAACATGCCCTTGCCATGCGCCACGGCGCCCAGGTCGATCGTGCCGATCCGGCCGCCGTCCGCCAGTGCGGCGCGCAGCCCTGCCAGACGCTGGCGCATGGTTTCCAGCTCGTCGCGCCACTCGGCGGTCAGGCCTTCGTCCTCCAGGATGATCCGGACGATCGCCGCACCGTGATCGGGCGGCATCGACCAGTTTGCGCGAGCCAGCGACAACAGGTTGGACAGCACCACCGCGCCCGTATCGGCGTCGGGCGACACCGCGAAGAGCGCACCGGTACGCTCGCGATAGAGCCCGAAATTCTTGTCGCACGAATAGGCGAGCAGGCACTCCGGCACGGCCGACAGGATCGTGCGCGCCCCGTCCGCATCGACCTCGAAGCCGTCGCCCAGCCCCTGATAGGCGAGATCGACCACCGGCAACAGCGCCCGCTCGGCGACATGCCGGGCGATGGTCGCCCAGCCCGCCGCGTCGGGATCGATGCCGATGGGATTGTGGCAACAGCCATGGAGCAGGACGGCATCTCCCGCCGCCGCCTCGCCCAGTCCGGCCAGGAAGCCGTCCAGGTCGAAGGTCTGGCTGGTGAGGTCGAAGCACGGGATCATCGCGGGTTCGACCCCGGCCAGCCGGAACAGCGGCGCATGGTTGGCCCAGCTGGGGCTGCCGATCCAGATGCGGGCGACGCCCGCACGTGCGAGAACCTCGGCCGCCAGGCGAAGCGCACCGGTGCCGCCGGGGGTCTGCAACCCGACGACGCGGTCGGCCGCCACCGCATCACCGATGACGAGGGTGGCAAGAGCACGGACGAAGCCGATATCGCCTTCCGGGCCGAGATAGGATTTGCTCGCCTGGTCGGCGAGCAACCGCGCCTCTGCCGCCTTGACGGCGGTCATGACGGGGGTGCGGCCTTCCTCGTCGCGAAAGACGCCGACGCCCAGGTCGATCTTGCCGGGGCGGGGGTCGGCGGCATGCTGCCCGATGATCCGCAGCAAGGGATCATCGGGTTGGCGGGTCAGGGTCGCGAAACGCATCGGAAGATAGCCTCATGTCCAGATTCGCGCGCACCATAGGGGCTCGATCGCGAAAGGGAATGTCCCATGTCCCACCGCCAAGCGGGCATCGCGATCACCATCGGCGCAGGCCGATCCCGGCAATCGAGAGGGCCTGAAAGATATCACGGCCAAATAACGAAAAACGCGCGATATTGATGTGTATTATGGTGCGCAAGAGGCACTTGTCCATACACATGAGGAACGGAACAGGGGGCAGCGGTATCGATACCGATCGTCCTGTCGGTGGTGGCGGATGGGCGCGAACTTCGACCTCTGGTCGGTCCGGCCTGGAGCCCACTCCGACGTTCCCGATGACGTGCCTTGCGTCATCGCCCCTATTGCACGGCCGCAATTGGTCGGCGGCCTGATGAGGATTCCTGGCGATGCAGGCATTTGGAAACGCGCCGAGGCCGACATTGCGGGTTGGGCCGCAAACCTTCCGGATATGTCCAGCGAGCGGCCGGTCGGCCGGAACGCCGCGATGAGTATTGTCGCAAGCCGTACGTTGCCGACGATCTTTCCGGCACTCAGCCGCCTGTCCCGTATCGCACCGCTGGAACCACCAGCCGTAGCAGCCCTGAGGGAGGCGATGCGCCAGCCCCAGCTTCTGCGACCGCGTCGGGATCTGACCGTGGAGGGGCGGGAAATTGGCAGCCCCCTATTGATCCTGTCGGGCTGGGCAGCGCGGGTTCGGATTTTGCTCGATGGACGGCGGCAGTTCCTGAATTTCCTGCTGCCGGGCGACCTGATCGGGCTTTACCACCACCCGCGCGCGGTCGCCACGAGCAGCATCGTGACCCTGACCGATGTAGCGACTTGCGTTCCGCCCGGATGGGGCGTGTGCCCAAGCCTCGACCAGGCCTATGCGATCGCTGCGGCGCTCGATGAAGCCTATCTGCTCGCACAGATCGCCAGGCTTGGACGGATGAACGCCCTGGAGCGGATCAGCGACCTGATGCTCGAACTTCACGAGCGGCTGGCAAGCAGCGAGTCGGTCCATGGGCGCAGTTTCGAGCTGCCGATCACCCAGGAGACACTGGCCGATGCGCTGGGGCTGACGGCGGTCCATGTGAACCGGATGCTGCAGGCGGCGCGACGCGCGGGCGACCTTCACTGGTCTTCGCGTTCGGTGACCATTCCCGATCCCAAGGCACTGTCCCGCAAGATCGGACGTGTGCCGATCCGCGTCACGAACGACTGAGCCGCTATTCTGCGGCTTATCACTAATGTGTATCAAGATATTGTAAAAACGTGGAAATGTAAGGAACAAGCCGCCTCGCCCGACGCTGTCTGAGCAAGGATTGAGGAGAGAGGCTTGTGCCGGACATCGCCGACAGACCCTATGACGACGCGCCATTGTCGACGTCGAAGGACGCCGCCGGGGCCACCCGCGCCATCACCACGGAAGCGATCGAAGATCGCGGCAACAGCCTGACCGGTTGGGCGGTGACGATCAATCGTCCGGCCTCAGATCTCTATGCCTGGTGGCGGCATTTCCCGAATCTGGCCGACGTGATGGAGAATGTCGAACGGATCGACATTCTCGATAATCGCCGGTCGCACTGGGTCGTGAAGGCGCCCGGCGGCACGACGGTGGAATGGGATGCGGTGGTCACCGACGACCGCGAGGGCGAGATGGTCGCCTGGGCTTCCGAGGAGGGGGCCGACGTTGCCAATTCGGGGCGTGTGACCTTCCGGGATGCCGGGGCGCGTGGCACCGTCGTCACCGCCACGATCCTTTACGATCCGCCCGCCGGGGTGATCGGCAAGCTGGTCGCCAAGCTGTTCCAGCGCGAACCCAATATCCAGGTCCGCCGCGACCTCGCCCGCTTCAAGCAGCTGATGGAAACCGGAGAGGTCGCCACCAACGCGATGAACCCCAAACAGCGTGAGGAGCAGGACGCATGAAGGCGCTGACCTGGCATGGCAAGCATGACGTCCGCATCGACAATGTCGAAGACCCCGGCATCGTCAATCCGCGCGACGCGATCATCAAGGTGACGGCGACCGCGATCTGCGGCTCCGACCTTCATCTATATGACGGCTATATCCCGACGATGCAGTCGGGCGACATTCTCGGCCATGAATTCATGGGCGAAGTGGTCGAGACGGGGTCGGCTTCGACCTTGAAGAAGGGGCAAAAGGTCGTGGTGCCGTTCACCATCGCCTGCGGCTCCTGCTATCATTGCGGCAAGCATCAATATTCCGGTTGCGAGAACGGCAATCCAGCCGACAATCAGGATATCGCGCGCGAGCTTTACGGCCATCCGATGTCGGCCCTTTTCGGCTACAGCCACATGACCGGCGGCTATGCTGGCGGTCAGGCGGAATATGTCCGCGTCCCATTCAGCGATAGCGGCCCGATCGTCATTCCCGACGGTGTCGACGACGAGAAGGTGCTGTTCCTTTCGGATATCCTGCCCACCGGCTGGATGGCAGCGGAAAATGCCCAGATCGAGCCCGGCGATACGGTCGCGGTCTGGGGTTGCGGCCCGGTCGGGCTGTTCGCCGTCCAATCGGCCTTTCTGATGGGGGCCGAACGGGTCATCGCGATCGACCATTTCCCGCATCGACTGGAATTGGCGCGCAAGTTCGGCGCGGAGACGATCAATTTCGGACAGACCGCCACCTATGACGCGCTGATGCAGATGACCGGCGGGATCGGCCCCGATGCGGTGATCGATTCGGTGGGGCTGGAAGCGCACGGGATGTTCGTCGACAATGTGGTCGACCAGATCAAGGCGTCGACCTTCCTGGGCACCGACCGGACCCACGCGATCCGCCAGGCGATCCTGGCCTGTCGCAAGGGCGGCCGGGTGTCGATGCCCGCCGTCTATGGCGGCTTCGTCGACAAGTTTCCGCTGGGCGCCCTGATGCAGAAAGGCCTGACGCTCAAGACCGGCCAGACGCATGTCCAGCATTACCTGCCGGGCCTGCTCGCCGCGATCATGGAGGGCAAGATCGATACGACCTTCCTGATCTCGCACCGGATGCCGTTGGAACAGGCGCCGGAGGGGTACAAAATGTTCCACGACCAGCAGAACGAAGTCACCAAGATCGTGCTGAAGCCCGGTCAGTAAGGAGCCACGCCATGGCAGAGAAATTCGCGATCGTGACGGGCGCTTCGACCGGCATCGGCTATCACCTGGCGGATTGTGCGGGCAAGGACGGCTATGACGTCCTGATCGTCGCCGACGAGCCTGCGATCCATACCGCCGCGAGCAAGCTGTCTGCAGGTGGCGCGCAGGTTCGGGCGGTGGAGGCGGATCTGTCGACGCTGGAGGGTGTCGACATGCTGCTCGCGGCGGCCGGTGGGCGGCGCTTCGACGTGGTTTGCGCCAATGCGGGCAACAGCAAGGGCGGCGCGTTCCTCGATCAGTCCGTCGATGCCTGGCGTCGCTCGATCGACACCAACGTGACCGGCACCGTGTATCTGTTGCAACGGGTGTTGTCCGACATGGTGCGGCAAGGTGAGGGGAAGGTCCTGGTCACCGGCTCGATCGTCGGTTTCATCCCCGGGCCGTTCAACGCGATCTATAATGCGACCAAGGCCTTTATCGACAACTTCACCGAGGCGCTTCGCAACGAGTTGAAGGATAACGAGGGCGTCACCCTGACCACGCTGATGCCGGGGGCCACCGATACCGAATTCTTCGCGCGTGCCGATATGCTCGATACGCGTGTCGGTGCGGCAAAGAAGGATGATCCCGCCGAGGTCGCACGTGCCGGATGGGATGCGATGCTGGCGGGGACCGGTCACATCACCCCCGGCCTGCTCAATAAGGCGCAGGTCGCGGGCGCAGGCGTGGTGCCTCAGTCGGTCCTCGCCGCCGCGCATCGCCGGATTGCCGAGCCGGGATCGGCCGACGGCTAAACCATTTGGCGGGGACGCCGCGAGGCTGGCTGCGGTCGGTCGGTGTTCCTCGTCAATGGGCGAAATGGGTGACGGCAAGCATCAGCAGGATACCTGCGATGGTCGCCATCCCGGTCCTCAAGCGCGGCTCGAGCGTCTGGCTGCGCGGCACCAGTTCGCAGGCACCGATATACAGGAAGATACCGGCGAAGAGGGCCATCAACGGCGCCAGCATCGTGGCGGGGATCGTGATGCCCAATCCGATGACCACACCCAACATGGGCGCGACCCCGTTCAATACCAGCCAGCGCCGTGCGGCGGCCTCCGATCGGGCAGCGAGACTTAGCGAGACGGTATTGACGCCGTCGGCAACGTCATGGGTCAGCACGGCCAGTGCGATCATCCAACCCGCCGCCGTGTCGATCTGAAAGGCGAGGCCGATGCCCAGCCCGTCCATCAGGCTGTGCAGACACAACATCGCCGGGCCGAGATCGCCGCGCCATGAGGCCGCGGCCGCACGCGGCACTTTGGCGAGCAGCCGGTCCAGCATCATATAGCCCGCCAGTCCGAAGGCGGTGAACGTCATGAGCTGACGCACCGGCCAGCGATCGCCCGCCAGATCCCACGCCTCCGGGATCAGGTCGAACAGCGCGACACCGATCACGATCCCGGCAGTCACGCCCAGCACCAACCCGATCCGGTGACGCAATCGCAATGCCAGCAGTCCGCCCGCCAGCGTCGCGACCATGGCCGCCAGTCCGAAGGCAAGGGGGATGAGCATCATCGGCGACCCATGGACGAGGGAATGAGACGTTACAAGGTCACATTTGCGCAACCGCGTTCAGCCTCGTGCGATGGCTTTCAATATGATATCCGCGACTTCGCGGCGACAGATGAGCAGGTCCGGCAGGAGCGGGTCGTGACAATTATAGACGAGCGGGCTGCCATCGATGCGTGAAGCATGAAGACCGGCGGCCAGCGCGACTGCGGCCGGCGCGCAGTTGTCCCATTCATATTGGCCGCCGTCATGCAGATAGACGTCGGCGCGCCCCTCGACCACGGCCATCGCCTTGGCGCCCGCCGATCCCATCGGCATCATGATCGCGCCCAGCCGGTCGCCGACGCAGCGCGCAATATCGGGGGCGCGGCTGCGGCTGACGACGACGCGCAGACCCGCCGGGCAGGGCGGGTGCTTGGGCGGCAGGTCGTCGGTCGCGAATACCTGATCACGATCGGGTACCGCCACAGCCCCCAGCGCCGGACGGCCATCGATCGCCAGGCCGATGTGCACCGCCCATTCGCTCGACCCGCTGGCATATTCGCGCGTGCCGTCGAGCGGATCGACGATCCAGACGCGGCTGGCGGCGCAGCGGGCACGATCATCGACCGACTCCTCCGACAGGATGAAGTCGTCGGGCCGTGCGGTACGCAGCCGGTCGAGGATCAGCGTATTCGCGTCCCGATCTCCCAGCGCGCCCAGTGCGGCGCCCTCCAGCCCGCTCGACAGACGAATGGCTTTGAGCAACTCGCCCGCCTCGACGGCGACCGACCGCGCGAGTTCGGCATCGGTCACAGGTCGTAGCTCCAGATGCCCAGCACATGCTCGACGATACGCGATGCCGCCTGTTCCGCCGTCTCCTTCGTCGTATCGACGCGGATTTCGGGGCGTTCGGGCGCTTCATAGGGGCTGGAGATGCCGGTGAACTCGGCAATCTCGCCGCTTCGCGCCTTGGCGTACAGGCCTTTCACGTCGCGGTCCTCGGCAACCGCCAGCGGCGTGTCGATGAAGATCTCGACAAACTCCCCCTTGGCCAGCAGCGCACGAACCATGTCGCGCTCGGCCTTGAAGGGCGAGATGAAGGCGGTCAGGACGATCAGGCCTGCATCCGCCATCAGCTTGGCGACCTCACCCACCCGGCGGATATTTTCGATCCGGCCCGCTTCCGAGAAATCGAGATCGCGGTTCAGGCCGTGGCGGATATTGTCGCCGTCCAGCAGGAAGCTGTGCCGTCCCATGCTGTGCAACTTCTGCTCGACCAGATTGGCGATGGTCGACTTGCCCGAGCCCGACAGGCCGGTGAACCACAGCACCTTGGGCGCCTGACCCTTTTGGCGGGCATGGGCTTCGCGCGTGATGACTGCCGACTGCCAATGGACGTTCTGCGCGCGACGCAAGACATGGTCGATCATGCCCGCCGCCACGGTCGCGTTGGTCGCGCGGTCGATCAGGATGAAGCCGCCGAGCGCGCTGCCCTTTGCATAGGGTTCGAACACGATGGGTCGGTCGGCATAGACTTCGGCGAAACCGATATCGTTGAGCGCCAGCGTGTCCGCCGGGCGCTGCTCCTGGCTGTTCACGTCCACGACGTGGCGCGGCGGCTGGACCGTGGCGCTTACCAACTGCGTGCCCAGCTTCAGTGAATAGCTGCGTCCCGGCACCAGCGGCGCGTCCGCCATCCAGACGATGGTGGCGACGAACTGGTCGGCGATCTCGGGCGGATCTTCGGCCGCGGCGATGACGTCGCCGCGTGAGCAATCGACTTCCTCGGCCAGGACCAGCGTGACGGCCTCGCCAGCAATGGCCTGCGCCCGATCACCATCATAGGTGACGATCCGCGCGATGCTGGTGGTGCGGCCCGACGGCGCGATCCGTACCCGATCACCGACCGCCACGCGGCCGCTGGCGATCAGGCCCGCAAAGCCCCGAAAGTCCAGGTCGGGCCGGTTGACCCATTGCACCGGCATACGAAACGACGCCGCGACCGCCCGGTCGCCGTCGATCGCCACCGTCTCCAGATGCGGGAGCAGCGGCGGGCCATCATACCAGGGCATGTCGGGCGAAGGCGTGGTGACGTTTGCGCCGGTCAGGCCCGACAGCGGGATGGCGGTGAAGCGCTCGATCCCGATGCTCTTCGAGAAGGCGGCATAGTCGGCGACGATGGCGTCGAAGACCGACTGGTCATGCCCGACAAGGTCCATCTTGTTGACCGCCAGCACGATTTCCTTGATCCCGACCAGATGCGCCAGATAGCTGTGCCGCCGCGTCTGGGTCAGCACGCCCTTGCGTGCGTCGATCAGGATCACCGCCAGGTCTGCGGTCGAGGCGCCCGTTACCATGTTGCGGGTATATTGTTCGTGACCCGGCGTGTCGGCGACGATGAACTTGCGCTTCTCCGTCGCGAAAAAGCGGTACGCGACATCGATGGTGATGCCCTGCTCACGCTCGGCGGCGAGCCCATCGACGAGCAGCGCGAAGTCGATATTCTGGCCTTGCGTGCCGACCCGGCGGCTGTCCGCCTCCAACTGGCTCAGCTGATCCTCGAAGATGGTCTTCGAATCGTAGAGCAGCCGACCGATCAGCGTCGACTTGCCGTCATCGACCGAGCCGCAGGTGATGAACCGCAGCATCGACTTGGCAGCGTGCGTGGCGAGATAGGCGTCGATATCGGCGGCGATCAGGGCATCGGGTTGATAGGCGGTCATCTCAAAAATACCCCTCGCGCTTCTTCTTCTCCATGCTGGCCGCCTGATCGTGATCGATCGCGCGCCCCTGCCGCTCGGACGTGGTGGTCAGCAGCATTTCCTGGATGACGTCGGACAGGGTGGCTGCCTCGCTCTCGACCGCGCCGGTAAGCGGATAGCAGCCAAGGGTGCGGAAGCGGATCGAGCGGTCGAACGGCACCTCGCCCGGCTTCAGGCGGAAACGGTCGTCATCGACCATCAACAGCATCCCGTCGCGCTCCACCGTCGGGCGCAGCGCGGCGAAATAGAGCGGCACGATCTCGATGCCTTCCTGAAGGATGTACTGCCAGATATCCAGCTCGGTCCAGTTGGATAGCGGGAAGACGCGGATGCTCTCCCCCTTGTGGATGCGGCTGTTGTAGAGGTTCCACAGCTCGGGGCGCTGCGCCTTGGGGTCCCAGCCATGCGTGGCGGAGCGGAAGGAGAAGACACGTTCCTTGGCACGGCTCTTTTCCTCGTCGCGGCGCGCGCCGCCGAACGCCGCGTCGTATCCGCCCGCGGTCAGCGCCTGCTTCAACCCTTCGGTCTTCCACATATCGGTGTGGCGGCTGCCATGGTCGAAGGGATTGATGCCCATTGCCTCGGCCTCCGGGTTGCGGTGCACGATCAACTCCATGCCCGCTTCCTCGGCCGCACGGTTCCGCAGCTCGTACATCGCGCGGAACTTCCAGGTCGTGTCGACATGCAGCAGCGGGAAGGGTGGGCGCGCCGGGAAGAACGCCTTCTTGGCCAGATGCAGCATCACGGCCGAGTCCTTGCCGACCGAATAGAGCATCACCGGACGCTCGGTCTCGGCGACGACTTCGCGAAGGATATGGATGCTCTCGGCTTCGAGGCGTTGCAGGTGGGTAAGGCCAGTCATCGGATTGTCAGATAATGTCGCCAGCGAACCGTGCGACCAACTTATCCTGTCAATCGCGATAGTCCCGCTCCAGCGAGTCCAATATGCGACCGCCCGCCATGAAGACTGCAATGGGGCAAGCGGCGAACAGGATCTTGCCAGCAAACCCCGGATAAGCGGTCAGATAATGCATCCCACGCTCGACCGCACCCAGGCCGAGGCCATAGATGACGAGGAACGCCTCGAACTTGGTCTTGATCGTGAACAGGGCGACGAGGCGGGACCACATGGTGCCGTTACACCACCGGATCGCCCCGTCGCCAAGGGTCAAGTTCTTGCCAATATGAGACAGTCGAGCTCGCTGAGGAGCGCGGTTCGGGCCGACTCGATCCGCGCGATCAGTGCGGGATCACCGATTTCCGTCGGGTCGATCGCCTCGGGCCAGTGCGCCTCGACCACGGCGGCGATCCGGTCGAGCCGGGCATGATCGACCAGAAAACGCTGGTCGATGGTGGCGGGGGCGGCAACGACGCGCAGACGCAGGCAGGCGGGGCCGCCGCCATTGGCCATCGATTCGCGGACGTTCACCACCTCCAGCCGCTGGATCGGACCGTTGCCCGCGACATGATCCTGAAGCCAGGACCAGACCGGGCCATTATCGCGCGCCTCCTGCGGCAGGATCAGAGTGGGTTCGCCGTTCGGTGGCGTCACCAGCTGTGCGTTGAACAGATAGGAGGCGATCGCATCCTCCAGGCTGACGCGATCGGCGGGAACCTCGACGATCTCGACATCAGGCATCAGGCTGCGCAAGTCGGCGTGGAAGCGGTCACGGTCGGCAAAGGCCTGTTCATGCGCGAACAGTACGCGCTCGTTGGCGACGGCGACGACATCGTTGTGAAAGGCCCCCGCCGCGATCGCCGCGTCCGACTGGCGGACGAACAGCACCTGGTCGGGCGACAGATGGTGGCTGCGCGCGACGACTTCGCAGGCTTCGCGATGCTGGCGGGCGGGGAAGGGGCCGCCGCCCTCGCCATAGACGAAGACCTCGACGCCGGGATGGTCGTGGCCGCTGCACAGGCGCATGTGATTGGCCGCACCCTCGTCGCCAAAAGGCGCCGGGACCGGGGGATGGACGATGAAGGCCGGGTCGGCGAAGATCAGCCGCAGCTGCGCCAGCGTCGCGGACCATTCATGGCTGCGATGCGGCATGGTCAGCAGGTTGGCGACGGTCAGGTGGCACCGTCCGTCGCGCGTATCCGGCGCGGGCGAGACGGTCGCGGCATTGGCCGCCCACATCGCCGAGGCCGACAGGCTCTGCGCCTGAAGGACGGGCGAGGCATTTTCGTAATCGGTCGCCAACTGCTTCAGCCAGTGGTGACTCGGCCGGGCATGCGGCAGCAGGATGCCCTGCACCAGCCCCAGATCGAGGTTCGCGCGCATCTTCGCGATCCCCTGAAGCGCGGCGGCCCTGGGGTGCGAGGTCTTGCCCGCATTGCGGGTGGCGGCGAGATTGCCGTGGCTGAGGCCCGCATAGTTATGGCTCGGCCCGATGATGCCGTCGAAGTTGATCTCTCTCAGCATGACGCTCACCGATCGATGTGAAGGACAGTGTCGCCGACGACCAGGTCGAGCGTGCGGGCGGTTTCCTCGGACAGGATGATCCCCCCGTCTCCATCACGGATGTCCGCCAGCGCGCAGCGAAAATCGGTCAGCCGCCCTGCCGCGACCAACGCCTCGCGGCCGGGCAAGGCGTCGATATCGACGATCACGCTTTCGCGCGCGTCGCGGATCGTGCGGACCTGATCGGTGCGCGCGGTCATCGTCGGGCCGCCGTCGAAGATGTCGATATAATGCTCGAACGCGAAGCCTTCATTCTCCAGCATCCGCATCGCGGCGCGGCCCGACGGGTGGGGCAGGCCGATGGCGGCGCGCGCGGTGTCGGTCAGCATCGCGGTATAGATGGGGTGCTTGGGCATCAGGTCGGCGATGAACTGGTGACCATGGATGGCGTTGAACTGGTCGGCCTCCTGGAAATTCATCCCGAAGAACCGCCCGGCCAACCCGTCCCAGAAGGGCGATCCCCCCGCCTCATCGATCACCCCGCGCAACTCGGCCAGCACGCGGTCGGCAAAGCGCGGACGATTGGCGCGCATGAACAGATAGCGGCTGCGGGCGAGCAGCAAGCCGAGTCCCCCGGCGCGTTCGCCAGGGTGGAGGAACAGCCCGCCGACCTCGCTCGCCCCCTCGAGATCGGTGGCGAGCGACAGCATTTCGGCCCGGAACGTCCGCTCCAGCTCGCGGCTATGCTGGGTCAGGGTGCCGATGCGATAGCTGTAGAAGGGATGTTTCTGCCCGACATGGGTGAAGATCTGGCAGGTGCCGCGAACATCGCCGTTCGACCGGTCCTCCAGCATCAGGACGAACAATTCATCCTTCACCTGACCGTCGCCGTCCCCGGCAAAGGCCTCATGGCTGCGTGCCAGCTTGGCGGTTAGCGCGCTGCGGTCGGGGGGCAGGTTGGTGAAGCCGCCGCCGGTCAGCTTGGCCATTTCATACAAATGGCGAAGGTCGCTATCGACCGCGGGGCGGATGCAAAAACTGCTCATGCGGCACCGATGATGCGCAGGATGGTGAGCGCCGACAAGCCCGCGCGTTCGGGCAGGCTGTCGATCAGCATATATTCGTCCGGAGAATGGATCGCACCGCCGCGCACGCCCATCGTGTCGACGACGGGCACGCCCGCCGCCGCGATGTTGTTTCCGTCGCACACGCCGCCGGTCGCACGCCAGCCGATGGTCAGGCCCAGATCGGCACCGGCGCTTTTCACCGTCTCGAACAGGCGGGCCGCGCCGTCGTCTATGGGCTTGGGTGGGCGGTTGAAGCTGCCGTGCACCTCCACGGCCACGTCGTGCTCGGCGGCAATGCGCTCGGCGATGGCCTTCATCGCGGAGCCGGTGCGATCGATCGCGGCGAGCGCCCGGGGGCGGAAATTGACATGCAGCATCGCCAGATCGGGCACGACATTGTTGGGGCCTCCGCCGTCGATCCGCGCCGGATTGACGGTAATGTCGTCGGCGGCGAGCTGCGACAGCTCCAGCGTGATCCGGGCGGCCGCCACGATGGCGTTGCGCCCCTCCTCCGGGTTGCGGCCCGCATGGGCGCTGCGCCCGCGCACGACGATGGTGAAATTGCCGGTCCCGCCCCGTGCACCTGCCAGCGTCCCGTCCGGCAAAGCAGGCTCATAGGTCAGCGCAGCCACCTTGCCGGTCGCGCACTGCGCGATCAGCGCGGCCGAGGAGGCCGATCCCGTCTCTTCATCCGAATTGATCAGCACGTCATAACCGAGCCGTTCCGCCAGCGGACTGGCCTCCACCGCCGTCAGCGCGGCGAGCAGCACGGCCAGCCCCCCCTTCATGTCCGCGACACCCGGTCCGCCCAGCCGGTTTTCGTCAAGCCGGGTCAGCGTCTGAAAGGGGTGATCGACCGGGTAGACCGTGTCCATATGCCCGGTGAACAGCATCTGGACCGGAGCGTCGGGGCGGACCGACAGGCGCAGGTGGCGACCATGGGGCAGGGCGGCGGGGCGACCATCCGCGCCGATCCGCTCGACCCGCTCGGGCTCGACCAGCATCGGCGTGCCGGGCAGACGACCGAACGTGTCGGCCAGCCGGTCGGCCATGGTCGACAGCCCGGCGAGGTTACGGGTGCCGCTATTGATCGCGGCCCAGTCCTCGACCAGCGACAGCATGGGATAGGCGGCAGCGGACGCCACGGCGTCGCGCTCGATCGTGTTCAGTCTCTCCATGACGATAGCCTAGGCCATGGAAGCGGCAAAGGTGAACCCCGCCCCCGAAATTAGAAGCTGTACACCACCGAGGCGCGCGTGATCGTGTCCGTCGTGCGGCGGCCGATCGGCGGTTCGCTTTCATATTGGACATTGTAGGACAGCGAAGCCGCAAGCGGACCGAACACCTTGGCGTTCAGCGCCGAATTGGTGCTGACCGTGCTGTTGAACCGCTGGAGATAGGCCGACGCGCTCTGGTTGACCGAGATCGCCGGGGTCAGTTTCCAGACGAAGTTCAGGTTGCCGCGCGCCGCCAGCGCACTCTCGATCCGGTTGTCGGTGAACTCGGTGTGCCGGAAGGCCGGGCCGAGTTCGACGTCCAGCGTCATGCGCGGCTTGCGGATGGCGCTGTAACCGGCACCCGCCGAGGCCGAGACACGGTTGAAATAGCCGAGGAACCGATCGCTTTCATATTGCGCGGCGCCGTACACATAGTTGTTGGCGCTCAGCTTGAAGTTGGGTTCGTAGGACGCAACGTAATGCTCGCGGCTCGTGACGTTGAAGCTTTCCTGATAATCGCCCTGAAATCGCAACTTGTGGCGCCATTGGAGCCCCTCGCGGGTCAGGTCGACGATGCCGGTCAGGCCGATATTCTGGCTGTTGCCGGTGGAGGCGAAACCGCCCAGCTCGACGCGGCCATGCCACAGGTCGAAAAAGGTCGCCTCGCGGATCGTCCGGCTGCGGCTCGCGGTCTTTTCGTCACGCCAGACATCGGCCATCGCATCGATCGCATCGGCGGCCTCGGGCACGGCGTTGCGGGCATAGCGCACGACGGTCGTGATGTCGTTCTCGTTACCGCTCGCGATCGCGGCCTCCAGCATCGCGCGAATCTGGGGCGGGATCAGCGCGGGATCGGGGTCGTTCGGCTCGGCATTGGCGAGCAGACCCAGCGCCATGGGGATCAGGAGCAGCCGCTTCGACATGAGGTGCAGCCTTAAACCTTTGCAGGATCGGAGGAAACTGCCTGATCGCTGCCGTGTGCGGCGAAATGGCCGGCGAAGACGACCAGCAGTTCCTCGTACAGCGCCTTCTTGAACGGCACGATCATCGCGGGCAGCGTCGCAGGCTCGGCCCAGCGCCAGGCGCGGAACTCCGGGTGTTCGGTGTCGATGCGGATGTCGGCATCCTCGCCCAGGAAGCGATAGAGGAACCAGTCCTGCCGCTGGCCGCGCCACTTGCCCTTCCAGACCTTGCCGATCATGTCCTCGGGCAAGTCGTAGGTCAGCGCGCGCGGGGCACGGGCGATCAGTTCGACCTTGTCGGCAGTGACCCCGGTTTCCTCGAACAACTCGCGAAGGGCGGCGGTGTCGGCGTCCTCGCCGGGGTCGATCCCGCCCTGCGGCAACTGCCACGCCTCCAGAGTCGAATCGATGCGCTGGCCGACAAAGACGCGGCCGTCGCGGTTCATCAGGATGACGCCCGCGCAGGGGCGATAGGGAAGTTCGGTCATCATCATTGTCCCATCGGGCTGACGCCCTCCGCCTCGACGATCACGGCCTTCAACGCAAGCAGGAAAGCGGAAAGATCGGCAATGCCGGAAGGGATCGCTTTGCGCAGGGTGGCAAAGCCGTGGATCGTCCCCTTGGCCTCCCGAAACGTCACGGGCACGCCCGCACGCGCCAGTGCGGCGGCATAGGCGCGGCCCTGGTCGCGGATCGGATCGCACTCGGCGGTCGTCATGACGGCGGGCGGCATCCCGGCCAGTTCGCCGCGCATCGGTGCGGCACGTATGTCGCTGAGGTCGGCGGCATAACAGGCGACGAACCAGTCGAGCATCGCGCGAGTGAGGAAATGCCCCTCGGCAAAATCGCGCAGCGACGGATGCGCCCGCGCCATGTCCGTGGCTGGATATAGCAGCCCCTGGGCGATGACCGGCGCGTCGGCGGGCCGATCGCGCAGGGCCATGGCGGTGACGGCGGCAAGCGTACCCCCGGCGCTGTCCCCGGCGAGGATCAGGCCGGTCGTATCCGGTTGTGCCGCCAGCCAGCGCGCGGCCGTTTCGCAATCATCGGGCGCGGCGGGCCAGGGATGCTCGGGCGCCAGCCGGTAATCGATCGATACGACCGGCAAGTCGAGCGTGCGTGCGATCTCGGCGGCCAACGGTGCGTGGGTATCGATATCGCCCAGCACGAAACCGCCGCCGTGCAGGAAGAGGACGACCGGCCCGGGGCTCCGGCTTTCGCGAGGATCGAAGCGGCGGGCGGGGATCGGGCCCGCCGGACCCGCGATCGTGAAGCACTGGTCGAGCCTCAGCAGCCCGATCGGCGGATCGGCCAGGTCGCGCGCGGCGCGCATCATCTGGCGGGCGGCCTCGGGCTCCAGATCCTGCTGGGGCGGGCCGGGCAGGCGATTGTAATAGCCCAGGAAGCGGGCGACATCGGCGCGCAGTTCGGTCAGTGGGGCGGGAGCCCTCCTATCGGCGGTCATGGCTTCCTACCTAGGGGCGATGATCCATATCGTCCATCACCCAGCCTATGTCACCGACGCGCCTGCGCGGTCCACCTATCGCTGGGGCAAGAACGGCGCGATCCGCGACCTGTTGCGCGCACAGGGTGATGCGGTGGCATGGACTGAGCCGGATCTGATCCCCCGCGACTGGCTGGAGGCGGTGCACGACCCAGATTACGTCGCCGAGGTTCTGGAGGCGCGGGTGCCGCCGGACAAGACACGCCGGACCGGCTTCCCCATTACCGAACAGGTGGCGTTCCGGGCTCAGGCGGTGCCGGGCGGGACATGGACGGCGGCGATGCTGGCGCTGCGGCACGGCTTTGCCGCGAATACCGCCGGGGGCAGCCATCATGCCCTGGCCAATACCGGCGCGGGCTATTGCGTGTTCAACGACCTGGCGGTGACGGCGGTGCGCCTGGTCGAGGACGGCACGGTGGCCCGTGTGGCGATCGTCGATTGCGACGTGCACCAGGGCGACGGCACGGCGGCGCTGACCGCCGGGCGGCCTGATATCGTCACCTATTCGATCCATGCCGAGAAGAACTTCCCCGCACGCAAGGCACGCTCGACACTGGACGTCGCGCTGCCGGACGGTGTCGACGATGACGGCTATCTCGCCGAACTGTCCGCGACGCTGACGCCGTTCCTCGACGAACATCGCCCCGACATCATCCTGTATCAGGCCGGGGTCGATCCCTTTGTCGACGATCGGCTCGGGCGGCTCTCCTTGACGCAGGCCGGGCTGATCGCGCGGGAGAACATGATCGCCGACATGGCACTGGCGCGGGGCCTGCCGCTCGCCAGTACGGTGGGCGGGGGGTATGGCGACGATGTGATGGCGATCGCCCGGCGGCATGTCGATGCGATCCTGACCTTGGGTGAAAGGCTGTCCCATCGGAACCTGGCGGGGATCGAAGCGTAACGGCTGGATGACCGCATCCCCTACGATCCTGTGGTTCCGCCAGGATCTTCGCCTTCACGATCAACCCGCACTTGTGGCTGCCGCGAACGAGGGACCGGTCATCCCGGTCTATATTCTGGATGACGAGACACCCGGCGACTGGCGCATGGGCGCGGCTCAGCGTTGGTGGCTGCATCACAGCCTGACGTCGCTGGGCAAGGACCTGAAGGATCTCGGCAGTCGCCTGATCCTGCGGCGTGGTTCGGCTGTCGTGACCCTCCGTAAGTTGATGGAGGAGACGGGCGCGACGACGATCCATGCGATCCGTCACTACGAACCCTGGTGGCGGGCCGCCGAAGAAGAACTGGGCGATGCCCTCTGCCTGCAGGACGGCAACCATCTGGCCCGTCCCGAACTGGTGACGACGGGCAGCGGCAAGCCTTTCCGCATCTATTCGGCGTTCTGGAAGGGGTTGCAGGAACATCTTCCCCCCGAACATCCGCTCGATCCGCCGAAGGGGCTGACCGCCCCCGCCCATTGGCCAAAGGGCGAGAAGCTGTCCGACTGGTCACTGTTGCCGGCCAAGCCCGATTGGTCGAAGGGCTTCGACGCGGACTGGGTTCCGGGTGAGGCGAGCGCGCGTGAGCGGATGGACGATTTCGGCGACAAGGCCGCTGCCTATGACACCGCGCGCAACATGCCGTCCGAGGAGGGCAGCTCGCGCCTGTCGCCGCACCTCCATTTCGGGGAAGTCTCGGTCCGAGCCGTCTGGCATTCGCTGAACCGGCGCGGCGATACCGAGACGTTTCGCAAGGAACTGGCGTGGCGGGACTTTACCGATGGCGTCGTGATGGCCTTGCCCGATTATGCCGATCGCAACGGCCGCGAGGCGTTCGACGCCCTGCCATGGCGGACTGGTGCGGAAGCGAAGGCCGATTTGAAGGCATGGCAGACCGGACGCACCGGCTATCCGATCGTCGACGCCGGGATGCGACAGCTCTGGGCGACGGGCTGGATGCATAACCGGGTGCGGATGATCACCGCGTCCTTCCTGATCAAGCACCTGCTGATCGACTGGCGAGAGGGGGAACGCTGGTTCTGGGACTGCCTGATCGACGCCGACTACGGGAATAATGCGGTCAACTGGCAATGGGTCGCGGGGACCGGGATCGATTCCAACATGTTCGGGCGGATCATGGCGCCGCTCAGCCAGTCGGAAAAGTTCGAGGCGGGGGACTATATTCGCGAGTGGGTGCCCGAACTGAAGCATGTGTCCGACGCGGCGATCCACGATCCCGACGAGGCCGGATGTCGGCCGAAAAGCTATCCAGCCAAGATCATCGGCCATCGCGAGGGCCGCGAGCGGGCATTGGCGGCGGCGAAAAAGACGCGGGGATAGTCCGCAGCGTGGCGTTCGACTTCACTCAGTGTGAGCGAGGTCGAACACGAAAGGAAACCGCTACCGCTTCTTTCGGCAGGCATCCGAGCAATAAATCACCTGATCCCAGTCCCGCGCCCATTTCTTGCGCCAGGTGAACGGGCGCCCGCAGGCCGGGCATGTCTTGCTCGGCAGGTTCTGCTTGGCGACGCCGTTCGGCATCAGCGCGGCTCGGCGTCGAGGAAGGCGGCCACGTCGGTCAGGTCCACCGTCTTGTCGAGATAGGTCTGCCCGATCCCACGCGCGAGCAGGAAGGGCAGGGTGCCCGCCGCCATCTTCTTGTCGTGCTTCATATGCTCGACCAACGTCGCGGAGGGCGCATCGATCCCGGCGGCGGCGAGGCCGTCGGGCAGGCCGACGGCGCGGAGATGGGCGGCGACCCGCTCGGCATCCTGCCGCTCGCAAATGCCCTTGCGCACCGAATAGCGGAATGCCAGCGCACAGCCCGCTGCGACCCCCTCTCCGTGAAGCAATCGTTCGGAAAAGCCCGCCTCCGCCTCCAGCGCGTGACCGAAGGTGTGGCCCAGATTGAGCAGCGCGCGGATGCCGTTGGTCTCATGCTCGTCGGCGGCAACGATCCGCGCCTTGGCCGCGACCGAATGGGCGATGGCGTGGACACGCGCATCGGCGTCGCCCGCCAGCAGCGCAGGTGCATTCGCCTCGCACCATTCGAAAAAGGCGAAGTCGTCGATCAGGCCGTACTTCACGACCTCGGCATAACCCGCGCGCACCTGTCGCGCGGGCAGGGTGTCGAGCACGTTCGGGTCGATCAGTACCATGGCAGGCTGATGAAAGGCGCCGATCAGGTTCTTGCCCGCCGAGGTGTTGATCGCCGTCTTGCCGCCGACCGACGAATCGACTTGTGACAGCAAGGTCGTCGGGATCTGGACGAACCGGCAGCCGCGCTTGACGATCGAACAGGCGAAGCCGACCAGATCGCCGATCACCCCGCCGCCCAGTGCGACGACGTGATCCGCGCGCTCGATACCCAGTTCGAGCAGTCGGTCGCAGACATGCTCCAGCATCGCCCAGCTCTTGGTCTTTTCGCCGGGCGGCAGGATGATCGCCTCGCTGGCGACGCCCGCCGCGTCGAGCGCGGCCTGGAGCACGGTCAGATGCGGGCGGACATTCTCGTCCGTCACGATCGCCATGCGCCGTCCGCGTGACAGTGGCGCGAGATATTCGGCGGCGCGGGGCAGCAGCCCGGCCTCGATATGGATGGGGTAGCTGCGGTCGCCGAGCGACACGGTGACGGTCTTCATCGTCCGATGGCTTTCAGGATGGCGTTGACGGTGGCCTCGTGCGGCCCGCGCTTGCTGGAGATATGGATCGGGGCGAGCGCGTAGATCGGGTTGCGGACCGCGGACAGCTCGCGCAGCACCTTCAGCGGGTCCTTGCCGCGCAGGAGCGGGCGGGTGTCGCGCCGCCGGACCCGCTCGGCCAGGACTTCCGGGCTGGCGTTCAGCCAGATGGCGGTGGCCTGTTCCAAGATCAGCGCGCGTGTTTCGTCATTGACGAACGCACCGCCGCCGGTCGCGATCACCTTGGGACGGCCATCGACCAGCCGTGCGATTACCCGGCGTTCGCCGTCGCGGAAATAGGGTTCGCCGAATTGTTCGAAGATTTCCGATACGCTCATGCCGGCGGCTTGCTCGATCGCATGGTCGGCATCGACGAAGGGCACGCGCAACCGATTCGCCAGGCGGCGGCCGACGGTCGACTTGCCCACGCCCATCAGGCCGACGAGCACGATGGGTGACCCGTTCCAGCTTGCATCTACAGGGTTGTGGCTTTGCAACATTGCGCTCTGCGCTATACAGCGGGCGCGCGCCCGGCAACACCGGCCGGGCTTTCACGGGTCCATTATAAGGTTTTGCGTTTCATGTCCCGTATGGTCGTCACGCTCATCGTCCTTCTCGTCATCATCGTCGGGGGCCTGTTCCTGCTCTCGGGCCGGGCGACCGAACGGCCGACCACCCAGGTCGAAAAGGCGGTCTCGCTTGGCAACCTGCAATAAGCGGGGCGGCGCCTTTCGCCACCTGCCCAGGGCCGTCGCGCTCCTGATGGTCGGGGCCGCGGCCATCGCCGCGGCTCAGGATCGCCCCGAATCGCTGCTGCCCCCCGGTTTCGGACAGCCCGCCGCGCAGCCCAGCCCGCGCGGGACGCCACGCAGCGGCGCGACGCCGGTGCGTGCGGCACCCGGCACCACCGCCACGCCTGCGTCCGTGCCGACCCCGGCGCGCGCGGATCCGGTCGGCGCGCTGATCGAATCGCTGTCCACGCCGACACCGTCGCCCACCGTCACGCCGTCGCCCACCCCGACGATGAGCGCGCGCGAGATGGCCGAGTATGAGCTGCCTGCCTCCGCTCGCCGTTCGCTGTCGCTGGTCGGCCCGGCGGGGCCGCGCGAGGGTGCGCTGGACGAGGACGCCTTTGCCGGGGCGGACGGACGTGTCGCCGAGGCCTTGATGCGCCGGCTGTCCGCGCCATTGCCGTCGCGCTGGACCTCGATCCTGTTGCGCCGGACACTGGCCGCCCGCCTGACCACGCCGCGCGGCGTGAACGGCGCGGACTTTGCCGCAGAACGGGCGTGGCTGCTGCTTCGCATGGGTGAGGCGCAGGTTGCGCGCGCCGTGGTGCAGTCGGTCGATACGGCCAATTATACGCCCAAGCTCTATCAGGTCGCGATCAACGCCCTGCTTGCCAGCAGCGACCCGGCCGGGCTCTGCCCGCTGGCCGACCGGGGTGCCGGTGTGACCGGGCTTGGCGGGTATCGCCTGGCGCAGGGCTGGTGCGCGGTGCTGTCGGGCGAGGGTGCACGCGGCGCGGCGCTGGTGCAGCAGGTTCGCCGCCAGCAGGTCGCCGATGCCTTCGACGTGAAGCTCGCCGACAAGCTGATCGGGGCCCGCGCCGGCGGCCGCCGTGCGGTGACGATCGAATGGGGCGATGCCGATCGCCTGACGACCTGGCGCTTCGGCCTGGCGACCGCGACCGGTGTGACGGTGCCGCCGGATTACCTGGCCTATGTCGGGCCGCAGGTGCGCGGTTGGCTGGCGACCTCGCCAGCCGTCGCCATGACCGAGCGCGCGACCGTCGTCGATCAGGCGGCGGCGATGGGCGTCCTGTCCAACGTCGCGCTGGTCGATTTCTACGCGGCGCTGGCCGATGATGATCAGGCCAGTCGCGAACAGGCCCGGATCGGCAATGATCTGCGCAACGCCTACGCCGCGAATGACGAGGGGCAGCGGCTGACGGCGATCCGGTCATTGTGGGGCGATGCCGCGCGCACGCCCTATGCCCGGCTGATCCTGACCGCCCGGGCGGCGGCGCGGCTGCCCGTCGTGGCGGGCGACGATACCGATCGCCTGATCGCATCGATGCTCTCCGCCGGGCTCGATCGCAACGCCGCCAGCTGGCGTGAGAGCGTCAAGAGCGGCAGCGACGGCTGGGCGATGATCACGCTCAGCGATCCGGATCGTCAGGGCGAGGTCGGCTATGACCAGGTCAGCGGCTATGGCGGCGGCGATGCGTATCGGCAGCGCATGTTCTTTGCCGGGCTGGCGGGCCTGGGTCGCCTGTCGCGTGGCGATGTCGAGAAGGGCGCCGAGGCACTCGACGTGCGCGTGGGCCAGCGCAATGCCTGGACCGACGCCCTTGACGAGGCGGTGGCGGTGGAGCGGCCCGGCATGGTCGTGCTGCTCTGCGCGATCGGGATGCAGACCAGCGATTGGCACGGCGTACCACCCCAGGCGCTCTACCGCATCGTGGGAGCGCTTCGTTCCGTCGGGCTGGATGCGGAGGCACGGATGATCGCGGCGGAGGCGATCGCGCGCGCATGACGTCCGACGACGCTGCGCTGCTCGATCGTTTCCTGGAGATGATGGCGGCCGAAGCGGGCGCGGCGGGCAATACGCTCGCCGCCTATCGCTCCGACCTGCGGCTGGCGGGCGAGGCGATGGGCGCGCTGGTGGCGGCGGACGAATCGGCGCTGCGTGGACTGGCCGATGGCTGGAGCCGTTTGGCCCATTCGACGGTGGCTCGAAAATCGGCCGCGCTGCGCCGCTTCTATAGCTTTCTGCACGAAGAAGGCTTGCGCGGCGACGACCCCTCGTCGGTCCTGCCGCGACCGGGGCAGCGACGGGGTCTGCCCAAGATCTTGAGCCATGCCGATATCGACCGGCTGTTCGCGGCCATCGCCGAGCGGACCGGTGCGGCGCATCCGAGCGCTTACGACCTTCGCCTGGCGGCCCTTGTCGAGCTTCTCTACGGCTCGGGCCTGCGTGCAAGCGAACTCGTCGCCCTCCCGCGCGGCGCGGTGCATCCCGACCGGCCTTTCCTGATCCTGAAGGGCAAGGGTGGCGTCGAGCGGATGGTCCCCATCTCCGACCGGGCGCGTGCGGCGGTCGCGGCGTGGCGCGTCTGCGTGCCGGTGGAGGCGGCATGGCTGTTTCCCGGCGGCAAGAAGCATCTGACCCGCATCCGCCTGTATCAGCTGGTCAAGGCGCTGGCGGCGGAGGCGGGCATTCCGCCGGACCGGGTCAGCCCGCATGTCCTGCGCCATGCCTTTGCCACGCACCTGCTGGGCGGCGGCGCCGATCTGCGCGCCGTGCAGGCGATGCTGGGCCATGCCGATATCGCCACGACCGAGATCTACACCCATGTCGAGGCGGCAAAGCTGGTCGAACTCGTCAATGCCCGCCACCCGCTCGTTGATTTTCGGACAAAGCGCCCTTAGGCGCTAGGCCCATGTCAACGACCTTCCTCGATTTCGAGAAACCGATCGCCGAGCTCCAGAGCCGGATCGACGAACTGCGCGACACCACCGCCGAAGGGACGGTGGATATCGGCGCGGAGATCGCCAAGCTGCAGGCCAAGTCGGACAAGCTGCTGCGCGACACCTTCGCCCGGCTGACCCCATGGCAGAAGACGCAGGTTGCGCGCCATCCGCAACGCCCGCATTTCAAGCATTATGTGGCCGGGCTGTTCGAAGAGTTCGTGCCGCTGGCGGGCGACCGAGCGTTCGGTGACGACCAGGCTATCATGGGCGGCTTCGCGCAGTTCCGTGGCCAGCGCGTCATGGTGCTGGGCCATGAAAAGGGCGAGGATACCGCCAGCCGCCTGCGGCACAATTTCGGCATGGGCAAGCCCGAGGGCTATCGCAAGGCGATTCGCTTGGTCGAGCTGGCCGATCGCTTCGGCCTGCCCATCGTGACGCTGGTCGACACCTCCGGCGCGTTTCCGGGCATCCAGGCCGAAGAGCGCGGTCAGGCCGAAGCCATTGCGCGTTCGACCGAAGCCTGTCTGGCGGCGGGCGTACCGGTCGTCTCGGCGATCGTCGGCGAGGGCGGCTCGGGCGGCGCGGTGGCGCTGGCGGCCGGTAACCGCGTCCTGATGTTCGAGCACGCGGTCTATTCGGTGATCTCGCCGGAGGGCTGCGCCTCGATCCTGTGGCGGACCGCCGACAAGGCGGCCGAAGCGGCCGAGGCGATGCGGGTCACGGCGCAGGATCTGAAGAGCTTCGGCGTGATCGACACGATCGTTCCCGAGCCGGTCGGTGGCGCGCATCGCGATCACGCGGGTGCCATCGCCAATCTGGGCGACGCCGTCGAGAAGGCGCTGAGTGACCTGAGCGGCCTCGGCCGTGACGAACTGAAGCGCGGTCGTGCCGCCAAGTTCTTGGCGATGGGCCGCCTGTAGTAAACAGTCGGGGCTGTTGGCGAATTTGGCCAACAGCCCCGACGGATTGCTCAACTGCCAGCACAATTAGCCGGTTGGGTTTGCGAGCTTGTTGGTAATATTGGTGAACGTAGTGTTGAGCTGCGTGCCCAACCCGCTCATGGCGGTGATAGCGGCGACCGCAATCAGAGCTGCGATTAGGCCATATTCGATCGCCGTAGCGCCTTTGCGGTTTCTTAGCGTCGTGCAGATCATCTTCATGCCAGTCTCCAGACGATAGCCGGATCCCATGGTGTAGCGGGGCTGCGAACATGCAACAGCGTGGGCGCAGTTACGGCATCCGGCTAAAGGGTAGATTACGGACGCCTTGCGGCAGTCGCGTCGCAAATCTGGCTACAGGCGAACAGGTGGCGATCATTCGCCACCTGTTACGTATCTGATTAGCCAGTGGGGTTTGCGAGCTTGGTCTTGATGTTGGTGAAGGAAGTGTTCAACTGCGTGCCGAGGCTGGACATCGCACCAATCGCGGCGACCGCAATCAGGGCAGCGATCAGGCCATATTCGATCGCCGTCGCGCCCTTGTTGTCCTTCACCATCTTGCGAAGCGTCTTCATTCCGGTCTCCGTTGATTGCAATGCGTGGTCGATCACCCGGCTGAGCCGGAGCGCCGGATCAGCTTCGGGCTGGTATGCCGCTGCACTGGTTGACGAAGGCTTAAAGTTTTAGGTTCGCTGGAGAAAAACCTAGCCGGTTGCCCGCTGGAGATGATCGGCGATGGTGGTCATCAGATTTTGAAGGCCGCCACTGACCGCGGACAGGCCGACGAATATGGTCAGCATGACCGCAACTAGGATCAGGCCATATTCCACAGCCGACGCACCACGCGTATCGGCGCAGACATGTCGCAGGTCGCGGATGGCCTTCGGCATTTTCATGACGCAAACGACATAATCGAAAAAGGGTTAACAAATGGTCGATCAGTCGGACTCCGCCATCGCAAAGCTGTTTCCCGTCGTCGCGGCGGCGCTGGTCGACGAACATGGCCGTGTCCTCTTGCAGCAGCGTCCGGCTGGCAAGGCATTGGCGGGACTATGGGAGTTTCCCGGCGGCAAGCTTGAACCCGGTGAGAGTCCGGAGGAAGCGCTGGTGCGTGAGCTGCACGAGGAGTTGGCGATCACGGTCGATCGAGAGGCGCTGGAGCCAGCCGGGTTCGCGACCGAAGTCCTGCCGGGGCGCCATCTGCTCCTGCTGCTCTACGTCGTTCGGGCGTGGCGGGGCGTGCCGGTCGCGCTGGAGGCGGACGGGCTGACCTGGTGCGAACCGGCGGCGATGAGCGCATGGCCCATGCCGCCCGCCGACGGGCCGCTCGTCCGCCAGTTGCGCGCCTATCTGGCGGACAGCACAAGCTCGGTCGGCACGTCCGACAGGGGGACGGTGTAACCGCCGCGCTCCGGCATGCCCCGGTCGGGGCGATAGGCCCGGCCGTTCGGCGTGGTCGTCTCCACGAACAGTCGCGCGTTCGAGGTGCCGGTGGTCGCCGGGTCGAGCGTGACACGCACCGTAACGCTGGCCGGATCATAATCGACGCCGGCGATCTTGCCCGCCTCCAGCGTCAGCCACAGGCCCGCCGGAGCGATGAACAGGCGTGACCGGGCCCCATCGCGCGGGACCACGCGAATGCGCCCTCCGGCTTGTGACACATTGCCGCCATAGCTGAGCCAGCCGAGCGCCGGATCGTTCACCACATAGGTCGCGGCGGCATAGGCGTGACCGAAAAAGCCCATGCCATAGTCGCCGCTATACGGGTCCCACTCCATCTTGTCGGGCCAGCTGTGGAAGGCGGCGGACGACGCGCCCTGCTGGTCGATATTGGTAATTCCCCCGAGAAGCCCACCATAGGCGACCCGCAGCAAGTGCATGTCGCTGGGCTTGCGACGGAAGGCATCGAACAGTGGAATGGCGTTCAGGGTCGATCCGTAATGATGGATCTGCCGCTCCAGTCGGGGATATTTGCCGCCGTACAGGAAATCCCAATAGCGCCGGGCATTGCCGTTATACCCCCAATGCGGGATCGACGGATCATAGCCGAGTATGACCTCGCGCGTGACGTCCGCCTGCGGGCCGTATCCGAAATAGCGCATCCAGGCATAGACCTCCGCCTGGCCGGTCGAGTCCCACGCCATCTCGCTGCCGAACGGATATTTCAGGGTGCGCCAGTGATCCGCACGGCCCTTCATCAGCCGCTCGATCTCGGCGGCCTTGGCGGTCCAGCCCTCGCGCTTCAGGTCGGTCAGGATATCGATGAAGACATCCCCCTCCATCAGGCCGAACTGCGCATAATGCGGTGCGTCGCGCATCATCGCGATGATCGTCTGGTAGGCGTGATCCAGATACCAGTCCCAGGCGTGGATCTTCGTCATACCGGGATGATTGCGCGCGACCCGATACAGAACCCAATGTCCCGCCGCGACATGCGGGTAGTTATAGGCACGCCCCAGATCGTCGGCCTGATCCTTTTTCCAGGAGGTCCAGCTCTGCCAGTCCTTGGCGGGCTGATACAGATTGGGGAAGGCGGCCGGGTCGTAATAGAACAGGCTCTTCTTCACCCCGCCCGCATGGGGCCCTTCGGCCACCTGCAGGCGGCCGACGATGGTCTTGTCGACCAGCTGCTCGATCCGGGCGATTTCCTGCGCATCCGGATTGTCGAGCTGTTTCATGACCGCCGCGACCCAGCTGCCCGCGCCCCCTTCGTCGCTCATGCCCGAAATCCAGACGCGCGGGTCGGCGGTGACGACTTGTCCTGCTTCCCGGTCATAGGTCAGGATCGCGGGTGACCGACCGAAGGGATCGCCCTTGCCCTCGAACCACTGATTGGTCGTCGAGAAGCGCCCCAGATCCGCCATCGTTCGCTCGAGCGGCTTGGTGATGAAATACTGGACCGTCTGGACGCTGCCGTCGGCATAGGACAGCGTCAGGCGGGCACGGCCCCACTGCCTGCCGCGTACCGACAATCGGCTCCAGCCCGGCCGGCCCGGCTGCCGCGATACGTCCAGCGCCCCCGCCGGATAGCTGGCGATGCCGGTGATCGCCGTGGGAGCATGGACGAACAGCGTGGCATCGAGGTCGGTCGGCACGACATAGCCGGGCACGCCGACGACGACCGGCCGCTTTTGCGCCATGAGCGTCGGCTCGATCGCGCGAATGCTGGGCGCGGTGACCAGCCGCAGCCCGATCGTGCGGTGCTCGCCCGGCGCCAGGGTGAAGCTGGTCGGGTCATTCCACGGCTTGCCCGCCTTCGCCCAATCGGTCTGGGCATAGGCCTCACTGGCGACCATCCAGTCGTAAAAGCCTTCCGACGTCTGCGCACGCGGGCTGGCCTCGACGATTACACCCTGACCCTTGGTCTCGCGCAGGGTCGGGATGGGGACATAGGCCTCCAGCGGGGTCGCGCGTTCCGGCAGGACCAGCAGGGCGGGGCCCGCGCCGTTCAGTCGCGTGACCTGCACATAACCCGCATCGCGGCCGATATAGGGATCGGCAAAGCTCGCCTGCGCATGGGCCTGTTCCAGCGTGCGGTCGGTGATGATGTTGTCGAACACCATCGGGATGCCCAGGCCGCCAATCTCGACGGGTTGGGACGAGGTGTTGGTCAGGGTAAAGCGGAGGACCGGCGCTCCCCGGTCGTTCACCCATTCCCGAACGATCCGCAGCGGCAGGCCCGATCCCATCGACGCAGTGATGTCGGCGGAGGCCAGGACGGAACCGCGCGCGGACAGCGCGCGAACCGGCCGCCGATCCCGCGACGAGGAATAGTCGCGCCATGCGCCCGCTCCGGTGCGCAGCCGGACGTGAATATCGCCAAGATGGTTGTAACCATTGCCCGCCCGCTCCTTGGCACGGCCCACGGGCAGGAAATCGAAGCCCGGCGTCGCGACCGGCGACAGGCTGCGCGCTGTCTGGCTGGTGGGGTCGAGCCGCAGGCGGAATGCGCCGACCTGCATATCGGAGGCGGCGCGACCTGTGGCGGCAGGAGGCACTTTGGTCTTTCCCGCGTCAGCCGGTCCATGGGCACCAGCCATCATCGGCAGCATGGCGACCGATAGCGGCAGCAGGTGGATCAATCGGTAACGCATCGCAAGAACCCCCTTTTGACGGGCCGTCAGGTCGCACCCGCATTGCGATTGACCCCCTCCCGGTCGGTCGATATTAGTATACAGTATTAGCAGGAGGGCAAGATGGTGCGCACCAACAGACGCGAATGGATGCGGGGAGCGGCCGGTCTGGCCATGGTGGGCGTCGCGCCCAAGGCGATCGCAGCGGGCTCGTCGACGCTGCCCGACAAGGCCGAGCCGCTGCCGCTCTCGGCCATTCGCCTGCGCCCGTCCATCTATGCGACCGCGGTCGAGACGAACCGGCGCTACCTCTATCGTCTGAGTGCTGATCGGCTTCTCCACAATTTCCGGGTCTATGCCGGGTTGGAGGCCAAGGCGCCGATCTATGGCGGCTGGGAAAGCGATACGATCGCCGGGCATACGCTGGGCCACTATATGTCGGCGCTGGTGCTGACGTGGCAGCAGACCGGCGATACCGAAATGCGTCGCCGCGCCGACTATATCGTCGGCGAATTGGCGGAGGCCCAGGCCAAGCGCGGCACCGGCTATGTCGGTGCGCTGGGGCGCAAGCGCGCCGATGGCAAGGTGGTCGACGGGGAGGAAATCTTTCCCGAGATCATGGCGGGCAAGATCAAGTCGGGGGGCTTCGACCTCAACGGGTCCTGGTCGCCGCTCTATACGGTGCACAAGCTGTTTGCCGGGCTGCTCGACATTCATGGCGGTTGGGGCAATGCGCAGGCGCTGGACGTGGCGGTTCGGCTGGGCGGTTACTTCGCGCGCGTGTTCGCCGCGTTGGACGATGCGCAGATGCAGACCGTGCTGGGCTGCGAATATGGCGGCCTGAACGAGAGTTTTGCCGAGTTGTATCAGCGGACCGGCGATCGCCAGTGGCTGACGCTGGCGGAGCGTATCTATGACCGCAAGGTGCTCGATCCGCTGGTCGCGGGCGAGGACAAGCTGGCGAATTTCCATGCCAATACGCAGGTGCCCAAGCTGATTGGCCTGGCGCGTCTGCACGAGATCACCGGCAAGCCGGAACCGGCGAAGGGGGCGGCCTTTTTCTGGGAAACGGTGACCGGCCATCACAGCTATGTCATCGGCGGCAATGCCGACCGCGAGTATTTCTCCGCACCCGATACCATCGCCCGCCACGTCACCGACCAGACGTGCGAGCATTGCAACACCTATAACATGATGAAGCTGACCCGGCATCTTTACGGGTGGAAGCCGGACGGGCGACTGTTCGACTATTATGAACGCGCCCATCTGAACCATGTGATGGCGGCGCAGCATCCCGAGAATGGCGGCTTCACCTATATGACGCCGTTGATGTCGGGCGCGGCGCGCAGCTTTTCCACGCCGCAGGACGACGCGTTCTGGTGCTGCGTCGGCTCGGGGATGGAGGCGCATGCCAAGCATGGCGAGTCCATCTTCTGGCAGGGCGGCGAAACCCTGTTCGTCAATCTGTACATCCCGTCGGAGGCGCGGTGGGAAAAGCGCGGCGCGCTGGTCACGCTCGACACCGCCTATCCGATGGACGGGGCGAGCACGGTAACGTTCGCGCATCTCGCGCGGCCGGGACGCTTCCCGGTGGCGTTGCGCGTGCCGGGCTGGGCGAACGGAAACGCGGTGGTCGAGGTCAATGGCCAGGCGATCGCGCCGGTAATGGAGCGTGGTTATGCCGTGGTCGACCGGCGGTGGAAGGCGGGCGATACGCTCGTCATCCGCCTGCCGCTCGACTTGCGGACCGAAGCGGCACCGGGGGATGATACGGTCGTGGCCGTCCTGCGCGGACCGATGGTGATGGCCGCCGATCTCGGCCCTGCCGCCACGCCATGGGACGCGCCCGATCCGGCGATGGTCGGGGCGAACCCGGTCGCGGCATTCACTCCGATGCAGGGGGGCGCGATCCGCTACGCGGTCGGCGATGCCTTCCGGCCGAAGGGGCTTGGGTTCGTGCCCTTTTTCGCTCAATATGAACGACGTAGCGCCGTCTATTTCAAGCGTTTCACCGAGGCGGGGTGGAAAGCGGAGGAGGTCAGCTATCTGGCCGAGCAGGCGAAGGCCCGCGACATCGCGGCGCGATCGGTCGATGTCATGTATCTGGGCGAAATGCAGCCCGAGCGCGATCACGCACTGACCTCGGACATTTCCTATCCGGTATCCTATCTGGGCAAGCAGGGGCGCGATGCGCGGTCGGGCGGCTATTTCGAATTCACCATGGCGGTGCGACCCGGTCCGCTGATCCTCCAGGCCACCTATTGGGGCGAGGAGCGGGCACGCGACTTCGACATATTGGTCGACAATGTAAAGATTGCGACGCAACATCTTGAAAATGATAAGCCGGGCAAGTTCTTCACCGTCGAATATGCGCTGCCCGAGCCGTTGATGAAGGGCAAGAAATCCGTGCGTATCCGGGTGGTGCCGCATGATCGCAGCACCGCCGGGCCGATCTTCGGCATGCGCCTGTTTACTGCGAAGAAGGACCCGGTCGCATGAGCGGCGTGCATCTCTCGCTCAACGAACTCCGGAATCTCGCCCGCGCCAAGCTGATCGGCGCGGGGCTGGCCGTGCCGCATGCCGAGGCGGTGGCCGAGACGATGGTGGCGGGTGAGCGCGACGGTTGCGCATCGCATGGCATCTATCGGCTGCTCGTTGCGGTCTCCAGCATCAACAAGGGCGTGGTCGTGCCCGATGCCGAGCCGGTCCTGTCCGAACCCGCCCGCGCGCTGGTCCGGGTCGATGGTGGCGGCGGCTTTGCCCAGCTGGCGTTCCAGACGGGGAAGCCGATGCTGATCGAGAAGGCCCGCGCCAACGGGATTGCGGCGCTGGCGCTCAACAATGTCGTCCACTTCGCTGCGCTATGGCCCGAGGTCGAGGAACTGGCCGAGGCCGGACTGGTCGCGCTGGCCTTTACGCCCAGCCATGCCTGGGTCGCTCCGTCGGGCGGGGCACAGCCGGTATTCGGCACCAATCCCATCGCCTTTGGCTGGCCGCGCCCCGACGGGCCGCCCTTCGTCTTCGATTTTGCCACTAGCATGGTCGCGCGCGGCGAGATCGAGTTGCACCGGCGCGCGGGCAAGGCCGTGCCGGAGGACTGGGGCGTCGACGCCGAGGGTCATGCGACCACCGACCCGGCCGAGGTGCTGTCAGGGGCCATGCGGACCTTTGGCGGGCATAAGGGATCGGCGCTTGCCGCGATGGTCGAACTGCTCGCCGGGCCGCTGATCGGGGACATGACAAGCCGCGAGTCGATCGCGTGGGATGCGGGGCGGGGCGGTTCGCCATTGGGCGGCGAACTGATCATCGCGATCGATCCCAAGGGCTTCCTCGGCGACCTGCTGCCAGAGCACCAAGAACGCGCGGAGGCGATGTTCGGGGCGATCACGGGGCAGGGGGCCAGGTTGCCGTCCGCCCGGCGTTATGCCGCGCGTGCGGTTTCGCTGGTCGAAGGGGTCACGATCGCGCCCGATCTGTACCGCGATGTGATGGCGTTGAACGGTTGAGCAAGGGGACGAATATGACGCGATCGATCGGGCGGCTTTTGGCCGGTGTGGCCTTGGTCATTGCTCCCGCCACTATCGTGGACGCGAGGGTTGCTGCGCGGGCCCAGGCGGCGCGCGCGACCTCTCAGTCCGCCGACGCCCGTTTCCGGGCCCTTGCCGAAGCGGAGTATAAATGGCGCATCAGCCAGAGCGCCGCAGACGAGGATAGCGGCAGCGCCGGATCGCGTCAGTTGCCCGATGTCGGCCCTGCGGCCCAGGCGGAACGACTGGCGCGTTGGGAGGCGACCGCCAAGGCGCTGGACGCCATCGATCCCACCCGGCTCTCGGCCAATACCCAGATCGACTATATGGTCTATCGCGGCCAGATCGACGCGCTGCTCGCGGCACAGCGCTTCCGGGAATATGAAAAGCCGCTGACCGCCGACACCAGTTTCTGGGGCAATCTGGCCAGTTGGGCGCGGGGCAGCTTCACCACCGAACGCCAGTATCGCGACTATCTGGCAATGCTGCGCCAGATGCCGCGTTACTATGACCAGCAGATCGCCAACATGCGTGCGGGCCTCGACCGGGGTTTCACCGTGCCGCGTATCACGCTGAAAGGGCGCGATATCGGCGTGGCGCAGGTGGTTGATGCCGGGACCGGTGAGGACCAGCCTTTCTACGAACCGTTCCGCAAGATGCCCGCCACCATGGCTCCGGCGACGGCCGCCGCACTCCGGGCGGAGGCCAAGGCCGCGATCCGTGACAACGTGCTCCCGGCCCATGCACGGCTGCTCGCGTTTCTTCGCACCGATTACATGCCGCGCGCGCAGGTCAGCACGGCGGCCTATGACCTGCCCGACGGCAAGGCCTATTATCGTTCGAAGATCCGCGAATATGTCACCGCCGACATGAGCCCGGAGCAGGTCCACGCCATCGGCCTTTCCGAGATGCAGCGGATCCGCGCCCGCATGGACGGGGTGATGAAGGAGGTGAAGTTCCAGGGCGACTTCCCGGCCTTCCTGACGTTCCTGCGCACCGATCCGCAATTCTATGCCAAGACGCCGCAGGAACTGCTCGACCGCGCGGCCTGGTTCGCCAAGAGCTTCGACGGCATCGCCTCGCAGTGGTTCGGGCGCCTGCCGCGCAGCCGGTTCGCGATCAAGCCGGTGCCCGCCGATTTGGCGCCCTTCTACACTGCCGGGCGCGGTGGCACGGGCATTTACCTGGTCAATACCTATGACCTGCCATCGCGCTCGCTCTACGCGCTGCCCGCGCTGACCCTGCATGAAAGCGCGCCGGGCCATGCCTTCCAGATGCCACTGGCGGCAGAGAATAAGGACCTGCCGCGTTATCGGCGCGACAGCTATCTGTCGGCCTATGGCGAGGGCTGGGCGCTGTATTGCGAGGCGCTGGGCGAGGATATGGGCTTTTACAAGACACCTTATGATCGGTTCGGCATGCTGTCCTATCAGGCGTGGCGTGCGGCCCGACTGGTCGTCGATACCGGCATCCACGCCATGGGGTGGAGCCGCGAGCGGGCGCAGGCATATCTGCACGACAACACCGCTCTGTCGGACCACGAGATCGAGACCGAGGTCGATCGCTATATTGCATGGCCGGGCCAGGCCCTGTCCTATTATATGGGCCAGCTTGCCTTTCAGCGGGCGCGCGCAAAGGCCGAGAAGGCCTTGGGTCCGAAGTTCAACATCCGCGCTTGGCACGATGCGATGCTGCAACTCGGCTATGTGCCGCTGCCGGTCATCGACCGGCGGACGGATCGCTTCATCGCAGAGGGTGGCAAGGGGCCTTATCCCGACGAGGAATGATGATTGACCGATCGCGCTGAATGCGATAGCAACAGTATACGATATCTAAAACAATAGCAGGAAGACAGATAGTGAGCATCGGCTGGCGTGGCGTATTCCCCGCAGTGACGACCCAGGTTCGGGAGGATCTGTCGATCGACCTCGCCGATACGCAGCGTGTCGTTGACGATCTGGTCAATGACGGCGTAACCGGCGTGATCGCACTCGGCACGGTCGGCGAGAACAACTCGCTCGATTATGACGAGAAGGTCACGGTCCTGACCGCGATCGTCGAGGCGGTGGCGGGGCGCGTGCCGGTCATCACCGGCTGCTCGGAATATGACACCCGCCGTGCGGTCCGTTACGCCCAGGCCGCCGAAAAGGCCGGTGCCGACGGCCTTATGCTGCTGCCGCCGATGGTCTATGTGCCCAAGGCGCATGAGCTAGTGAACCACTTCAAGGGCGTGGCGGATCAGGTCGGCCTGCCGATCATGCTCTACAACAACCCGCCCGCCTATCGCACGGTCATCGACCAGACGGTCCTGGAAGCGCTGATCGACGTGAAGAACATCGTGGCGGTCAAGGAGTCGGCACCCGATACCCGCCGCTTCACCGATTTCCGCAATGCGTTCGGCGATCGCTACGTCCTGTTCGCGGGCCTCGACGACGTCGCGCTCGAGGGGCTTTACCTCGGTGCGCAAGGTTGGGTTTCGGGCCTGACCAATGCCTTCCCGAAGGAGTCGGTCGAGCTGGTCGCCGCTTTCGAGCGTGGCGATCATGCCAAGGCGATGGAAATCTATCGCTGGTTCATGCCGCTCCTTCACCTCGATGCCGAGCATGACCTGGTCCAGTCGATCAAGCTGGCCGAGCAGGTCATGGGCCGTGGTTCGGAGCGCGTCCTGCCGCCGCGCTACGTCCTGGAGGGCGCGCGTCGTGCCGAGGTGATTGCGATGGTCGAAAAGGCCGCCGCGACCCGCCCGACGCTCGGCCAGGCCAAGGCCGCCTGATGGCGACGGCGCTCTCGTCCGATGGGTTTGCGCCTGATGAGGGGCGGGCCCTGGGCGGGGGCGCGATCGTCGTGCAGACCCTGGCGGACCGGATCTTCGCGATCGTTCGCGAACGCATCATCGCGGGAATGATCCCCGCCGATCGTACGATCCGCCAGGATGCGCTGGCCGCCGAACTGGGCGTCAGCAAGATTCCGCTTCGCGAGGCCATGGCCCGGCTGGAGCAGGAGGGGCTGCTCCTGGGCGTGGCCAATCGGGGATACCGGATCGCGCCATTGTCGGCGGCCGAGGCCGAGGATATCTACAGCCTTCGCCTGAAGCTGGAGCCTGCGGCGGCGGCCCGTGCCGTCGGGATGGCCGACGATGCCGACCGTGCCAGCCTGATTGCCGCATTCGAGGCGCTTGATCGGGCTGCCAGCGACGACCTGGCGCGGGTCGCCATCTGCAACCGGCAATTCCACATGGCGATGGTGCGCCCGATCCGGCAACCGCTGACCATCCAGATCATCCGGCAGCTGGCGCTGCTCGCCGAGCGCTATGTCGTCGCGCATCTCCAGCCTGCGGGACGCGATGCGCGGGCGCATCTGGAGCACCGCGAACAGCTCGATGCCTTTCTAGCGGGTGATGCGGTGCGGCTTCAGGCATTGCTTGACGCGCATATCCGGTCCACGCTGGCCGACCTGAAAGGCGGGATCGTGCCCGTCGATTGAAAAGCATAAGCCCATGGGGCGGGGGGATTATTCACCATCATGTTCGGACCATTCAAACCGCTGGGCGGCGCCACCCGCCATGCCGAGGGACAGGCGCTCGCCAAGACGCTGAGCTGGCCGCATCTGATCGCGCTGGGTGTCGGCGCGATCGTCGGCACCGGCATTTACACGCTGACCGGCGTCGGGGCGGAGCGGGCAGGGCCCGCCGTCATCCTGGCCTTTGCGATCGCCGGGGCGGTCTGCGCCTGTGCCGCACTCGCCTATGCCGAGCTCGCCACGCTGATCCCGGCAGCGGGCAGTGCCTATACCTTCAGCTATACCGCGCTGGGCGAAACGCTGGCCTGGGTCGTCGGCTGGAGCCTGATCCTGGAATATTCGCTGGCCTGCTCGACCGTCGCGGTGGGCTGGTCGGGCTATCTGGTCGGCTGGATCCAGGCGGCGGGCGTGCACCTGCCGCCCGAACTGTTGTCGGGCCCGCATGGCGGCGGCATCATCAACCTGCCGGCCGTCCTCGTCGCCTTGTCGGTCATGGGCATGCTGATCGCGGGCACGCGCGAGAGCGCGACGCTGAACATCATCCTCGTCATCGTGAAGCTCGTCGCGCTGGGCGTCTTCGTCGCCTTTGCCGCACCGGCCTTCAATGCCGACAATCTCCACCCGTTCATGCCGTACGGTTTTGCCGCGCATGAAGTCGACGGCGCCAAGCGCGGCGTGATGGCGGCCGCCGCGATCGTGTTCTTCGCCTTTTATGGCTTCGACGCGGTTGCGACCTCGGCCGAGGAAGCCAAGAATCCGGGGCGCGACCTGACCATCGGCATCGTCGGATCGATGCTGGTCTGCACGCTGATCTATATGGCGGTCGCGGTCGCCGCGATCGGCTCGCTGCCGTTCCAGCAGCTGGCGAACTCGCCCGAGCCGCTGGCGCTGGTCCTGCGGTCGCTGGGCCAGCCGACCGCTGCGCACCTGATCGCGCTGGCTGCCGTCATCGCACTGCCCTCGGTCATCCTGGTCATGATGTACGGGCAGAGCCGCATCTTCTTCACCATGGCGCGCGACGGGCTGCTGCCGCAGTCGCTGGCGGTGGTCAGCAAGCGGAGCGGCGCGCCGACCCGCATCACGCTGGTCACCGGCGTATCGATCGCGTTGGTCGCGGGCATCTTCCGCCTGGATGAGATTGCGGAGCTGGCCAATGCCGGTACGCTCCTCGCCTTCATCGCGGTCGGCGCCTGTCTGATGGTGCTGCGTCGCAAGGCCCCCGATGCCAAGCGGCTTTTCCGGTGTCCGCAGCCCTATATCGTCGGCACGCTGGCGATCCTCGGCTGCCTGTATCTCCTCTTCAGCCTGCCCGGCTCGACCATCATCCGCTTCGTGATCTGGAACATCGCGGGGCTGGCCTTCTACTTCGCGTACGGACGGCGTCGCAGCGTAATGGCGGCGCGCTGATCGGTTTCTCGCCCCCGGACGCGACGTCCAGGGGGGAGGGCTTTCCAATCGATACGATTAGTTCTATACCGAGCGTTATGAAAAATATCCTGCCCGCGTGCAAAGGGCGTCCGCGCGAATTCTGCACCGAACAGGCGCTGGCCTCCGCGCTCCGCGTATTCTGGAGCAAGGGGTATGAAGGCGCGTCGATGACCGACCTGACCGAGGCGATGGGTATCACCAAGCCCAGCCTCTATGCCGCCTTCGGCAACAAGGAAGCGCTGTTCCACAAGGCGCTCGACCTCTACGAGGCCGAGAAGCTGGCCTATATCCGCGACGCGCTCGACCAGCCGACCGCACGTGGCGTCGCCGAACATCTGCTGCGCGGCGCATTGGAGGCGATGACCAGCCAGTGCGAGCCGCAGGGTTGCCTGGGCGTAATCCATTCGGTCGCCTGCGGCTCGGAGGCGGAGTCGATCAAGGCGGAGGTCGTGTCGCGGCGGGCATCGTCGCAGGCGGCGATCGTTGCCCGGTTCCAGCGCGCGGTCGACGAGGGCGATCTGCGTGACGATGTCGACCCGAACGGGCTCGCCAACCTTCTTTATGCCTTGTTGCAGGGAATGGCCGTGCAGGCCGGATCGGGCGTTTCGCGCGAACAGCTCGAAAGTCTGATCGTCACCGGGCTGGTACTCTGGCCGTCACGCTGACGGCGAATATTTACATACCACCCGGTATAAAATGCTTGACGGCTGTACGCAGCATTAATATACCAACCGGTATCGAAGGCAAGTGCCTTCCTGCAAGTATAAAGGCGAGACAGCAGTACCGACGGCGTGGGGCCGTCGACTTCGACGGGCGATGGTCTGTCGGGGCGGGATGTCGCGCGACGGAAGAGGGGTTTCATCATGGCCTATGTCGCTTTTCAGGAAATCGGCGCGGCGCGGATCGCGCGTGATGCGGTGCTGGCGCAGCAGGGTGCTGCGGCCGTTCGTCCCGACGCGCGTCTGTCGGCACTCGAATGGCAGGTCGTGGCGCTTGCCCGCCGCGACCGGGTTTCGAGCCTGCGCGAGCCGAGCCGCCTGACCCGCGCGATCAGCAACATCTTCGGCGAAACCCGCAATCCGCGCTTGGCCGATCCCTCGCTGGAGGCATTGCGCCGGATGGCCGTGCTCAGCTGGCACAATGGCTATAGCGTGCCTTCGCATGAGGTGCGGGCATTCCTGGCCTCGGGCTATTCGGCCGACCAGTATGAATTGATGGTCGACAGCATCGCGGTCGCTCTCAGTGATTCGCGGCGGGCAGCGCGCGGTGTCGCGGCGGAGTGAGGCTGCACCGCGCCGACGCCCCCTTGCCCTTTGCGGTACCTAGCGTACCTTGGGGGCAGGATCAGCGACGGAGCAGATCATGGCGGCCGAACTGCGTCTGAACGACCCATTCTCGATCATCACCCTGTCCATGGCCACGCCGGGTGATAAGGCCGACCGCGCCATGCCGTGGGAAAACCTGTTTGCGTGGCCGCGGCGGGGCGATGTGCAACTGGCCCTAGACGACCATTCGCGCGAGGCGCGTGACATATGGGCAACCCGGCTGGACCATGCGGTGGCGCAGGCCGACAAGGCCGTGCTGCTGGTCGCCGAAGGGGCCGCATGCCTCGCCAGCATCTGGTGGGCACGCCTGTCGCCCAGCCATTATGTCTCGAAAGTGGCGGGCGCGGTCTTCTTCCAGCCGCCCGCGCCCGGCGCGCTCGACCGGCAGGGGGGGCAGCTCTTTGCTTCGCCCGATATCGCCTTGCCCTTTCCCTCACTGGTCGCGGATCCATCGATGCGCGGGTCGGCATTGGCGCAGCTTTGCGGCGGACGCCTGCTGGAGGCGCCGGTCGCCGCTCCGGTTCCGACAGGCATGTGGCGGCAGGCGCAACGGCTGATCGAACGGCTGTCGGCGGGTGTCGTCGAACAGGACCTGCGTGTCCTGCGTACGCTGGGCGTCGCCGATCGTTCATAAAAAACGGCCCGACGGAGTGCGATCCGCCGGGCCAGTCATCCGCCGCAGGGAGCTTCCATTGGCGAGGCAGGAGCGGCGAGGGGGCAAACGGCCCCGCCACCGAGAGAGAAACTACGGGCCAGCCGCACCATTGGCGGCGGTTTCATTCTCCGACAGCACATCGTTCGAAAGCGCGGCATTGTCGGCCGGGCCGAAATCGTCATTCGCCAGTCCATCGCCGCCAAGCGTGGCGACATTGCCGTTGTCCGTCGCCGTGACGTTCGCCGAACCCTGGGGCGAACAGGCGGCCAGCGCCAGCACTGGGATCGTCAGAATCATCGGCAGGCTGTGGCGTCGCGTCATTGGTTCGATCCCCTTGGCAGTCGTGTATGGGCCTATTCGGCTTGCAGGATTTAATACAGACCAAATTGATGGGATATAAGCACGAGAAATCTTGGGAGCGCGATAGCTGGGCTTTGTGGCGTAGCGTGGTGGTCGCGATCCTGGCCCTGGTCACGTGCCGGACGGCACAGGCGCAGGTGCCGCAGACGGGCGAAGCGATCGACGAGCGCGCCGCCCTCATGATCGATGCGACGCAATATGCCGCCGCTTCCGGCCAGTCGCCGGATGCCGCCTTTCGGGCGCTGACGGTGCAACAGGCCTCGGTCGCGCTGACCGACGCACTCCAGTTGGAGTTTGCTGACCGCCTAGCGGGACTGTCGGTTGGCCATGCCCCGTTCCATGTCGATCTGCTGCTGACCGGTGATGCCCCCGTGGCCGATCGGACCGTGATGGTCGCGGGGCAGCCGGTGCTCGTGCGGTTTCGCACCGGGGCCTTTGCGACCCATGCCCAGTTGATCGTCGCGCTCGCGCTGCACCAGACCGAGATACGCGCCAGTCTCTTACGGCCGCCCGGCATGGGTATCGATCCGCGCATCGGCGCGCTGGTGGTGATGGTGTCGCGCGCCGATCTGGAAGTCGAGCCGGCCGATGCCATGCGCGACCGTATCGCGCGGCTGGCCGGTGTTCCGGTCCGCATCGCGACACTGGAGGCACCCGACAGGGACCTGGCCGATCTGCGGGGCGGCACACGCCTGGTGGGCGTCGATCCCGCCGATGGGCGGCGTTACGCCTGCACGAGCGGTTTCGTGGTCCGTCGCGGTGTCGAGAGTGGCGTCGTCACCGCCGCCCATTGTCCCGACGATCTGTCCTGGATCGACCGTGATGGGCAGGCGCAGCCGCTGCGTTTCGCGGGCCAGTGGGGCTGGGGCTATCAGGACGTTCAGGTCCATGTCAGCTCGACGCCGCTCGCACCGCTCTTCTGGAGCGACACGGCCAAGACCATCTCGCGGCGTGTCGTCGGGCTCCGTCCGCGCAGCGGCACTCGGGCGGGGGACATCGTCTGTCATCGGGGCGAGCGGACAGGCTATAGCTGTGCCGAGGTCTGGATGCCCGACTTCGCACCCGCCGGGGATCTGTGCGGCGGGGGATGTACCCCGACCTGGGTTGCGGTGCGCGGCCCGACCTGTCGCAGCGGCGATAGCGGTGGGCCCGTCTTTCTGGGCGGGACCGCCTATGGCATCGTCAAGGGCGGCAGCTATCGCGGCGACGGAAGCTGCGCGTTCTATTATTATATGTCGCTCGATTTCCTGCCCGATGGGTGGACGCTCGCGACCGGTTGAAGGATCAGATTATCGACCTACCGCGTTGGCCTGATCACGGAACAACGTGGCGGAAGGCCCTGATATGAAAGCGATGATCCTCGATGCGCCCGGCGGGCTCGACCGGCTGCGTATGGTCGAGCGGCCCGATCCGGGCGCGCCCGGACCGGGCATGATCCGGGTCCGGCTTCATGCGACCTCGCTCAACTATCATGACTACGGCGTGGTGTCGGGGCGGATGCCGACCGAGGATGGGCGTATACCGATGGCCGACGGCGCCGGGATCGTCGAGGCGGTGGGCGAGGGCGTCGATGATTTCGCCGCCGGGGACGCGGTCGTGACCTGCTTCTTTCCCGATTGGCAGGAGGGCCCGGCACGGGTCGGCGATTTCCAGCGTGTGCCGGGCGACGGTATCGACGGTTATGGCTGCGAGGTCGTCGTCGCGCCCGCCACCGCCTTTACCCGCGCGCCCAAGGGCTATGACCATGTCGAGGCCGCGACGATCACCACGGCGGGGCTGACCGCATGGCGAAGCCTGGTCGTCGATGGTGGGCTGAAAGCGGGTGACCGGGTGCTGGTGCTCGGCACCGGCGGCGTGTCGATCTGGGCACTGCAGATCGCGCGCATGATGGGAGCCGAGGTCGCCGTCACCTCGTCATCGGACCAAAAGCTTGAGCGGGCCCGCAGCCTGGGTGCGGCGCATGTCGTCAATTATCGGATGCAGCCGGATTGGGGCAAGGAGGTCTATCGCTGGGCAGGTGAAGGCGTCGACCATGTGGTCGAGGTCGGCGGCCCGGCAACGCTTGCCCAGTCGATCGACGCGGTACGGATCGGTGGCCATATCGGATTGATCGGCGTCCTGACCGGCCGCGCAGGCGAGGTGCCGACCGCCACCCTGATGGCCAAGCAAGCGCGGCTGCAGGGCCTGATCGTCGGCAGCCGCCGGATGCAGATGGAGTTCGTCCGGGCGCTGGACACCGCGCAGTGGCGGCCTGTGGTCGATCGCCGCTTTCCGCTGGCCGAACTGGCCGACGCCTTCCGGCTGCAAGAGAGCGGCGGACATTTCGGCAAGATCGGGGTCGAATGGTAACAAGACCGACCACATGTTCTCACCGGGGAGGCGGGAGCGGGACGGTCTGACGCTTTCCGCTCCCCCGCGTCTCAGCGGCCGAGCTGGGCCCGCAGATCGACGATGGTGGCACTGATATGGTCGATCAGGAAGCCCGCCACCCGCGCCTCGTCGCGTGCCAGCCAGGCGTCGAGCAGCGCATGATGCTCCTCATGCGCCCGGTCTTCGCGGCCTGCGGGCTTCAGGTGCTGAACCACATAACGCTCGGCCAGCACTTGCAACCGTTCGATCAACTGAAACGTCAATGCGGCACCGAGCGGCCGGACCAGCGCCAGGTGGAAGGCGCGATTGCGATGTGCGACCTCGTGAAGCGCATCGCTGGCCGCGACGTCAAGCGCGTTCAATGCCTCGCGCGCGGCATCCTGGTCAGCGGCCGTGGCGACGCGGGCGGCGCGGGCCGCGGCATCCGGTTCGATGGCGAGGCGAAGCTCATAGATTTCCTCGGCTTCCGCCGCGCCCAGCGAGCGCACGAAGAAGCCGCGATTGGCCTGGCTGGTCAGCAGGCCTTCCTGTTCCAGGCGCGCCAGCGCCTCGCGCAACGGAATTTTGCTGACGCCCAGTTCATTGGCCAGGGCGTCCTGCCGGATCGGCTGTTCTTCGGGAAGATCCCCGCTGATGATGCGTTCGCGGATGATCGTAAAGATCTGTTCGGACAGTGTGCGAACGACAAGGCTCATTAGTCTCTCTCATGCCGACAGGCCAAGAGAAGCCTGCAAAATTAGGACAATGGAATGCAATAAGTCAGTAACATAGACCTGTTTGCCACGACCTGCAAAGGGTATGAATTATTCCAAGGGAACACTGTCGCGCAGTTCACGAAGCCACGCAGTCGCGGTCCCATCCGATGGCGCGCGCCAATCGCCGCGCGGTGACAAGGCACCGCCGGGCGATACCTTCGGACCATTGGGCAGGGCCGAACGCTTGAACTGACTGGTCTGGAAGAAGCGGGTCAGAAACCGTTCCAGCCAATGGCGAATGGTCGCCAGATCATAGGCGACGCGTGCATCGTTCGGCAGGTCGTCGGGCCATCCACCCGCCTGGGCGTCGTGCCACGCATGCCAGGCCAGAAACGCGATCTTCGACGGCTTCAGCCCATAGCGGATGACGTAATGCGCGAAAAAGTCGTTGAGCGCATAGGGGCCGATCATCGCCTCGGTAGACTGCATCGCGCCGCTGGCATCGGCGGGCACCAGTTCCGGCGAGATTTCCTGCGCCAGGATCGCGGCGAGGACGCGATTGGTCTCGCCGTCATATTGTTCGGTGCGGATACACCAGCGGATGAGGAACTGGATCAACGTCTTCGGCACACCGGCATTGACGGCATAATGGCTCATCTGGTCGCCCACGCCATAGGTGCACCAGCCCAGCGCCAGTTCCGACAGGTCGCCGGTGCCCAGCACGATGCCGCCACGTTGATTGGCGAGGCGGAACAGATAATCGGTGCGCAGGCCCGCCTGGACATTCTCGAACGTCACGTCGTGCACCGGCTCGCCGCTGGCAAAGGGGTGCTTCATGTCCTTCAGCAGTTGCTGGGCCGCCGGGCGGATGTCGATCTCCTCGGCCGATACGCCCAGCGCGCGCATCAGCGCCCAGGCATGGGCCTTGGTCCCCTCGCCGGTGGCGAAACCCGGCATGGTGAAGGCCAGGATACGGTTCCGCGACCAGCCCAGCCGGTCGGTCGCCTTGGCTGCAACGATCAACGCATGGGTGGAATCGAGCCCACCGGATACGCCAATGACGAGTGTCTTGGCACCGCTTGCGGACAGCCGCTTGGCCAGCGCCTCGACCTGGATGTTATAGGCCTCGTAACAATCGGCATCGCGGCGCGCCGGATCGTCCGGCACGAAGGGAAAGCGATGGACCGGGCGGCGAAGACCGTGATCGGCCGCCTCCGCCCCGTGGACGAAGCCGATCCGCCGGAACCTCTGCTCGGGGTGCCCCGCAACGGCCGCCGCATCGTTGAAGGTCCCGAAGCGCAGCCGTTCCTGCAGGATCCGCTCGACATCGATATCGGCTGTGGTCAGCGACGGCTCGCGCAGGAAGCGCTCGGACTCGGCGATCGTCTCGCCCAGTTCGTGGATCAGGCCCTGACCGTCCCAAGACAGGTCGGTCGTGCTCTCGCCGATCCCGGCGGCCGAATAGACATAGGCGCAGGCGGCACGCGCGGACTGGGCCGCGGCCAGCATCGCCCGGTCGCGTGCCTTGCCGATGACGATGTTCGATGCCGACAGGTTGCAGCAGATCGTCGCCCCGGCCAGCGCGCCCAACGTCGAGGGCGGGGTGGGCGCCCAATAATCCTCGCAGATTTCGGCATGGAAGACGAAGCCGGGCAGATCCTCGGCCGCAAAGATCAGGTCAGTGCCGAAGGGCACGTTCTGCCCGTCGAGATCGATGGTCAGGCCGGTCAGCCCCGCGCCGCTCGAGAACCAGCGCTTTTCATAATATTCGCGGTAATTCGGCAGGAAGGTCTTTGGCACCACCCCCAGGATCCGCCCCCGCGCGATGACGATGGCGCAGTTGTAGAGCCGACCGTTCCGAGGCAGCGCCGCCCCGACCAGCATGACCGGCGACAGCGCCGCGCTGGCATCCACCATCTCGCCCAGCGCCGCGAGCGTCGCCGCGTGCATCGCACCCTGAAGATGAAGGTCGTCGATCGCATAGGAGGTCAACGACAATTCGGGAAAGACGATCAGGTCGACCCCGTCCTCATCCGCCCGCCGTGCGAGGTCCAGCATGGCCAGTGCATTGGCCTCGGCATCGCCGACCGAAGCCGCAGGCGTCGCGGCGGCGACGCGGATCAGGCCATGGGTGTGAAGCGCGTAAAAGGGGTGATCCTGCATTCTGCCGGGATAGCGGGGTGGGGAGGGGCGCGCCAGCCCGTGTGACTTGCTGGGGGATAGGATGCGAGGGTTTCCCTTAGCCTTCGACTTCACTCAGGCTGAACGGGGTGGGGATAAAACCCCGCGTACCCAAACATCCGTTCAGCCTGAGCGAAGTCGAAGGCCATGCCCAACCTATCCTGCTGCAATTCAAACCTCGCTGAGATAAGCGCGAGCGATACACCTTTGGCTGAGGCTCTATGACCATCACCCTTCACGGCATTCCCAATTGCGACACGATGAAGAAGGCCCGCATTTGGCTCGACCAGCATGGCGTCACCTATCGTTTCCATAACTACAAAACCGACGGCATCGACGAGGCCACGCTCCGCCGCTGGGTCGATCAGCTCGGCTGGGAGGTGCTGCTCAATCGTGCCGGGACCACTTTTCGCAAGCTGGAAGAGGCCGAGCGGCAGGACATCGACGCCGACAAGGCGATCCGCCTGATGCGGGCGCAGCCCTCGCTCATCAAGCGGCCGGTGCTCGACCGGGACGGCGCGCTCACCGTGGGGTTCAAGCCGGAGCGATACGCCGAAATCCTCTGATCCGGTTGAGGGGGGTGGAGCGCGGCGGTTGGCGGGGTTAAGGCGGCCTCATGTCAACGACCTACACGCTCGACACCGCGACCAGTCGCGCCAATCCCACGCCCGCGCCGATGAAGCGGCTGACCGTGCCTGCGATCCGTCGCGCCAAGGGCGGCACACCGCTCGTCATGCTGACCGCCTATACGGTGCGTTCGGCGCAGCTGCTCGACCCGCATTGCGACATGCTGCTCGTCGGCGACAGCCTGGGCCAGGTCATTTATGGCCTGCCGTCGACGGTGCCGGTCACGCTCCAGATGATGGCGGCGCACGGCGCGGCGGTCGTGCGGGGCAGCTATCATGCGGTCGTCGTCATCGACCTGCCCTTCGGCAGTTATGAAGCGAGCCCGGAAAAGGCATTCGAAAACGCGGCCGGGCTGCTCAAGGAAACCGGCGCCGCCGCGGTCAAGCTGGAGGGCGGCGTTGCGATGGCGCCGACGGTTCGCTTCCTGGTCGAGCGTGGCATTCCCGTCATGGGGCATGTCGGCCTGACGCCGCAGGCGGTCAACGTGCTTGGCGGCTATGGCGCGCGCGGCCGAACGCCGGAGGAAGCCGCCAAGATCGTTGCCGATGCCGTCGCCGTGGCCGATGCGGGGGCGTTTTCGGTGGTGATCGAAGGCGTGGTCGAGCCGATCGCGATCGAGATCACCCGCACGCTGGCCTGTCCGACGATCGGCATCGGCGCTTCCGCCGAATGCGACGGCCAGGTTCTGGTCGGGGAGGACATGCTGGGGCTGTTCGACCGCACCGCGCGCTTCGTTCGCCGTTATGAAACCATGGGCGAGCGCATCGGCGATGCCGCGCGCGCCTATGCCGAGGATGTCCGCGCCCGCCGTTTTCCGGGGCCCGAGCAGATCTATGCCCCGCGCGATGCGGGATAAATCAAGGCCGCTTCCCACCGGGCCCGCTCCTCGCTAAAGGTCGCGGCTTCATTGTTGCCTTGATCCAGAATAGCGGAGCCCGTCTTGGCCCTAACGCCCCAATCCAGCCATGCCTTCATGAGCGAGGTCGACGACGAACTGCGTCGCGAGAGGCTGACGACCTTCTGGACCCGCTGGGGCTTGATTATCGGAGGCATCCTCGTCGTCGTCCTCGCGGCATTCGGTGGCTATCTGTACTGGCAGCATCGCCAGCATCAGGCGGCTGCCGCGGATGGCGAGCAGTTGCAGGCCGCCTATGACGCGCTGGCTCAGAACGACGCGAAGGCGGCGGGCGAAAAGCTGAAAACGCTGGCCGGGTCGAATGTCGATGCGTACCGGGCGCTGGCCGAGTTCACTCAGGCCGACATCCTGCTGCAAAAGGATGACATGAAGGGTGCCTCGGCGCGGTTCGCGGCGATCGCCAACGACACCTCGCTGGCCAAGCCGTTCCGCGACCTGGCGCTGGTCCGCCAGACCATGGCCGAATATGACACGCTGAAGCCCGAGGCGGTCGTGGCGCGCCTCGGTGGCATGGCGGTTCCCGGCAACGCCTATTTCGGCAGCGCTGGCGAGATGGTCGCCGTCGCCTATCTGCGGATGAACAAGCGTGACCAGGCGGGCCGCCTGTTCGGGCAGATTGCCAGCGACAAGGATGTGCCCGATACGCTGCGGCAACGTGCTGTTCAGATGGCCGGTGTATTGGGGGTCGACGCGGTCGGCCAGAGCGAGGACACCAAGACCCAATGACGAAGAATTTCCGCACCTCCGCGGCGCTCGCCGCGCTGATGGCGCTGGGCGCCTGCGGGGTGTTCAAGTCCGCCCCCAAGAAGACGCCGACCGTGGGCAACCGCGTGCCGATCCTGGTGTCCGAAACCGGTGTCGAGGCCGACAAGACCATCGCCGACGTGCAGGTGACGCTGCCCGCGCCCGAGACGAACCCTGAATGGGCGCAGCCAGGCGGCAATGCGGCCAAGTCGATGGGCCAGTTGGCCCTAGCCGAGCAGCCTCGCCGGGTCTGGGATGCCACGATCAACGGCGGTTCGGCGCGCGATCCGCTGGGCGCCGCACCGGTCGTGGCCGAGGGCAAGCTGTTCGTCGTCGATGCCGAGGGCGACCTGGTAGCGTTGAACGCCGACACCGGCGCGAAGCTGTGGTCGACGCCGGTCACCGAGGGGGACGACAATCGTCTGGCCCGCTTCGGCGGCGGGGCGAGCTATGACAGCGGGACCGTCTATGCCACCGACGGCCTGGGCGATGTGATCGCGGCCAGTGCGGCCGACGGCAAGATCCTGTGGCGCGCCAAGCCGAGCGGCCCGCTGCGCGGTTCGCCGACGGTTGCCAACGGCAATGTCTATGTCCTGACCCAGGACAACCAGTTCTACGCGATCAACCAGGCCGACGGTAAGGTCGTCTGGGCCGGGCAGGGCACGCTGGAGACGCAGGGCGTGTTCGGCGTTGCAGCACCCGCCGCCAGCCAGGGCACGGTCGTCGCCGGTTTCTCGAGCGGTGAGCTGAACGCCTATCGCTACGAGAATGGCCGTATGCTGTGGCAGGATGCCCTGTCGCGGACCAGCATCTCGACCTCGGTGTCGACCCTGTCGGATATCGATGCCGCACCGGTGATCGACCAGGGCCGCGTCTATGCGCTGGGCCAGGGTGGTCGCATGGTGGCCCTGGAACTGTCGACCGGCCAGCGGTTGTGGGAACAGAATTTCGCAGGCATCTCGACCCCGTGGATCGCAGGCGAGTGGATTTTCCTGGTCACCGACGATGCGCGTCTGGTGGCGCTGGCCCGATCGAGCGGCAAGGCGCGCTGGATCGTGCAGCTTCAGCGTTTCCACAACGAAAAGAAGAAGAACGGCGCGATCACCTGGTTCGGTCCGATCCTGGCAGGCAACCGCCTGATCCTGACCAATTCCGAGGGGCAGATCGTCTATGCCAATCCGGGCGACGGATCGGTGCAGGCGACGGTCGAGGGCAAGACGCCTTTCGCCCTGCCGCCGATCGTGGCGAACGGGACGCTGTACGTCCTGGATCAAAAGGGGCGTATCAGCGCCTATAAGTGAGTTCGCGACCGCCCCGTGGGACATTTGTTCCACGGGGCGGCGTATTTCATACCGCTATACGCGTGACGAAAGGCTCGCCTTTCGCTAACGGCATGCGATGGCTAATCTCCCTATCGTCGCGATCGTCGGACGTCCCAATGTCGGCAAGTCGACGCTGTTCAATCGTCTTGTTGGAAAGAAGCTGGCGCTGGTCGATGACCGCCCCGGCGTGACCCGCGACCGGCGCGAAGGCGACGCGCATCTTCTCGGCCTGGACTTCCGCGTGATCGACACGGCCGGTTACGAGGACGAAGACCCCGATACGCTCCCCGGCCGTATGCGCCGCCAGACCGAGGCGGCGGTCGGTGAGGCCGATGTCGCGCTGTTCCTGGTCGACGCGCGCGCGGGTATCATGCCGCTGGACGAGGAAATCGCCCGCTGGTTGCGCAGCTCGGACACTCCGATCGTGCTCGCCGCCAACAAGGCGGAGGGCCGTGCGGCCGAACAGGGCATCCTGGAGGCTTTGGCCTTGGGCTTCGGCGATCCGGTCCAGCTTTCGGCCGAACATGGCGAAGGCATTGGCGATCTGTTCGAGGGGCTGCTTCCCTATATCGACCGTGAGGTCGAGGAGGAGGAAGAAGATGTCGACCTTGAAAATCCCTATGCCCCACTGAAGCTGGCGATCGTGGGGCGCCCCAATGCGGGCAAGTCGACGCTGATCAACCGCTTTCTTGGCCAGGACCGTCTGATCACCGGGCCAGAGGCCGGGATCACGCGCGATTCGATCGCGATCGACTGGGAGTGGCATGACCGCGATGGCGAAGTCCGCCAGGTCCGCCTGATCGACACGGCGGGTATGCGCAAGAGGGCCAAGGTGCAGGACAAGCTGGAAAAGCTGTCCGTCGCCGATGCGCTGCGCGCGGTCGACTTTGCCGAGGTCGTGGTGTTGTTGCTCGACGCGACGCTGGGTTTGGAGTCGCAGGATCTGCGCATCGCCGACCGTGTGCTCGAAGAAGGTCGCGCACTGCTGATCGCGCTGAACAAGTGGGACGTCGCCGAAAGCCCCTCGTCGCTGTTCAACGGCGTTCGCAAGGCGCTGGAGGACGGGCTCAGCCAGGTGAAGGGCGTGCCGCTGCTCACGGTGTCGGGCGCAACCGGCAAGGGGCTCGATACGCTGATCGAAGCGGCGTTCGAAACCCGCGCCGCCTGGTCGAAGCGTGTGCCGACCGGTGAACTCAACCGCTGGTTCGAGCGCGCCGTCGACGCCAATCCGCCGCCAGCCCCCGGCGGCAAGCGGATCAAGTTGCGCTACGTCACCCAGGTCAAGTCGCGCCCGCCGAGCTTCGTGATCTTCGGCACGCGGGTGGATCAGTTGCCGGCCAGCTATGAACGCTATCTGGTCAATTCGATGCGGCGCGAGCTGGGCTTCGGTGCGGTTCCGGTACGGCTTACGCTGCGCGCGCCCAAGAACCCGTTCGCCAAACAGGATTGAGGGCAGGGGCGAAAGCCCCGCCCGCTATTTGCGCATCCTTCATCCCGTCTGAGGGAAGGCGAAGGGGCATTCCAGCCACGCTAGTGGTGGAAGGGCTCGCTTGGCCATCGCCTTCGCTCAGGCGGGACGAACCGGGATGGCTTTGGTCAGAAAAAAAAGCGGGGCGGGTCGTCGGACCCGCCCCGTCACCATTACCCGTGCAGATGCGGCGCGGCACCCGACTTCGGTGTGTCGTCTTCCGCCATGGCGTTCAGCTGGACATAGTTCTGGATGCCCATGCGCGCGATCATCTCGAACTGGCGCTCGAGCGTGTCGACATGCTCTTCCTCGCTCGCCAGGATACGCTGGAACAGGTCGCGGCTGACATAGTCGCGAACTTCTTCGCAATAGGCGATGGCTTCCTTGAGCTGGGCAACGGCCTCGACCTCGATCGCCAGGTCGCCCTTCAGGACCTCCTCGACCGTCTCGCCGATGCGCAGGCGGCCAAGCAGCTGAAAGTTGGGCAGACCGTCCAGGAAAAGGATACGCTCGGCCAGCCAGTCGGCGTGGCGCATCTCGTCGATCGATTCCTTATACTCGAACTGGGCGAGCTTGTAGACGCCCCAATGGTCGAGCAGCCGGTAATGCAAGAAATACTGGTTGATCGCGGTCAGCTCGTTCTTGAGCGCCTCGTTCAGAAATTCGATAACCTTCGGATCGCCCTTAACCGCCATGTGTCCGTCCTTTGTGATTTTGGCGCACCCTAGTTGGGCGACGGACCGGACGGCAACCGATTTTTATGCGTGAACAATAAGGGCATTGGTGGGCCCGGCAGGACTCGAACCCGCAACCTAGCCGTTATGAGCGGCCAGCTCTAACCGTTGAGCTACAGGCCCCACCGAAGATGTCCGTAGCGTGACGCGCGCGCCGTTCGCAACGGGAAAAGTCAAAGAAAAAGGGCGCCTCCGCAAAGGAAGGCGCCCTTTTCCGACATAACAGTCGGCGCTCCGGACCCGAGGGTCCGGGGCGGCATTACTGCATGTTGTCCGCCTTGGCGTCGGCAGCGTCACGGACGTTGTCGGCGGCAGCGTTCATGTTGTCGGCGGCGTTCTCGAGCACGGCAGCAGCGGCGGTGTTCGAGGTGTTGTCGGCAACCGCGTCGAGGTTGTCGGCCTGCATTTCCATGTTGTCAGCCATCATGTCCGCGTTGTTCTCAACAGCGGCCGCTTCCGGCGACTTCGTGCAGGCGGCCACGGACATCAGGCCGGCGGCAGCGAGAATAAAGGCAATCTTCTTCATTCGAATGCTCCCAAGCATAAGCAATCATCGCGGCCGACCCGATTGCCGTCGCGAAGCGGCTCAAATAACGCGCGGTTCATCGCGGTCAATCCGCAAAATTCACTTCGCGGCAAGGTTCGCGACGAACCGATGGCGGCTATCGGGCTTTTTCAAGGCGTTGTCGTTACGAAAACGTTACCGACGGACCCGGCTCAGCGTGGCGTCACGGGGCCGATCGACTCGGGCGCGTTGGCGACGACCGCCAGCATCGCGGTCCAGGCGGCGACATTCTGACGCAGTGCGGCGGGGTCCACGCGGTCGAGTACGTCATCGGGCGTGTGATGGGTATCGAAATAATCCCAGCCCGACTGATTCAGGTCGATCGCGGCCGTGCCAAGCTTCAGCGTCGGGCCGATGTCTGTGCCGTCGCCGCCCAGGCCGCTGCCCCGCGTGATGCCCAAGGGCGCCAGCGCGGTCTGCAGACGATCCGCGACCGGCTTTGCACCGGTCGGCAGGTTCACTTCGAAACGCCAGATGCGATCCGCGCCGAAATCGCTTTCGGATGCCGTGGCATGGCGTTCGCCTGCATGGGCCTTGGCATAGGCCGCGCCGCCCATGCCGCCGACTTCCTCGGCCCCGAACCAGACGACGCGAATGGTCCGGCGCGGCGTGCCCGCGTCCAGGATCCGCTTGGCCGCCGCCGCCGTGATCGCCACCCCGCTGGCATCGTCGATCGCGCCGGTGCCCAGGTCCCAGCTGTCGAGATGACCGCCGACAAGGACGATACCCGCCGAAGGATCGCTGCCGGGCACCTCGGCGATGACATTGCCCGATTCGCGGGTGCCGACCATGCGCGGCGTCAGGACCAGCTTCATACGGACGGGGCGGCCACGTGCCGCGATTCGCTCCAGCTGCTCGGCATCGGGGACTGATAGCGCCGCGGCCGGGATCGGTTTCACGCCTTCGGGAAAATTGGTGGTGCCGGTATGCGGGAAGCGGTGATGGTCGGTGCCGATCGAGCGGATGACGATGGCGACCGCGCCGCGCTTCGCCGCCAGTGCCGGGCCGGTGAAGCGCGCGGTGCCATAGGCACCGTAGCCTGAGCCGTCCTGCGTCCGGGGCATCGCATTGCCGATATAGACGATCCGGCCCTTAATCTCGTCGTCCGGTGCCGCCTGGAACGCGGCCATGCTCGGAAAGACCGCCACCTCGGCGGTCAGCCCGGCGGCAGGTGTGGCGCCGGAGTTGCCCAGGGCGGCCAGGGTCAGTTTCTGGGGAAAGGGCGCGACGATCTCGGCCGTCTCGGCCCCGCGTTCCCATACGGGCATTTGATAGGGTTCGATCCGGACGTTCTTGAAACCGAGCGCGGTCAGCTTGGCGACCGCCCATTGCCGGGCGCGAGCCTCGGCCTCGGTGCCCGCCAGTCGCTGGCCGACCTCGGTCGTCAGCCCCTCGACGATGTTCCATGCGACATCGTCGTTCAGCGCGGCGTCGCGCAGGCGCTCGACCTCGGGCGCTATCGATGCAGGGGGCGGCGGCGGGGTGCGTTGTGCCAGGGCGGGGGAGGACAGGGCGGAGGCGGCAAGGGCCGCGAAAAGTAAGCGCTTCATGGCGCGGAGTGTTACGCAGCCGGTCTCGTTTGCCAACCGCCCGCGCAACCACTACATGGACGGGCAAACATCCTACAGTCGCACAAAGCACGGAGCCTCGCGCCGCCATGGCCGTCCAATATACCTATGTGATGAAGGGTCTGACCAAGACCTTCCCCGGCGCCAACAAGCCTGTCCTGAACAACATCCATCTTCAATTCCTGCCGACCGCCAAGATCGCGATCATCGGCCCGAACGGTGCGGGCAAGTCCACGCTGATGAAGGTGATGGCGGGTATGGACACCGACTTCACGGGCGAAGCCTGGGCCGCCGAGGGGGTCCGCGTCGGCTACCTCGCGCAGGAGCCGCAGCTCGATCCGACGAAGGACGTGATGGGCAACGTCAAGGACGGCGTGCGCCCGGTCGCCGATCTGGTCGATCGCTTCAACGCCATCTCGGCGGAGATGGGCGATCCGAAGGACGACACCGATTTCGACGCCCTGATGGAAGAGATGGGCGAGCTCCAGGCCAAGATTGACGCGGTCGATGGCTGGTCGCTCGACAGCCAGCTGGAACAGGCGATGGAAGCGCTGCGCTGCCCGCCGGGCGATGCCGATGTGTCGAAGCTGTCCGGTGGTGAGAAGCGCCGCGTGGCGCTGTGCAAGCTGCTGCTCGAAAAGCCCGACGTGCTGCTGCTCGACGAACCGACCAACCACCTCGACGCCGAAAGCGTGTCGTGGCTGGAAAATTACCTGAAGGAATATGCGGGTAACGTCATCCTCGTCACCCACGATCGTTACTTCTTGGACAATGTCGTGAACTGGGTGCTCGAGCTCGATCGCGGCCGCTATTACACGTACGAGTCCAACTATTCCGGCTATCTGGAAAAGAAGGCCAAGCGCCTGGAGCAGGAAGAACGCGACGAGGCGGGCAAGCAGAAGGCGATCGCCGACGAGCTGGCCTGGATGCGCCAGACGCCCAAGGCCCGCCAGACCAAGTCCAAGGCGCGTATCCGTGCGTTCGACGAGCTGATGGCCAAGCAGGAGAATCGCGTCGCGGGCAAGGCGCAGATCCTGATCCAGATCCCCGAGCGCCTGGGCGGCAAGGTGATCGAGGCCAAGGGCCTGACCAAGTCCTATGGCGACAAGCTGCTGTTCGACAATCTCGACTTCATGCTGCCGCCCGGTGGCATCGTCGGCGTGATCGGGCCGAACGGCGCGGGCAAGTCGACGCTGTTCAAGCTGATCACCGGCCAGGAACAGCCCGATGCGGGCACGATCGAGATCGGTTCGACCGTCAAGCTCGGCTATGTCGACCAGAGCCGCGACGACCTCGATCCGAACAAGAATGTCTGGCAGGAAATCTCCGACGAGCTCGAGGTCTTCCGCTTCGGCAAGCAGGAACTGGGCACGCGTGCCTATGTCGGTGCGTTCAACTTCCGCGGGCCCGACCAGCAGAAGAAGGTCGGCCAGCTGTCGGGCGGTGAGCGTAACCGCGTCCATATGGCCAAGATGCTGAAGGAGGGCGGCAACGTCCTGCTGCTCGACGAACCGACCAACGACCTCGACGTGGAAACGCTGCGCGCGCTGGAAGAGGCGCTGGAGACGTTTGCGGGCTGCGCCGTGGTCATCAGCCACGATCGCTTCTTCCTCGATCGCCTCTGCACCCACATCCTGGCGTTCGAGGGCGACAGCCATGTCGAATGGTTCGAGGGCAATTACGAGTCGTATGAAGAAGACAAGCGCCGCCGCATGGGCGACGCCGCCGATCGTCCGACGCGCCTGGCCTATAAGAAGCTGACCCGCTGATCGAACGATCCTTCGGGTTCGCGCGACGCCCTTCCTGAGCGATCGGGGAGGGCGTTTGCGTATCCGGGCGCGGCGGCGCTTTACACCGATGCGGCCAATCCCCATCTGGACCGTTATAACGATAGAGAAAAAAGGGCGCGGTTGGGAATGGCGGTAGTGGAGCAGGCGCAGGGCGACGATCGGGAAATCGCCAGCGCAGGGCAGTTGCATTATCGGCTCCGCCAGCAATCGGTCCTCGCCGCCTTCGGAATCGAAGCGCTGCGTGCCCGCGATCTCGACCCGATGCTGCAGCGTGCGACGGAGTTGTGTGCGGAAGGCATGCGATCCTCTTTCTGCAAGTTCCTGGAGTACAGAGCCGATCGCGACACGCTGCTGGTCCGTACCGGGGTCGGTTGGGGCGAAGGGGTCGTCGGATCGACCGAGATGCGGACCGATCTGGGCTCACCGGCGGGCTTTGCGCTCCAGACGGGTCAGGGCGTCATCTCGAATCATCTCGACCAGGAAGAACGGTTCCGTACGCCCCAATTCATGGCCGATCACAAGATCCGCCGGGCGATCAACGTCCTGGTCGAGGCGTCCGGCCAGCGTTACGGCGTGCTGGAGGTCGACAGCCCTGACGAGGGGCGGTTCGAGGAAGCCGACCTCGCCTTCATGCAGGGCTTCGCAAACCTGATCGGCGTTGCGATCGAACGGCAGGAGGCGGAACGTCGTCTGGCCGAGGCGGTGGAGCATCAGCAACTCCTGACCCGAGAGGCGAGCCACCGCGTCAAGAACAGCCTTGCTTTGGTGTCCGCCATGCTCAACTTGCAAAAGCAGGAGGATGACGACCCCCGCGTCCTCCGGATGCTGAACGACGCACAGGCGCGAATCGCCGCCATTGCGCAGACCCATGATCGGCTGTGGCGTAGCGAGCGCGTGGGCATGGTCGCGCTCGACGATCTGGCTTGTGGCATCGCCGAGGAACTGGCGCAGCAGGCCAAGGATCATGAGGTCCGCTGCCACATCGAGGCAATCGAGATGAACGCCGACATCGCCATCCCGATCGGTTTGATGCTGACCGAGTTACTGACCAACGCGATCAAATATGCCTATGGCGAGGAGGGCGGCGTGATCGACGTCTCGCTTCACGCCCGCGACGGCCAAATCATCCTGTCGGTGCGCGACAAGGGGCAGGGCCTGCCGGTCGATTTCGACATCAAGGCGGCTTCGCGTCGCAGCCTGGGTATGCGAATGATCACCAGCCTGGCGCGACAGGTGCGGGGTGAAATCCGGTTCGAGAATGCCGAACCGGGCACGGTCGCAACCCTGACCATGCCGGATCCGAGGGATTGAATATCCTTCCCGCTACGGGAAGGATTAGCGCATCCGCTTCACGAAGGTCCGGCCGTCCTCGCGTCGTTCGGTCTGGAAATTGGGCACCGCCTCGATCAGGTCGGCCAGACGCTTGAACCCGTAATTGCGCGTGTCGAAGCTCGACCGGTTGCCCGCCAGCTGGCCCATCGACGACAGGCTGGCAAAGCCGCGTTCGTCGCGCTTGACCGAATTATAGGCGTCGACCAGCAGCTTGAGCAGTTCCTCGTCGATCGGCCGGGGTGTGCCCGCCGTCCGCTTTCCCTGATCGATCGACGGCGGCAGCGATTCGGCAAGTGGCACATCCGCCGCGGCCGGCTTCGTGCTTGCTGGCCGTGCCGCTTCGCCGATCAGTGCGCCGACGTCGATGAAGCGGCTGCACGCCTGCTTGAAGGCCTCGGGCGTCCGGCTGTTGCCGAAGCCATAGACGGGTGAGCCGTCCTGGCGGATACGCGTCGCCAGCGGCATGAAGTCGCTGTCCGACGACATGATGCCGAAGCCGTCGATCCGTCCTCGGAAAAGAAGGTCCATCGCGTCGATGGTCATCTTCATGTCGGTGGCGTTCTTGCCCTTGGTCAGGTCGAACTGCTGCTGCGGCTCGATGCCATGCTTGACCATGACGTCGCGCCAGCCTTTCAGGCCGGGTTTGGACCAGTTGCCATAGGCGCGACGGACATTGACGGTGCCGAGTTCAGCCAGCACCGTGAGCACGGGGTCGATGGCGGCCGACTGGGCGTTGTCGGCGTCGATGAGCAGCGCGATGTTGCGGGTCAGGGCGTTCATGCTTGCCCGTCTAGCAAAGCGGGCGGTCAGCTTCCACGTCGCATTGCATCGACGCCGATCGACCCGCCACCCGCAGCGGCCAGATACAGGAAGGCGAAACAGTACAAGATCGCGGCTTCACCGCCATTGGCAAGCGGCAGGAAACCCTGCGGCGCGTGTGCCATGAAATAGGCAACCGCCATCTGGCCCGACAGGATGAAGGCGACCGGCCGGGTGAACAGGCCCGCCAGCAGGAGCGCGCCTCCGACCAATTCCATCACGCCTGCTGCCGTCAGCAACGGATTGAGCGGCATGGGGAAGGGCGGCAGCGCGAAGAATTTCGAAACGCCGTGTGACAGGAATAGCAGGCCGAAGACGGCGCGGAACAGTGACAGGAGCGGGGCGGACCAGCGAGCGGGAATGGGCATGGTCGATCAGCTTTCGCAACGGGCCACGCCGATCGCGGCCTCTAGCGGCCATCATCGCCAATCCTTGATCTCTGACAAGGATCGGTTCCGAAACGATTGGTTGCCCGTACCGTTACTGGTCGGGATAGATGATGGCCATGACTTCATATTCCCGCTCACCTGCGGGCAGGACGACGCGTCGCAAATCCCCGATGGCCGCGCCGCGGAGTGCGCGGGCCAGCGGCGCATTCCATCCGACACGGCCTTGGCCCGCATCGGCTTCGTCATCGCCGACCAGGGTCAGGACGCGCTGGTTGTCATCTTCGTCGGCGATGGTGACGGTCGCCCCGAACCAGACCTTGCTCCGGTCTTCCTGCCGGGCGGGGTCGATGACCTTGGCCGCCTTCATCCGCTTGGAGAGCCAGCCCAGCCGACGATCGATTTCGCGCAGCCGCTTGCGACCATAGATATAGTCGCCATTCTCCGACCGGTCGCCATTGCCCGCCGCCCAGGCGATGGTGTCAACCAGCTTCGGGCGCTCCACGGCGAACAGCGCCTCATATTCCTGGCGAAGCGCCGCATAGCCGGTGGGGGTGATGTGGTTGGGACGGTCCATCACCCCGCTCTATCGCACGACGAGTAATCTTCAACCGGGACGGGAGGACTTGCCCAGATACCAGCTGAGCGGCGTCGGGCCCCGGCTGGTGGCACGCGCCGGGTTCATCAGGTCGTAGACGACGGCATTTTCCAGCACACGCTGCACATAGTTGCGGGTTTCGGAATAGGGGATCGCCTCGATCCAGTCGACGATGTCGACCGTGCCGGTGCGGGGATCGCCATTGGCGCGCAGCCATTTGTTCACATTGCCGCCGCCTGCATTATAGGCCGCGATCGCCAGCGGATAGCTGCTGAAATTGCTGCGGACCCGTTCGAAATAGCTGGCACCGAGCTGGATCGACAGATTGGGGTCGGTGGTCAGCGCGGCGGGCGAGTAGGACAGGCCGATCTTGCCCGATTGTTCGGCGGCCGTGGCGGGCATCAGCTGCATCAGGCCGCGCGCACCCGCATGGCTGACGGCGGCTCGGTCGAACTGGCTCTCCTGGCGGGCGATGGCGTGGATGATCGTCCAGCTTTGCTCATAGCCGGGCGGCACCGTGATCGTCGGAAAACCGGCGGCGGAATAGTCGGTCAGCCCGTTCTGCATCGCGCTGCGCCCGACCATCACCGCCAGATCGGGTCGGTTGATGGCGCGGGACAGGTCGGCGGCGAGCAGATGATCGGTTTCGGTCTCCGCATCCGTCGCGATCTGGCGGACGAAGGCGCTTTGATCCTGCCACTGCCCGATCTGGCCCAGGAACCGGGCGGCGCGAACCGTCTCGCGCGTGTCGAAGGCGGCGCGGATGGCAGGCGGTACGTTCGTCGCGGCGATCGCGGGCGGCGCGACCAGGGGGCGACCGGTCCGCTCGAGCGCGAGCTGGCCATAGAATTGATCGCGATATTGCGCCGCGCGGTTGTAGAACGCGGCGGCATCGGTCGATCGTCCCGCCGCTTCCGCCGCGCGCCCGGCCCAGTAAAAGCCCTTGGCCCGCGTCTGCGGCGACTGGCTGCCCCGGCCATAGCGGTCGAACAGCGTCATCGCATCGGCGGGGCGCGCCAGCTTCATCGCGGTCTGCCCACCGAGCCAGACCAGGCTCGTATAATCGTCCCGCTCGCCATAAGGCTTGGTCGAGACATCGGTGCCGACGGGATAGGCATCGTCGACCTGCCGCGCGATGTCATAGGCGGTTTGAAGCTGGCCATCCGCCGCCGCCGCGCGCGCGTTGACGAGCAGCGCCTCGTAGAATTTCTCGACATTGCCCGGACGGACCGTGAGCTGTCGGGTGCGAGCCAGCCAGGATCGTGCGGTCAGGCTGTCGCCGGTATCGCGCAGCCAGCTGGCCCGGTCCGCCACGTAACCCGCATCATTCGCATAGAGTTCGGCGGTGGAGGCGGACAGGCTGGCGGCATCGGCGGACTTGGTGCGAAAGGCGAGGCGGGCTGCGAAGACCGGCCGCCGTGCAGCGCTGGTATAGCCCAGCTGGCGGGCGGCGGCGCTCGTCTGCCCCGACCAGAGCAGCGCGTCCATGCGTGCGTCATGATCCTCCGGGCTGAGCGCGGAGGCGAAGGTCGTCATCACCAACGCCTCGTCGGTCGGTGACAGGGTGCCGCGCCGCCATGCCGTCCGCGCCGCCTGCGCCGCTTCCGCCGGGGCGCCCGTTGCCAGCAGGGCACGGGCATAGGCGACACCGCCCGCTGCCGACTGGGGCGGGAAGCGACGGAAATAGGCGACGATGCTGGACGGCGCGGCGGTGAAGTTCGCCGCCTGCTTCTCGGCGGCGCGACGATTGCCCGCCTCGCCCGGCCAGCCGGGATGCGCCATCAGGAACCCAGCATAGCTGTCGAAGGGCAGCGCATCGGTCTGTTGCAATGCCCGCCACTGGGCAAGCGCGGCCGCAATCGCCCCATCGGCGGGCGCGGGCATGGCCTGCGACGCCTGGTTCGGGCTCATATTCGCCATCTGCGTGCGATACCGTTCGAGCTGGTCCTGCCCGCCCGGTGCGATCATCGATCCCGCCAATGTTGCGAGGAGCGCCCCCGCCTTCGTCAATGCCATCATGGTGGACAGAATAGGGACTCTACCCGTACATGTCCTGAACAAATTGTCCCACTCGGCGCAGCAGGAGCGCATTTCCTCTCATGTTTTCAGGGTCCATTCCGGCGCTTGTGACGCCGTTCGACGATCAGGGCGGTCATGTCGGCGGAGCGTTCGACGAGGCGAAATTCCGCGATTTCGTGGAATGGCAGATTGCCGAGGGTTCGACGGCGCTGGTCGCCTGCGGCACCACCGGCGAAGCCGCGACCATGCCGAAGGACGAGCATTTCCATGTCGTACGCGTCTGCGTCGACCAGGCGCGCGGTCGCGTGCCGGTGATCGCGGGGGCCGGATCGAACGATACGATCGTCGCCATCGAGAACCTGAAGGCCGCGCAGGAAGCGGGCGCAGATGCCGCGCTGATGGTGCCGCCTTATTATAACCGGCCCAGCCAGGAGGGCATCGCGCTCCACTTCGCTGAGCTGGCGAAGAACGCGCCGCTGCCCATCGTCCTCTATAATGTGCCCGGCCGGACGGTGACGGATATCCAGCCGGCTACGCTGGTTCGTGTGGTCCAGAATGCGCCCGAGATATTCGTGGGCGTGAAGGATGCCAGCGGCGTGCTGGCCCGTGTGTCGCACCATCGCAAGGGACTGGGCCCGGACTTCTGCCAGCTGTCGGGCAATGACGATCTGGCGCTTGCCTTCAACGCGATGGGCGGGGTCGGCTGCATCTCGGTGACGGCCAATGTCGCGCCGCGTCTGTCCGCCGATTTCCAGGCGGCCTGCGCCGCCGGGGACCAGGTGCGGGCGCTGGAGCTGCACGACCGGCTGTTCCCGCTGCATGAGGCGATGTTCGCCGATGCCTCGCCGGGGCCGGTGAAATATGCGCTCAGCCGGATCATGCCGCATTTCCCGCGGGGCGTACGCCTGCCCATGACCTGGCCGTCCGAGGCCGCCCGCGCGCAGGTCGACGCGGCGCTGGCGCATGCGGGGCTGATCTAGGCCGCGTTTCGGCCGCATTCCTGCGTCAGCATCGACCATGTCGGGCAACGCAGGGAGAACGGCGGATGTGGACGGTGGTGATGCTGGCTTTGCAGGCCGGTGCGGTGGCGGGGCCCGTATTGCCGGTGCCGAGACGGCCCCCCACGGCCCGCCGCTGCCCGGCGGACGATACCGGCGATGACGTGGTCGTCTGCGGACGATCGGCCGATGCCGACCGGATCGGCACGGTCCCGGACTATTCGCGCCCCTTCACCCTGCCGCGGGCACGGACCGACATTCCCGGCGTCGGCACATTGTCGGCCGAAACCGAACAGGCTGGCGTCGGCGGCTTTCCCAGCAATCGCGCGATGATCCGGCTCAAAATTCCCCTGGGCGGTCGTCGCAAGCCATGACCGTCCCGTTCCCGAAACCAGACAAAGGCCGAACAGCGGCTTTTCATGGCGGCATTCAGCGCCTACATCGACCCGTCCATGCGCCCGAAACCCCAAACCTTCGACAAGAAGAAGATCGTCGCCGAGAACCGGCGCGCTCGCTTCGACTATGCCATCGAAACCACCTATGAGGCCGGTATCGCCCTGACCGGGACCGAGGTGAAATCGCTTCGTTTCGGCGAGGGATCGATCGCGGAATCCTATGCCGAGGTGCGGGGCGAGGAGGTGTGGCTGGTCAATTCGAACGTGCCCGAATTCAGCCACGGCAACCGCTTCAACCACGAGGCGAAGCGGCCCCGTAAATTGCTCCTTCATGAGCGCGAAATAAACAAGCTCCACGGTGCGGTGGCGCGCGAGGGCATGACCCTGGTGCCGCTGATGATCTATTTCAACTCGCGCGGCCGCGCGAAGGTGGAGCTGGCTTTGGCGAAGGGCAAGAAGGCGCACGACAAGCGCGATACGATCAAGGAGCGAGACTGGAAGCGCGAGCAGGGCCGCATCCTGCGCGATCGCGGTTGATGGCCACGGCCGTGCCGACCATGTGGGGCCGTTCCATGGCCTGGGTCCGCCGCAACATGCCGACCCGCGATTCGATGGAGAACAACCGGCTGCTCCGGCCGGTCGCCCACCGTGTCCTGGCGCCCGAGCTGTGGCGCTTCACCCGGCGGTCGGTGCCGCGCGGCGTTGCCTTGGGGGTGGTGGCAGGGTTCTTTTTTCCGGTTGCGCAGATCGCGATCGCGGCGGTTTTCGCTCTGCCGTTCCGCGCCAACGTGCCTGTCGCCGCGCTGACGACCTTCATCACCAATCCGCTGACCACGCCGATCCTGTGGGTCATCGCCTATCGGATCGGCGCGTTCCTGCTGCGCAGCGAGACGCCGATCAACACCCAGCCGGTGGCCGAGGCGGCGACCGGCTGGCTGCAATGGGCATTCAGCGCGTTTCACTGGCTATGGGAAAAGGGGCCCGCCTTTGGTCTGGGGCTGTGCGTCCTGACCGGCGGATGCGCCGTGATCGGCTATGCCGCCTCCGCGCTGGGGTGGCGGCTGTGGATCGCGCGAAAGTGGCGCAACCGACGGAAAAGCCCAGCGATCTGATAGCGGTATCGCTGTTCACCGCGTGGTTCTAACGGTTTGACTAGGCGTATCGTCTCGCTACAACAGTGCCATCACAATCCTTTTTGGGAATTCAGATGCGCTGTCTGCTGCTCGCTGCTCTACTCTCGACCGCCATTTCCCCCGTCGCTGCTCAAACCAAGAACCCCGTCGACAAGGCCGCTGTCGGTCCGGTCGAGCCCAATGCCAAGAACGGACCCGAGATCGGCGATTTCGGCTTCGACATGGCCGGGCGCGATACCGCGGTGAAGCCGGGTGACGACTTCTTCGATTACTCGAACGGCACCTGGTACAAGGCGACGACGATCCCGGCGGATCGCTCGTCCTATGGCATGTTCCACGTCCTGCAGGACCGCTCGCTGGAGCAGACCTGCACGATCCTGGACGCTGCCACGAAGCAGCCCGGCAACAAGGCCGGTGACTTCTACGCCAGCTTCATGGACGAGGCCGCGGTGAACGCGAAGGGCGTCGGCCCGGTCAAGCCATGGCTCGAACAGCTGCGCGCTACGAAGGATCGCACCGCGCTGGCGGTCGAAATGGCCAAGTTGCAGCGCCAGGGCGTAGGCGCCCCGTTCGGCGTCTATATCGGCCAGGACGACAAGGCCCCCGACACCTATATCGCGAACTTCGGTCAGAGTGGCCTGGGCCTGCCCGACCGCGACTATTATCTGAAGGACGACGCCAAGCTGGCGACGATCCGCACCGCCTATCAGGCGTATCTGGCGCGTATGCTGACCCTGGCGGGCGAGCAGAATGCCGAAGCGCGTGCCGCGGCGGTCTTCAACTTCGAAAAGGCGCTGGCGAACGTCCACTGGACCCGCATCGAAAGCCGCGACGCGGACAAGACCTATAACAAGTGGATGGCGGCCGACTTTACTGCCGAGGCTCCCGGTTTCCCCTGGGCGCAATATATGCAGACGCTGGGCGTCGCGGGCCGTCCGGCCTATCTGGTCGCGCAGCCCAGCGCGATCACCGGCGAGGCCAAGCTCTACAACGAAACGCCGCTGAACGTCCTTCAGGACTATGCGATGCTGAAGGTACTGCGCAGCTATGCGGGGTACCTGTCGAGCGATTTCGACAAGACCAACTTCGCCTTCTACGGCACCACCCTGTCCGGCACGCCCGAGCAGCAGGCGCGGTGGAAGCGCGGCGTTGGCCTCGTCTCCAACGGCCTGGGCGAGGAAGTCGGCAAGCAGTACGTCGCCAAATATTTCCCGCCGGAATCGAAGGCCGCCGCCGACGCACTGGTCAAGAACCTGATCTCGGCCATGGGCGACCGCCTGCGCAACCTGGAGTGGATGGCGCCGGAGACCAAGCAGAAGGCGCTGGCTAAGCTGGCCGCCTTCACGCCCAAGATCGGCTATCCCGACAAATGGAAGGATTATTCCGCGCTGGCGATCCAGCGCGGTGACCTTGTCGGCAATGTCGCGCGCGCCAACGCCTTCGAATTCCAGCGCGACCTCAACAAGCTGGGCCAGCCGATCGATCGTGGCGAATGGTTCATGACGCCGATGACGATCAACGCCTATGCCAACCCGCCGATGAACGAGATCGTGTTCCCGGCAGCGATCCTCCAGCCGCCCTTCTTCGATCCGAAGGCCGATCCGGCGGTCAATTACGGCGGCATCGGCGCGGTCATCGGGCATGAGATCAGCCACCATTTCGACGATCAGGGCCGCAAGTACGACGCGACCGGCAAGCTGACCGACTGGTGGACGCCGCAGGACGTGGCGCGCTTCAAGACCTTCACCGACGCGCTCGTGAAGCAGTATGACGGCTATGAACCGCTGCCCGGCCAGCATGTGCAGGGCGAACTGACCCTGGGCGAGAACATCGCCGATCTGGCGGGCCTCACCGTGGCGCTCGACGCCTATCACAAGTCGCTGGGTGGCAAGCCTGCGCCGATCATCGACGGGACGACGGGCGACCAGCGTTTCTATTATGGCTGGGCGCAGGTGTGGCGGACCAAGTGGCGCGAACCCGCGCTGCGCCAGACGCTGCTGTCCGATCCGCATTCGCCCGGGCATGAGCGCGTGCTGACCGTTCGCAATCTCGATCCCTGGTATGCCGCGTTCGGCGTGAAGCCGACCGACAAGATGGCGCTGACGCCGCAACAGCGTGTCCGCATCTGGTAATCGCGTGATCATGGCTCCCCGGCGACGACCGGGGAGCCTTTTTTTATTTTGGGAGACGATGATGAAGAGCTTGGCCTTCGCCGCGCTGCTCGGCGCGACCGCGATCGGCGGTGCTGTTGCGCTCAATGCCCAGGACCGCCCGGCCGCCGCCAGCGGCCCGACCTATGGACGGTTCGGCTTTGACGAGAAGGGGATGGACAAGTCGGTCCGCCCCGGTGACGATTTCTATGCCTTTGCCAATGGCGAATGGGCGCGGTCGACCGCGATCCCCGCCGACAAGGCCAGCTATGGCGCGTTCGATGTGCTCGCCGACCTGTCGCGCGAGCGGACGCACACGATCCTGGAGCAGGCCAAGGGGCAGGGGAGCAAGATCGGGACCGCCTATGCGACCTATCTCGACACCGCCGGGATCGAGGCCAAGGGGCTGGCACCGATCCAGCCGTGGCTGAAGCGGATCAAGGGCCTGGGCGACAAGGCGGGCTATGCCGCCCTGCTGGCCGAGGCGGATCGGAACGGCGTCGGTGTTCCCTTCGGGTCCGGCGTCGGTCAGGACTCACGCCAGCCCGAGCTCTATACGGTCAGCCTGCGCCAGTCGGGCCTCGGCATGCCCGATCGCGATTATTATCTCAGCGATGATGCCAAGCTGGTGGCGGCGCGGACCGCCTATCAGGCGCATCTGGCCAAGCTGCTGACGATGGCGGGCGAGCCGGATGCCGCCGCGCGGGCGCAGGCGATCGTCGCTTTCGAGACCGAGATCGCCAAGGTCCACTGGACCCGGATCGAAAGCCGCGACCGGGAAAAGACCTATAACAAGATGACCGTCGCCGACCTGACCAAGGCCGCGCCCGGTTTCGACTTTGCGACGTACCTCAAGGGGGTCGGCACGCCGGTCGACACACTGATCGTCGGGCAGCCGAGCGCGATCACGGGCATCGCCGCGCTGATCCAGGCGACCCCGGTGGCGGTGCTGAAGGACCAGCTGCTGGTCCGCTCGCTCGACGAATTCGCCGATGTCCTGCCCGCCCAGTTCGATCGTGAGCAGTTCGCCTTTTACGGCACCGTCCTGTCGGGCACGCCGCAGCAGCAGGAACGCTGGAAGCGTGCGGTCGACTTCACCAGCGGCGCGCTGTCGGACGAGGTCAGCAAGGTCTATGTCGCGCGCTACTTCCCGCCCGCGACGAAGCTGGCAGCGGACGCGCTGGTCAAGAACGTCCTGGCCGCCATGGGCAAGCGGATCGACCAGCTCGACTGGATGGCGCCCGAGACCAAGGTGAAGGCGCATGCCAAGCTGGCGGCCTTCACGCCCAAGATCGGTTATCCTGACCGCTGGAAGGATTATTCGGGGCTGAAGATCGTCAGCGGCGATGCGTTCGGTAATGCCCTGCGCGCGGCCCAGTGGCGGCATCAGGAGAATATCGGCCATCTCGGCAAGCCGATCCAGCGCTGGGAATGGGGCATGACCCCAATGACGGTGAACGCCTATGCCAATTTCGGCATGGTCGAGATCGTGTTCCCGGCGGCCATCCTGCAACCGCCCTTCTTCGATCCGAAGGCGGACCCGGCGGTCAACTACGGCGGCATCGGCGCGGTGATCGGCCACGAACTCAGCCACCATTTCGACGATCAGGGGTCGAAGTTCGATGCCAAGGGCCAGTTGACCAACTGGTGGACGGACGCGGATGTGGCGGCTTTCAAGGCTCGTACCGGCGCCCTGGTCAAGCAATATGACGCCTATGAACCGCTGCCCGGCCTTCATGTGAAGGGCGGCCTGACCCTGGGCGAGAATGTCGCCGATCTGGCGGGCCTGTCGGTCGCCTATGATGCCTATCATACGTCGCTGGGCGGCAAGGCGGCCCCCGTGATCGACGGCTTCAGCGGCGACCAGCGCTTCTATCTGGGCTGGGCGCAGGTATGGCGTCGCAATTACCGCGAAGCGAACCTGCGCAACCGCCTGCTGACCGATCCGCATTCGCCGTCGCAGCAGCGCGCCTGGGTCGTGCGCAATCTCGATCCCTGGTATGCGGCCTACAATCCCAAGCCGACCGACAAGCTGTATCTGACGCCTGAGCAGCGCGTCCGTATCTGGTGATACCCATGAACCCGTCATGGGTACGGCGCAGGATCGCGCTTGACCCATGACGGGTCGCCGGATGAAGAGTTCATCATGGCGATCGCGGCTTTCGAAAAATTCCATCCTGTCCGCGTCGCGGCCCTGGTCTCGGTCGCAAGCGGCTTGGCGGCGGCGGCGTTGCTGTTCGTGGCCGTGCGCAGTTGGATCGTCGCGGCGGGCTTTCTGGCGGCGGCGCTGCTGGCGTTCGGGATGATCCTGGCCTGGCGACTATTGACGCCGAAGGTCGAACAGGCGCGGCGCAGTATCGACTGGGACTTTGCCCGTGTCGTGGCGGATGCCAGTCACGACGCGATCGCGGTGACCGACCGGGCCGGGCGGCTGGTCTGTGCCAATGACGCCTATGCCTCGCTCTTTCCCATGATGCCGACACCACCCGGTGTGCCGCTCGATGCACCCAGCGTCGAAGCGCTGGCACAGGCGGGCCGGACGGCCTGGCGTGAGGGGCTGGGCCGCGCCGACCGGATCGCGGTGATGGGGACCGAGCTGTCGGTGCTGGTCACGCGCGCCGGGGACGAGGCCGATCTGCTGGTCTGGCGCTTCGCCGTGGCCGATGAACAGGATCTGGCCGAGACGGTGGAGCGGCTGATCGGCGGCATCCATGGTGACCGGCTGGGCACCGCCGGGGTCATGGCGGCGCTGATCGCTCCCGATGGCCGGGTACGGGCGGCCAATCGCGTGCTGTGCGCCCGCGCGATGGGCGGCGAGATGCTGTCGATCGTCGGGCGCGATTTCGCGACCTTTCTGGCGCACGATACCTCCGGCCAGGTCCGTTTCGCTGCCGAACTGGGCAAGGGCGAAGGCCGGCCGCTGCGCATCCTTCAGATCCCCTTTGTCGAAGGGGAAGGCACGCCGATGCTGGTCGTGCTTCTCGACGAAGACGAGCCGCTCGTCGCGGCCGCTGGCGCCAATGCGGGCAGCCATGTGCGCGGCCTGGTGTCGCTCATGCCTTTCGGCATCGCGCTGGTCGATCGCGATGGGCGGTTCCTCCAGATGAATTCCGCCTTCATGCGCGCCGCAGGCGTCACCGGTGGAACGCCGCCGCTTTATCCGGGCGATCTGGTCGTGCGCGAGGACAAGGCCGCCGTCGCCGACGCGATTCGCCGTTTCGCCGGGGGCGCGACCCATTCGGCCGATATGGCGGTGCGCCTGAAGGATCATCCCGAGGAACCCGTCGCCCTGACCATCGCCGGAGCGCGGGGGCTGGGCGAGGCGGCGGTGCTGCTCAGCCTGAAGGACAATTCGGAGGAAAGCCGCCTGAAGCGCGAGGTTGCGCAGGCGACCAAGATGCAGGCGGTCGGCCAGCTGGCGGGCGGCGTCGCGCACGACTTCAACAACATCCTGACCGCGATCATCGGCCATTGCGACCTGATGCTGATGCGCCACTCGCCCGGCGACAGCGACTATGACGATATCCAGCAGATCCGCACCAACTCCAACCGCGCGGCCAGCCTGACCCGCCAGCTGCTCGCCTTCTCGCGCCAGCAGACGCTGCGCCCGCAGATCCTGCAACTGCCCGATGTCGTGTCCGAGGTTTCGAACCTGCTCAAGCGCCTGCTGGGGGAACGGGTCAGGCTGGACGTCAGCCATGGCCGCAATCTGGGGCCCGTCCGCGCCGATCCGGGGCAGCTGGAACAGGTCGTCGTCAACCTCGCGGTCAATGCGCGCGACGCCATTCTGGAGAACGAACCGGCGGGCGGCGGCATCCTGACCATCCAGACGCGGGCCATATCCATGGCCGATGCCCGCGCGCTGAACAACGACATCCTGCCCGCCGCCGACTATACCGCGCTGATCATGAGCGACAACGGCACCGGTATCCCGCCTGAGATACTGGGCAAGATCTTCGAGCCGTTCTTTACCACCAAGGAGCTGGGCAAGGGGACGGGGCTTGGCCTTTCGACCGTCTATGGCATCATCAAACAGTCGGGTGGCTATATCTTCGCCGATTCGCCGCCTGGCGGCGGGGCGAAATTCTCGATCTATCTGCCCGTCCACGCCGCGCCGGTGCTGCCCGCCGCGAAGACCAGCGAGGTCAAGCCCGCCGCTCGTGCCGCCACCCATTGGGGGACCGGCACCATCCTGCTGGTCGAGGACGAGGACATGGTTCGCGCGGTCGCCGAACGGGCCCTGTCGCGCCAGGGCTATACCGTATTGGCTGCCGAGAATGGCGAAGCGGCGCTCGAGATGCTCGACAAACATGGCAAGCCCGACCTGCTGATCTCGGACGTGGTGATGCCGACCATGGATGGCCCCACGATGGTCGGCCACGTCCGCAAACGCTATCCCGACCTCGCGGTCCTGTTCATGTCGGGCTATGCCGAGGAACAGCTGCGCAAGTCGATCACTCTGCCCAATGTCGGTTTCCTGCCCAAGCCGTTTTCGGTGCAGCAGCTGGCCGAGGCGACGTTGGCCGCATTGTCACAGGATGCCGGGCCGGATCGCCGAACGTAACAAGCGGCTGGCGGATGGCGTAAAGCATGATATGGCAGTGCCGATGACACAGCCCGTGCAGATCCTCATCGTCGAGGACGAACCCCTGATCGCCATGATGCTCGAGGATTTCCTGGATGTCCTCGACAAACAGGTCGCGGGTACCGTGGACAGCGTCGATGACGCGCTGGCCCGCGTGGCCGAAGGCGGCATCGACGCCGCGATCCTCGATGTCAACCTTCGCGGGGGGCAGAAGAGCACGCCGATCGCCGAAGCGCTCGCGGAGCGCGGCGTGCCGTTCGTCTTCGCCACCGGCGGCGCCGACGACGCGGTCGATGAACGTTTCCGCGATCGCCCACGCCTGCAAAAGCCCTTCACGATGGACGGCGTGGCCAAGGCTCTCGGTTCGCTCTGACCGGGCAACCCCCATCGCCAAGGGGGTGTCTTCCAGGCAACGGCGGGGAGGCACTGTCGGGCAGTCGGGCGAATGCCAAGGGCCTGATTCCACGTTCTGATGCACGGGCTGCGAAATTTGCTTGCGTCAAAGGTCGGTCTGGCGACATAGGGCTGCGCCATGACACGCCCATTCGACAAGTCTCGCCTGCCGTCCCGCCACGTTTCCGTCGGCCCGGAGCGCGCGCCCCATCGCAGCTATTATTATGCCATGGGTATCCAGGAAGAGGATATCGCCAAGCCGTTCGTCGCGCTGGCGAGTGCGGGTAACAATTCGGCACCCTGCAACACCACGCTGGATGCACAGGCCGATGCCGCGCAGGCGGGCGTCATTCGCGGCGGCGGCATGCCGCGCCGGTTCAACACCATCACCGTGACCGACGGTATCGCGATGGGCCATCAGGGCATGAAGTCCTCGCTGGTCAGCCGCGAGGTCATCGCCGATTCGGTCGAGCTCTCGGTGCGCGGCCACTGCTATGACGCACTTGTCGGCTTTGCGGGGTGCGACAAGTCGCTGCCCGGCATGATGATGTCGATGTTGCGACTGAACGTGCCGTCGATCTTCGTCTATGGCGGCTCGATCCTGCCCGGCCGTCATCAGGACCGCGACGTGACCGTGGTCGACGTGTTCGAGGCGGTGGGCCAGCATGCGGCAGGCAACTGCCCGCTCCACGACCTGATCGCGTTGGAAAAGGTCGCATGTCCCGGCCACGGCGCGTGCGGTGGCCAGTTCACCGCCAACACCATGGCCTGTGTCGGAGAGGCGATCGGCCTGTCGCTGCCGAACAGCAACATGATGCCCGCCCCCTCCCTCGACCGTCACGGCATTGCCGAGGCGGCGGGCGAGCAGGTGATGGAACTGATCGCACGCAACCTGCGTCCGCGTGACATCTGCACCCGCGAAGCCTTTGAGAATGCGGCACGCGTCGTGGCGGCAACCGGCGGTTCCACCAATGCCGGGCTTCACCTGCCTGCCATGGCGAATGAGGCGGGCATCGATTTCGACCTGTTCGACGTGGCCGAGATCTTCAAGACCACCCCGTACATCGCCGACCTGAAGCCGGGCGGCCGTTATGTCGCCAAGGACATGTATGAAGCGGGTGGCGTCTATATGCTGATGAAGACGCTGCTGGCGGGCGGCTTCTTGCATGGCGACTGCATCACCGTCACCGGCAAGACGCTGGCCGAGAATATCGACGAGGTCACCTGGAACCCCGACCAGAAGGTCATCTATGACGTGAAGACCCCGATCACGCCGACCGGTGGCGTCGTGGGCCTGCGCGGCACGCTGGCGCCCGAGGGTGCGATCGTGAAGGTCGCGGGGATGAAGCGCCTTCAGTTCGAGGGTGTCGCCCAGGTCTTCGACTGCGAGGAAGAGGCCTTCGCGGCGGTCGAGGCGCGCGCGATCACCGAGGGCACCGTCGTCGTCATCCGCTATGAAGGGCCAAAGGGTGGCCCCGGCATGCGCGAAATGCTGTCGACCACCGCGGCTCTATACGGCCAGGGCCTGGGCGAGAAGGTCGCCCTCATCACCGATGGCCGCTTTTCGGGCGGCACGCGTGGCTTCTGCATCGGCCATGTCGGTCCCGAAGCGGCCGATGGCGGTCCGATCGCGCTGGTCGAGAATGGCGATACCATCCGCATCGACGCGGAGGCGGGAACGGTCGACCTGCTGATCGAACCCGCAGTCCTGGACGAGCGTCGCGCCCGCTGGACCCCGCGCATGAACGATTATCAGTCCGGCGTGTTGTGGCGCTATGCCCAGAATGTCGGCCCCGCGCATCAAGGCGCGGTCACGCACCCCGGCGCCAAGAGCGAGCGCCATGTCTATGCGGACATCTGATTTCCGCTGGCTGGCCAGCGCCATGGTGCTGGCTGGCTGTTCGGGCGGGCAGGGCGACCGGGAGACGGCGGCGGCCAATACGCCGTCGGCACCGCAGGCCCCCGGCCTCGCTATCGAATGCGCGCTGGCGGGTGCTCAGAGTTTCTCACGTGACTGCACCGTCGAACAGTCGGCCTCGGCGAGCGGCACGATTCTGACGGTGCGCCATCCCGATGGCGGGTTCCGCCGCTTGCAGGTGACCCGGGACGGGCGCGGCGTTGCAACGGCGGACGGGGCATTGCCCGCACAGGTCAGCGTCGCGGGCGATCGCCAGATCGAGATCCAGGTCGGTGACCATCGGTATCGCCTGCCCGCGACCATCGAAACGCCATGATCCCGAGCGAAGGCCGCCCCATCCTGACAGCCGACGAAATGCGCGCAGCCGAGCAGGCCGCGATGGCGGACGGTACGACCGAGGCAGCGCTGATGGATCGGGCGGGCCGGGCGATTGCGGAGGCCATCTTCCGGCTCGCTGCCACTCGTGAGGTGCTGATCCTGTGCGGACCGGGCAATAATGGCGGCGATGGCTATATCGCCGCTGCGATCCTGGCCGAACGGGGCAAGGCTGTGCGGGTCGCTGCGGCGAGCGAACCCCAAAGCGATGGATGCCGTCAGGCGGCCGCACGGTGGCAAGGGCCGATCGAGTCGCTGGCAAGGGTACCAAGCGCGCAGGTGCTGGTCGATGCGTTGTTCGGGACCGGTCTGTCGCGGGGGCTGGAGGAGATGACGGCTCACCATCTCCGGCGACTGGCGGACAAGGCCGAACTCAGGATCGCGGTCGACCTGCCGAGCGGTGTCGCCACCGATAGCGGGCAGGTGTTGAGCGACATACCGTGCTTCAACGTCACGCTCGCACTGGGAGCGGTGAAGCCTGCGCATCTCCTGCAGCCTGCCGCGTCGCATATGGGCACGGTTCGCGTGCTCGATATCGGCGTACCGGTCGGTGGCACCGCACGCGTCACGACTTCACCCGCCTTACCGGAGCCGGGCGCCGGGTCGCACAAGTATAGCCGGGGCATGGTGGCGATCATCGCGGGCAGCATGTCGGGTGCATCCGAACTCGCCGCGATCGCCGCCGCACGGGCTGGGGCGGGTTATGTGCTGCATCTCGCCGCCGATACCGGCGTGGCCACAGCCCACCCTCATGCCATCGTCCGCCGGAGCTTTACACCCGAGGCACTGGACGATGCGCGCATTGGCGTGGTCGTAATCGGGCCCGGTTTGGGACGCGACGAGTATGCCGGGGAACGGCTGCGCGCGGCAATGGACAGCGGGCGGCCATTGGTGATCGACGGCGATGCGCTCCGCCTGGTAAATCTCGACGCACTCGCCCATCACGACGGACCGAAGATCCTTACACCCCATGGCGGCGAATTTTCCCATCTGTTCGGCGACATGACCGCCGGCAAGCTGACCGCTACACGCGACGCCGCGCGCCGGAGCGGGGCGATCGTCGTCCATAAGGGTGCAGACACCGTGATCGCCGAGCCCGGTGGCAGGGCGATCCTGTGCCCGCCGGCCAGCCCTTGGCTATCTACCGCCGGCACGGGCGACGTATTGGCGGGCGCGATCGGAGCGATGCTGGCGGCGGGGCTCGATCCAATGGCGGCGGCCGAGGCAGGGGTGTGGCTTCATGGCCAGGCGGCAAGGCTGTGTGGCAAGGCTTTCATCGCGGACGACTTGGCAGATGCCCTTTCCGCCGTCAGAGGCTGACCGCATGAGCGATACCATCATCCGCGTTGCCGCCCGAGGCGACGGCGTGACCGCGAACGGCCGCCACGCCGCCCTTGCCGCCCCCGGCGACACCCTGTCGGCCGACGGCACTCTGACGCCCGGCCCACATCACCAATCGCCTCCATGCGGCCATTTTCCACGCTGTGGCGGTTGCCAGCTCCAGCATCTGGACGATGAAAGCTATGCCGGGTTCGTGACCGACCGGGTCGCGTCCGCGCTCGACGCGCAGGGGCTGTCCGCGCCGCTACGCCCGACGCATGTCTCACCGTCGCACAGCCGCCGCCGGGCGACGCTCCATGCCGAGTTCAAGGGTGGCCGGGTCCTGATCGGCTTCTCCGAGGAAAAGAGCCATGCGATCGTCGACATGGCCGAATGCCATATCCTCGATCCCGCGCTCTTCGCTCTCGTCGCACCGCTGCGCATCCTTCTCCAGCGACTGGGGTTCAAGCGGCGCGGCGACGTCCATCTGACGCTGGCGGATCAGGGCGCGGATATCCTCATCACCGGCCTGTCGCCCGACGGGCTGGATGCGGCCGAGGCGATCATCGGTTTTTGCCAGCGTTATGGCGTGGCCCGTTTCTCGGTCGACGACGGGCTGGGCGCCGAAACCCGGTGGGAGCCGGAGCCTGTCACCGTCACGCTGGGCGGCGTCGCGGTGCCGCTGCCGCCGGGCGCGTTCCTGCAGGCGACGCGCGATGGCGAGGCGACGCTGGTCGCGGCGGTACTCGACGCGGTGGGTCGCCCGCGCACGACGGCCGACCTGTTCGCCGGGCTCGGCACCTTCACCTTCGCGCTGCCCGGCAAGGTCTATGCCGCCGAGGGGGCGCGCGATGCCATCATGTCGTTGAAGGGTGCGGCGAACGTTACCGGACGACTGGTCTTTGGCGAGCATCGCGATCTCTATCGCCGCCCGTTGACCAAGGCGGAGCTCGATCGGTTCGATGCGATCGTCCTCGATCCGCCGCGCGCCGGGGCCCGCGATCAGGCGGAGGCACTGGCCGAAGCTGAGGTCGCCACCGTCGCCTATGTGTCGTGCAATCCGTCCAGCTTCGCGCGCGATGCCAAGGCAATGGTTGAGAAAGGCTGGTCGCTTGATTGGGTGCAGCCGGTGGGCCAGTTCCGCTGGTCGACCCATGTCGAACTGGCCGCACGCTTCTCGCGTCAGCCGTCGGCCGGGTAATCCGCGGCCACGAAGAACAGCCCGTCCGACGGTGCGTTCAGCCCCAGCTGAGCGCGGTCGCGGGCGTTCAGCGCGGCCTCCACATCGTCGGGTGTCCAGCGGCCCATGCCGACCAGCGCGAGGCATCCGACCATCGACCGCACCTGATGGTGCAGGAAGGACCGTGCGGCCGCCCGGACGAACAGGCGGTCGCCGTTCCGCTCGACCGACAACAGGTCGAGCGTGCGCACCGGGCTGTCCGCCTGGCAATGCGCCGAGCGGAAGGTCGTGAAGTCATGTCGCCCGACCAACCTTGTCGCCGCCTTGGCCATGGCGAGCGCGTCCAGGGGCTGCGGCACCTGCCATGCCAGCCCCGCCTCGAAGGTCAGCGGCGCCCGGCGGTTGACGATGCGATATTCATAGGACCGGCGGATACACGAAAAGCGCGCATGCCAGTCGGGCGCGACCTCGACGCACGCCAGCACGGCCACCGGTGCCGGGCGGACCCGCGCATTGATCGCCTCCATCAGGCGGAACGGGGTGATCGTCTTGTCGATCTCGACATGCGCCCGCATCGCCAGGCCGTGCACCCCGGCATCGGTTCGCCCGGCGGCATGGACCGCCGTCCGCTCGCCGGTGACCGCGTAGACGGCATCCTCCAGCGCCTGCTGCACGCTGGGGCCATGCGACTGGCGCTGCCAGCCCATGAAGGGACGCCCGTCAAACTCGACGGTCAGCGCGAATCGGGTCAAAGCTGCGTCCCCGCCGGGATCGCAAAGCCGCGAAGCAGATCGTTGGCGCTCGATACGCCGCGCCCTGCGCGCTGGACGTCGACGGGGCGCAACGCCCCTCCGTCGCAGGCGATGGTCAGCCGGTCGTCCAGCACGGTGCCCGCTGCGCCACCGGCATCGACGACCTCCGCCGACAGGATCTTGATCCGCTCACCCTGATATTCGAACCAGGCGCCGGGCGCAGGATGGAAGGCGCGGACCTGGCGCTCCAGTTCGATCGCGGGTTTGCCAAAATCCAGCCGCGTTTCCGCCTTGTCGATCTTGGCGGCATAGGTGACGCCGTCGACCGGCTGGGTCCGGGCGGGATAACGTTCCGGGTCGGCGAGAACCCTGACCATCAGCGCAGCGCCCATCGCGGCCAGTTCGTCGGTCAGTTCGCCGGTCGTTTTGCGCCCGATCGGCGTCGAGCCCTCCAACCGCACCGGGCCGGTGTCGAGCCCGGCCTCCATCTGCATGATGCCGACACCCGTGACCATGTCACCGGCCAGGATCGCCCTCTGGATCGGTGCCGCCCCCCGCCATCTGGGTAGCAGCGAGCCGTGGACGTTCAGGCAACCCAGGCGCGGCGCATCCAGGATCGGCTGCGGCAGGATCAGGCCATAGGCCGCCACGACCGCGACATCGGCCTGGAAAGCGGCAAAGCGCGCCTGCTCCTCCGCCGAGCGCAGCGATACCGGGGTCAGCACCGCTATGCCGAGCGCTTCGGCCATCTGCTGGACCGGGGAGGGCACCAGCTGTCGTCCGCGTCGCCCGCCAGGGCGCGGTGGTTGGCTATAGCTGGCGACGACCTCGTGCCCGGCCTCGACCAGCGCCTGCAGGACCGGGACGGCAAAGCCCGGCGTACCCATGAAGATGATCCGCATGGCATTCGCCTCTCTCCGCTGGCGGGACGGCGCGCAACCCCCTATCTGTTCACATATGGCATCCCCCGAGATCGAGGCGCTTACCCAGGCGCTGGCGCGTATTCCTGGCCTAGGCCCCCGATCGGCACGTCGCGCGGTCCTGCATCTGCTCAAGAAGCGGGAGGCGGCGCTGGTGCCGCTGCTGACGGCGCTGGGCGCGGTCGAGGAACGGCTGGAGACCTGTACGACCTGCGGCAACATCGACACGGCCAACCCTTGCGCGATCTGTGCCGACCCCCGCCGTGACGCGGGCGCGCTGTGTGTCGTGGAGGAAGTCGCGGATCTCTGGGCGCTGGAGCGGTCGCGCCTGTTTCCCGGACGGTTCCACGTCCTGGGCGGCCGGTTGTCGGCGCTGGAAGGTATCCGGCCCGAGGACCTGGCCATCGACGCGCTGGTTCGGCGGATCGAGGGCGGCGGGATCGACGAGGTCGTGCTTGCGATGAACGCCACGCTGGAAGGGCAGACGACCGCGCATTACATCGCCGAGCGGATCGAGCGCTTTCCGGTTCGCGTGACCCAGCTTGCGCATGGCCTGCCGGTCGGGGGTGAACTCGATTATCTGGACGAGGGCACGCTGGCCCAGGCGCTGCGTGCACGGCGGCCGGTGGTCTGATCCGCCGGCTTGACGGTTCGGGCCGCTCACCGTAGCGAAACCGTCATGGCCATTCTTCCGATCGTCGAAGTTCCCGACCCCCGCCTGCGTCTCGTCTCCAAGCCCGTCGAGACGGTCGATGACGCCGTCCGCCAGCTCGTCTCCGACATGATCGAGACGATGTACGATGCGCACGGCATCGGTCTCGCCGCGATCCAGGTCGGCGTCGATCAGCGCATTCTCGTCATCGACCTACAGGAGGAAGAGGATGAAGAGGGCAAGCCGGTTAAGAACCCCAAAGCCTATATCAATCCCGAAATCCTGTCGGTCAGCGAAGAGCTGTCGACCTATAACGAGGGTTGCCTCTCCATCCCCGAGCAATATGCCGAGGTGAAGCGCCCCGCCTCCTGCCGCGTCAAGTGGCTGGACGAGAAGGGGCAGGCGCATGAGGAAGAACTGGACGGCCTGCTGGCGACGTGCATGCAGCATGAGATCGACCATCTGAACGGCGTGCTGTTCATCGACCATGTCAGCCGGTTGAAGCGCGACATGCTGATGCGCAAGCTGAACAAGATCCGCAAGGGCTGAGCCCAGCCACATCGCTGCATTTCCCGAAGCCGGTCGAATAGCCGTGTTCGACCGGCTTCGTTCGTTCTATGTTCCAACCTGTAATCGTATCTGACAGGTTGATGAAATGCCCGAACTGATCGCCGTCGCGTTGCTCGCTCTCCTGTTGGGGGGCGTGGTCGGCTGGATCATTGCCCGGCGCAAGGCGGACGGGGTGGCAGCAGAACTCGCCACCGCCACGACCCGCGCCGCCGAGGTCGAACCGCTCCGCGCGAGCCGTGACAAGGCAGAGCGAGAGCGGACCGAAGCGCTGCAGGCGCTGGCCGAACTGCGTGGTCGGGCGGCCGATCTGGACATGATCCGCGCCGCCCGCGATGCGGTGGAGGCCGAGCGCAACGCCGCGCTGCGTGATATCGCCGAGTTGCGGGCGCGAGCGCAGGAGCGGGAAACCGCTTATGCCCAGACGCTGGAGGCGCTGGGCCAGGCGCGCGAGCAGATCAACGCGCAGTTCGGCGAAGCGGCGGCCCGCGCGCTGGAGGTCGCCCAACGTCAATTCCTGGAGCGCGCCGAGGCGCGTTTCCGCCAGTCGGAGGAGGCTTCGGGGCAGACGCTGAAATCGCTGCTCGACCCGGTGCACCAACGGTTGCAGCGTTACGAAGAGAGTGTGCGGAAGGTCGAGGATGAACGCCGTGATGCGTTCGGTGAACTCAAGGGGCAGATCGAGGCGATGCGGATCGGCCAGGAGCGCGTCTCGGGCGAGGCGGCCAAGCTGGTCAACGCACTACGGAACGCGCCCAAGGCGCGCGGCCGCTGGGGCGAGCAGCAACTCCGCAACGTGCTGGAAAGCTGTGGCCTGTCCGAACATGCCGATTTCCAGACCGAGGTCAGCGTGGCGGACGGCGATGGCGGACGGCTGCGCCCTGACGCGATCATCCGCGTTCCGGGTGGAAAGTCGCTGGTGATCGACGCGAAGGTCTCGCTCAACGACTATCAGGATGCGTTCGGCGCGGTGGACGATTCGGAACGGCAACTGGGGCTGACCCGGCATGCCGCCGCGATGCGCGCGCACGTCAACGGGCTGGGCAACAAGAGCTACTGGAGCCAGTTTGATGACGCGCCGGACTATGTCATCATGTTCGTACCGGGCGAGCATTTCCTGTCGGCTGCGCTGGAGCATGATCCGACGCTGTGGGATTTTGCATTCGAAAAGAAGGTTTTGCTGGCGACTCCTACGAACCTGATCGCGATTGCGCGTACCGTCGCCGCCGTCTGGCGTCAGGAGAAGCTGGCACAGCAGGCGCAGGAGATCGGCGTGCTTGGCAAGGAACTGTACAGCCGCCTGTCGGTAATGGGCGGGCATGTCGCGAAGTTGGGCAAAAATTTGGATACGGCGATGACCGCATATAATGCGTTCGTCGGAAGCCTGGAAAGCAACGTCCTGACCAGTGCCAAGCGGTTCGAGGCGCTCAACATCGATACGGCCGGCAAGACGATCGAATCCCCGCCGCTGATCGAGCAGTCGGTACGTCCGCTGACCAAGTTGATGCCGGTGCCTGAACTCACCAGCACCGATGACGGCGTGGCGGCTGTTTCATAATATCGTCCTGCCACCCCGGCCTCCGCCGGGGTGGCGTTTCAGCTTGGCTGAATCAAGCTTCAGGACTGCTCGACATCGACGGTAACATATCGCGTATCCGTTCAGCCCGCCTTGCCGCCACCCTGCTGAGCCAGCACCTCATAGGCCATGACGGCGGTCGCGACCGCTGCGTTCAGACTATCGGCCTTGCCCAGCATCGGAATCTTGACCAGCGTGTCGCAGGCGGCGGCATATTCGGCGGGCATGCCTTGCGCCTCATTCCCGGTCAGCAGGAAGGTCGGCGCGGCGTAGCGGGCGGCACGATAGTCCGAATCGGTGTCGAGGCTCAGCCCGACGAGCTGGCCCGGCCCCTGACGGAGCCAGTCGAGAAACGGCTGCCACTCGGTGCGCACGATCGGCATCGTAAACAGCGCCCCCATGCTCGCGCGGACTGCCTCGACCGAAAACGGGTCGACGCACTCACCGATCAGGATCAGGCCGCCTGCGCCCACCGCGTCACCGGTACGCAGGATCGTGCCGAGATTGCCGGGATCGCGCAGGCGCTCGGCGACCAGCCAGATGTTCGACGACGATCGGTCCAGCCCGTCGAGGGTCAGGCCGAACTCCTCGAAGACGCCGACGACCGCCTGCGGATTGTCCTTGCCCGACAGCTTGGACAGGATGTCCGGCGTGGTCTCGATCGCCTCGCCCTCGGCGGCCTCGACCGCCTCGACCAGCTCGCGGACGAGCGGATGGTTCGCCGATGGCTTGGCGTAGAACAGCAGGTGCGGTAATCGCCCCGTCTCGCGCGCCTCGGTCAGGATGCGCAGTCCCTCGGCCAGGAACTGCCGCGCCTGTTTGCGGTGACGCTTGTCACGAAGGTCGCGGGCCCACTTGATCAGCGGGTTCGAATAAGCGGTAATCTCACGCGGCATCAGTCTTCGCCGAACTTCGCTTCCACCAAGGCGACCAGCGCCTCGACCGTCTCGCCCGCGCCGTCGCCAGCCGCGCTGATCGTGATGCTGTCGCCCATGGCGGCGCCCAGCATCATCAGGCCCATGATCGACGTGCCGGTCACGGTGCTTCCGTCCTTGGCCACGCGCACCTCGCAGGGTTGGGTAGAGGCGAGGGTGACGAACTTGGCGCTGGCACGCGCATGAAGTCCCCGGCGGTTGGTGATGAGGACGGTTCGCGTCTGCTCGCTCATGCCGCGGCCTCGCCCAGCACTTCGGAGGCGACCGAGATGTATTTGCGGCCCGCCTCGCGCGCCGCGGCGACCGCATCGACGACCTGCATCGACTTGCGTGCCGAACCCAGGCGGATCAGCATCGGCAGGTTCATGCCCGCGATCACCTCCACCCGGCCGCGTTCCATCAGCGAGATGGCGAGGTTGGAAGGGGTGCCGCCGAACAGGTCGGTCAGCACGATCACGCCGCGCCCGGCATCGACGGTGGCGATCGCCCCGGCGATATCGGCACGGCGCTCCTCCATATCGTCCTCCGGCCCGATCGCGATGGTGGCGATCCGCTCCTGCGGCCCGACCACATGTATCATCGCGGTCACGAACTCATCGGCGAGCCGCCCGTGCGTCACCAGAACCAGACCGATCATGTCAGACACGCATATCCATCATTGCTTGGCCGGCCTGGCTTCGAGAGAGTCTTTCGGCACGGCGCTCAAATCACGATGCACCACCGTGGGGGAAAAACCGCTTTTGCGCAACCGTCCCGCAACCCGTTCGGCAACGTGGACCGAGCGATGACGCCCGCCAGTGCAGCCGATCGCGACGGTGATGTAGGATTTGCCGCTGGCGATGTAGCGCGGCACCAGCGTGTCGAGCAGGCCTTCGATCTGTTCCAGCGCGGTTTCATAGGCCGGGTCGTGTCGGATATAGTCGATCACGCCCTGGTCGAGCCCGGTGCCGGGGCGCAATTCGGCGGACCAATGGGGATTGCGCAGGAAACGCATGTCGAACACCAGGTCGGCATTGCGGGGCAGCCCCTTGGAAAAGCCGAAGGACATGACCGCAAGAACGGGTTCGCTCAGGCCCTCGACCGCATAATTCGCGCGCAACCACTGGCCCAGGTCGTTGCTGGTCATGTTGGTCGTGTCGAGCAGGCGATCGGCCATGTCCCGGACCGGCGCCAGCAGCGCGCGTTCATGGGCGATGCCATCGTCCGCCGCACGGTCCATCGCCAGCGGATGGCGATGCCGCGTCTCGGCATAGCGACGCTTCAACTCGGCCCCGCCGCAATTCAGGAACAGTGTCTCGATCGCCAGATTGGGGCTCTCGTTCAGCCGCCGGATGCTCTGCGTGATCTGGTCGGGGGCGAAATCGCGCGTTCGCACACCGATGCTGATCGCCAGCGGCCGGTTCTTGCCCTCCATGCCGGTGGGCGGGGCGGCATCGAGAAGCCCGTCGAGGAGGAAGAGCGGCAGATTGTCGACCACCTCCCAGCCGAGGTCCTCCAGCGTCTTGAGCGTGGTCGAGGTGCCTGCACCGGACATGCCGGTGACCAGCAGAATGCGTTTTCGGTCCATCAGGGACGCTCCTTGAGACGCGATACCAGAAGCTCGACCTTGATCGGGGCCGAAGCGGGAAAGGGGGCAATGCTATAGATAGGAAGGGTGACGCCCGCGATCACCGTGTCACGCGCGTCCGGCAGGCGCTCTTCGGTATCGGAGCCGGACACGAGAGCTATGACGAGGCCGATGACGGCGGAACCATCATATGGCACCGGCACGATACCCACCCCGCGCACCTCGATCAGCCCGGCGATCCGATCGGGAACCGTCACCCGCAACATGGTGCCGTCCTGCCGAGCATGGAGATAATCATCGCCGATCAACGTCGCCCCTCGGTCGATCAGTCGCAGCGCCAAATCGGATTTGCCCGCCCCGGACGGTCCGGTCAGCAGGACGCCGACACCGTCGATGGCGAGGCCGGTGGCATGGATCAGTTCGGTTTCCCGATCCACCCTCAGGCCCCCGCCGCCAGCGGCAGGCGGACGACGAAGCGCGCTCCGCTCAGCCGATCCTCACGCGATTCGACATAAATCCGGCCCTGATGGGCGTCGACGATCGTCCGCGCGATGGCGAGACCCAGGCCGGAATGTTGTCCAAAATGCTCGCTGCTCGGGCGGATCGAATGGAAACGGCGGAAGATCGCCTCGCGCGCTTCCTCGGGTACGCCCGGCCCCTCGTCCTCGACGCGGACGACGAACTCACTCTGCTCGCGGGCGAGGCTGATCGCCACGACCGCTTCGGCGGGTGAGAACGAAAGGGCGTTGGCGACGAGATTTTCGAACACGCGTTCCAGCCTGGCGCCTTCGCCCGATACCATCGCCGGACCGGGCTCGGTCGAATCGAAGCGCAGGCGGATGCCACGTTCCACTCCGCGCGCCTCGCGCTGGGCGATAAGACCGGCGAGCAGCGCATGGAGGTCGACCGGATCGAACTTGGCGCGACTGAGCTGCGCATCGAGCCGTGACGCATCCGAGATGTCGGTAATGAGCCGGTCGAGCCGTCGGACATCGTCGCGGACGATCGCGAGCAGCTGTGCCTGGAGATCGGGGTCGTGAACCGTCTCCAGCGTGTCGACCGCCGAGCGAAGCGACGCCAACGGGTTCTTGAGCTCATGCGTGACGTCGGCGGCAAAGGCTTCCGTCGCATCGATCCGCGCACGTAGCGCCAGGCTCATGTCGGAGAGGGCGCGCGCCAGCATCCCCAGTTCGTCCCGCCGGTCGGGCAGGCGGGGCACCACCACTTCGCGTGCCCGGCCCAGCCGGACCCGTACGGCCGCCCGCGCCAGGCGACGCAGAGGGCGCACGATCGTGCGCGCCAGAAACAGCGACAACAGGACCGAGATCAGCGCGACCAAGGCGAGCAGGACGCTCAGGCGAAACCGCTCGATCCGTACCGTCTCGGTGATGAACCGGGCGTTCTCGGTCGCCATGATCGCGCCGCCGCCGGGCAGGGGAGCGGCGGCCGTGATGACGGGGGTACGGTCCGGCGCGCGCCAGATCGAGGCGGAAATCCGCCCTTCGCGGGCCCGGGCGACGTCGGGCCATTCCGCCCCGCCGCGCCGCTCCCGATAAAGCGGCGGCCGCGCCGCGCCGACCACCGTGTCGATCCCGGCGTCGAGAAACCGCGCGATGACCTGGCCCCAATCCTGTTTGTCGGGGTCGCGGAACACCACGTTGCGCACACCCAACGCGCGGCTGTCGCCGGTCAGGCGGCCGGATATGTCGAACAGACGAAGCCGAGCCCCGGTGTCCCGCGCAAGCCGTCCGACAAGGGCGTCACGCTCGTCATCGCGGACCGATGTCAGCGCCTCGCCCATCAACCGCACCTCGCGCAGCGATTGGGCGACCCGGTTGTCCAGCAGGCGGGTACGATAGGAGTCGAGATAGAAGAAGCCGCCCGCCAGCAGCAGCAAGGCAAAGATGTTGATCGCCAGAATTCGCTGCGTCAGCGAAATCTGGCCCGACCAGCGCAACGCCAGGTCGGGAGCTTCACTCCTCGGAGAATCGGTAACCGGCGCCATAGAGCGTCTCGATGGCGTCGAAGTCGGGATCTACCTGGCGAAACTTGCGCCGCAACCGCTTGATATGGCTGTCGATCGTACGATCATCGACATAGATGTCGTCCTGATAGGCCGCATCCATCAACTGGTTTCGTGTCCGCACGATGCCGGGACGCTGCGCCAGCGTTTCCAGGATCAGGAATTCGGTGACGGTCAGCGTTACCGGCTCGCCCTTCCAGGTCACACGGTGCCGTGCGGGGTCCATCGCCAGTGCGCCGCGGGTCAGCGGGCCCTGAACGTCCGCGGCGGGCGTGCCTTGCGGTGCCCCGACATTTTCCGACCGGCGCAGGATGGCGCGGATACGGGCGATCAGCAGCCGCTGGGAAAAGGGCTTGGCGATATAATCGTCAGCGCCCATCGCCAGGCCCAGCGCCTCGTCCAGCTCGTCATCCTTGCTGGTCAGGAAGATGACCGGGATCTGGCTCTTCTCACGCAGGCGGCGCAGCAACTCCAGCCCGTCCATGCGCGGCATCTTGATGTCGAAAATCGCCAGGTCCGGTGGATTGTCGATCAAGGCCTTCAGCGCGGCCTCGCCATCGGCATAGACGCGGGTCACGAAACCCTCCGCCTGCAGCGCGATCGACACGGATGTCAGAATGTTCCGGTCGTCATCGACCAGCGCGATGGTGGCCGTCATGCGATGCGAAAACCCCAATGATGATCGAGCGAGGATACCGCCATGCGCCTCGGTTAGGCGAAAGCGGCACACGGCTCAACCGTCTTCGCGAAAAGCGGTGTTTGACGTGTTTAACAAAACGGCTATGGGAGGACCAACGCCGAGGCAAACTCGCGTGCGATCAAAACGGGATCCGGTTCTTTGAAACAGGGTCCATGGGGAACGAGGAAGCTCTAATGAACGAACGGATTCCGGAAGTCGGCCTGCAGGCGCAGGGCATAGAAACCCGCGCCACGCTGCATTGGAACCTCGTGACCGCCCGGCTGATCGAAACCGCCGTCGCACGCGGCGAGGGCAAGCTGTCCGCCGATGGTCCGCTGGTCGTCGAGACGGGCGAGCACACTGGTCGCTCGGCGCAGGACAAGTTCATGGTCCGCGACGACGAGACGCGCGACACCGTGTGGTGGGGCAAGACCAACAAGCCGATGAGCCCGGACGACTTCGCCGCGCTGAAGGCTGATTTCTTCGCCGCGCTGGGCCAGAAGGAAGACCTGTTCGTCCAGGACCTGTACGGCGGTTCGCAGCCCGAGCATCGCGTCCGCGTTCGCGTCGTGACCGAGCTGGCCTGGCACAACCTTTTCATCCGCACGATGCTGGTCCGCCCGCAAGAGCATGAGCTGCGCAATTTCGTCGCCGATTACACCATCATCGACCTGCCCAGCTTCCGCGCCGACCCGGCTCGCCACGGCTGCCGCTCGTCGACCGTGATCGCGGTCAACATGACCGAAAAGCTGATCCTGATCGGCGGCACGCGTTATGCGGGCGAGATGAAGAAATCGGTCTTCGGCCTGCTCAACTATCTCCTGCCGACGACGGGCGTGATGCCGATGCATTGCTCGGCAAACATGGGTGCCGATGGATCGACGGCGGTGTTCTTCGGTCTGTCCGGCACCGGCAAGACGACCCTGTCGGCCGATGCCAGCCGCACGCTGATCGGCGATGACGAGCATGGCTGGTCGGACACGGCGATCTTCAATTTCGAGGGCGGTTGCTATGCCAAGATGATCCGCCTGTCGCCCGAGGCGGAGCCGGAAATCTTTGCGACCACCAAGCGGTTCGGCACGGTGTTGGAAAACGTCGTCATGGATCAGGTGACTCGCCAGCTCGACCTGAACGACAACAGCCTGGCCGAGAACAGCCGGGGCGCTTATCCGATCGACTTCATCCCCAATGCGTCGAAGGACAATATGGGGGGCGTGCCGCGCAACATCGTGATGCTGACGGCCGACGCCTATGGCATCCTGCCGCCGATCGCCAAGCTGACGCCCGAACAGGCGATGTACCACTTCCTCTCGGGCTATACCGCGCGTGTCGCGGGCACCGAGATCGGCGTGACCGAGCCGGATGCGACCTTCTCGACCTGCTTCGGCGCGCCGTTCATGCCGCGTCACCCGTCAGTCTATGGCAACCTGCTGAAGGAGCGGATCGCAAAGGGTGGGGTGGATTGCTGGCTGGTCAACACCGGCTGGACCGGAGGCAAATACGGTGTCGGTCATCGCATGCCGATCAAGGCGACCCGCGCCTTGCTCAATGCCGCGCTCGACGGCAGCCTGAACCACGCCGAGTTCCGCACCGACCCGAACTTCGGTTTCCAGGTGCCCGTCTCGGTGCCCGGCGTCGATCCGGCGATCCTGAACCCGCGCGACACCTGGGCCGACAAGTCCGCCTATGACGCGACGGCGACCAAGCTGGTCGACCTGTTCAACGACAATTTCCAGCAGTTTGCCGAGCATGTCGACGAAGGCGTGCGGGCGGCGGCGCCGAAGGTTACCGTCCCGGCGTAATTCCTGGGTCGGGGAGGGCGCTCATGGCGGGCGTTCTCCCCTGGCCTTCGGTCTCAATCCCCGATCGGCTCCAACAGCAAAACCCCGTTGTCGACATGCGCCACCCGCAACCGGGTTCCGCTTTCCGCGTCCGGCCCGCGTACCGGCCATTCCCCGTCCGCCAATCGCGCCCGGCCTTCGCCGCCGATGATCGGCGTCGTCACGGTGACGATCTGCCCGCGCAGCCGCAGCACCGGCTGGTTGAGCACCGGACCATCGCCGTCCACCGCGAAATCGCGATACCAGCGTCGTCCGACCAAGACGCAAACGACACTCCAGATCGCGAAATCAACCAGTTGCAGTACGACCGGCATATCCGGCAACGCCCAGACGGTGAGGGCCGTCACGCCCGCAGCGATGGCCAGGAAGATCAGGAACACCCCCGGCACCAGCAACTCAGCAATGCCCAGCACCAATCCCGCCGCCAGCCATAGCGCGGCGGGATCGATCTCGGGCATGGTCACGAGACGGGCTTGTCGAACGGCCCGGGCTTGGTCGTGACGCGCGGCGTGGTCGCGTCGGGCTTGTGCGGGGCGAGGGCTTCCTTGGCCAGTTCACCGATGCCGCCCAGCGTGCCGATCAGCTGCGTCGCCTCGACCGGGAACAGGATCGTCTTGGCATTCGGGCTGGTGGCGAACTTGCCCACTGCTTCGACATATTTCTGGGCGATGAAATAGTTGATCGCCTGGGTGCCGCCCGACTCGATGGCTTCGGACACGACGCGGGTCGCCTTGGCCTCCGCCTCGGCGGCGCGTTCGCGCGCTTCCGAGTCGCGATAGGCCGACTCGCGGCGGCCCTCCGCCTCCAGGATGCGGGCCTGTTTCTGTCCCTCGGCGCGCAGGATTTCGGAAGCGCGCGATCCCTCGGCCTCCAGAATGTTGGCGCGCTTCTCACGCTCGGCCTTCATCTGCCGGGCCATGGCGTTGACGATGTCGACCGGCGGGCGGATGTCCTTGATTTCGACGCGGGTGATCTTCACGCCCCAGGGCGTCGTGGCATGATCGACGACGTTCAGCAGCCGCGCATTGATCTCGTCGCGCTTGGACAAGGTCTCGTCCAGATCCATCGCCCCCATCACGGTGCGCAGGTTCGTCGTCACCAGGTTCAGCAGCGCGACATAGAGGTCGGACACCTCATAGGCCGCCTTGGGGGCGTCGAGCACCTGGAAGAAGACGACCCCGTCGGTGGAGACCATCGCATTGTCCTTGGTGATGATCTCCTGACCGGGGATATCGATCACCTGCTCCATCATGTTCACCCGACGGCCGACGCGATAGAAAAAGGCGGGATAGAAGTTGAAGCCGGGGGCGGCCGTGGCGGTGTAGCGGCCGAAATGCTCGATCGTGTACTGATAGCCCTGGCGGACGATCTTGATCGACATCATCAGGTACATCAGCACCAGCAGCACCGCGAGCGCGGCGACGATCAGGCCCATGGACGGCTCCTCCACTATCTGTCTGCGACGGGTTCTAGCATGGTGATGCAGCAAGGGCCTAGCGGGAACGGCTTGCTTTGGTTACATGGCCCGCCACTTGTTCCCTCCGCAGGATTTGGCAGCCCCATGGATATCCGCCTCGGCCTCACCTTCGACGACGTGCTCCTCGTGCCCCAGGAGTCCGACGTTCTGCCGAGCACCGCAGACACGCGTACGCAACTGACCCGCTCGATCGCGCTGAACATTCCCGTCCTGTCGGCGGCGATGGACACCGTGACGGAGGCCGACATGGCGATCGTCATGGCGCAGCTGGGCGGCATGGGCGTGCTCCATCGCAACCTGACCGTCGAGCAGCAGGTCGCCGCCGTGCGGCAGGTCAAGCGGTTCGAGAGCGGCATGGTCGTCAACCCGATCACCATCTCGCCGACCGCGACCCTCGCCGAGGCGCAGGCGCTGATGGCGCGTCACCGGATCAGCGGCATTCCCGTCGTCGAGTTCGACGGCCGCCTGGTCGGCATCCTGACCAACCGCGACGTGCGCTTCGCCGAAAACCCGCAGCAGCCGGTTTCCGAACTGATGACGCACGAAAATCTCGCGACGGTGAAGGTCGGCGTCGGCCAGGACGAGGCGCGTCGCCTGCTCCATGGCCGTCGCATCGAAAAGCTGCTGGTCGTCGACGAAAGCTATCGCTGTGTCGGGCTGATCACGGTCAAGGACATCGAAAAGGCCGTCACCTATCCCTCGGCGACCAAGGATGGCTCGGGCCGCCTGCGTGTCGCCGCTGCCTCGACGGTCGGCGAAAAGGGGTTCGAACGGACCCGTGCGCTGATCGAGGCCGAAGTCGACTGTGTCATCATCGACACCGCGCATGGCCACAACCGCGACGTCGCGCGTGCCGTGGAAGCGGCCAAGAAGCTGTCCGACACGGTGCAGGTGATCGCCGGCAACGTCGCCACGGCTGCCGCTACCCGTGCGCTGATCGATGCGGGTGCGGATGCGGTGAAGGTCGGCATCGGGCCGGGCTCGATCTGCACCACGCGCGTCGTCGCGGGGGTCGGCGTGCCGCAGCTCACCGCCGTGATGGACTGCGCCGAGGAAGGCTGGAAGTCGGGCGTGCCGGTGATCGCCGATGGCGGCCTGCGCACCTCGGGCGATCTTGCCAAGGCGCTGGCGGCAGGCGCTGGCGCGTGCATGGTCGGCTCGCTGCTGGCGGGCACCGAGGAGGCACCGGGCGAAACCTTCCTGTATCAGGGTCGTGCTTACAAGTCGTATCGCGGCATGGGCTCGGTCGGCGCGATGGGCCGGGGCTCGGCGGATCGTTATTTCCAGGGCGACATCAAGGACCAGATGAAGCTGGTGCCCGAGGGTATCGAGGGCCAGGTCGCCTATAAGGGCCCGGCGCGCGACGTCATCCACCAGCTGGTCGGCGGTGTGAAGGCGGCGATGGGCTATACCGGCTCGGCCACGCTGGAAGCGCTGCGCGAGCGCGCCCAGTTCGTCCAGATCACCGGCGCGGGGCTGAAGGAAAGCCACGTCCATGACGTGACGATCACGCGGGAAGCACCCAATTACCCTACCCGCTAAGCTCACGGAGCGCATCGCATGACCCCAGGCGCCCGTACCCAGGCGGCGATCGAGTTGCTGGACGAGATCGTCGCGGCGGCCGTCAGTGGCGGCGCGGCGGCGGACACGTTGATCGCGCGCTACTTCGCCACGCGTCGCTACGCCGGGTCCAAGGATCGGCGAGCGGTCCGCGAACTCGTCTATGCCGCGATTCGCCAGGCGGGGCCCGCCCCCGTCTCCGGACGGGCCGCGATGGTCGCACTGGCCGATCGCGATCCGGCGGTGGCGGAGACTTTTGACGGGGCGGGGCATGGCCCGGCGGCGATCTCCGCCGACGAACCGCGCGCGGAGGGCGGCATTGCCCCGGCCTGGCTGGTCGAGGCGCTGACCGCATCGGGGCTCGAAGCGCGTCAGCAGGCGGCACTGATCGACCGTGCACCGCTCGACGTCCGGGTCAACAGTCTGGCCAGCACGCGTGAGGCGGTGCTGGAGCAATGGCCCGAGGCGCAACCGACCGCCACTGCGCCGCTCGGCCTGCGCCTGGCCAGTGGCACGGCGGTCGAACAATCCGACCTGTACCGCGCCGGCCTGATCGAAGTGCAGGACGAGGGCAGTCAGTTGGTCGGTGCGGCACTCGCGGCCAGGCCGGGCGAGTGGCTGGTCGACCTGTGCGCCGGGGCCGGGGGCAAGACGCTCCAGATCGCGGCGGCAATGGCCAATCAGGGCACTCTGCTCGCCTGCGATATCGACCGCGCGCGTCTGCAACGGCTGCCGCCACGCGCCGAACGGGCCGGGGCGACGATCATCGAAAGCCGGTTGCTCAATCCGGGCCACGAGGTCGAGATGCTGGCCGACTGGGCGGGCAAGGCGGACGGCGTCCTGATCGATGCGCCCTGCTCGGGCACCGGGACCTGGCGACGCAATCCCGAGGCGCGCTGGCGCCTCACCCCGGAGCGGCTGACGCGGCTTCAGGCGATGCAAAATCACGTTCTGGAGATGGGGGCAGGGCTGGTGAAGCCGGGCGGTCGCCTGGTCTATATCGTATGTTCGCTGCTTGATGCCGAAGGGACCGATCAGGTCGGGGCGTTCCTGACCCGGCATTCCGGCTGGACGGTGGAGCCGGTACGACCCGCAATCGGCACGGCGCACGGCCTGGGCCACCGGCTGGACCCGGCGACCCATGGCACCGACGGCTTTTTTGTCGCCTGCCTTCGGGCGCCATGCTAGCGTCTGCCTCAGTGCCACGTTCGGAGTTCCTCATGCGTTTGTCGTCCCTGGCTGCTGCCGCCGCGTTGGCGGTGGTTTCGCTTTCCACGTCACTCAGCGGCCAGCGTCCGGACAACCAGATCGACGCCCGCTCGCTCCAGCTCTTGGAGCAGGGCCGCAACCTCAAAGCGGCGGGCAATCTGGAAGGTGCGACCGACATTCTGGAAACGGCAGTGACGGTCGACCCGCGCAATCGCGCTGCGTTCGTCCTGCTGGCCGAGGTGGCCGATGCGCGCGGCCTGCCGGGCAAGGCGATCCGGCTCTACCGCGAAGCCCTGCTGCTCGATCCCAACGACACGCGCGCCTTGCGTGGTCAGGGTGAAGCGCTGGTCCAGCGCGGTGCCGTCGCACGGGCGAAGGACAACCTCGCCAAGATCAAGACGCTGTGCAAGGCCGACTGCGCCGACGCGACGGCGCTTTCGGCGCAGATCGCCAAGGGTCCGCCCGCCAACGTGACGACCGCGCAGGTCGACAGCAAGACCCCGCCGACGCCGTAAAGGCCTGACGGAGGGAAATTCCACACGCGACGGCCTGTTGCGGTCAGTCCCCTCCACCATGCTGGGCATGATCATCCTACCCGCGAACGGGAGGGGTGATCAGCCCAAGGCGCGGGCCAGTGCGACGAATTCGTCCACCGAGAGCGTCTCGGCGCGACGCGCGGGATCAATGCCGATCGACTCCAGCGCCTCGACCGCGCCAGCGACCGGCTTCAGGCTTTGGCGCAGCATCTTGCGGCGCTGACCGAAGGCAGCGGCCGTCAGGCGTTCCAGCGTGCGGAAGCTGACGCCCTCGGGCGCAGGCTTCGGCGTGATATGAACGACCGCCGACATGACCTTGGGCGGGGGCGTAAAGGCCGAGCGGTGCACCGGCATCGCGATCCGCGAATCGCTGCGCCACTGGGTCAGGACGGCCAGACGACCATAAGCCGACTGGTCGGCCGCCGCGACGATGCGCTCCGCGACCTCCTTCTGGAACATCAGCGTGCAGGACTGCCACCAGGGCAGCCACGCCCCCGAGAGCCAGCCCACCAGCAATGGCGTGCCCACATTATAGGGCAGATTGGAGACGATATGCGGCTTGCTCTCGAACAGCTCGGGCGCATTGATGCGCAGGGCATCGCCCTCGATGACCTTCAGGCGATCGGGAAATGCTTCGGCCAGTTCGGCGAGCGCGGGAATGCAGCGCCGATCGCGCTCGATCGCGGTGACCTTCGCGCCCGCCATCAGGAGCGCGCGGGTCAGGCCGCCGGGACCGGGGCCGATCTCCAGCACGTCCTGGTCGGTCAGGTCGCCGGGAATGGCGGCGATCCGTGCCAGAAGCTGCCCATCGAACAGGAAATTCTGGCCGAGCGACTTGGCGGCGGACAGACCGTGGCGAGCGATGACCTCGCGCAGCGGGGGCAGGGGTGTGACGGGGTCCATGCTCAGGCGGCGGCCGCGGCACGTCGACGCGCCGCTTCTCCGGCCATCGCGATGGCCGCGATCATCGCGCCGGGATGTGCGCGATCCTGACCGGCGATACCGAAGGCTGTGCCGTGATCGGGCGATGTCCGGACGATCGGCAGGCCCAGCGTGATATTGACCCCCTCGTCGAAATGCAGCGTCTTGATCGGCACCAGCGCCTGGTCGTGATAGCAACAAAGCGCGGCGTCATAGGCGGCACGTGCGCGCGGATGGAACAGCGTGTCGGCCGCGAACGGGCCGGTCGCATCGATACCTTCGGCGCGAAGCTGCGCGATGGCGGGTTCGATCAGTTCGATTTCTTCCCGCCCGATCGCGCCACTTTCGCCCGCATGGGGGTTCAGCCCCGCGAAAGCGAGGCGCGGTGCCGTGATGCCGAAATTCTTGCACAGCCCACGCGCCGTTGCCCGCCCCTTGGCGACGATCAACTCGATCGACAGCAGGTCGGACACCGCCGCCAGCGGGACATGGGTGGTGATCGGCACGACACGCAGGGTCGGTCCCGCCAGCATCATGACGGCATTGGCCCCCGCCACGCCGCAGCGTTCGGCGACGAATTCGGTCTGGCCGGGATGAATGAAGCCGATGTCGTAGAGCTGCGCCTTGCTGACCGGGCCCGTGACCAATGCACCGGCCGCGTCCGAGCGAACGAGGCCAACCGCGAGTTCGAGCGCGTGGAGCGCGCAGCGTGCCCCCTCGACATCGGGCCGGCCGGGGCGGATTTCGCCACCGTCATCGACCGACAGGATCGGCAGCGCCTCGTCGAAGGCTGCGACGGCGCTGGCCATGTCCGACACCCGGATGACCGGGCCCGTCCACACGCGCTCGATCGCCCGGGCGTCCCCGACCGCCACGAAAGGGGGCAGCCCCGCTTCGTGGCGCGCGGCCCAGGCCTTGGCGATGATCTCGGGACCGATCCCGGCCGGATCACCCATCGAGATCGCCAGCGGCCGGATCATCGCTTTGCTCCCATCAACGATATTCGATCACCGCATCGCGGCGAAGGTCACGCATTTTCTGGTTCGCGCGCAGGTTGACGCGCTGCTGCTCGACCTGGTTCTGAATCTGGTCGTTGGTCGGCAGATTGCCCGAGCGCGGCTCCTCGCGGTCGCACAGGACCAGTGAGCGCACGCCCTGTTCGGGAGAGCCGAAAGGCGGCGTCGCCTGGCCGATCTGGAGCTTCAGCAGGATTTCCTGGAGCGGTGCCGGCAGCTGGCGGATCGTCACCTGATCATTGTCGACCACTTCGGCCTTCAATGCGGTTGCCACGCGCTGCACGTCTCCGCAGCCGCGGATCGCCTGGGTCTGCTTGGCGAATTCGGCGGCACGCGCGCTGGCCTGCGCCTGGGTGGTGCCGGCCGGGAACTTGACGGTCAGCTGCTTGAGGGACAGGCGGGAATCGCGCGGATCGGCGGTCAGCACCTGGCGCTTGTCGGTCAGATAGAGGATCGAGAAGCCGCCCGGAATCTGGATCGGCCCGGCCACCTGGCCGACCTGCATCTGCTGAACCGCCGCCTGCAATTCGGGCGGCAACTGGGCCGAGCGGACCCAGCCCAGGTCGCCGTTTACCGCGCGAGTCGAGGCTTCGGAGAAGCTGCGCGCGAAATATTCGAACGGCTGCTGGCCCTTCTGGATTTCGGCGATGATCTGACGCGCATTGGCAAAGACCTGCTGCTGCGTCGCCTCGTTGGCCGACAGGAAGATTTCCTTGAGGTTGTATTCCTCGGTGCCCTTGGCCGCCTCCAGGCGGGCACGGATGGCCGACACCTCTTCGTCGCCGACATTGACGTAAGGCTCGACCCGCTTGCGCAGATAGCGGCTCCAGGCCAGCTCGCCCTCGATCTGGCGGCGCATCGACTTGTCCGACGACCCGACCTGACGCAGGAAGGTGTTCATCTCGGCAGGCGACTTGCCGAACTGCTTGGAGAAGCGGGCATAGGCCTGGTTGATCTCGTCGGGGGTGACGGCGATCTCGGCGGTTTTGGCCTCCTGGATCTGCAACGTCTCGTCGATCAACTGACGCAGGATCTGCATGCGCAGCCGGTCGCGATCCTCGGGCGACAGGTTCGTCGCGTTGTTCAGCGCCATGGCCAGCGCCATGCGCTGGTCGATATCGGTCTGGGTCAGCACCGTTTCGTTGACGATGGCGGTCGGCTTGCGGACATTGGGGTCCAGCTTGCCGAACAGCTGCATGTTGCTCGGAATGTTGAGGCCACCCGTGTCGGGCACGCTCTGGTCCGGGACGGTCTGCGCCAGCGCGCCCGTCGCCACCGCGACCAGCATCAACGTTGCGCCAGCGCGGAAGCGGCGGCCCTTGGTACGAATGTCGTGCTTCACCGTGTCTGTGATCCTTATCGCGCCTGAACGGGACGCGTAATCTTCGCAATATGGGTCGACCATGCTGAATACCGGCTTAGCGACCGAGATTGGTGAACGCCAGCGTCAACAGGAAGCTGTTGCCCGCGCGGGCGTCGCCCGTCTGCACATAGTCGCGCCGCCAGGTGAAGCCCAGCCGCAGGCAGTCGTCCTCATATTGCACGCCAAGCCGATGGCGAATCGGATCGAAACCGTTGGACAGCGACAGCGCATCCTCCGACCGGTCGGTCAGATCGATGACCGTCGATCCGAAGGCCGACCAGAAGCGGGCGAACTGCACCCGGCCCGCCAGACGGACCTCCTCGCGATCCTGCAGATCCTCGATCGAGGTAAAGATGTTCCGCTTCAGGCGAAGGTAACCGATCTGCGCATAGGTGGTGCGCGACCCGACCGTCGCGTCGATCTCGTTCCGGCGGACCGCGAAGCTGTCCTTGTCCAGGCGGAAACGGTGGGTCAGCGACACGAAGTCGCGGAACCGCACCTCCGTCCGGCCGACGATATCGGACCAGCGATCGGACAGGCCGGTGCCGGGATACAGGATGGTCGTGCGGTCGTTCAGGCGAAAGCTCTGTCCGACCAGGGTGTCGAAGGTGAAGCCCGGCAGGGTCAGCGCCCATTGCGCGCCGTACGTGATGCGCGTCGAATCCTCGAACCGGTCGTAACCGGGGAAGCGGTTCAGTGCGAAGAGGTTGGAGTCTTCCAGGTCGACCGAGCGGGCGTCCTCGTTGGGGATGTCGATATTCTTGATCTTGGGACTGGCGACGATCTGGACGCGCGGGGTGAAGCGCTGGCTGCCGCCCCATAGCTCGCCGACGAACGGCCATTTGACGTCGACCGCCAGTGCCCCGATCCCGCGCCCCTGGAACCCGGCAAGCCCCTGATAGACGAGCGGCGTGCTGACGATGTTGTTGGAATTATAGGCATCGGCACGGCCATAGGCGGTGAAGGTCACCTCCTGGCCCCAGTTCGTCAGGCGGCGCAGGTCCCAGCGCATGCTGGCAAAGGCGCGTTGCGTATCCTGTCCGGCCGTGCGGCTGATCGCGAGCGTATTGAGCTGCAACTCGAACTTGCCGCCTAGCCAGGGGTCGTTGAACCGACGGCGATAGTCGAGTTCAGGCAGCGCGATCGGCTGCTGGCCCTGGGGGTCGTTCACGCGCAGCGTTTCGACATACCAGCCGGTCAGCGCGAAGTAGCTGTCGGCGTCGATATGCTCCAGGCTGGCCGTGGTGCGCAGCCGGTCGTCGCGCGAAATGTCGTAGCGGCGCAGGAAGGTGCGGTCGGTGGTGATCCGCATCGAGCCAGACAGGCTCCATTCCGGCGAGAACTGATAGCGGCCCACGGCATCCAGATAGCCTCGAAAGGCCTGGCTGGTATCGGTCGGGTTCAGCGTGTTCAGGTCGTCGCTGCGACGGCTGACCGTGCCATAGCCGGTGACGCGAAACGCCCCCTTGGTGGTCAGCGCCTCATATTGCGCCTCCATCATCGGCAGGACCGCGGTGAAGATGTGCGGCGTGACGGTCAGGCCCTTGTTCGGGGCAAGCCGCCAGTAATAGGGCGCGGCGATCTCCACCCCGTTCACACGGTCCAGGCGGATATCGGGGGTCAGAAAACCGCTGTCGCCGCCCGAGCCCACCGGCGCGGACAGGCGCGGCAGCGGAATGGTGGGCAGGCCGAACAGGTTCAGCTTAGCGCCGTTAAAGTACACGCGCTCGCGGTCCGGGCGATAGGTGACGCGGACGGCGGTAATCTTCCAGGACGGCTCCTTGGGGCAGCCCTCCGACGTCTCGACCGCGCAAGGGGTATAGGCGGCGCGCTCCAGATTGACCGTGCCGTCCGGCTGGCGCGTACCGCGCACGGCGGCCAAGCGGCCGCCCTGTTCCAGCACGACGAGCATGTTGTCGACCACGCCGTCCTTCAGCGAATCGGTCAGCTCGATCTGATCGCCGTAAGCGATGTCGCCCTGGGGATTGGTGACGGCGATATTGCCGGTCGCCAGCACCTTGCCCGTCTTGCGGCTCCAGGTGACCTTGTCGGCGCGCAACCGTTCGCCCTGTCGCAGCATCCGCACCTCGCCGGTCGCGGTCACGACATCGGCGTTGATGTCATATTCCAGCTGATCGGCGCTGAAGCGCACTTGGTCGGGATTTTCCGGCGCGGGGCCCTCGCTGGGGGGCGGCGCGACGGGGCGATCCTGGAGATCCTGTGCGGTGGCAGGCATCGCCATCAGGAGGGCGAAGGGCAGGGCGCTGCCGGTCAGAAGCGTCATTCTTCGCACGATGATATCCGGTCCGTCCTTGCCGACACGATGAAAGCCTCCCCCCGCCAGGGCGACGCCGTGAAGCGCCCGCCTATCGCATCACCGGCGGCTTGCTGCAATCGCGCGCTTGCCACCACGGTCCAAGAGCCTAGATGATAGCAACTGTTACCAGTTCAGCAGAGGGTTTCCATGCAGATCGCCTTTACCTCCACCGTCGATGCCGGTGACGTGCTCGTCCTTCCCTTCACGAAGGATGCGGTCGATACTGGCCGGATCGAAGGAGAGGGTGCGGCCGCGCTCGCCAAGGCGGCGGTCGACGCCGCACGCTTCAAGGGGGAGGCGGGCTCGGTCGTCGAGCTGTTCACCACGGTCAGTGGCGCGGCACGGCGCGTGCTGCTGCTCGGCGTCGGCGAAGGCAAGGAGGCCGATTGGCGCAAGGCGGGGGGCGCACTGACCGCAAAGCTGCTGACCACGGCTTCGTCGGCATCGGTCGACCTGAGCGGCCTTTCGACCCAGCCCGCCGCCGGGGCAGTGGCCAGCTTTGCTGGTGCAGCGGTCCAGCGTGGCTGGCGCTATGACGTGTACCGCACCAAGCTGCCCGAGACGTCCAAGCCGACCCTGACCCGGATCGCCATCGTCAACGCCGGTGCGGACGCGGAAGCGGCTTTTGCACGTGTCCATGCGGTCAATGGCGGGCTCGAGCTGACTCGCACGCTCGTCTCGGAGCCGCCGAACAAGCTGTACCCGGAAACATTCGTCGAGCGTGTACTCAACGACGTCGAGGGTCTCGGCCTGGAAGTGACCGTGCTGGACGAGGCGCAGATGCGCGACCTGGGCATGGGGGCGCTGCTGGGCGTCAGCCAGGGCTCGGTGCGCGAGGGTCGCCTTCTCGTCCTGAAGTGGAACGGTGGCGCGGCGGATGCCGAGACGGTGGCGCTGGTCGGCAAGGGCGTGACCTTCGACACCGGCGGCATCTCGATCAAGCCCGCTGCCGGCATGGAAGACATGAAGTGGGACATGGGCGGCGCCGGTGCGGTCGCGGGCGCGATGAAGGCGATCGCGGCGCGCAAGGCCAAGGCCAATGTCGTCGGCGTCATGGGCCTGGTCGAGAACATGCCCGACGGCAATGCGCAGCGCCCCGGTGACGTCGTCACTTCGATGTCGGGTCAGACGATCGAGGTCATCAACACCGACGCCGAAGGCCGCCTGGTCCTGTGCGACGCGCTGACCTGGGTCCAGAAGACTCATTCGCCCTCGACCATCGTCGACCTTGCCACCCTGACCGGTGCTATGATCATCAGCATGGGGCATGAGTATGGCGGTTTGTTCGCCAATGACGATTCGCTTGCCGATGCGTTGCTGGCGGCGAGCAAGGCGACCGACGAGAAGCTCTGGCGCTTCCCGCTGTCGGATGCCTATGACAAGCTGATCGACAGCCAGATCGCCGACATGAAGAATGTCGGCCCGCGGGGTGCCGGTTCGATCACCGCGGCGCAGTTCCTGAAGCGCTACATCAACGAGGGCGTTGCCTGGGCGCATCTCGACATTGCGGGCATGGTCTGGTCGGACAAGCCGGGCGTCAACCATGACAAGGGCGCGACCGGATATGGCGTGCGTCTGCTCGACCAGTTCGTCGCGGACCGGTTCGAGGCGTAAAGGCAGGGAAGGGCGGCGCGATGCAGGTCGATTTCTATCATCTGACGCTCGCGCCGCTCGACCGGCTGCTGCCCGTCATCGCCGATCGGGTGGTGACGGGAGGCGGGCGCCTGCTGATCGTCAGCGGGGATGCCGAACAGCGCGCGGCGCTCGATCGTCAGTTGTGGATGATCCCGGCGGATGGCTTCCTGCCCCATGCCCAGGCGGGGGAAGGCGACGACACGGTCCAGCCGGTGCTGATCGCGGGCGAGGTCCAGCCGACCAATGGTGCGCGTCATGTCGCGCTTGCCGACGGCATATGGCGCGACGAAGCGCTAAGCTTCGACCGGGCGTTTCATTTCTTCGACGGCGACCGTATCGGGGAAGCCCGGACGGCCTGGCGTGCCTTGGCGGACCGTGAGGGTATCGAGCGCCGTTACTGGAAGCAGAACGATCAGGGCCGCTGGGAACAGGCAGCCTAATCATCCCAGCGCCGGAGATGATCGTGCGATCACCATAAGGCGTTGCATTGCCCTGCCGCCCCGACTAGGGCGACGCCACTTCCAGCCAACACCTTTATTCAGGAGCTGCGTGACCATCATGGCCGCGAACCGTACCTTTTCGATCATCAAGCCCGACGCGACCCGCCGCAACCTGACCGGTGCCGTCACCAAGATGCTGGAGGAAGCCGGCCTGCGCGTCGTCGCCTCGAAGCGTATCCAGATGACCCGCGAACAGGCCGAGGGCTTCTATGCGGTCCACAAGGAGCGTCCCTTCTTCAACGATCTGGTCGAGTTCATGATCTCGGGTCCGGTCGTCGTGCAGGTGCTCGAGGGCGAGAACGCCATGCAGCGCAACCGTGACATCATGGGCGCGACCAACCCGGCGAACGCCGAACCGGGCACCATCCGCAAGGAGCTGGCCGAGTCGATCGAAGCCAACAGCGTCCACGGTTCGGACTCGGACGAGAATGCCGAGATCGAGATCGCGTACTTCTTCAAGCCGGAAGAAATCGTCGGCTGATGGAATGGCGGCTGCGACAGGCGGGACCGGGTGATGCGCCCGCGCTGTCGCTCGTCGCAGCCGCCACCTTCCTCGAGACGTTTGCCGGGATCATCTCGGGTCCCGACATGGTGCACCATTGCACCACGAATAGCTCACCCGCCAAGTTCGATGGCTGGATCGCGGATATGTCCTGCGTCGCCACCCTGGCCGAGCATCCCGATGGCGCTGCACCCATCGGCTATACCCTGCTGGTCCCACCGGACCTCCCCGTCGAGACCGATGCGCGCGATATCGAGTTGCGCCGGATCTATGCCCTGTCGCTGACGCGTGGCACGGGCCTTGGTCGCCAGCTGATGGCACGGGCCATCGATGACGCACGCGCGATGGGCAAACGCCGGATGCTGCTCGGAGTGCTGGGCATCAACATCCACGCCCGCGCCTTTTACGAACGCCAGGGCTTCACGCTGGCGGGAACGCGACGGTTCCGGGTCGGCGGTGCAATCTACAACGACGTGATCTACGCCCGAACGCTTTAGGCGCTCCCGGCGGAGGTTGGGGGCAGGGTTGTGATGGTCCGGTGCGCCGGACTAGCCCCGCTTGCGCGCCCAGGCGGCGTCGAGCTTGGCTTTGGTTCCGACGCGGTCCGTCAGTCGCAGCCCTTCCAGCCGCAATGTCCGGCCACGCAGCAGACGGCCGTGGGTGCTCCAGATCACGTCGTACAACCCGGTTACCGTCCGCGCCGTATCGCCGTCCCAATAGCGGGTGGTGATCAACACCGGCAGGCGCCCTTCCTTGGTATCCGCCTGGCCGTCGGTCAGCGCCAGCATCGGACCGGCGATGGGCTCCGCCTCGATCACCGGATCGCCGACCGGCGTCTGGCGCGCGATACCAGACTTGGCGGGAAAGTCGATCGTGACATCCTGCAGGTCATGGTTCGGGTCGCGCAGCGCCAGCCGACGTCCGTCGCTCTCGACCGTGGCGGCCAAGTCCAGACGGGCGCGCTCGTTGCGTTGCGCACTGGCGGCGGATGCCCGGTCGGCGGCATCACTGCGCCGCTGCGACCAGTTCAGATACAGGGTCAGGGCGGCAACGAGCAGCCCGGCCACCGCCACGAATTCGGCCAGCGTCAGCAGGCGCCGCCGGGATTTGGCCCGATCGGCCGGATCGTCGCCAGCCGGTCCACTCATCGGCCGCCCGCCTCCAGCAACTCGGTCGGTGCGGTCAATTCCCAACTGCGCGCAATACGATCCTCGACAAGGGGCCAGTCGCTCTCGGCCGTCAGCGTGAAATCACGCCAGTGCGGCTCGGTGCCTTCATCCGCGATACAAAGATGCACGCTCGATGCGCCTTCGGTCACGCGGACAAAGGGTTCGCCTTCGACCAGGAAGCGGGTTTCGCCGTCATGCTGATCCTCGGCCACGCCCGGCAGCAGCATGGCGATGTCGCGTATGCGGGTCAGGAAATCGGTCATCGGCGCACGAACTCCGTGAGTATTTGCGGGTAAAGTCGGTGCTCTTCAACGAGCACGCGAGCCGCAAGTGCCGCCGCATCGTCGCCGGACAGGATCGGAACTTCGGCCTGGCCCAGGACTTCGCCGTCATCCAGTTCCTCGGTCACGACATGGACCGAACAGCCAGCCGTCGCATCGCCCGCCGCAATGGCCCGCTCATGGGTGTCGAGGCCTTTGTAGAGCGGCAGCAGCGAGGGGTGGATGTTCAGGATACGCCCCTGCCACCGCGCGACGAAATCGCCCGACAACAGACGCATGTAGCCCGCCAGAGCCACGACCTCGACGCCCGCGTCACGCAGCGCCTGGTCGATCGCGGCCTCATAGGCGGGTTTGCCGATGCCCTTGGGCGACAGGGCGAAGGTTGCGATGCCCTGCTCCCGCGCCCAGGCCAGCCCGGCCGCCTCGGGCTTGTCGGAGGCGACCAGCGCCACGCGATAGGCCGCGTCCGACTGCTTAGAGGCGGCGACCAGCGACTGCATGTTCGACCCCCGGCCGGAGATGAGGATTCCGACCTTGACCGGCTGGTCAGCCGACATGGGTCGCGGTCCAGTCCGCCTTTGCGCTCCAGGTGCCCGCCGAGCCCCTGACGGTGCAGCCGCGCTCGCCTGCCTGGACCGTGCCGACGGTCACGACCGTCTCGCCTGCCGCGCGCAGTGTGTCGGCCAGCGCTTCGGCCTGGTCGGCCGCGACGATCACCGCCATGCCGATGCCGCAGTTGAAGGTGCGCGCCATTTCCTCGGGCTCGATGCCACCCTGCGCCTGGAGGAAGGCCATCAGGCGGGGCTGTTCCCAGCCATCCGCATCGACCACCGCATGAGCGCCCTTGGGCAGCACGCGCGGGATGTTTTCCAGGAGGCCGCCGCCGGTGATATGGGCCAGGCCCTTGATCGCCCCCGCCTTGATCGAGGGGAGCAGCGAGCGGACGTAGATCCGAGTCGGGGCCATCAGCGCCTCGATCAGCAACTGATCCTGATCGAACAATGCCGGCCGATCCAGCTTCCAGCCCTTGTCCGCCGCCAGGCGGCGAACGAGCGAGAAGCCGTTGGAATGGACGCCCGAGGAAGCGAGCCCCAGGATCACGTCACCCTCGCCGATCGCGGCGCCGGTCAGCACCTGATCGCGCTCGACCGCGCCGACGCAGAAGCCCGCCAGGTCGTAATCGCCCGGCGCGTACATGCCCGGCATCTCGGCGGTTTCGCCGCCGATCAAGGCGCAACCCGCGATGCGGCAACCTTCGGCGATCGAGGCGATCACGCGCTCTGGGACATCGCCCTCCAGCTTTGCGGTCGCATAATAATCCAGGAAGAACAGCGGCTCGGCGCCCTGCACGATCAGGTCGTTGGCGCACATGGCCACCAGGTCGATGCCGACGCCGTCATGGCGGTCATGCTCGATCGCGAGCTTCAGCTTGGTGCCGACGCCGTCATTGGCGGCGACGAGCAGCGGGTCGGTGAAACCGGCGGCCTTGAGGTCGAAGAAGCCACCAAAGCCGCCCAGGTCGGCATCGGCTCCGGGTCGCCGCGTCGCCTTGGCGAGCGGGCCGATCGCGCGGACCAGCGCGTTGCCCGCGGCGATCGAAACGCCAGCATCGGCATAGGTGTAGGATGCGCCCGTTTCGGCGGACGACGGGGTGGAAGACGGCGTGCTGTTGTCGGTCATGTTTGCCGGTTAGCGACATCGCGCTTGGATTTCCACGTCTGGTTCGCCAAAAGGCCGCGATGCGTTTGCGTTCCCCCTCCATGATGTTCGGCCTGGCCGCCCTAATCGGCCTGGGAGCCGGAGGCGGCACGGTGCTCGCCCAGATCGAGGGACAGCCGCGAGGGCTCGCACCGATCGACAATGGCGGCTCCTACGAAGTGACGGGTGTCGCGGTCGATGTTTCCGGCAAGACGGCGGAGGCCGCCCGGCTGGGCGGGTGGCGAATCGCGCAGCGCAAGGCGTGGGCGATGCTGGCCCAGCGCCTGGGTCGCAGCGGCACCGGCGCATCCGATGGCCTGCTCGACTCGCTGGTCAGTGGTATCGTGATCGAAAACGAACAGATCGGCCCGACCCGCTATGTCGCCAAGCTCGGCGTCCTGTTCGACCGGGTGCGCGCGGCATCGGTGCTGGGGGTGTCGGCCTATGCCGATCGATCCCCGCCGATGCTCGTCATGCCGCTCCAGATATCGGGCGGCGCATCGCAGATGTTCGAGGCACGGACTCCCTGGCAGCAGGCCTGGGCCCGGTTCCGCGCAGGCAACAGCAGCATCGACTATATCCGCCCCTCGGGCACCGGCACCGATCCGCTGCTGTTGAACGCAGGCCAGATCAACCGCCGCTCGCGCGGCTGGTGGCGGACCATACTGGACCAGTATGGCGCGTCCGATGTCCTGATCCCCGTCGTCCGCCTCTATCGCCAGTGGCCCGGCGGCCCGGTGATCGGCGTGTTCGAGGCGCGGCATGGGCCCGACAACGATCTGCTCGGTACGATCACCCTGCGGGTCGGCAGCACCGATGGGCTGAACCAGCTGCTCGATACCGGCGTTGCCCGTCTGGACGGCCTGTACCAGCGTGCGCTGGCGAGCGGCTCGCTCCATCCCGACGCCTCGCTCAACCCGCCGCCAAAGCCCGCGGCAGTGATCGACGATACCAGTCCGGGCGAGGAACCGATCGCCGGGTTGGATGCGGCCATTGCCAATTCGGGGGCGGGGATCGCCGTCAGCCTGCAATATGACGCGCCGAGCGCCAGCGCGGTCGCCAATGCCGAGAGCCTGATCCGCTCGATCCCCGGCGTGGTCCGTGCGGGTACGACCAGCTTGGCGCTGGGTGGCGTGTCGATCATGGCGGTGACCTTCGACGGTGACCCCGACCAGCTTCGCCGCGCGCTCGAGCAGCGCGGTTTCCAGGTGTCCGGTTCGGGCACGACCTTGCGCATCCGGCGCGCACCCCAGGTGCAGACGCCCGCGCTTCCAGCGGATAGTGTGATTACCGGATGAACCAGATGGCGCTGCCGCTGCAATGGCCGGCCGACCCCCGTTCCGATGCATTCCTGATGACCGAGTCGAACCGGTTGGCGGCGCGGATGCTCGAACAATGGGAAGCATGGCCGACCATGGCCGCGATCCTGACCGGGCCGCGCAAGTCGGGCCGCTCGCTGTTGGCGCGTATCTTCGCCGCCCGCACCGGCGGCACGATCATCGACGACGCCGAGCGGGTGGCCGAGGTACAGATATTCCACGCATGGAACCGCGCCCAGGCCGATCGCCTGCCATTGTTGATCGTCGCCGACGCCGCTCCGCCGCGCTGGCAGGTCAAGCTGCCCGACCTCCGCTCGCGACTCGCGAACAGCAGCCTGGCCGAGATCGGTGCGCCGGACGACGAGCTGGTCGCCGGACTGTTTGAGCATCTGTTCGAGCGGCGCGGCGTCGATGCGCGACCCGACCTGATCGAGTGGCTGACGCTTCGTACCGAGCGTAGTCACCTTTCTGTCATCCGCGCAGTGGATATGCTCGACCAGGGAGCGATGGAACGGCGCGCGCGCTTGTCCATTCCCCTTGCACGATCCATTCTGACCGCGGCAGGCCTGATCGCCGAACCGTAAGCCCAAGCGAGACCTGATGACCCGTCCTGCCCACATCGCGCAAATGTCCGAACCGGACGACGATCATTTCTCGACCGAGCCGAACGGGCGCTATTTCAATCGCGAGTTATCCTGGCTGGCCTTCAACCGCCGCGTTCTGGAGGAGGCGTGCAACGCCGCCCATCCGCTCCTCGAGCGGTTGCGCTTCCTGTCCATCTCGGGCTCGAACCTGGACGAATTCTTCATGGTCCGCGTCGCAGGCCTGAAGGGACAGCAGGCGCAGGACGTGGAGCAGCGTTCGGTCGACGGGCTGACGCCGGGCCAGCAGCTGAGCGGGATCGTCGCCGAGGCGGACCGACTGATGGCCAGCCAGCAGGAAGTCTGGGGCGACCTGCGCAACCTGCTGGACGAGGCGGGGATTTTTGTTCTTCGTCGCGATGCCATCGATCCGGACGCGAGCACCTGGCTGGAAACTCATGTCCGCGACCAGATTTTTCCGATCCTGACACCGCAGGCGCTCGATCCCGCCCATCCATTCCCGTTCATTCCGAACAAGGGTCTGTCGATGATCTTCGACCTGACCCGCGTGTCGGACAAGGCCCCGATTCGCGAACTGGTGATGCTCCCTGCCACCATGCCGCGCTTCGTCCGTCTTCCCGGCGAAGGCGCGCGCTATGTCGCGATCGAGACGATCCTGCGCCGTTTCTCGGGATTGCTCTTTCCGGGTTACGTCGTGAATGGCGCGGCGACCTTCCGCGTCCTGCGTGACAGCGATATCGAGATCGAAGAAGAAGCCGAGGATCTGGTCCGCTACTTCGCCAACGCCATCAAGCGGCGGCGGCGTGGTCGGGTGATCCGCCTCGAACTGGAAACGGGCATGCCCGACGAACTCGCCGACGTTCTGCGCGGCGAACTGGGCGGCTCGGACGCGATCATCACCGAGAGCGGCAACCTGCTCGGCATCGGCGATCTCGTCGCGATGGTCGACGAGGATCGGCCGGACCTGAAATTCCCACCTTATTCCCCGCGCTTTCCCGAGCGTATCCGAGAGTTTGCGGGCGACTGCTTTGCCGCGATCAAGGCGAAGGACATCGTCGTCCATCACCCCTATGAAACGTTCGAGGTCGTCATCGCCTTCCTCAAACAGGCGGCGGTGGACCCGGATGTGGTTGCGATCAAGCAGACGCTCTACCGCGCGGGCAAGCAATCCGCCGTCATCGCCGCGCTGATCGCGGCGGCCGAGGCGGGCAAGTCGGTGACAGCGATCGTGGAGCTCAAAGCGCGCTTCGACGAGGAACAGAACCTCTACTGGGCGTCCGCGCTGGAGCGGGCGGGCGTGCAGGTCGTCTATGGCTTCATCGACTGGAAAACGCATGCCAAGGTGTCGATGGTCGTCCGGCGCGAGGGAAGCGATTTCCGCACCTACTGCCATTTCGGCACGGGCAATTATCATCCCGTCACGGCGCGCATCTATACCGATCTCAGCTTCTTCACCGCCGATCCGTTGATCGGGCGGGATGCGGCGCAGATGTTCAACTACATCACCGGTTATGTCGAACCCGCGGCGATGAACCGGGTCAGCCTGTCGCCGCGCGACCTGCGCCACAATCTGATGGCGCTGATCGATGCCGAGATCGCCCATGCCCGTGCCGGGCGAAAGGGCAGCCTGTGGGCCAAGGTCAACTCGCTGGTCGACCCGCAAGTCATCGAAAAGCTGTACGAGGCGAGCGGCGCTGGCGTGGAGATCGACCTGATCGTGCGTGGCATCTGCTGCCTGCGTCCGGGCGTACCGGGCATGTCGGACAATATTCGCGTGAAGTCGGTCGTCGGCCGCTTCCTGGAGCATAGCCGCATCTGGGCCTTTGGCGATGGCAAGGCGCTGCCGCACGACTCGGCAAAGATCTTCATTTCCTCGGCTGACTGGATGCCGCGCAATTTCGACCGCCGCGTCGAATATATGCTGCCCATCCAGAACCCGACGGTACACGACCAGATTCTCGACCAGGTGATGGTCGCCAACTTGCTCGACAACGAACAAAGCTGGGAACTCGAGCCGGATGGCAGCTATGTCCGCGACACGCCGGGCGATCGCCCCTTCAACCTGCATCGGTATTTCATGACCAACCCTTCGCTCTCGGGGCGTGGCGCCGCGCTCGACACCAGCAAGGCCGTGCCGACCCTGTCGCTTCGGCGGCAACGTTGACGGGGGCGTATTGAGCGATGACGGGATCTCGCGCGCCGCGTAACGCGATCATCGACATCGGCTCCAACTCGGTCCGCCTCGTCGTCTATCAGGGGCCTGCCAGACTGCCTGCGACCCTTTTCAACGAGAAGGTTATGGCGGGCCTGGGACGCGGGCTGGCCGCCACCGGCGCGATCGAGCCCGCCTCGCTGGGCAAGGCGCAAGTGGCGTTGGCCCGTTTCGCTAGCCTGGCGCGGGAAATGGGCGTCCACTCGTTGCGCACGGTGGCGACGGCGGCGGTCCGCGATGCGGCCAATGGCGGCGAACTGATCGCGTGTGCCGAGTCGCTCGGCCTTGAGGTCGAGGTGCTGTCGGGCGAGCAGGAGGCCAAGGCGGCGGGCGAGGGCGTGCTATCGGCCATCCCAGACGCAGACGGCATTGTCGGCGATCTCGGCGGCGGCAGCCTGGAACTGGTGCGGGTGCGTGACGGCGGCGTCGAGGATCGGGTGTCCTTCCCGCTCGGCGTGCTGCGTATTCCTGCCCTGCGCGAAAAGGGCGGCAAGAGTTTCGAACGACAGATCGCCCGCCTGATCGAGGATGCGGGCTGGCAGGGGCGGGGGCGCGGACTGCCCTTCTACTTGGTGGGTGGATCGTGGCGGGCGCTCGCGCGGCTGGATATGGCACTGGCAGACTATCCATTGCCGATCATTCACCATTACGAACTGACGTCCGCGGATATCCTGCGCCTGTCGCGAACCATTCCGCATCTCAGCCGCGCACGCCTTCGCGAGGTGAAGGAATTGTCGTCCAGCCGTGCCGCGACGCTCGGCGATGCGACCGCGCTGCTGGCCATGCTGCTGAAATATCTGGGGAGCAGCACGACGGTCGTCTCGGCCTATGGGCTGCGCGAGGGATTGCTCTATGGCGCGCTCGATGCCCGTACGCGCGCGCTCGATCCGCTGATCGTCGCCGCGCGTGAGGAGGGGCGGTTGCTCGGCCGTTTCCCGGAGCATGGCGACCTGCTCGAACAGTGGATCGCGCCGCTATTTACGGGCGAGTCGACCGCCGAGGCGCGACTGCGTCATGCGGCCTGCCTCCTTGCCGATGTGGGCTGGCGAGCGAACCCCGAGTTTCGCGCAGAGCGCGGAGTGGAGATCGCGTTGCACGGCAACTGGGTCGGGATCGACGCACAGGGCCGGGCGATGCTGGCGCAGGCATTGCACACGAGCCTGGGTGGTGGGTTGGACGTGCCGTCGCCGCTTACCGAACTGGCGACCCCGGCACAGCTCAAGCTCGCGACGAGCTGGGGCCTTGCCATCCGGCTGGGTCAGCGGCTCAGCGCCGGACTGGCGGGTCCGCTCGAACGAACGTCGCTCGTCCTGGGGGATGCCACCTTGGGGCTGGCCTTGGCCGACACCGATCGTGGCTTTTACGGCGAGGCGGTCGAGCGCCGCCATGCCACGCTGGCGACGGCGCTCGGCAAGACCCCGGAGCGGATCAGCCGCAGCGAAGGCGCGTAACGCGGCCCTGATCATCGGTTTCGATGTTCAGGCGGTCGGGGCGATAATCCATCGTCACGACCGTACCGGGGGCGATGACGCGAAGCGACGCCGCGCTTGAGGTCTTGAGTATCTGAGCACGTAGCGATTCGCTCCAGACCTTGCCGACGAGGTGGGCGACCCGGGCATCGCCGCACGCGCCCGATCCGGCGTTCTGCTCGGACTTGGTCATCGGGGCGCAGGCGGCGAGGCCGATCAGGGCGGGCATCGCGGACAGGCGGATCATGCGACCTCCTCGGTATTGCGCACCATCTTCAGCTTGCCGCCCTTCACCACGAAGCCGGTCCGCCCCTCGACCAGATCCAGCGCGTCGCGACCGAATTGTTCGAAGCGCCAGCCGTCCAGGATCGACAGGCCGGACCGGACGCCCGCCGCCAGCATTTCCAGATCGTCGGCACGCGCCAGCAGACGCGGCGCTACGTCGATATCGCGTGCCCGGATCTTCAGCAGCAGCTTGAGCAGATCGGCCACCAGCGCGCCTTCGCGACCCAACCCGGGCTTGCGATCGTCGCGCGCGGGCAATTCGTCGGCATCGAGCGGTTCGGCCGCCTCCAGCGCATCCATCAGGCGCGCACCGATATCATTGCCGCCCCAGGTGGCGGACAACCCGCGCACCTTGGCGAGATCGGCCTGCTTGCGCGGCGGGTGCCCGGCCAGGTCGGCCAGCGTCTCGTCCTTGACGATGCGACCGCGCGGCAGATCCTTGGCCTGCGCCTCCAGCTCGCGCCATCGGGCCAGTGCCTTCAGGCGGCCGAGCAGGTCGGGCTTGCGCCCCGACACACGCACCCGCTTCCAGGCCAGATCGGGATCATTGGCATAATGCGCCGGATCGGCCAGCCGCTCCATTTCCTGATCCAGCCACGCGCCGCGCCCGGTCTTGCGCAAGCGCTCCAGCATCTTGGGAAAGATCGCGGCGAGGTGGGTCACGTCGCCGATGGCGTAATCGACCTGGCGCTGGTCGAGCGGACGGCGCGACCAGTCGGTGAAGCGCGCGCCCTTGTCGACCTGAATACCCAGCCAGCTATCGACCAGGTTGGAATAGCCGATCTGCTCACCCTGGCCCAGTGCCATGGCCGCGATCTGGGTATCGAACAGCGGGTGCGGGGTCTTGCCGGTCAGGTTGTAGATGATCTCGATATCCTGCCCACCGGCATGGAAGACCTTCAGCACGTCGTCATTGTTGACCAGCAGGTCGAGCAGCGGCGTCATGTCGAGCCCGGGCGCCTTGGGATCGACCGCGGCGGCTTCCTGCGTATCGGCGATCTGGATCAGGCAGAGTTCGGGCCAATAGGTGCTCTCTCGCATGAACTCGGTATCGACCATGACATAGTCGGCTTGCGAGAGGCGGGCGCAAAGATTGGCGAGCGTGGCGCTGTCGGTAATCAACGGATGAACGTGCATCGCATGCACATAGCCCGACCTGTGCGGGTTGACAAAGAGGAACGCATACAAAGGCGGCTTGGGGTCGGTTCGGGGCCCTTTCGGGCACATTGCCATTGACAAATTGGGGGTGGGCGGGGAAGCGGCGAGACTTTCCCCAGACGTACAGAGAATGTCCGCCATGCACGCCTATCGTACCCACACCTGCGCCGCGCTGACTGCTGAGGCGGTCGGCGAGACGGTCCGCCTGTCCGGCTGGGTCCACCGCAAGCGCGATCATGGCGGCGTGCTGTTCGTCGATCTGCGCGATCATTACGGCATCACCCAGATCGTCGCCGACAGCGACACGCCCGCGCTGGCCATTCTGGAAAGCGTGCGCGTCGAGTCGGTCGTGACGATCGACGGCGTGGTGAAGGCGCGCTCGGCGGGCACGATCAACCCGAACCTCGCGACCGGCGAGATCGAGGTGTTCGCACGCGGCGCGACCATATTGTCGGCCGCCGAGGAACTGCCGATGCCGGTGGCGGGCGAGCAGGAATATCCCGAAGATATCCGCCTGCGCTACCGCTTCCTCGACCTGCGTCGCGAGACGCTGCACACGAACATCGTGCGCCGGACGCAAGTGATTTCCGACATGCGGCGTCGCATGGAAGCAGGCGGCTTCACCGAATATTCGACGCCGATCCTGACCGCCTCCTCGCCCGAGGGTGCGCGCGACTTCTTGGTGCCGAGCCGCATCCATCCGGGCAAGTTCTACGCGCTGCCCCAGGCGCCGCAGCAATATAAGCAGTTGCTGATGGTCGCCGGGTTCGACCGCTATTTCCAGATCGCGCCCTGCTTCCGCGACGAGGACCCGCGCGCCGACCGCCTGCCGGGTGAGTTCTACCAGCTCGACCTGGAGATGAGCTTCGTTACCCAGGAAGAAGTGTGGGAGACGATGGAGCCGGTGATCGGCGGCATCTTCGAGAAGTTCGCCAACGGCCGCACCGTCACGCCGGTAGGCCAGTTCCCGCGCATTCCCTATTCGGAGTCGATGCTGAAATATGGCAACGACAAGCCCGATCTGCGCAATCCACTGATCATCACCGATGTCTCGGAGCATTTCACGACCTCGGGCTTCGGCCTATTCGAGAAGATCGTCGGTTCGGGTGGCGTCGTGCGCGCGATCCCGGCGCCCAAGACCGCGGAGAAGAGCCGCAAGTTCTTCGACGAGATGAACGAGTGGGCCCGCGCCGAGGGCCATGCAGGCCTGGGCTATGTCACCCGCAAGGGCGGCGAGTTCGGCGGCCCCATCGCCAAGAACCATGGCACCGACGGTATGGAAGCCCTTTACGCCGCGCTCGACCTTGGCCCCGATGACGGCCTGTTCTTTGCGGCAGGCAAGGTCGAGGCAGCCGCCAAACTGGCCGGTCTGGCGCGCACCCGCGTCGCCGAGCAGCTGGGCCTGATCGAGGAGGGTGCGTTCCGCCTGTGCTGGATCGTCGACTTCCCCTTCTACGAGTGGGACGAGGACGAGAAGAAGGTCGAGTTCGCGCACAACCCCTTCTCGATGCCGCAGGGTGGCATGGAGGCGCTGAACTCCGCCGATCCGCTGTCGCTCAAGGCGTACCAGTACGACCTGGTCTGCAATGGCTTCGAGATCGCATCGGGCTCGATCCGTAACCAGTCGCCGGACCTTATGGTCGCCGCGTTCGAGAAGGTCGGCCTGTCGAAGGCGGATGTTGAGGAACGGTTTGGCGGCCTCTACCGCGCGTTCCAGTACGGCGCGCCGCCGCATGGTGGCATGGCGGCCGGTGTCGATCGTATCGTCATGCTGATTTGCGGCGCGCAGAACCTGCGCGAAATCTCGCTGTTCCCGATGAACCAGCGCGCCGAAGATCTGCTGATGGGCGCGCCCAGCCTGCCCAGTAACAAGCAGATGCGCGAATTGTCGCTGCGCTCGACCGCGGAGCCCAAGAAGGATGTGGAGCAGGTCGCCGCCGTTTCGGCTGGCTAAGCCCAACTTCACAACGCAATAAAAAAGGGCGGGCGCCGGTTTCGGCGTCCGCCCTTTCCGTGTCGGGTCCGGGCCGGGGGCCCGGACCGACTTCCTTAAGCCGTAGCCAGGGCCGGAGCGGCGGGCTTGAACTCGCCGTTCTCGTCCATCAGGTGCAGCACGCCGTCGGCGATCGCGAAATAGGCGCCACGCAGGGTCAGCGTGCCCGCTTCCTCACGCTTGGTGACGAAGGGGAAGGTGCGCAGGTTCGCGATCGACGTGCGGACCGATTCCAGCTCCATCTCACGCATCGCGTCGGCACCGTCACCGTGCTTGGCGATGACCTTTTCGCGGGCACCGTCGAGCAGGCTGACCCAATCGGACACGAAGCCACCTTCGCCCTGGGCGGCATGGGCAAATCCTTGCGTCAACGCCGCCTTGCAGCCGCCGCAGGCACCGTGGCCCATGATGACCACGTCGGTCACTTCCAGCTGCGTCACCGCGAATTCCAGCGCCGCCGAAACGCCATGATGGCCACCGCCCGTCTCGAACGGGGGAACGAGGTTGGCGACGTTACGCACGACGAAGATTTCGCCGGGCAGCGTGTCGAAGATCTGCGCCGGATCGACGCGGCTGTCCGAACAGGCGATCACCATCACCTTGGGGCTCTGGCCTTCCTTCAACTCGGCCCAGCGATCGCGCTGGCGACGCCAATCCGACGTCCGAAAGCGCTGATAGCCATCCACGAGGTCGTTAAAGTCGGTCATTGCTCTCTCTTATCCCATGAAGGAACCATTCGTGTAGCAGCGAACCCGAGCAGGGCCGTTTCGGTTCCATATCAAAGTATGTCTAACACCAGCGTGTCCAGCATGTGAAGGCTGTCGCGAGGCATTGTGTCCAGCCCGCTCCATCGCTATTTCGCGAAGCATGAACGAGTTGACCCCGCTGGTCGCGCCGGTGCGCGCACGCAAGCCCGACTGGATCCGCGTCAAGGCCCCGACGAGCGCCGGTTTCGCCGCGACACGCGAACTGATGCGCGCCAAGAGCCTGACGACCGTTTGTGAAGAGGCTGCCTGCCCGAACATCGGCGAATGCTGGTCGAAGAAGCATGCGACCGTCATGATCCTGGGCGACACCTGCACCCGCGCCTGCGCCTTCTGCAACGTCAAGACCGGCATGCCGCGCAAGGTCGACGCAATGGAGCCGCAGAACGTCGCCGACGCCGCGGCGCAGATGGGGCTGAACCATATCGTCGTCACCTCGGTCGATCGCGACGATCTGCCCGATGGCGGCGCCTCGCAGTTCGTGAAGGTGATCCAAGCCCTTCGCCGGACCACGCCGAACACCACGATCGAGATATTGACCCCGGACTTCCGCAACAAGGCGCAGGCCGCGATCGAGTCGATCGTCGAGGCGCGTCCTGACGTGTACAATCACAATCTCGAAACGGTGCCCCGGCTTTATCCGACGATCCGGCCGGGTGCGCGTTATTATGCATCGCTGCGCCTGCTCGAGAGCGTGAAGCGCCACGATCCCTCGATCTTCACCAAGTCTGGCGTGATGCTCGGCTTGGGCGAGGAGCGGCTCGAAATCCATCAGGTGATGGACGACATGCGCTCGGCCGACATCGATTTCCTGACGATGGGCCAGTATCTTCAGCCGACGCCGCGCCATGCCAAGGTCGCCGAGTTCGTGACACCCAAGGCGTTCGACGCCTATGCCGCGATCGCACGCGCCAAGGGTTTCCTGCTGGTCGCCAGTTCGCCGCTGACCCGGTCGAGCTATCACGCCGGTGACGATTTCGAGCGGCTGCGCGCGGCGCGCGAGGCGAAGCTGGCGCCCGCGCGCTGATGCCCAAGCATAGCGAGACGCGGCATCTGCCCTATACGCCGGAGCAGATGTTCGATCTGGTCGCCGACGTGGCGCGCTATCCCGAATTCCTGCCCTGGGTTTCGGCCATGCGCGTCCGCTCGGACACGTCGACCGAGACGGTCGCCGACATGATCGTCGGGTTCAAGGGCCTGCGTGAGACGTTCACCAGTCGCGTCACCAAGTCGCGGCCGGAGTCGATCGACGTTGATTATCTCGACGGGCCGCTAAAATATCTGCGCAACAACTGGCGCTTCCGCCCCGAGGAACATGGGTGTGCGGTCGACTTCACCGTCGACTTCGCCTTCAAGAACCGGGTATTCGAGATGCTGGCGGGCCAAGTGTTCGGCACCGCGCTCCGCCGGATGATCGGCGCGTTCGAAGACCGCGCCGCCAAGCTTTACGGCAGCAACAATTCCAGCGCCAACAGCGCCGCCTGAAGCCGGATCGCCCCGCGACCGATATCACCGAATTCGTGACGCTCGGCCTTTACCTCTTCTGGGTCGCCGCCGCGTAGCGCCTGGGCGAAGACGACGGTGCCGACCGGCTTCTTCGCCGTTCCGCCGCCCGGGCCCGCGACACCGGTGATGGCGACCGCGACATCGGCGTCGCTCGCCGCCAAGGCGCCCCGCGCCATGCCCCAGGCCGTGGCGGTCGACACCGCACCGAATGTCTCGATCACTTCCGGATTGACGTTCAGCAGCGCGATCTTCGCCTGGTTGGAATAGGTGACGAACCCCGCCTCGACCACGTCCGAGGATCCGGGAATCTCGGTCAGCGCGGCCGACACCAGCCCGCCGGTGCAGCTCTCGGCCACGGCGACCCGGCGACCCGCCGCCCGGTTGGCGACGACTACACGCTCGGCCAGCTCGACCAGCTCGCGGGGAAGAAGCACGTCCATCAGCGGTTCCCGTTCGTGCAAAGCGGCAGATCGGGCACGGCGACCTGCCGCCCGCGTGCCTTTTCCGTCTTCAGATACTGCAACGCGGTCACCACGACCGAAGCCATGTTGCGCGGGGGCAGGGGGGCAAGCTGGGTCACCAACCGGTCGATCGTCCCGCAATCCTCCAGGCCGATCCGCCCCACGATGAAGGGCACGAGCAGCGAGGTGAGCAGCGGGCGGGCATAGTCCGACTGGAGCAGCGTATCGATCGCCGGATCGGACAGTTTCACGATGGCCGCCCGCGCGGCAGGCCAGGCCTGGTCCGCCGCGCCCTCATATTTGGAGATCAGGGTGCCGTTGCCGCGGATCAGGCTGTTGGCGGGCAGGCGTGCGCCGCAGACCCGGCCCGTCTCACGAAGGATGTCGGGCATCGCGACCAGGGTCATCGCCTCCGCCTCCGGGGCGGTGATGCATGCGCGGGCCTGGGCGCTGGCAACCTCCGGCGCGGTCAGTGCGGCCAATGCCGCGAACAGCGCAAACCGCTTCACGCTGCGGCCCCACCGGGCAGCCGGACCGTCGCCACCGCCTGGGTCGCGATACCCTCGCCACGCCCGGTAAATCCCAGGCGTTCGGTGGTCGTCGCCTTCAGGCTGACGCGGCTCTGATCGATATTCAGCAGGCCTGCGATGCGCTCCACCATGGCGGCGCGATGCGGACCGATCTTCGGGGCCTCGCAGATGATGGTCAGATCGACGAAATCGATCCGGCCGCCCTTGTCCGCGATCAGCTTGGCGGCGTGCTGGAGGAACTGCCCCGACTCGGCACCTTTCCACTGCGGATCGCTGGGGGGGAAATGCGTGCCGATATCGCCCGCGGCGATCGTGCCAAGCAATGCATCGGTCAGCGCATGGAGCGCGACATCGGCGTCGCTGTGGCCGGACAAGCCCTGATGATGCGGAATGAGCACGCCGCCCAGCCACAATTCCTCGCCATCTTCCAGGCGATGCACGTCATAGCCCATCGCGGTCCGGGTTTCCCAGGTCAGTCGCATATCGGCTCCGGTCATGTCGTCGGGATAGGTGATTTTCTCGAGCATGGGATCGCCCTGCACCAAAGCGACGCGTCCGCCAAGCCGTCGCACCATCTGCGCGTCGTCGGTCGCTTCCGCCCCGGCGGGCCAGGCGGCATGGGCGGCGATGACCGCCTGGAGGTGAAAGCCCTGCGGCGTCTGAACCCGCACGACGTCGTCGCGCGGCACGGTGGCGCCGAGCACTCCGCTGTCTGACCGGGCCAGCGTATCGGCAACCGGCAGGACCGGCATCGCTCCATCGGCCGAGGCCAGGCCGCCCAGCACGCGGTCGATCACCTCGGCGGATAGAAAGGGGCGGGCGGCATCGTGGATCAGCACCTTGTCGATTCCTGCCACCGCCAGATGACGCAGCCCCCGTGCCACCGATTCGCGGCGGCTGGCCCCGCCTGCTTCGATCCAGGCGTCGGGGAGAAGGGCACGGGCATGGTCCTGCTGATCCTCCGCAACGACTGTCAGGACCTGTGCGATCATCGGGTGATCCGATAGGGCGGCGTGGCTCCATGCAATCATCGGGCGGCCGCCCAGATCGCGGAACTGCTTGGGGATACCGCCGCCCATCCGGCTGCCGCCGCCCGCCGCGACGATCAACGCGCCGATCTTTTCGTCCTGGCTCATCGCTTCCGCCTAGCGGCTTTTGAGCAAGGTCGCCAATCTTGCCTTCGCGAGCTCGTTGCGGTAAGGCGCGTGCTTAATTTTCAGGCAGTATGATGCGTAACCTCGCTCCCATTCAGGTCGGTCCGGTGACGATCGACAGCCCCGTCGTGCTGGCACCGATGACCGGTGTCACCGACATGCCGTTCCGCACGCTCGTCCGCCGCTACGGATCGGGCCTGAACGTCACCGAGATGATCGCCAGTCAGGCCGCGATCCGCGAGACGCGCCAGTCGATCCAGAAGGCCGCTTGGCATCCGCTCGAAGAACCCGTGTCGATGCAGTTGGTCGGCTGCACGCCCTATGAGATGGGAGAAGCGGCCAAGCTGAACGCCGATCGCGGTGCGGCGATCATCGACATCAATATGGGCTGTCCGGTGCGCAAGGTCGTCAATGGTGATGCAGGTTCGGCGCTGATGCGTGACCTGAAGCTGGCGTCTGAAATCATTCGCGCGACCGTCGAGGCGGTCGACGTGCCCGTCACGCTGAAGATGCGGATGGGCTGGTGCCATGATAGCCTGAACGCTCCCGAGCTGGCCCGCATCGCCGAGGATATCGGGGTCAGGATGATCACTGTCCACGGACGCACCCGCAACCAGATGTACAAGGGCAGCGCCGACTGGGCCTTCATCCGCAACGTCAAGGATGCGGTTTCTATTCCCGTCATCGCCAATGGTGACATCTGTTCGATCGACGACGCCGATGCGGCGCTCGACCAGTCGGGTGCGGATGGCATCATGATCGGCCGCGGCGCCTATGGCCGCCCCTGGCTGCTGGGGCAGGTCATGCACTGGTTCGCGACCGGCGAACGGCGTGAGGACCCACCGCTTGACGAGCAATATCGCGCCGTCACAGGACATTATGATGCGATGCTCGAGCATTATGGCACCGAGACCGGGGTCAATATGGCTCGCAAGCATATCGGCTGGTATACGCGCGGCCTGCATGGCTCGGCGGAGTTCCGCAACAAGGTGAACCAGGAGGCGAGCGCCGACCGGGTCAAGGCGATGCTGTACGACTTCTACATGCCGCAGATCGAGCTTGCCGAGGCGGCCTGAGACGGGCGGCCATGGTCGCCCCGGTTTTGCTGCGATGTTCGCGGCTCTGCCCGTGGCCATCGTGGTGGTCGATCCCGACGATCGCATCGCCCATGCCAACGCCCTGGCCGAGCAACTGCTCAATCTGTCCGAGCGCCTGATGGTCGGACAGCCGGTCGACGCGATCCTGCCCCCGCCCGATGCGCCGCGCAGCCGCAACGGGCATGGCTTTGCCGTCTATGACACGGTGATCGCCACGCCCCATGGGCCCAAAATCCGTGTCGACTTCGTCGAGGCGCAGATACCCGATCACGCCGGGTGGCGCGCCATCACATTGCACAGCGCGGGGTCGTCGCGTCGGCTGGGCCATGCCTCCGATCGAAGCGCCGGGGCCCGCGCGGCGATCGGTGCGGCCGCGATGCTGGCGCATGAGATCAAGAACCCGTTGTCGGGCATCCGGGGGGCGGCGCAACTGCTCAACGGCGGGGAGTTGACGACCCTGATCACGACCGAGGTCGACCGCATCGCCGCGCTGATCGACCGGATGCAGGATTTCAGCGATACCAGGCCCTTGCCGCTGGCATCGGAGAATATCTATCCGCTGCTCACGCATGCACGCGGCGTCGCACTGGCAGGGTTCGCGCGCGGCGTTCCGGTCGAGGAGCGATTCGACCCCTCGCTCCCGCCGGCGCGGATCAACCGCGACGCGATGCTGCAGATCATCATCAACCTGTTGAAGAACGCGCGCGAAGCCGTTCGCGAAGTTCGCAATCCCCGTATCATCCTGACCACAGCCTATCGCCACGGCATGTCGGTCAGCACTGGCGAGGGGCGTCCGCGCCTTCCCCTGCCGATCGAGATCTGCGTCATCGATAACGGCCCCGGCGCACCCGCCGATATTGCCGATCACCTGTTCGATCCGTTCGTCTCCGGCCGCAGGGAGGGGCAGGGGCTTGGCCTTGCGCTCGTCGACAAGCTGGTTCGCGACATGAGCGGCATCATCCAATATGCCAGAGAGGGTTCGCCCGAGATGACCGTCCTGCGATTGCTGTTGCCGAGGGCTCAGGCATGAGCCACGTTCTGGTGGTCGATGACGATGCCGCGATCCGCACGGTCGTCGGGCAGGCGCTGCGCCGTGCCGGACATGACGTGACGTCGGTCGAAACGCTCGCCAAGCTCGACCGCGTTCTGGCGGATGGCGCGCCGGACGTCCTGGTCACCGACGTCATCCTGCCCGACGGCGACGGGATCGATCATATCCGCAGCGTCGCGCAGCGTTTTCCGGCGCTCCCCATCATCATCCTGTCGGCGCAGAATACGCTGACGACGGCGGTTCGTGCGGCCGAGGTCGGCGCCTACGAATATCTACCCAAGCCGTTCGACCTCGATGCCCTGACCCATGCGGTGGCGGGCGCGCTGGCGCGGGGTGGCGTTATTGTCGAGGACGGGCTGGGGGAGGATGATCGCGCGCTGCCGCTGATCGGGCGGTCACCCGCGATGCAGGGCGTGTACCGCGTGATCGCGCGCGTCGTGTCGACCGACCTGACCGTTCTGGTGTCCGGGGAGTCGGGGACCGGCAAGGAACTGGTCGCGCGGGCGATCCACGATCTGGGCGCGCGCCGGGCTGCGCCCTTCGTCGCGATCAACATGGCCGCGATCCCGCGCGAACTCATCGAGGCGGAACTGTTCGGCCATGAACGTGGCGCCTTTACCGGAGCCGCACAGCGTAACGCCGGGCGGTTCGAACAGGCGGCCGGTGGCACCCTGTTCCTCGACGAGATCGGCGACATGCCGATGGAGGCACAGACCCGCCTGCTGCGGGTCCTGCAATCCGGTGAATTCACGACCGTCGGGGGGGCGCGAACGATCCACACCGATGTCCGCATCGTCGCGGCGACCAACCGTGATCTCAGCCAGCAGGTTGCCTCGGGCCAGTTCCGCGAAGACCTGTTCTACCGTCTCAACGTGGTTCCGATCGCACTGCCCGCCCTGCGCGAGCGACGGCAGGACATTCCCCTGCTGGCCCGCCATTTTCTGGAGAACGCAGCGCTGCAAGGTCTGCCGAAGCGGCGGATCGACAGCCATGCGCTCGACGTCCTGGTCACGCATGACTGGCCCGGCAATGTCCGCGAACTGGAAAACATGATGCGGCGGCTGGCGGTGCTGGCTCGTGACGAGGTCATCGACGGCGAAGCGGTCCGCACCATGCTGGGCGAGAGCCGTTCGCAGGCCACGTCTGCCGAGGGTGCCGGGGACGGCAATATGGCAGCAGCCGTCCGCGCCTTTCTCACCCGACTGGCGACGAGCCATCCCGCCGCGCTGGATGACGGCACGCTATACGACCGGATCATCGGCGAGGTGGAACGCCCGCTGATCGAGGCGATGCTGGCACGCCACGGTGGAAATCAGCTCCGTACCGCGCGCGCCATGGGGATCAATCGCAACACGTTACGCAAACGTCTCGACAGCCTCGACATTCCGGCCAACGGAGACGATTAACCGGTCACCATGCTGACATAATTTTTAGGAATTGTGGCTTGCGGGTCACGCTTCACGTTGTACTATTGCAACTATGTCGGCGTCCCTCAAGCCTGCTGATACTGCCGAAACATCGCGATCCCGCTTCGCGGTGACGCCCGTGATGGAGATGGTGGTCATCGTCGGGGCGGTCACCATCGCGGTCGGCACCTATGTCTTCATCGCCAGTCGCCACGATACGCAGGGGCTGATCGCGCCGCCCGTCATGGCCGCATTGCTGGCGTTGAACCTGGTTCCGGGTGTTCTGCTGCTGATGTTGCTGGGGCGCCGGGTCGCGATGCGGCGCGCGGCGTTGTCGCCGGTCGGTGGGGGCGGACGGCTGCATGTCCGGCTTGTGGCGCTGTTCTCGCTGACCGCCAGCGTGCCGATCCTGCTGACCGTCGTCACCGCCTCGATCCTGTTTCAATCCTCTGCGGAGTTCTGGATCTCCGATCGGGCGCGAAAGGCCTTTGGCGACGCGATGGATATCGCCCGCGAATCGCAGCAGCAGATCATCAAGCGCTGGGTCGATACCGGCCGCGCCATGTCGCAGGATCTGGGCCGCAACCTCCCGCTGCTGCGCGAGAATCCGCGCGACTTCCACGATTACCTTCTGCAGCAGACGGTCGTCCGCGACACGGTGGAATCGGTCGTCTTCTCCTTCGACGCCAAGCAAGGCTTCAAATTCTACGATTTCTTCAATCAGCCCTCGGACACGACGTTCCGCGAACTGGTGACGCCCGAGATGATCCAGCAGGCCAGCCGCCTGAGCCGCCCGGAAGTGGGGATCAATGAGCAGCGGGTCTGGGTCGTCACGCCGCTACCTCAGGGCAATGGCCTGATGCTCTATATCGGCACGCCGGTGAATGCCGAGTTTCTGAGCAAACAGCATTTCGCGGCCGAGGACGTATTCGACGATTATCGCGCGCTCCAGGGCCGCGCGCGGTCGCTCCAGCTGAAGTTCAACCTCGTCCTGTTCGCGATTGCGCTGCTGATCATCGGCATCGCCGTCTGGATCGCGCTCGCCGTGGCGGATCGCCTGGTGCGGCCGGTCGGCGAGTTGGTCGATGCCGCGCGTCGGATTGCGGGTGGTGACCTTACCGCGCGCGTTCCCGATCCGCGGACCCGGGACGAGGTTGGCACGCTGGCCAATGCGTTCAACCAGATGACCGGCCAGCTGGAACAACAGAATACCGAACTCGTCACCGCCAATGCGCAGCTCAACAACCGCCGCGCCCTGATCGAGGCGGTGATGGCCGGGGTCTCGGCTGGCGTCGTCGCGGTAGGGCGCGATCGTCAGGTCCGCATCGCCAACAACTCGGCGGATATCCTGCTGGGCGCCGATCAGGAAGGACTGGTCGGGCGCAAGCTGGGCGAGGTGGCGCCCGAGCTTGACGAACTGCTCGACCAGGGACGCCGCGAGGCGACGGTTCAGGTGGCACTGCACGGCGACATGCGGACGCTGGCGGTGCGGATCGCGCCGACGGGCGATGGGCCAATCCTGACCTTCGACGACATCACGCAGCAGCTTCTTGACCAGCGCCGTGCCGCCTGGTCCGACGTGGCGCGCCGGATCGCGCACGAGATCAAGAACCCCCTGACCCCCATCCAGCTGGCGGCCGAACGTCTTCAGCGGCGCTATGGCAAGGTGATCGGCCCCGAGGACGAAACCTTCGGCCGCCTGACCGAGACGATCGTCCGCCAGGTCGGCGATCTGCGGCGCATGGTCGATGAATTCTCGTCCTTCGCGCGCATGCCCAAGCCGGTGTTCCGCGAGGAGGCGATCGCGGATATCTGCGCCCAGGCGATGTTCCTGCATGAGGTCGCTCACCCGGACGTGAAGTTCCAGCTGGAGCAGGACGATCCCGCCCCCATGCTGGTCTGTGACCGGCGCCAGATGAGCCAGGCGCTGACCAACATCGTCAAGAATGCCGTGGAGGCCATCGAGGCACGCCCCGAAGGCATGAAGGGCGGCAAGGTGGTGATGACCGTCGGCCATCAGGCCAGCATGGTAACCATCACCGTCGTCGACAACGGCGTCGGCCTGCCGCCCGAGCGTGACCGGATCATAGAGCCCTATATGACGACACGCGCGCGGGGCACGGGGCTGGGCCTCGCGATCGTGAACAAGATCATCGAGGAACATGCCGGCACGATCGGCTTTTCCGACAATCCCTCAGGCGGCACCATCGTATCGATGATGTTCGATGCCGGTGCCCTGGCTGCACTGGATCATGGGGGCGCCGAACCCGAGCTGGCTGGGGAGGGCCAGCTCACCGCTTTGACTCGTACCCGGACGTAAAAGATCATGGCTTTGGACATCCTCGTCGTCGACGACGAACTCGATATCCGCGAACTGGTCGCGGGCGTGCTGGAGGACGAGGGCTATGACGCCCGCGTCGCCGCGGACAGCGATGCCGCACTGGAAGCGGTGGCGGTGCGTCGCCCCTCGCTGGTGCTGCTCGACGTCTGGTTGCAGGGGTCGAAGCTGGACGGGCTGGAGTTGCTGGACGAGATCAAGCGGCGCGATCCGTCGATCCCGGTGCTGGTCATTTCCGGCCACGGCAATCTCGATACCGCGGTCGCTGCGATCCGCAAGGGTGCGGCGGACTTCATCGAAAAGCCGTTCGAGGCCGAGCGCCTGTTGCTGATGGTCGGCCGGGCGACCGAGACCGAGCGGTTGCGGCGCGAGAACGCCTCGTTGCGGGCCTCGGCGGGTCGCGAAACGGATCTCACGGGATCGTCGAGCGCGATCAACGGTATCCGTGCGACCCTGAAGCGCGTCGCCGCGACGGGTAGCCGCGTTCTCATCATGGGTGCCGCTGGCGTAGGCAAGGAGGTCGCGGCGCGCCTGCTCCACGGCTGGAGCAATCGCGCCGATGCCCCCTTCGTGGTGGTTAGTGCCGCACGGATGACGCCCGAGCGGGTCGAAGAGGAATTGTTCGGCGTAGAGGAGGGGGGTGACCTTGTCCGCACCGGCCTGCTCGAACAGGCGCATGGCGGTACGCTGTTCCTCGACGAAATCGCCGACATGCCGATTGCGACCCAGGCGCGTATCCTGCGTGTCCTGACCGACCAGAGCTTCACCCGGATTGGCGGCACGCGTGTCGTGAAGGTGGACGTCCGCGTCGTCTCCGCCACTGCGCGCGACCTGACGCAGGAGATCGCCGAGGGGCGCTTCCGTGAGGACCTTTATTACCGGCTCAACGTCGTGCCTGTGACCATCCCCTCGCTTGCCGAGCGACGCGAGGATATTCCGCCGCTGGTCGAGCATTTCATGGCGCACTATGCGACCGAACGCCGCGTCCGCACGCCAGAGATCGCACCCGATGCGATGGTCGCGATGCAATCCTATGACTGGCCAGGCAATGTCCGCCAGCTGCGCAACGTCGTGGAGCGGACGATCATCCTGGCGCCTGGTGACCGGGTTGGTCGCATCGACCTCGATCTGTTGCCGGCAGAAGTGCTGGGGGAGGGTGCCGATATGGGCGGCTCGGGCGCGACCGCGATCATGGGGGCCCCCTTGCGCGAGGCGCGGGAAAGCTGGGAGCGGGAATATCTGCGCGTCCAGATCCGGCGCTTTTCCGGCAACATCTCACGCACGGCCAGCTTTATCGGCATGGAACGCTCGGCCCTGCACCGCAAATTGAAGCTGTTGGGGATCAGCGAGACGCGCGAGGATTGAACGCCGCCTCTGGACGAATGCCCCTCGAAACCATAGATATTGGCCGCGTCCGGTGCACGGGCGCGGTTCCGACGCCGGGAAACGGCGCAATTCGCGGGGAAGCACCCGCCAATAACAAGGGCTTTCTCATGGCCGATAAATCGGGTTCACTGCAGGACCTGTTTCTGAACGCACTGCGCCGATCCAAGGCGCCTGTGACCATGTTCCTCGTCAAAGGTGTGAAGCTCCAGGGCATCGTGACCTGGTTCGACAATTTCTCGGTGCTGCTGCGCCGAGACGGACAGTCGCAGCTGATCTACAAGCACGCCATTTCCACTATCATGCCCTCGGGCCCGCTGGATGTCGCCGCAATCGTCGACGGCGTCAACGAACAGCAGCGCAAGAACCCGCTATTGCAGGAAATTTTTCTGAATGCGGTGCGCAAGTCCGAAGACCCGGTCACCATGTTCCTGATCAACGGCGTCATGCTGCAAGGGCAGATCGCCGGGTTCGACCTGTTCTGCATGCTGCTACAACGCGAAGGCATGGCGCAGCTCGTCTACAAGCATGCCGTTTCGACCATTCAGCCGGCCCGCCCGCTGAACCTGGCCGAAGAGCAGGCGGGATCGGCCGAGGATTGAGCACCGGTTTCGACCGCGATCGCGGTGAATTCACCCGTGGTGCCCGTACGGTCATCGTCCTGCCCGACCAGGGCGATGCCGCACGGGACACCGACTCCCGTCTGGAGGAAACCGCCGGGCTTGCCATGGCCATCGGCCTTGACGTGGTTGAGCGTATCGCGGTGCGCGTACGCGCGCCCAAGCCTGCGACCCTGATCGGCAGCGGTCAGGTCGAACAGATCGCGCAACAGGTCCGCATGGAGGAAGCGCAGCTCGTCGTGTTCGACGCCGCGCTGACGCCGGTGCAGCAGCGCAATCTGGAAACCGCGCTCGAAGCGAAGGTCATCGATCGTACCGGCCTGATCCTCGAAATCTTCGGGGAACGTGCCGCAACGGCCGAAGGACGGTTGCAGGTGGAATTGGCCCATCTCGACTATCAGGCTGGCCGTCTGGTTCGCAGCTGGACCCACCTCGAGCGTCAGCGCGGTGGCTTCGGCTTCCTAGGCGGTCCGGGTGAAACGCAGATCGAGGCGGATCGTCGCCTGATCCGTGACCGCATGGCACGCCTGCGTCGCGAACTGGACCAGGTCAGCCGCACGCGTGGGCTACACCGCGAAAGACGGCAGCGCGCGCCGTGGCCGGTGATCGCGCTCGTCGGCTACACCAACGCCGGGAAATCAACGCTTTTCAACCGCTTAACGGGTGCTCATGTGATGGCGAAAGATCTTCTCTTCGCCACGCTCGACCCCACGCTCAGGCAGATACAGCTTCCCGGCATCGACAAGGCGATCCTGTCGGACACGGTGGGCTTCGTATCGGATTTGCCAACCCAATTGGTCGCGGCCTTCAAGGCCACGCTTGAAGAAGTGGTGTCGGCCGATCTGTTGATCCATGTCCGTGACATTGCGCATCCCGATACCGAGGCGCAGCGCGCGGACGTCGAGGCGGTGTTGACCGAAATCGGCGTCGACCCCGAAACACCGCGGTTCGAGGCGTGGAACAAGATCGACCTGATCGAGGGCGATGCGCGGGAAGACGTCTTGGTCGAGGCCGGTCGTCGATCCAATATCGTTGCCGTCTCCGCCATCAGCGGGGAGGGGATCGACGATCTAATCGAGCAGGTGGCGGCGGCCCTGACATCGGGCCATCGTCGCTACCGCGTGGCGCTGGACACGAGCGACGGGGCGGGGGCCGCGTGGCTCCATGCGCATGGCGAAGTGCTCGACCAGGTCATCGAAGGGGACAAGGCGGTCTATGACGTCCGCCTGTCCGAACCGGACTTCGAGCGTTTCAACCGCCGCGACGTTTGACCACCTGCCAGAGGGCTTCCTTCGCTTCCAGATCGAGGGCGGGGAAGCTCTCTCCAGCTTCATCTTCCATGGACCGGAAACGGCGCTCGAATTTTTGGTTTCCCTTGCGCAGGGCAACCTCTGCGTCGATGCCATGGTGGCGCGCCCAGTTGACGATGGCGAACAGCAAGTCGCCAAATTCCTCCTCGACCGTGTCCGGAGTAGCCTCGGCAATCTCCTGAAGCTCCTCGTCGATCTTCGCGCGCGGACCTTCGGCATCGGGCCAGTCGAAGCCGACCCGCGCGGCGCGGTTCTGAAGCTTTTCGGCGCGCATCAAGGCAGGCAGGCCCTGCGCCACGCCGTCGAGTGTACCGCCCGCCGCTTTTGCGCGCCGTTCCTCCGCCTTGATCTCCTCCCACAGGTGATGGCCGCCCTCGGTCGCGTCTCCGAAGATATGCGGGTGGCGTCGTTCCATCTTGTCGCTGATCGACGCGACGACATCCTGGAAGGTGAAGTGGCCTAAATCTTCCGCAATCTGCGCATGGAACACGACCTGAAGCAGCAGATCGCCCAGTTCGTCCTTCAGATCCGCCATGTCGCCACGCGCGATCGCATCAGCCACTTCATGCGCTTCTTCAATCGTATAGGGTGCGATCGTTTCGAAGCTTTGCGCCACATCCCATTCGCAACCGGTTTGAGGATCGCGCAGGCGCTTCATGATGGTCAGCAGACGCTCCAAAACATCATACTCCATAAAATCGATAATATATATTATGTAAAACGAAGGCAATTTCAGGGATTGAGGACAAGCATATTCCCCTCGACCCGCCACCCGTTCAAACGGCTCAGCACGTTCATTCCGATGATATCCTGATCGCCGAATGCTGGCGACACATCCGCGCCGACATCCGTGAGCAGGATCGGCCCCATCAAAAACCGGTGTATGGTGGCATGATCCGCCGTGACCCGCCCGTTGGCGGTTTCAATCAGGCTGCCAAATGGACTTTCGTCGAGATTCAACCCGGCGGCCCGGGCGGTCACCACGGAGAGCGCCGTCGTCGTGGCGCCGGTGTCGATCAGCATTGGCCTCTCAATTCCGTTGATGCGCGCCTTCACCCAATAATGCCCATCGGCGCCCATCGGAATTCGTAGCGTACCTTGCGACCCAGTTTGGTTGGACCACAGACCCCGAACCCGGTCACGCTGAGCAATGACGACAAACGCGACCCCGAAAATCGCGATCCAGATCAATGCCATGCGCAATGTCTGGCCGATGGGCACGCGCTGAACGAACAAGGCGCTCAACGCGAAAATCAGGATCAGGCCAAAATAAACGACATCCATGGCCCGATCGGAGGTCACGGAACCAGTTCCATGCCGTCATAGCCCGGCTCGACTCCATCAGGCAGTTCGCGAACCAGTGTGTCGTAATCCATCGACTGATCCATATGGATCAGAACCGCGCGTCTTGGCTTGAGTTCGTCGATCCAGTGCAGCACCGATGGCAAATCTGCATGCGCCGGATGCGGATGACGTCGCAACGCATCAACGATCCAGATATCCAGATCGCGATACAAATCAGCCATATCCGGCGTTAATTCATGGAAATCCGTAGCATAGCCGATGCTCTTGCCTTGGGCTTCGAACCTCAGCCCCGCCGATAGTATCCGGCCATGCGGCTGGTCCACCGTTCGAACCCGAATATCGGCGATTGTCTGATCATTGGTCAGCGGCCCCAACGTCGCGGTCGGTGGATAGCCCGTCTTGCCGCGAAACACATATCCGAAGCGGCTTTCCAGCGACGCGGCGGTCACTGGCCGGGCATAACCCGATACCGGCTTGCCAAGGGCATGGAATATCTGGCGAACATCATCGATCCCATGACAATGATCGGCGTGGTCATGCGTCCAGATTACCGCATCGACCGTGGCGACCTGGGCGGCGAGCAACTGTTCGCGCATGTCGGGACCGGTGTCGATCAGGATGCGTGTGTCGTCATGTTCTACCAATGCCGAACAGCGCATCCGCCGGTTGCGGGGTTCACTGGGGTCGCATGCACCCCAGTCATTACCGATCCGCGGTACGCCCGACGACGTTCCACAACCGAGAATACGGATTTTCACGCGCGCGTCTTGGCGAACAGACGGTGGAAATTCTCGGCCGTCGCCTTCGTCAGCGTTTCCACCGTTTCGCCGCGCAGCTCGGCAAGAAATTTGGCGGTGTCAGCAACGAACGCTGGTTCACCTGTCTTGCCACGATGCGGCACGGGGGCAAGGAACGGTGCGTCCGTCTCGATCAGCAGACGGTCGAGCGGCAGGCGCGCGGCGGTTTCCTGCAAATCCTTGGCGTTCTTGAAGGTTACGATACCCGAAATAGATATGTAAAAGCCTAACGACAATGCCTTATCGGCAAAATCTCCACTGGCTGTGAAGCAGTGGATGACGCCGGGATAAGCCCCCTTCCCCATTTCTTCGGTCAGAATGGCGACCGTGTCCTCCTCGGCGTCGCGTGTATGCACGACAAGCGGCAGGCCCGTTTCCCGGCACGCCGCGATGTGCGCTCGAAAGCTTGCCTGCTGCCGCTCCCGGTCGCTGTGATCGTAATAATAGTCGAGCCCGCTCTCGCCGATCCCGACGACGCGGGGGTGTGCTGCGCGCTCGACCAGCTTTGCGGTGTCGACATACGAATGCGCGTCCGCCTCGTGCGGGTGGATGCCGACCGTGGCCCAGACATCGGCCTCACGCTCGGCGGTGGCGATCACCGCATCCCATTCGCTCTCGCGCGTAGAGATGTTGAGCATCGCCGTCACGCCCCGGTCACGGGCACGGGCCAGGATGCCAGCCTGGTCCTCGACCAACCCCTTATAGTTCAGGTGACAGTGGCTGTCGGCGAGCATCAGCCTTCGGCCTCGGCGGGCATTTCAAGCCGGGGAAAGGCTGGCGTCGGGGCGGCCAGCGGAGTTCCGGCAGCCACGCGGCGGGCATACCAGCCATCGTCATCGATCGCGGCGTGGTCCCGCTCGTCGGCGCCCAGCGTGTCGAGTACAAGCCCTGCGCCGCGTGGCGTGACCGGCAGGATCGCGATCGCCAGCATGCGGATGGCGCGGACCAGCGTGCCGAGGACGGCGTGCATCCGCTCCGGGTCGGTCTTGCGCAGCGACCATGGTGCCTGCACGTCGATATACTGGTTGCAGGCATAGACGCCGCGCATCCACGCCTCGATACCCTGGCTGAGCATCAGGTCGTCAAAAGCCGATTTCAGCCCGGCACATGCCACGACGACTTCCTCGAGCAACACCGCATCGGCCGGATCACTCCGCCCCGCCTCAGGCAGTTCGCCGCCCAGGTTTTTCGCAATGAACGACAGGGTACGCTGCGCCAGATTGCCGAAGCTGTTGGCCAACTCGGCATTGACGCGGGTAACGATCGCTTCCGCCGAATAGGAGCCGTCCTGGCCGAAGCTGACTTCGCGCAGGAAGAAATAGCGCAGGGCGTCCACCCCGAACGCATCAGCGTGCCCCATCGGATCGACGACGTTGCCCACCGACTTCGACATCTTCTCGCCCCGGTGGAGCAGGAAACCATGGCCGAAGACCGAATGCGGCAGCGGCAGGTCGGCCGACATCAGGAAGGCGGGCCAATAGACGGTGTGGAAGCGGACAATGTCCTTGCCGATCAGGTGCAGATCGGCAGGCCAGAAGCGCGCCAATTCGCTGTCCGTATTGGGATAACCCGTCCCGGTCAGATAGTTGGTCAGCGCGTCGACCCAGACATACATGACATGACCGGGACTGTCGGGGACGGGCACGCCCCAATCGAAGCTGGTGCGCGATACCGACAGGTCGGAAAGCCCGCCCTCGACGAATCGCATCACCTCGTTCCGGCGGCTTTCCGGGCGGATGAAGTCCGGGTTGTCGCGGTACAGGTCGAGCAGTGGCTGCTGGTACTTCGACAGGCGGAAGAACCAGGTTTCCTCGGCCGTCCACTCGACGGGCGTTCCTTGCGGCGACAGCTTGGTGCCGTCCTCGCCGGTGGTCAGTTCGCTCTCGTCGTAAAAGGCTTCGTCGCGGACCGAGTACCAGCCTTCATAGCGGTCCAGATACAGATCACCCTTGGCCTGCATCGCCTTCCAGATCGCCTGGCTCGCGGCATAATGATCGGTGTCGACAGTGCGAATGAAACGGTCGTACGAGATATCAAGTCGGTCAGCCATCACATGGAAATGGCTGGACATTTCATCCGCGAACTCACGGGTCGAAATGCCCCGCGCGCGCGCCGCCTGGGCCATTTTCAGCCCATGCTCGTCGGTGCCGGTCTGGAAAAGGACATCGCGGCCCGCCTGACGCTGGAACCGGGCGATGACGTCAGCCGCCACCATCTCATAGGCATGGCCGATATGCGGGCGGCCATTGGGATAGTGGATGGCGGTGGTGATATAGAATGGATCGGCCATAGCCGGTCCCTAGAACATCCCCTCGCGCAGGTGAAGCCCGGCCGACACGTCTCCGGTCTCAGCCGCGAAGCGACCAAGCCAGCCAGAGCCAGCCAATGATCAGCAGCGATCCGCCGATCGGTGTGATGGCACCGAACCAGCGCGGCGCGCCGAAGGCCATCGCATACAGCGTGCCCGCAAAAATCGCCGCTCCGATCACGAAGGTCCAGGCCACCCCCCTCGCCTCCATACGAAGCGCGACCAGGGCGGCAACGGCATGGATCAGCTGATACTGGCCACCGGTTCGCAGCCATTCGACCGCCGCCCCCTCGGCACGGTGGGCGCCAAAGGCACCTGCCGCGATCGCGATCGCGCCGGAAAGTGCCGCAAGTATCGCCACCAGTCCCATGGTTCAGCCTTTCCGCTCGTCTTGCGTGATGATCCGGTCCACTGCGGCATGCAGGCTGCCGGCCGCTGCCTGTGCGGCCAGACGTTCCTTGTCCCGGGCGCGGTACATGGACTCGATCCGATCGATCTCGGCATTCTCGACCTTCAGGCTGCCCAGCGCCAGCCGTGCCATCTTGACCGCCGATTCCAGCACTTCGCGCACCACATAGGACGCTGGTCCACCCTTCAGCCGCAGGACGGCGCGACGGTCATAGGCGCGTACGAAGAGCGATGCATTGGGGAAGGCGGCATGGACGCCCTCCAGCAGTTCCAGCGTGATCTGGTCCTCGTCCAGGCAGAACATGATCAACTCGGCCTCCGCCGCGCCCGCCTGACGCAAGAGGTCCAGGCGGGTCCCGTCGCCATAATAGACCTTGGCGCCGAAGGAGGCAGCGATGTCGATCATCTCGATGTCGCGGTCGATCAGGGTGACCGGCACGTCGCTGGCAATCAGCATCTGGGCCACAGTCTGGCCGAAACGCCCATAGCCGACGATCAGGGCGTTGGCGCCGTCGGTCACGGGGCCTTCGCGCTGATCGCCGCGCGTGATGACCGGCTCCTCCCGGATGCGGCGGGTCGCGGCCATCAGGAACGGCGTGGTCGCCATCGACACGGTGATGATGGCCCCGAACAGGCTGGCCGCCTCTGGAGCGATCAGATAGCCCGCCTGCGCCTGCGCGAACAGCACGAAGCCGAACTCGCCGCCCTGGCTCATCAACAAGCCGAGCGCGAAGGCGGCGCGCCAGGTCATCCGGAACGCCAGGCCGATCAGGGTGATGACCAGCGTCTTGGTCGCGATCAACGCCAGCGCCATCACCGCCACGAACAAGGGCCGCTCGGCGATGGCGGGCAGGTTCAGCATCATGCCGACCGCCAGGAAGAACAGCCCGAGCAGGATCGAGCGGAACGGCTCGACATCGGCCTCCAGTTCGTGGCGATACGGGCTGTCCGCCAGCATCACGCCCGCGATGAAAGCTCCCAGCGCCGTCGACAGGCCGAGCAGCTCCATGACGGCCGCGCTGGCGATGACGGTGAATAGCCCGGCAAAGACGAACATCTCGCGCTCGCCCATATTGCCGATCAGGCGGAACAGTGGGCGCAGCAGGAAGCGCCCGGCCAGGATCAGGCCAACGATCGCCGCGATCGTCTCCAGCGCCAGGATCCAGCCCGGCGGGCCGGTATGGTCGGCCGGATTGCGCGACATGGCGGCGACGATCGTGATCAGCGGGACGATCGACAGATCCTGGAACAGCAGGATCGAAAAGGCCCGCTCGCCAAAAGGCGTGCGCATCCGCCCCGAGGATTGCAGCATCGGCAAAACCTGCGCGGTGGATGACAGCGCGAGCGGCAGGCCGAGCGCGAGTGCGGCCTCGGGCGAAAAGCTCGCCAGCCACACGATCCCGGTGATCGCCAGCCCGCAGGCTGCGACCTGGATCAGCCCTAGCCCGAAAATCTCATGCTTCATCCGCCACAGTCGCGCCGGGTTCAGTTCCAGCCCGACGATGAACAGCAGCAGCGTGATGCCGATCTCGGCGATGCCCAGCTTCGACTCGGCGTCGCCGACCAGTCCCAGGATATGCGGCCCCACCACCGCGCCTGCGACCAGAAAGCCCAGCGTGGCGCCTAGCCCCAACCGCCGGAAGACGAGCACGAACGCCAGGCCGAAGCCGAGCAGGATCGCCCCGTCGCGCAGCAGCGAGACTTCGCCGTGCATCAGCGGGGCCCCTTTGCCGCAGCCTGTTTCGCCGCCTCCGCGGCCGCCTCGAACGCCAGCCGGATCGAGGGGTGGCGCGCGGTATAGGCGAGCGCGGGCGAGAAGACATGCAGGCCGGGCCAGTCGGGGGCATCCCCCTGCCCCGCCGCCAACCAAGCGGTCAGAGCTTCTTGCGCCGCCGTCAGTTCGCCGACGCTGCGCCCGACGACATGCTGGGACAGCAATGCGGCCGATGCCTGGCCCAGTGCACAGGCTCGCACCAGCATCCCCAATTCCGATACGCGCCCCGCCTCGTCCAGATTGACGTCCACCGTCACCCGGCTGCCGCAAATCGGGGATCGCTTCTCGACGCTGGCCATCGGGTCGGCCAGTCGCTGGTCATGCGAAATCGCGGTGGTCAGCCGCAGGATCTCGGCATTGTAGAGGGGGGCGGTCATGACGGCGTCTCGCTAGTTCTGGGGGTGTCGCCGGTATTCGGCGCAGGTGCGCCGAATACCGGGAGGCCGCGCCGGCGGCGATCGACGAAATCGGCGATGCCGGCGCTCGTAGCGTTGAGCAGCTTGTAGGTCCGGCTCTTGACCATCCATTCGGGCCGCCGCGCCGGGCCGCCGCCGACCGTGTCGACCATCAAGGCCACGACCAGGAAGACCAGGCTGGCTAGGATCAGCCCCTTCAGCGCGCCGAAGCCGAAACCCAAGGCGCGGTCGACAGGCCCCAGGATCGATGTCCGCGTCCGGCTACCGATGGCCCGCGCCACCAGCCGTCCGCCGATATAGGTCACGCCGACGATCAGGGCGAAGGCCAGCACCGCCGAGCCGGACACGGTGCCGACGACACCGAGCAGCGCCTGGGCAAGCGGAATATGGAACAGCTTGAGGGCAGCGACGATCGCCACCCATGCGAACAGCGCCAGCACCTCGGTCACGAAGCCGCGCAGGAATCCCTGGATCGCGGCACCGAAGACGGCAATCAGGACAAGAATATCAAGCGCTGTCAATGCGTCCGGTCCAATGTCTCACCCATGCCCACACATGGCGGCCTGTCGAGCCCGGCCCGCCATGGGGCGAGAACGGGTCGGGCGACCCCGCGCTCTTCGCTACCCGCGACCCAGCATATGGTCAACGAAGTCGGCGAGCGTCCGAAAGCCCGTCAGGCGCAGGGGGCTTTCCTCGGACGTCATGGCGCGCGGGACCATCGCCTTTTCAAAGCCCAGCTTGCCCGCCTCTTTCAGCCGTAGCGCACCATGCGCGACGGTGCGAATTTCCCCTGACAACGCAATTTCGCCGAAGACGATCGCGTCGGCCGGCACCGGTCGTTCGGACAATGCCGAGACCAACGCCGCCGCGACCGCCAGATCGGCGGCCGGGTCCTGCACCCGGTATCCCCCGGCGATGTTGAGATAGACTTCGGCCGAAGAAAAGCTCAGCCCGCAGCGCGCTTCCAGCACCGCCAGGATCATCGCCAGTCGCCCAGTGTCCCAGCCGACGACCGCGCGCCGCGGGGTGGCGCCCGATGCCAGGCGAACCGTCAGGGCCTGGATCTCGACCAGCACCGGGCGCGTGCCCTCCAGCGCGGGGAACACCGTCGCGCCCGTCACCCCTTCATCCCGGTTCGTCAGGAACAGCGACGACGGGTTGCCGACTTCGGTCAGCCCCTCGGTCTGCATCGAGAAGACGCCGATCTCGTCGGTCCCCCCGAACCGGTTCTTGATCGCGCGCAGGATGCGGTACTGGTGACTGCGCTCGCCTTCGAACGCCAATACGGTGTCCACCATGTGCTCCAGCACGCGGGGCCCCGCGATCGAGCCATCCTTGGTGACATGGCCGACGAGCACGACGGCGGTGCCACGTTCCTTGGCGAAGCGGATCAGTTCCTGACCCGAGGCGCGCACCTGGCTGACCGTGCCGGGAGCCCCTTCGATCAGGTCCGAATGCATCGTCTGGATCGAGTCGATGATCAGGAGCGCGGGCGGCGTGCTGATCGACAGGGTGGTCAGTATGTCGCGAACCGACGTCGCCGCCGCCAATCGGACCGGTGCCTGGCCCAGCCCCAGCCGTCGCGCGCGCAGGCGGACCTGATCCGCCGCCTCTTCGCCCGAGACATAGGCGACCGGCTTGCCTGCCATGGCGAGCTTGGCTGCCGCCTGGAGCAGCAGCGTCGACTTGCCGATCCCGGGATCACCGCCGATCAGCGTCGCCGACCCCTCGACGAAACCGCCGCCGAGTGCCCGGTCGAGTTCGGCGATACCGGTCGACATGCGATCGGGCAGCGGAATGTCCGCGTCCAGCCCGACAAGCTGGATCGCTCGCCCGCCGCCTTGGAGATTATGCTTCGCGGCGAAGGGGGTCTGCTGGACCGGTCCTTCCTCCAGCATGGTGTTCCATTCCGAACAGTCGGGGCATTGCCCCTGCCAGCGGGACTGCACCGATCCGCAGGATTGGCAGACATAACGCTTCTGGATCTTGGCCATGCCGACGCTCTACCGCGCGCGGAACGAAAATGGAACGGATTTGATGCGCGGGGCGGGAGTGGCCTTTACGGCGGCATCGGGCTATGGCGCGGCCTTCATGACGCCAGACCAGTTTCGTGTTGCCCTGTTCAGCGGCAACTACAATTACACGCGCGACGGCGCGAACCAGACACTCAACCGGCTCGTCGGCCATCTGCTGGATCGGGGTGTCGCGGTACGTGTCTATTCGCCAACATCCTCGACCCCGGCATTTCCGCCGGTCGGCGACCTGGTCGACGTGCCCGCCATTCCGCTGCCCTTCCGTGCCGACTACAAGCTTGCGCGCGGTCTGCCTGCCAAGGTGCGCACCGACCTGGAAGCCTTCGCACCCAATATCGTGCATGTCTCGGCACCGGAATTTCTGGGCCATTCGGCGGTGCGTTGGGCAAGGGAGAAGGGCATCGCCTCGCTGGCGTCGGTCCATACCCGGTTCGAAACCTATCCGGCTTATTACGGCCTGGGCTTTCTGGAGCCCGCGATCATCCGTCTGTTGACGCGGTTCTACAACAAGTTCGACCGGATCGTCGCACCCAGCCCCAGCATGATCACGTTGCTGCGCCAGTGGGGCGTGACGCCGCCGATGAGCATCTGGTCGCGTGGCATCGACCATGGCCGGTTCCAGCCATCGCGCCGCAGCCTGGAATGGCGGCGCTCGCTCGGCATCGCCGATGGCGAGGTCGCGATCGGTTTTCTAGGCCGGCTGGTCAAGGAAAAGGGCTTGGACGTCTTTGCCGAGGTTCTGGCCGAGTTGCGGCGACGCGGCGTGCCGCACAAGGTACTCGTCGTCGGCAAGGGGCCGGCAAAAGACTGGTTCGCCAAGGCGACGCCGGATGCGGTGTTTGCCGGATACCAGACCGGTGACGATCTGGGCCGCGCGGTCGCGTCGATGGACATCTTCTTCAATCCCAGCGTCACCGAGACGTTCGGCAATGTCACCACCGAGGCGATGGCGGCGGGTGTTCCCGTGGTCGCGGCGAACGCGACCGGTGCCATGGACCTGGTGGCCGATGGCGAGACCGGCTATCTGGTCGCGCCGCGCGACATCAACGGTTACGCCAACGCCCTGGAGCGGATTGCGACGGACCCCGCACTCCGCCACCGGTTCAGCGTCGCAGGCTGCGACCGCGTCGCCGACTATCGATGGGACAAGGTCAACGACGCGGTGCTCGACGCCTATCGCGCGATGTTCGCTTAACCCTCACGCCAATCGAAGGTCAGCGGTGCCTCGCGAAAGGCGAAGCGGTCGAGATGGCTGGCGACGACCTGCCGCATCTGGGCCATATCGCCGTCTTCGGGCACCGTCAGGACGATGTCGAGCGTGTCGCTATCGGCGCGCATGGCGAGCGTCGATCCGTTGGGAAAGCGGATCGTCCCCTCCTCGGCGGTGAAGGACACCTCCATCTTGTGGCTCCAATGCTTGGCAAGCTGCTGGAGATAGCGGCTTGCCGACAGCGTCGGCACGCGGGCGACGGACATGCTCATTTCAGGCGCTCCACTTTCTGGGTGAGTTCGTCGATCATCGCGGCCACGTCGTGCAAAGTGTCCTGCGAGATATCGCCGCGGCCGAAACGCTCGCCCAGCGCCACGCGCAGGTTGCCCATGGCGCGACGGATCGGTGCCGCATCGACCCGTTCGCTATGCTCGGCCAGCGCCCGCAGTCGCGCAAAGAGTGCTTCGACCCTTTCGGCATGTTCGGCGAGATGCTCTTGGCCAGTCCCGGTCACGGCGAACCGCTTCTTCGATCCCTCGGCCTGCTGCCCCTCGATCAGCCCCATCTCGTCCAATAGCGCCAGCGTCGGATAGATGACGCCGGGACTGGGAGCATAGGCGCCGCCTGTCAGGGCCTCGATCTCGCGAATCAGGTCATAGCCGTGACGCGGTTCGTCGGCGATCAACTTCAATAGGACGAGCCGAAGCTCGCTGCCGTCGAACATCCGCTCCCTGCGGCCGCGGCCCGGGCGCTCGCCTGCGCCGTGCCAGTCGCCGCCGAACGGCCCTCGCCGGCCACCGCGCGGGCCGTGGAACATGTGTTCGGCGTCTGTCACGCCCCGATATCCGGGGGCTTCATGGTGGTGTCTCATCATATCCTCGTGTCTCAAGATGCTCCCAAGATATATCTCCAGATTGCTTCGTCAAGATGCATTACGATATATCTTTGAATGACCGGATGACGTGGGAGGCCGCACGCCCTACATGCCGGGCATGGCTGATTTGTTTGCGGGAATGGACCCCGCCCCCGCCACCCCGCAACTTTCCCCGGACGCGCCGCTGGCCGATCGGCTAAGACCGTTGCAACTGGTCGATGTCGTGGGCCAGGATCATCTGACCGGGCCGAGCGGCGCGATCGGTCGCATGGTCGCCGCCGGTCGTCTGTCCTCGATGATCCTGTGGGGGCCGCCGGGCACGGGCAAGACGACCATCGCGCGCCTGCTCGCGGCCGAAGTCGGCCTGCGCTATGCCGCCATTTCCGCGGTCTTCTCCGGGGTGGCGGACCTGAAAAAGGTTTTTGCGGAGGCGCGCGACCATGCGCGGCTGGGTCAGCGGACATTGATGTTCGTGGACGAGATCCACCGTTTCAACCGGGCGCAGCAGGACGGCTTCCTGCCCTATGTCGAGGATGGGACGGTGACGCTGGTCGGCGCCACGACCGAGAACCCGTCGTTCGAACTCAACGCCGCCTTGCTGAGCCGTGCGCAGGTCCTGATCCTGCACCGTCTGGGTCAGGCCGCACTCGAACAATTGCTCGACCGTGCCGAGGTCGAGATGGGCCGTCCGCTGCCGCTGGATGTCGCGGCGCGCGATGCCCTGATCGCCAGCGCGGACGGGGATGGCCGTTTCCTGCTCAACCAGGCGGAGACATTGTTCGCGGTCGACCTGCCCCAGCCACTGGACCCGGCCGGTCTATCGGCTTTTCTCCAGCGCCGGGTCGCGGTCTATGACAAGGATCGCGAGGGTCATTACAACCTGATCTCGGCGCTGCACAAATCGATCCGCGGCTCGGACCCGCAGGCCGCGCTCTATTATCTCGCGCGGATGCTGACCGCTGGCGAGGAACCGCTCTACCTGCTCCGCCGCCTGACCCGCGCCGCCGTCGAGGATATCGGCTTGGCCGACCCGCAGGCGCTGGCCCAGTGCCTCGCGGCGAAGGATGCCTATGACTTTCTCGGCTCGCCCGAGGGAGAGCTGGCGATCGCGCAGGCCTGCCTCTATCTCGCGACCGCGCCCAAATCGAATGCGGTGTACAAGGCACAGAAGCAGGCGTGGCGCATTGCGAAAGAAACCGGGTCGCTGATGCCGCCCGCCAACATCCTGAACGCGCCGACCAAGCTGATGAAGCAGATCGGTTACGGCGCGAATTACGAATATGACCATGATGCCGAGGGTGGCTTTTCGGGAGCGAATTACTGGCCCGACGAATTGCCGCCGCAGGAATTCTACACACCGTCGGGGCGTGGCCTGGAGAAGCGCATCGCCGAGCGCATGGCCTGGTGGGACGAGCGGCGGCGGGCCTTGCAGGATGGCGATGGCTGACCGCTTCACCGGTTTCGTCGCGATCGACTGGTCGGGCGCGCATGGCACGGCGCATCCGGGTATCCGCATGGCATATTGCGCGAACGGTCGGTCCGCGCCGGTCCTCGTGCCGCGGCCGGGCCGGGCATGGTCGCGGCAGGGCGTGGCGGACTGGCTGCTGGCACGAGCGGACGAGCCACTGCTGGTGGGGTTCGATTTCAGTTTCTCGGCCCCCTTTGTCGAGCGCGGTGCACATTTGCCCGGCGACACGCCGACACCCGATGCAAGGTCGCTATGGGCGCATGTCGACGACAGCTGCGACGACCCCGATCTGGGAGCACGCAGCTTTCTGGACGCGCGGCGCGGGCGGCATTTCTATTTCGGCGCGGCCGACGGGCGAAAGGCGGACTTCCTGCATTGGCGGCGCTGCGAAGTCGCCGCCGATGGCGGACGCAAGCCATCGACCGTCTATGACGCGATTGGCGCATCCCAGGTTGCCAAGGCCAGTTTTGCCGGGATGCGGATGCTGCGGCGGCTGGACGGCCGGATCGCGATCTGGCCGTTCGACGCGGTTCCAGCGGGTGGGATGCTTGTCGTCGAAATCTATACGACGATCGCCGCGCGCGATGCCGGGCGACCGCGTGGCCGCAGCAAGATGCGCAGTGGCGAAGCGCTGGATGACGCCCTGGCCCATCTGGGCAGCGATCGGCATCGGCCGCTGTCGCGCTATGACGATCACAGCACCGATGCGATCCTGACCTCCGCCTGGCTGCGCACGGTCGCGGACCGGGCGGATTTGTGGCGTCCGGCGGGGCTTACCCCACAGGTTGCCCAAACGGAGGGCTGGACCTTCGGCGTCTCTTGACGCTAGGGGGATCGGCATTGCCGGATTAGCACAGCGGTAGTGCAGCGGTTTTGTAAACCGAAGGTCGGGGGTTCGATCCCCTCATCCGGCACCATTTCCCATCTTTTGCCCGCGCCGCGCTTGGCACCAAACGCCAGTTTCGGCGTTACAGATGCGGAATGATAAAGGTCGCCAGCTACAATATCCGAAAAGGGATCGGCGCCGACCGGCGGCGCAACCCCGACCGTATCCTGGATGTGCTGCGAGAGGTCGACGCCGATGTCATCGCCCTTCAGGAAGCCGACCGTCGCTTTGGCGAGCGCGAGGGCGTGATCCCGCTTCACCTGCTGGACGACCATAGCGATTGGAAGCCGATCGTCTATGGCATGAAGGCCCGTTCGATGGGCTGGCACGGCAACACGATCCTGGTGCGCAAGACCGTACAGGTCCTGGATTTCGAGGCGATCCACCTGCCCTCGCTCGAGCCGCGTGGCGCGGTCATGGCGGATCTGCGGACACAAAGCGGCTGCATCCGGGTCGTCGGCATGCATCTGGACCTGTCGGGCCTGTGGCGGCGACGACAGGCGGCGGCGATCCTCGCGCATCTGTCCAGTTGCATCCATGCGCGACCCACTGTCATGATGGGCGACCTGAACGAATGGACCCGCGCGGCCGGGTGTCTGCGCGACTTCACCCGCGACTTCGCGATCGCGGATACCGGCCCCAGCTTCCATGCCAGGCGTCCCATCGGGCGGCTCGACCGGATCATGGTCTCGCCCGACCTTCGTATCGACACCTGCGGTGTGCACGCCACGCCGATGTCGCGCAAGGCCTCCGACCATTTGCCCATCTGGGCGATGGTGGCGCCCCGCTGATGCGTGAAAAGGAACTGCGGTTGGCGCTGGTCTGCTATGGCGGGATCAGCCTGGCGGTTTACATGCACGGCATCACCAAGGAGATCTGGCGGGTCGTGCGGGCCAGCCGAGCCTCGCATGAGGGCGATGTGCCCGCCTCGGCGGTCGACGCCGTCTATCACGAATTGCTGGACGAGATGGCCGAACGTGGCGGCGTGCGCGTGCGGGTGCTCGCCGATATCATCGCAGGCGCCAGCGCGGGCGGGATCAACGGCATCTTCCTGGGCCAGGCGCTGTCGACCGGCCAATCGCTCGACCCGCTGACCGACCTGTGGCTGGAAGCGGCCGACATCGAGTCGCTGATCGCCCCGGCAGCCGCCCCGACCTCGCGCTTTTCCAAGATGTGGGCCCTGCCGATCGCATGGATGGCGGCGGGGCGGAGCGGCGACAAGATCGAGGCGCTGGACGAGGAAACGCGTGACGAGGTCCGTTTCAAGCTCGGCCATCTCGTTCGCTCCCGCTGGTTCGAGGCGCCGTTCGATGCCGATGCCTTCACCGGACGGCTCCTCGAGGCATTCGACCGGATGGCGGCCGCACCGGCGGGCAAGCGCCTGCTTCCGCCCGGCCAGCCGCTCGACCTGTTCGTCACCGTCACCGATTTTACCGGCCAACCCCAACGCCTCAAGCTGCATTCGCCCGGCGAGGTGGTGGAGACCGAGCATCGCATGGTGGTCGACTTCACCGACAGCGGCGGCGGTCGGCTGGCGGCGATCCCCGAACTAGTGTTCGCGGCGCGCGCCACGTCGAGCTTTCCCGGAGCGTTCCCGCCCTTCACGGTCGCCGAACTCGACCGCGTTCTGGCGGACAGGGACAAGAGCTGGAACAGCCGCGACGAATTCCTTCGCCGCGTCCTGCCCCGACATCATGCCGCAGGCGCCGCAGACAAGGCCGTGCTGATCGACGGCTCGGTGCTGGTCAACGCCCCTTTCCGTCCGGCCATCGAAGCCCTGGGCCGCCGCCCGGCACGACGCCAGGTCGATCGCCGGTTCGTCTATATCGATCCCTATCCAGGTATGCATTTCCGCCTGCCCGGCGGCGGCGGCCATCCCGGTTTCTTTCAGACCATCATTGGCGCAGTCAGCGAACTGCCACGCCAGCAACCGATCCGCGACAATCTGGAAGCGATCGCCGCACGATCGGGGCGGATCGACCGGATGCAGGCGATCGTCGCCGCGATCCGCGAGGATGTCGAACAGGAGATCGAACAGCTGTTCGGCGGGACCTTCTTCCTCGATCGCCCCACGGCGGCGCGCCTGGCATCGTGGCGGGTCCGAGCGCAGGCCGCCTCGGCCGCGAAGGCGGGGTTCAGCTATGCCGCCTATGGCCATCTGAAATTCGCCAATGTCATCGATGCCATGGCCGGCATCTTTGCCGAGGCGGTCGGCGATGACGGCCAGCAGCGACGCGGACGCCTGCGCGCCATGATCGAGCGAACCGTGGGTACCCGCTACACCGGCGCGGAGGCAATCCACTTCAACGGTGGGTCGAGCGGCGGTGCGCGCAATTTCCTGCGCGCCTTCGACCTCGGCTATCGCATCCGTCGCCTGCGCCTGCTCGCCCGCCGACTGACGGAGCTGGAAGGCGACCATAGCGAGACGGAGCTCGCCCCGGTACGCGACGCTATCTACGATTCGCTGGCCGCATTTCTCGAGCGTCAGCACGGCAGCGCCCATAGCGAGATGACCGATGATATCCGTGACCATCGCGACGATGGCGGACCATTACTCGACCGGTTGGAAGCAAGGCTCGATCTGATCCGGCTCGACGGAGAAACCGATGCCCGGCTGGCGACCGCCTTTGCCGGACTGCCGCGCAGCGCCCGGCGAACCCTGCTGCTGACCTATCTGGGTTTTCCGTATTTCGATGTGGCGACGCTGCCGCTGCTGCAGGGCGAGGGACTGGACGAGTTCGATCCGATCAAGGTCGATCGCATCTCCCCCGACGATGCCACCGCGATCCGGGCGGGGGGTGCGGAGGCGACCCTCAAGGGCATCCAGTTCCTGACCTTCGGCGCGTTCTTCAGCCGCAGCTACCGCGAGAACGACTATCTGTGGGGGCGCCTTCACGGGGCCGAGCGGATGATCGACATCGTCGTGTCCACCCTGCCTTCGACGATCCGCCTCAAGCCCGGTGCGGTGGCGGCGTTCAAGCGCCGCGCGTTCCTGGCGATCCTGGACGAGGAACAGGATCGCCTGACCGCCGTGGCGCCGCTGATCGCCTCGCTTCGCCGCGAGATCGGCTGAAGGCTGGTCATGCCGGACCAAGGCCGCTAGACCGCCAGCCCTGAGCGACGTCCGGCCACCTCGTCAGGGAGGTGGCGGACCGGGTTACGCGGAGAAGCGCATGCAGTTCCTGAAAATGCTGTTCTGGTGCCTGCTGGCCTTTCTGGCCGCAGCCTTCACGCTGGGGAATTGGACGACCGTGCCGATCCGGCTGGTCGGCGGCCTGGTCGCGGACGTCAACCTCCCGCTGCTGCTGTTCCTGACCTTCCTGCTGGGCCTGGTCCCGACGCTGATCTGGCAGCATGCGGCCCGCTGGCGGCTTCGCCAGCGGCTGAGCGCGGCGGAGCGTTCGCTCGCCGCCGTCTCGGCCGAAACGGGTGCCTATGCCCCCGTCGTCCCGCCCGTCACCGCCACCACCCAGCCCCTGGTCTGATATCGCCATGAGCAACCGCATCTACGTCGCCATCGACACCCCCGACCTCGCCCGCGCCCAGGCGCTGGCAAACAAGGTCCGCCACCATGTCGGCGGACTGAAGCTGGGCCTGGAGTTCTTCTGCGCCCACGGCGCGGGCGGCGTGCGGGAGATGGCGCATATCGGCCTGCCGATCTTTCTCGACCTGAAGCTGCACGATATTCCCAATACGGTGGCCAAGGCGGTTCAGTCACTCGGTCCGCTGGCGCCTGCGATCCTGACCGTCCATGCCAGCGGCGGCCGTGCGATGCTGGAGGATGCCAAGGCGGCGGCACCGGTCGGCACCAAGGTCGTGGCGGTGACCATGCTGACCAGCCTGGACAGCAACGACCTCTCCGACACCGGCGTCATCGGCTCCCCCGCCGACCATGTCCGCCGTCTGGCCGATCTGGCGGCCGAGTCCGGCGTCGACGGCATCGTCTGCTCGGGCGAAGAGGTCGCGGCGGTCAGGAAGGCATGGCCCAAGGGCTTCTTCGTGGTGCCGGGTGTCCGACCCTCGAACGGCGTGATCGGCGACCAGAAGCGCGTCGTAACGCCGCGTGCGGCGGTCGATGCGGGCGCCTCCATCCTGGTCATCGGTCGCCCGATCACCCAGGCCGAAGACCCCGACGCTGCCGCAAGGGCGATCGCCGCCACGCTCTGACCCGTTTTTCGACCCCTCCCATTCGGGAAACGATCATGCCGACCACTGCCAAGATCTGCGGACTGACGACGCCCGCCACGCTGGATGCTGCGCTGGGCGATGGGGCGAGCCATGTCGGGTTCGTCTTCTTTCCCGCCTCGCCCCGCCACCTGACCTTCGACGTCGCGGCGGGGCTGGCCGGCCGGGTTCCCGAGCGGGTCCAGCGGGTCGGCGTCTTCGTCGATCCCGATGACCAGTTGCTCGAGGCCGCCGTGCGCGCCGGAATGCTGGACGCGATCCAGCTCCACCGCACCGCCCCCGCCCGCGTTGCCGCGATCCGCGCGAAGTTCGACCGCGAGGTCTGGGTCGCCGTCGCGATCAAGGCGCGCGGCGATGTCGACAAGGCGCGCGACTATGCGGGGGCCGCGACGCTGATCCTCTATGACGCCAAGACCCCGGACGAGGCGTCGCTGCCCGGCGGCATGGGCCTGCGTTTCGACTGGAGCTTGCTGGACGGTGTTCGCCATCCGCTGCGCTGGGCCCTGTCCGGTGGACTGGATGCCGGGAATGTCAGCGAGGCGATCCGCCGCACCGGGGCACCTTTGGTCGATGTGTCGTCGGGCGTCGAGAGCGCACCGGGCGTCAAGGATATGGACAAGATCGCAGGCTTCCTTAAAGCCGTTGCGACAAATCGGTGACAGGAACGTTCGCAGGGCTCGCCCCGGCAACGCTCAAGGAATAGATGATGAACGCCCCCAACTCCTTCCGCGCGCAACCCGATGAGCGTGGCCATTTCGGCGACTATGGCGGCCGCTATGTCGCCGAGACGCTGATGCCGCTCATCCTCGACCTGGAACGCGAATATCGCGCGGCCCAGAAGGACCCGGCCTTCAAGGCCGAGTTCGACGGGCTGATGACCCATTATGTCGGTCGTCCCAGCCCGATGTATTATGCCGAGCGCCTGACCGAGACGCTGCGCAACAGCGCGCCCGAGGGCAAGGGGCCGAAAATCTATTTCAAGCGCGAAGAACTGAACCACACCGGCGCGCACAAGATCAACAACTGCATCGGCCAGATCCTGCTGGCCAAGCGGATGGGCAAGACCCGGATCATCGCGGAGACGGGCGCGGGACAGCATGGGGTGGCGACCGCGACGGTCGCGGCGCGCTTCGGCCTGCCCTGCACCATCTTCATGGGCGCGCGCGATATCGAGCGGCAGGCCCCCAACGTCTTCCGCATGAAGCTGCTCGGTGCCGAAGTCCGGCCCGTCACCTCGGGCGCGCAGACGCTGAAAGATGCGATGAACGAGGCGCTGCGCGACTGGGTCGCCAACGTCCACGACACCTTCTACATCATCGGCACGGCGGCGGGCCCGCATCCATACCCGGAAATGGTCCGCGATTTCCAATCGGTGATCGGCACGGAATCGAAGGCGCAGATCATGGAGGCCGAGGGCCGCCTGCCCGACCTGCTGATCGCCTCGGTCGGCGGCGGGTCCAACGCCATCGGCCTGTTCCACCCGTTCCTCGACGATGCCGAGGTCGCGATGCTGGGCATCGAGGCGGCAGGCCATGGCCTCAGCACCACGCAGCATGCCGCCAGCCTGACCGGCGGCAAGCCCGGTATCCTGCACGGCAACAAGACCTATCTGCTCCAGGACGAGGATGGTCAGATCGCCGAGGCGCATTCCATCTCGGCCGGACTCGACTATCCGGGCATCGGCCCTGAGCATAGCTGGCTGAACGATACCGGCCGTGTCGTCTATGAAGGCATCACCGACACCGAGGCGCTCGACGCGTTCCAGCTATGCTGCCGGGTGGAGGGGATCATCCCCGCGCTGGAATGCGCCCATGCGCTTGCCGGCCTGATGAAGCGTGCGCCGACGATGGATCGTGACCAGATCATCCTGATCAACATTTCGGGTCGTGGCGACAAGGACATCTTCACCGTCGCCGACGCCATGGGAGTGAAGATGTGAGCCGCATCGCCGACACCTTTGCCGCCTGTGCCGATGCCGGTCGCGCCGCGCTCGTCACCTTCGTAACGGCAGGCGACCCGACCCCGAACGCGACCGCCGCGATCCTCGACGCGCTGGTCGAGGGGGGCGCGGACGTGATCGAACTGGGTATGCCCTTCACCGATCCGATGGCCGATGGCCCCGCGATCCAGAAGGCCAATATCCGCAGCCTGGGCGCTGGAACCCGCACCGCCGACGTACTCGCCATCGCCACGGCGTTTCGTGCGCGTCATACCGATGTGCCGCTGGTCCTGATGGGCTATGCCAATCCGATGACGGTGCGCGGGCCGGAATGGTTCGCATCGGCAGCGGCCGAAGCCGGCGTCGACGGCGTGATCTGCGTCGACGTTCCCGCCGAGGAAGACGATGCCCTGGGTGTGGCGCTTCGTGAAAAGGGCGTGGCGTCGATCCGCCTCGCCACGCCGACCAGCGACGCGGCGCGCCTGCCGACGATTTTGACGGGCGCCGATGGTTTCCTGTATTACGTGTCGGTCGCTGGCATCACAGGGCAGCAGCAGGCGGTGCAATCCTCGATCGAGGAGGCCGTCGCCCGGCTGAAGGCCTCGACCGAACTGCCGGTTGCCGTGGGCTTCGGTGTACGCACGCCCGAGCAGGCAGCGGCCATCGGTCGCGTGGCGGACGGCGTCGTCGTCGGTTCGGCCATCGTCGACCTGGTCGGTGAACATGGCACGCAGGCCGCGGAGCCGGTTCGCGCCTATATTGAAACTCTATCGTCGGCGCTGGTCGACGCGCGCAAGGAACTCGCATGAGCTGGCTCAACAGCGTTCGCAACGTCATCCCCTTCGTCGTCAAGAAGGAGACGCCCGACAATCTCTGGCACAAGTGCAAGGGTTGCGGGCAGATGGTGTTCACCAAGGAGCTGGAAGACAATCTGAACGTCTGCCCGAAATGCGATCATCACGATCGCATCGGACCGAAGGTTCGGTTCCGCCACCTGCTGGATGAGGGCAGCTGCAACGAACTGCCCGCGCCCAAGGTGCCCGAGGATCCGCTCAAGTTCCGCGATTCGAAGCGTTATGCCGACCGGCTGAAGGCCGCCCGCACCAATGCGGCGGAAACCGACGCGCTGGTCAATGCGCGCGGCACGATCCTGGGCCACAAGGTCGTGGTCGGCGTGCAGGACTTCGCCTTCATGGGCGGCTCGATGGGGCTGGCCGTGGGTGAAGCGTTCGTGCGCGGCGTCGAGGCGGCGATCGCCGACCACTGCCCCTATGTCATCTTCACCGCGTCGGGCGGCGCGCGCATGCAGGAGGGTATTCTCAGCCTGATGCAGATGCCGCGTACGACCGTCGCGATCCAGATGCTCCATGATGCGGGCCTGCCCTATATCGTCGTGTTGACCGATCCGACATCGGGCGGCGTCATGGCGGCCTATGCCATGCTGGGCGATGTCCAGATCGCCGAGCCCAAGGCGACCCTGGCCTTTACCGGCCGCCGCGTGATCGAGAGCACGATCCGCGAAAAGCTGCCTGACGATTTCCAGACGTCGGAATATTATCTCGACCACGGGATGCTCGACATGGTCGTCCATCGCCGCGACCTGCGCGAGCGCCTGGCGACCGTCATCGGCTATCTGACGGGATCGCGCCGGGCAGCTTGAACCATCGCCTTTCCCGGACGATCGCAGTAAGGGGGCGGGCCGAGAGGTCCGCCTCTTTTCACATCCGCTTCCACGAGACCGGCCGATGCCAGACCATGCCCGTTCCGATCATCCGGCCGTCCAGGAGCAACTCGACCGGCTCTGGGCCCTGTCGCCTGGCGCGGACGTCCTTGGCCTGGGGCGGATCACGGCGCTTCTCGCCCGGCTCGGTGACCCGCAAAACCACCTGCCGCCCGTTTTTCATGTCGCAGGCACCAACGGCAAGGGGTCGACCTGCGCCTTCCTGCGTGCGGCGTTCGACGCGTCGGGGCAACACGTCCATGTCTATTCCAGCCCACACCTCGTTCGCTTCAACGAGCGGATCCGGATCGCCGGACGGCTGATCGACGACGATGCGCTGGCCGCGATCCTGGACGAAGTGCTTGCGCAGGCCGACGGGATCGGGGCGAGTTTCTTCGAGGTCACGACGGCCGCCGCGTTTCTATGCTTTGCCCGTACGCCTGCCGCCGCGACGATCATCGAAGTCGGGCTTGGCGGACGGCTCGACGCGACCAACGTCCTGCCGCCCCCCGCCATTTGCGGTATCGCAGCGCTGGGCATTGATCATGAGGCATTCCTTGGGCGCAGCCTGACCGGGATCGCCCGCGAAAAGGCAGGCATCGCCAAACCCGGCACGCCACTCGTCACGATGGATTATGCCAGGCCGCTGCGCGACGCCATCGCGTCGGTCGCAGTCGAGGCTGGCGCCCCCGTTCTGGCACGTGGCCGGGACTGGTCGAGCCAGGCGACGCGGACGGGACTTTCCTATCGAGACCGTCACTGCACGCTTGCCCTGCCCCGCCCGACGCTGCCCGGCGCGCATCAGTCCCGCAATCTGGCGCTGGCCGTGGCCATGATCCGTCATCAATCGGCGGTGGCCGTGCCCGACGATGCGCTTCTGGCGGCAGCGACCCAGGCCGGGTGGCCCGCGCGCATGCAGCAGCTGAAGCATGGCCCCCTTACCGCGCATCTGCCGGCGGGCAGCCGCTGCTGGCTGGACGGAGCGCACAATCCTTCGGCCGCTACGCCGGTTGCGCGCGCAATGGCCTCGTGGCGCTCCCGGGGACCTACTGCTCTCGTCCTTGGCATGTTGGCCAATAAGGAGGTCGCCCCGGTGCTCGAGCGGCTCGGCGCGATGGTCGATCTGGTCGTCACGGTGCCGGTGCCGAACCATGCGTGTCACGCACCCGAGCATCTGGCCGAGCAGGCGCAGGCCCTGGGTATCGAAGCACGCCACGCGGCCGATCCTGTCGAGGCGCTGACGATGATCGGCGCTCGCTTTGGTCAGCCCGTGCAGGTGCTGATCGCGGGATCGCTCTATCTGGCCGGGCAGGTACTGGAGGCAAACGACGAGGCGCCGGACTGACGCGGCGAACGGCCTGTCGTCACCGCATTATTTGCGATTGACTATCAATAGCGAACAATTAGCATGGGGCTCGTAATCATGGAGTCCCCGTCGATGGCCGAAACCCAGACCCTTGCCGCTGCGCTTCCGCACCTGCTTCCGGCCTGTTCTCATGCCCGTATCGCTTTGTTCGCTGTTCGTCGCATGGGCGCGCACGGGCTGGCCGATGCGCGCGCCGCACATACGCTGTTCACCGTCTTCGGGCAGGATTTCCGGCGGCCGTTGGTCCTGCTACGCACCCTGATGGCCGACCTTGCCGTACACGCCTCAGGTCAGATCGCGATTGCGCCGTGCTGCTGCGGCCGCATGACCGCTGCCGAAGCCGCGCTCATGACCATCCTTGCGCAAATGGAGACAGCGCCGGACAAGGCGCGGTTCCTGATGGCCGATCTGCTCGGCGTACGGCGGATCGACGGCGTGCTGGCCAGTGCAGCCGCCGTCAGCGCAGCCTTTGCCGACGAAGGCCGCCCGATCCGTTACTGACCAGTATCGGCCGTGCGGGCGTCGCCTTCCCCCTCGACGCCCGCACTGCCGATCGACCGATCGACTAGGCCAGAGCGCGCCATCCACCAGAAAAGCGCCACGCCGGGCAACGCGACAACGGTGGTCAGAAGGTAGAAGTCGACATAGCCGAACCGCTCGACCAAGGCCCCGGCGGTCGTGCCGCTCAGAATCCGGCCGACGATGCTGGCCGCCGCCGAAATCAGTGCATATTGCGCGGCGGTGAAGCGCAGGTCGGTCAGCGCCGAGAAATAGGCGACCACGGTGACGCCGCCGATGCCGCTCGAGAAATTCTCGAACCCGATCGCGCCCGCCATGCCCCAGTTGGAATGGCCCAGCGCCGCCAGTCCGGCAAAGGACAGGTTGGACACCGCCATCAGCACTAGGCTGATGATGACCGACCGCTTCATGCCGAGCCGTGCGTAGATCACGCCGCCGACGAACACGCCGATCAGCAAGGCCCAGAAACCGACGCCGACATCGTAGAGCGCGATCTCGTCCTTGCTGAACCCCAGATCGTTGAACAGCAGGCGGAACGTCAGATTGGCCAGGGTATCGCCGATCTTGTGAACCAGGATGAACAGCAGGATGATGCCCGCTCCCTGCCGCCGGAAGAATTCGGCGAACGGACCGACGACCGCACGGACCAGTCCCTCGGTCGAGCGTTTTGCGGTGATTTCGCTATGCCGCGCGGGTTCGCCCATGATGATGGCGGTCAGGACCGCGGGAAGCGCGAAGGCGCAGCTGACCATATAGGCGACGCTCCACCCCGCACGGGTCGCCACGACCAGCGAGAGCGACGCCACCAGCGCCGATCCGATGCGCCATCCATATTGGCTCATCCCGGCGCCCACACCCAGCTGGCGCGGCTCGAGCAGCTCGATGCGATAGGCGTCGATCACGATGTCGAAGGTCGCGCCCGCCACACCTAGCGCAATCGCCGCCATCGCGGTCTGCGCCAACGATACCGTCGGATCGGACAGGCCCAGCCCGACCGCGGCGACGCAGACGAGCGCCGCCACGACGAACAGCCACGACACGCGCTGGCCCAGCCGGTGGAGGATCGGGATCTTCACCCCCTCCACGATCCACGCCCAAAGCCATTTGAAATTATAGGCCAGGATGACAAGCGCGAAGGCGGTGACGCTCTTCTTCTCGATCCCCGCCTCCGCCAGACGGCTGGCCAGCGTGGCGTTGATCATGGTCAAGGGAAACGCCGACGAGACACCCAGCGCGAGGGCGGCCAGCGGGGCCCGTTCGACATAGGGCCGCACGCCATCCACCCAACGCCCACTCGCCATATGCAATCCGCCCACCCGTCACCAAAGCGCGGACCCTATCGGGGTTGCGCGCCAGGGGCAACGGCGGCGACCGTCAGGTTTCGGCGCCTGGTCGAGGTGGAGAGGCCAGACGCGCGAACAGGCGAAACCCAGGAGGCAATCTGGTCGGCGTCTTGCCGCCCCGCCGTTCCTCGATCACCTCGATCGCGCCGAGCAGTTCGCGCGACCCGTAAGGCTTCATCAACAGGCCTTCGGCCAAGTCCTCGGCACCGTCGGGTGGCGTGCCCGTGATGAACAGCACAGGGATATCGCGGCCATTTGCCGCGCGAGCGACATCGACCCCGCTGCCATCCGCCAGTCGCACATCCGCCAGCACGAGGTCGATCAGCGCACCGCTTTCGATCAGGGCCACCGCCTTGCTCGCCCGGTCGACGGTCGCCACGATTTCGTAGTCGGCATCGCTCAACGCATGCTCGTTATCGAACGCAACCAGCGGCTCGTCCTCCACTACGAGCAGCTTGACGAGTTGCCGCTTTTTTCGTCCGAAGAGCCTCATCCCTGTTACGACCCGTCTTTCTGTTCCCCGCACTGCTGCCGTAACGCGCCGGTCTGCGAAACGACGCAATTAATTTCCTTTGGCGCACACCCTCTGTATCAGCGTCGATCATGACATCAGATCAACGTATCGCAAAGCTGCTGGCCCGAGCCGGAGTCGCATCGCGCCGCGAGATCGAGCGGATGATCGCCGAGGGGCGGATTGCCCTGAACGGCGTGACGATCGACACGCCGGCGACCCTCCTTTCGACCCTGGACGGGATCACCGTCGATGGCGATCCCGTCGCCGCGCCGGAGCCGACCCGGCTGTTCCTCTATCACAAGCCCACCGGCCTGCTCGTGACCGAGCACGATCCGGCGGGGCGGCCGACCATCTATGATCGCCTGCCCGAGGGGCTTCCCCGGCTGGTGCCCGTGGGGCGGCTCGATCTGAACACCGAGGGGCTGCTGCTGCTGACCACCGATGGCGGGTTCAAGCGTCAGCTGGAGCTTCCTGCGACCGGGGTCGAGCGGACCTATCGCGCGCGCGCCTATGGCGACATCACCCAGGCCCAGCTGGAGGAGTTGATCCACGGGATCGAGATCGACGGCATTCGTTATGGCCAGATCGACGCCAATCTGGAGCGTCGCACCGGCGCGAATGTCTGGATCGAGATGACCTTGCGCGAAGGCAAGAACCGCGAGGTTCGCCGCGTGCTGGAATATCTGGGTCTGCAAGTCAGCCGCCTGATCCGACTCCGCTATGGCCCGTTCCTGCTCGACGACCTGCCGGTGGGAGAGATTGGCGAGGTCAAGGGTTACGACATCGTCGAATTTCGCAAGACGCTGGAAGGTGGCATCCCCGCCGATGCGATCCGCCCGGCCAAGGTCAAGCCCGGTTTCCGGACGCCGCCGACGCGGATCGACTCCCCCGGCGCGACGACCCGTTCGGGTCCGCGAGCCGGCGCCGACATGCGCGACGCCCCGAAGCGGCAGGATCGCGCTGGATCGGGCGAGCGGTTCGGTCGTGGCGCCGCCCCGCGCACCGGACGCCCACAGGCTGACGGCAGGCCCTATGCCAAGGGTCCCGTATCGGATCGCGCGGGTCCGTCGCGCGACCGTTCGGGGCGACGTGACGAGCGAACCGACCGTCCCTTTGGCAAGGGCGCGCCGAGCGATCGTTCGACCCCGTCCCGCGATCGGCCATTCCGTAGCAATGAGCATGGCGACCGTCCCCGGTCGGACAACAAGCCTTATGGCAAAAGCCCCGCCGGCGACCGCTTCGGTGGCTCCGGGGAACGTCCGGCCCGCGGCGACAGCCGGTCCTTCGCCAAGGGTGGAGCAAGCGAGCGTTCGGGTCCGCCACGTGAGCGCTCGTTCCGCAGCGACCGTAACCGGACCGAGAACAAGCCCTTCGCAAAAAGCCCGACGGGCGACCGCTTTGGCGGTTCCGGTGATCGCCCGTCACGCAGTGATAACCGACCCTATGCCAAGAGCGCAGCCGGTGACCGCTCGAATGCGCCGCGTGAGCGGTCGTTCCGCGGCGACGAACGCGGTGATCGTGGTCGGACAGACAGCAAGCCCTTCGCAAAGGGGCCAGCCGGTGACCGCTCCGGCCCATCGCGTGACCGCCCGTTCCGAAGCGACGAGCGCGGCGGCCGTCCTTCTCGCCCGCCAAACGGCGGACAGGGTACGCCCGGCCGTTCCGGCGGTCCGGCCCGGCCGGGGCCGCGCGGGCCGAGACCCGGTGGCGGTGGTTCGCGTCCTGGCCGTCCGGGGGGTAATCGCTGATGCGCGTGATCGCCGGACAATGGCGCGGCCGCCCGCTGGTCGCGCCCAAGGGGGACGTGACCCGTCCCACCGCCGATCGGACGCGGGAGGCGCTGTTCTCGATGCTGACCGCAAGGCTGGGTGATTTCGAAGGGCTGGCGGTCGGCGACCTCTTCGCCGGATCGGGTGCACTCGGCATCGAGGCGCTGTCGCGGGGGGCGGCGTCCTGCCTGTTCGTCGAGCAGGATCGCGCCGCGCTGGACGCGCTGCGCGCCAATCTGGCCAAGCTGGAGGCGCAGGGCGACGTGCGGGCATCGTCGGTCATGGCGCTGGGCCCTGCGCGCGCGCCGCTCGACCTGATCCTGATGGACCCGCCTTATGGAACGGGCGCGGGCAGCGTCGCCCTCGACAAGCTGACGCGGCTTGGCTGGGTGGGTGCGGGCACTTGGATCAGCATCGAGACCGCCAAGCAGGAGGAACTCGAGATTGCGGGCTTCACCGTCGACGTCTCCCGCGTCCACGGCAAGGCACGGCTCACCCTGTTGCGTCAGGCCTGATAGACCGCACGGCCCCGCATCAGGGCCGAACCGGCGAGGCTGAGCAGACCCGCGGCGACCAGATAGCCGCCGACGAAGTTCAGCCCGCCGCGCTCGGTCAGGGCCTGCGCCGCGATCGGGGCCAGCGCGCCGCCGATGATGCCGCCCAGGTTGAAGGTCATCGACACGCCGGTATAGCGCACGCCTGCCGGAAACAGCGCGGGCAACCACCCGCCGAGCGGGCCATAGGCAAAGCCCATCACAAACAGCGCCAGCGCCAGCCAGACGAACACGATGGCGAGCGAGCCCGATCCCAGCATCGGCCCCATGACGATTCCGACCAGAACACAGCCCGCAAAGCCGAGGCGCAGCATCGCCGGTGCGCCGCGCCGGTCGGCCAACACGCTGGAGACGATCACGCCCAGCGCCAGGAACAGGATCGCGGCCAGCTGCACGCCCAAAAACGCTTCGCGCGGATAGCCGAGCACTGTCGTGCCGTAACCGAGCGCAAAGGCTGTCGCGAGATAGAAGATCGCGAAACAGGCAATGACCCCGCTCGTCCCCGCCAGCAGCGCACGGCCATGACCGCCGAGCAGGGTGGCGATAGGCACCCTTGGGAGCGTGTCGCTTTTCTTGGCCTCGGCGAAATCGGGCGTCTCGGTCAGCCGCAGCCGCACCCAGAGGCCGAGTATTACCAGCACCGCGCTAGCCAGGAACGGCAGGCGCCAGCCCCACGCCCGAAACTGGGCGTCGGTCAGGACCAGCCCCAGGATCAGGAAGAAGCCGTTCGCCAGGATGAAGCCGACCGGTGCCCCGAGCGGCGGGAACATGCCCCAGGTGTTACGTTTACCAGGCGGTGCATTCTCGACCGCCAGCAGGGCGGCCCCGCCCCATTCTCCGCCCAGGCCCAGCCCCTGCCCCAGGCGGGCGATGCACAACAGTAGCGGTGCGATCCATCCGGCCTGCGCATAGGTCGGCAGGAAGGCGATCGCGACGGTCGAGCCGCCCATCAGCACCAGGCTGACCACCAGGGTCGACTTGCGTCCTACCCGATCGCCGAAATGGCCAAAGGCGATGGCCCCCACTGGTCGCGCGACGAACGCCAGGCCGAAACTGGCATAGGACAGCAGCAGTTGCGCCGTCGCGGATGATGCGGGGAAGAAGAGCGGCCCGAACACCAGCGCCGCTGCCGTCGCATAGATATAGAAATCGTAGAACTCGACCGCCGTGCCCGTCAGGCTCGCCAGCAGGATATGGCGGTGCGAAACCGGAGATGCCTGGGGTGATGCTGCGGACGATCCTGGGGTCATGGACCGTCCGTGCAGAAGCGAAGCGGCGGCGTAAAGACCCCGCCGCCCGATTATCGCCGATCAGCCTGCGATCGCGCCCGCCAGTTGCAGCAGCAGCCAATAGAGCGTTCCCGACAATATCATGGCGGCCGGAAGGGTCAGGACCCAGGCGAGCAGCATGTTGCGGATCGTACGAAACTGTAGCCCCGCGCCGTTTGCCACTGACGCGCCGGCCACGCCGGAGGTCAGGATGTGCGTCGTCGATACCGGACGGCCGAGATATTCGGCACCGAAGATCGTCGCGGCGGTCATCAGCTCGGCGGCGGCCCCCATGCCATAGGTCAGGTGCGTCTTGCCGATCCGCTCGCCGACCGTCATCACGATCCGCCGCCAGCCGACCATCGTTCCAAGCCCCAGCGCCAGGGCAACCGTAACCTTCACCCAAAGCGGGATATAGCGGGTGCCGCGTTCGAGCGACCCGGCATAGCCGTCGAGCGATTCGATCTCGGCGGCGGTGAAGCGCTGCTTGGCCCCCTCGTTCTTGGTCACCATGCGGGTGGTATCGAGGACCAGATACATGTCGTTGCGCATGTTCGGCACGACGGCGGCGGGCACGCGGCTGAACGTTCCGTAATCCTCGATCCGCTCGCCTATGTCGCGCGACAGGACCGACAGTCCGGCATAGACCTCCGGCCGGTCGATCGCCTTGGTGCGGACGCCCTCGACGACCACCGCGCGAGCCTGTTCGACTGACGGCGTGCCTGACGTACCGTGCGCGGCATAGGCGGTGGCCGCGACCTGCGCGCTACGGACGAAGGCGGGCATCGCGCTTTCGGGCAGCGTCCGGTTCAGCGCATAGGCGGTCGGCGCACAGCCGATCAGGATCAGCATGATCAGGCCCATGCCCTTCTGTCCGTCATTGCCGCCATGCGCGAAGCTGACCGCGGTGCAGGTGAAGATCAGGAGCGCGCGGATGCCACGCGGCGGCGGCGTGTCGCCCTCCGGCTCGCGGTACAACTGCTTGTCGCGCAGGAAACGCTTCATGACGAGCAGCAGCATCAACGCGCCGACGAACCCGATCAGCGGGCTGAACAGCAGGGCCGTCAGGACCTTCTGCACCTGCGCCATGTCGACGCCCGACGTGCCGGGCACGTTCGACAGCAGCTGGTTGGCCAGCCCGACACCCAGAATCGAGCCGATCAGCGCATGGCTCGACGAATTGGGCAGGCCGACCGCCCAGGTCGCCAGGTTCCACAGGACAGCGGCCAGCAGCAGCGCGAAGATCATCGCAAATCCGCCCGCCGAGCCGACGTGCAGCATCAGGTCGATCGGCAGCAGCGTGATGATCGAATAGGCGACAGCCCCGGTGGAGGTGACGACGCCGAGGAAATTGAAGAAGCCCGACCACACGACCGCCAGCGGTGCAGGCATCGAATGCGTGTAGATGACCGTCGCGACCGCGTTGGCGGTATCGTGGAACCCGTTGACGAATTCGAACCCCAGCGCGATCAGCAGCGCGAGGCCGAGAAAGGCGAAGACGCCGATCGCCATCGGCTCGCCGACGCGTGCGGTATCGATCGCGACGCTATAGCCCGCATAGAGCAGGCCGCCGACGAGCAGCGCGGCGAACAGCCACCGGCCCATGGGATGGAGCCCGGAATCGAGGCGTGGACCTCGCACGCGGGTTTCGGATTGGCCACCGGTTAGCGCATGAGCTGTCATAATGAAGTCGCGTTGCGCCTTTCCGGTGACATTTTGATGACGACGGCCGCGTGGCTATCGCCGCGAGGAAATGCAGCCGAGGCCCTGTCGGAGCGTCCGGCTGCATTCCCTCGACAGATATTAGTTGTTGCTGGCGAGCGCGATCGGTGCCCGCGACAGCGCCGCCAGCTTGGGCGCAGCGTCAGCCAGCATTTCCTTGCGGCAGCGCGCGGAGTCGGCATTGCGGCGCAGGTCCATCGTTGCCGGACCACAAGCGATCAGCGCGGCCCGGCGGATACGGGCGTCGAGCTGCACACGGTGATCGGCGCGGCGCAGGTCGAGGTCGGCGTGGCGGACGCGAACGACCACGGGCTCGCGAACTTCAGCCTGCGCCGCGACGGACACGAAAAGAGAGGCCGCTGTGGCGGCTGCCGTGAAGATCTTCATCGGATAGTGCTCCTGCATCGGGTCGTGCCCGTCACGGCGGCGTCGGCACCCATGAAGGGCACCCCGCTGCTCGTCGGCACGCCGCGCCTCTAGGCAGCGGAAATGTCGCTTTCATGTCGGACAAAAGACTGGCTGATGACTCGTCCCGCGATGAAACAGCGGCTGCCGGTCATCACGGGTGGTTGCCCCGCCAGCAAACGTTCCCTAACTGTTCGCGATGACCGTCGCTCCCCTCGATCCCGCTGCTTCGCCGACCGACTATCCCTATCTGCGATCGCTGAACCCGGCGCAGCGCGAGGCGGTGCTGACGACCGATGGTCCGGTTCTGGTCCTGGCGGGTGCGGGAACGGGCAAGACTGCGGCACTGACCGCCCGGCTGGCGCATCTGCTCTACACGCGCAAGGCCTGGCCGTCGGAAATCCTGTCGGTCACCTTCACCAACAAGGCCGCCAAGGAAATGCGCGAGCGCGTCGGGCGGCTGGTCGGCGATGCGGTGGAGGGGATGCCGTGGCTGGGCACCTTCCACGCGATCGGCGCGAAGATGCTGCGCCGCCATGCCGAGCTGGTCGGGCTGCAATCCAACTTCACCATCCTCGATACCGACGACCAGCTCCGGCTGCTCAAGCAGTTGATCGTCGCGGCGGATATCGACGAAAAGCGCTTTCCGGCCCGTGCGCTCGGCGGACTGATCGACGAGTGGAAGAACAAGGGGCTGGTTCCCGGCGATATCGACGCGGGCGAGGCGGAGCGTTACGCGAACGGCCAGGGCGCGGACCTGTACCGCCAGTATCAGGAGCGGCTGCGCAGCGTGAACGCCTGCGACTTTGGCGACTTGCTGCTCCACATGCTGACCATTCTGAAGACGCATCGCGACGTGCTGGAGCATTATCAGCAGCGCTTCCGCTATATCATGGTGGACGAGTATCAGGACACTAACAGCGTCCAGTATCTCTGGCTGCGGCTGCTTGCCCAGGCGCGCAAGAACATCGCGTGCGTCGGCGATGACGACCAGTCCATCTATTCCTGGCGCGGCGCCCAAGTGGAGAACATCCTGCGTTTCGAGCGGGATTTCCCCGGTGCCAAGGTGATCCGCCTGGAACAGAATTATCGTTCGACCCCGCATATCCTGGGGGCGGCGTCGGGCGTGATCGCGCATAACGGCGGGCGTCTGGGCAAGACGCTGTGGACCGAACTGGATGTGGGCGAGAAGGTCCGGGTGCTGGGCGTCTGGGACGGGCCGGAGGAAGCGCGCCGGGTCGGCGAGGAAATTGAGGGCGCGCGACGTTCGGGCACCTCGTACGGTGATATCGCCATTCTGGTGCGCGCGTCGCATCAGACGCGTGAGTTCGAAGACCGCTTCATCGCGATCGGCTTGCCTTACCGGATCGTTGGCGGCTTTCGCTTCTATGAGCGCGCCGAAATCCGTGACGCGCTGGCCTATCTGCGGATTGTCAACCAGCCGTCCGACGACCTGGCGTTCGAGCGGATCGTCAACGTGCCCAAGCGGGGGCTGGGCGACAAGGCGCTGGCCAAGATCCACCAGCTCGCCCGTGCCGAAGGCCTGCCGCTGACCATCGCGTCGGCGCGGATCCTCGACACCGACGAACTGACGCCGCAGGCGCGCCGGAGCCTGGGCAATCTGATCGGCGATATCGCCCGGTGGCGCGACATGGCGCGGGACCTGCCCCATCCCGAACTGGCGCGTCAGCTGCTGGACGAAAGCGGCTATACCGCGATGTACCAGAACGAAAAATCGGCCGAAGCCGCCGGTCGCCTGGAAAACCTGTCCGAACTCGTCCGTGCGATGGAGGATTACGAGTCGCTCGGCGCGTTCCTGGAACATGTTTCGCTCGTCATGGACCGCGACGGCGACCAGCGCGAGCCCGAGGTGACGATCATGACGATCCACGCCGCCAAGGGGCTGGAGTTCGATACCGTTTTCCTGGCGGGTTGGGAGGAAGGGCTGTTCCCGTCGCAGCGGGCGATCGACGAGGGCGGCACGCGCAGCCTGGAAGAAGAGCGCCGCCTCGCCTATGTCGCGATTACGCGCGCACGGCGCAAGGCGGTCATCCTGCACGCCGCCAATCGCCGCATCTATGGCCAGTGGACCTCCAGCTTGCCGAGCCGCTTCGTCGCCGAACTGCCGCCTGAACATATCGAGAGCGAAAGCAGCATGAACGGTGGCGAAAGCCTGTGGCGGGCCAACTGGTCCGAACATGCCGATCCATTCGCCAACGTCGCGCGGGGGACCGGGCGAGGACCGGGTTGGCAACGGGCGGCGACCGTGCAGAACGCTGCGCCCACCCGCCCGGCGCGCATCGTCGAGTCCCGGTCGCCTTCGGTCGGTTTGGGGCAGAAGGGCCGCGACGATTTGAGCGTCGGGGACCGCGTGTTCCACCAGAAATTCGGCTATGGCGCGATCGCGGTGATCGAAGGCAACAAGCTGGAAATCGATTTCGAGCAGGCCGGACGCAAGCGGGTGATGGACAGCTTCGTCACCAAGGCGTGAAACCTTTGGCTCGCCTTGGCTCTGTTGGGCAAGGCGAGCCGTTCAGGAACCATATCAATTCGCATCCGTATCGGTTGCCTCGCCCGATTGTGCGGGCATTGGAGGGACAGGATCGATGGGCTTTCGTCATCTGACCATCGCAGCGATCACCGCCGTTGTTAGCGTGACGGCTATTCCGGCCAGCGCCCAGAGCGCAGGCGACGATGCGCGGTTTCGCGCCGCGCAGGCCCGGTTCGACCGCGAATATCAACTCTATCGGCAGGAAGTCGATCTGTACCTGTCGCGGCGCGAGCGCGGCGGTTATGGCGATGACGGCTATGCACCGCCGCCACCCCCCGCATCCGGGCCGGGCGGCTACCGAGTCGCGCCGCCGATCCCGGCCGATGGCTATGACCGCAATGCCGAGCCCTATTATGACCCGGTCGGCGACTATCGCGATGGTTCGCAGTATCGCGAGCGTGTGCTGCAGCCGCAGGACCGCGTCTATGCCGGAACCGATGGCCGCTATTACTGCCGCCGTTCGGACGGCACGACCGGCCTGATCATCGGGGGCGCCGCGGGCGGCATACTCGGCAACCTGGTCGGCGGGCGGAGCAGCACGATCGCAACACTGCTCGGTGCAGCGGGTGGCGCGCTGGCCGGTCGTTCGATCGACCAGAACCAGGTGCGCTGCCGCTGACGAAAAGGGCGCCGCCCGCCTCCAGGGGTGAGCGGCGCCGTTCGGCTCAGGCCGGTTCGATCATCATGAGCGCGGCATTCTGGTATTTTTCGGCATCGCGTTCGAACAAGGCACTCGCCGTAAAGCGCCGGGGCGTAAGGCGAAGCGCGCCGAGGCCCGCCAGCTTGAACGTGCCCATCTTCTCCTCGCGCGGGGGCTTGCCATCGCGCTCGATCGTCGTGGCATCGACATAGAGCTCGTCATGCCGCGTGAAGATCACGTGCGGCGCCAGCACCACTTCGCCGCGATTGTACAGGGCGGACACCGCCTGCATCTTGACGATCGCTTCGAAGATGATGGCGGGAGCGCCTGCCGCCGGCTCAGCCGGACGGCGCTCGGTCGTCGTCATATCGGTCATGCCCTGCATTTGCCCATCCTGCCGCACCGCAGCAAGATAATAATTGCCGCTGTGGTCATGCAAAATGCGGCCGGACGGCGAAACCGCCCGGCCGGATCCGCCTACCGCGTCGGCCGGTCCATCAACTTCTGCGAGAAATAGACCATCTGCTGTGCGCTCAGGCGTGCGCCTTGGGCAATGTCGGCATCACCCGAATGTCCGCCCGCCGTATCCTCGTAGAACAGATAAGGGATGCCATACTCGGCCAGTCGCGCGGCGAATTTGCGCGCATGCTGCGGCCCAACCCGGTCGTCCTTGGTCGTCGTCCAGATATAGGGTTCCGGATAGGCCACGCCCTTGCGGATATTGGCATAGGGCGAGATCTTGTGCAGGAACGCGGCCTCCTCGGGCACGTCGATCGAGCCATATTCGTCCTTCCACGAATCCCCCGCCGCGATCTTCTGATACCGGACCATGTCGAGCAGCGGCACCTGGATCGTCACCGCCTTCCACAGCTCGGGATGCTGGGTCAGCTCGACGCCCATCAACAGCCCGCCGTTCGAGCCGCCATAGATGCCCAGCTTCTGCGGATTGGTGATGTGCCGCGCGAACAGGTCCTTCGCGACCGAGGCGAAGTCGTCATAGATGACCTGCCGCTTGGTCTTGCGGCCCGCATCATGCCATTTCGGCCCGAACTCACCGCCGCCCCGAATGTTGGCGAGGACGAAGGCACCGCCCCGCTCGGTCCAGATCTTGCCGGTCGAACCCAGATAGGTGGGCAGGCGCGCCAGTTCGAACCCGCCATAGGCGGTCATGAGCGTGGGCGTCGTGCCGTCCAGCTTCGCGCCCTTGGGCAACACCACGAAGTACGGAACCTTGGTGCCGTCGGTCGACGTCGCCTCATATTGATGGACGGTCGTCCCGTTCGCGTCGAAGCGGGCAGGCAGCGTCTTCAACACCTGGGGGCTGGCCGGACGGCTGGCGTCGAAGCGCGACAGCACGGTGGGCGTCGTAAAGCCCGCGGTCGAGAGATAGACGGTGTCCGAACGATCGCTCGTGCTGACGACGTCCACCGCCATATTGTCGGGCACCTGCACCGTCGATGCCGTCCAGCCGCTGCCGGTCGGCGCGAATACGCTGGCCCGGCCGCGCACATTGTCGATGAAGGTCACGACAACGCGGTTCTTGGTCGTCGACACGCCCTCGACCGCCTGGCGATCACTGGGTGTGAAGAGCGAACGCGGCGTGATCGCGCCGGCCTCCAGTTCGGCAAGCGGTGCCCAGACGACGGCACCCGCCGGATGCTGGCCCCAATTGTCGCTGGTCTGGAAGATGACCCGGCCATCGATCATCCCCGATGGAAAGGCACGGGCCGGCATCGCGATCGGCTTGGCACCACCGCTCGGTGTCCAGAACAGCTTGTCGCCACCGAAAAACGTCTTGCGACGCTCGATCACCACCGCGCGATTGCCCTTCGCGTCGGTCAGGACGCTGGCATAGGTGCCCAGTTCATCGGTCGGCGCGCCGCGATAGATTTCCTGCGCCTGCTCGACTGGCTGGCCGCGCTTCACCATCTTCACCACGAAAGGATAGCTCGACTTGGTCAGGGTCCCCTGCCCCCAGTCGCGGCTGACGAGCAGCGTGTCCTTGTCCAGCCACGTCGCGCCCTGCTTCGAGGTCGACAGGCGGAAGCCGCCCGGCACGAACTGTCCGGCCTCCAGATCGAATTCGCGATACTCGATCGCATCCTCGCCGCCCTCGGACAGCGCCACCAGGCACAGTCGATCCTCGGGACTGAGGCAGGTCAGGCCCTTCCAGACCCATTTCTTGCCCTCCGCCTTGCTCAGCGCGTCGAGGTCGAGCAGCGTCGTCCATTTGGGATTGGCCGAGGCATAGTCCGCCTCGGTCGTCCACCGCCACAAGCCTTGGGGATGGTCGGCATCGCGCCAGAAGTTGACGATGCGACCATAAAGCTGGCCCGGCATCGGGATACGGTCCTTGGCCGATGCGATGGCCAGCGCCTCGCCATAGAAGGTCTGGTAGCGGGGATCGTTCTGGAGCCGCGGCAGGGTCTTGGCATTCTCCGCCTCTACCCAGGCCAGCGCCTTGGCACCGTCCTTGTCCTCCAGCCAGATATAGGGATCATTCTCGGTCATCGGGCTCATCTGGGCCATGGCAGGCCCCGCCACAAGCTGTCCGGCCAGCATCGTCCCCGCCAGCAATAGCCGCCATCCCCGCATTCCGTCATACTCCGTACCGATCCCGAATGCTGGGGAATGTGACTTCATCACGCGCCCCTGGCAACCGGGGCAGCGTCATTATTGACGCCGCCATCGGCCCTATCGCCGGTCATCGCGACGAAGGACGCGCGCCCAACCGCCATGCCGACACGATGGGACGGAACGGGCTATCCATCGGCCCGTTCAGGCTGTTCCATCATTGCAGAAACGGGCAGGAGCAGACGATGCCATATCTGAAGACGCGCGACGGCACGGACATCTACGTCAAGGATTGGGGCGAAGGCCGCCCGGTCGTCCTGCTGCATGGCTGGCCGCTTTCGGCCGATATGTGGGACGCCCAGATGATGGCGCTGGCCGAAGCGGGCTTTCGCGCAATCGCCTATGACCGCCGTGGCTTCGGCCGTTCGGGCCAGCCCTGGTCGGGCTATGACTATGACACGCTGGCGGACGACCTGGCCGATGTGCTGGAGGCGACGGGCGCGCAGGATGCGGCCGTCATCGGTTTCTCGATGGGTGGCGGCGAGGTCGCGCGCTACATGAGCCGTCATGACGGCAAGGGCGTGATCGCGGCAGGACTGATCGCTTCGGTCGTTCCCTATATGCTCAAGACAGAGGATAATCCCGACGGCACCGAGCAGTCCGTATTCGACCAGATCGGCCAGGGCCTGCGCGACGACCGCGCGCACTTCCTGCGCCATACCTTCTTCAAACAGTTCTTCGGCGTCGGTTTCATCAGCAGCCCGGTCAGCGACGACGTCCTCGACTGGGCAACCAGCGTTGCGATGCAGGCGGGACTGAAGCCCACCTTGGCCTGTGCGGAGTCGTTCAGCCAGACCGATTTCCGGCCCGACCTTTCCGCGTTTCGCGTGCCGACGCTCGTCATTCACGGGACCGGTGACCAGACCGTGCCGATCGACGCGGCGGGGCGTGCCGCAGCGGCGGGCATCGCCCAGTCGCAGCTGGTCGAATATGACGGCGCGCCACACGGCCTGAACGTCACGCATAGCGACCGGCTGACCAGCGACCTGCTGACCTTTCTGGGTCGTTGATACGGAAAGGGCGGCCTCGCGGGGCCGCCCTTCTCATTTCAGGGGAACGATCACCTCGTCCGGGTGAGCGACATTGAGTTCCTTCCGCACCATCTCGTCAACCATGTCGGGGTTCGCATGGTCGGGATCGAGCAGCGCGACGCGGTTCTTCAAGACCGTGCGATGCTTGTCGAGCATGGCATAGTCCTGCTCACGCTTCACCAGCTGCCGCTGATATTCGCCGTAAGCCAACAGGCCATTGCGCCCCAGCACCGCATAGGCGCCGAAGAACGCAACGATCGTCAGACCAAGGGCGGGCAGCGCGGCCCGCCGCATGGTCCGGATGAAGGGCGACGGTTTTCTGGTCACACTGGCCATAATGTTACCGGCGCCCTTCGATTTCAAGCGCGGATGAGAATATCGCGACCGGCATAGCGTGCCGAGTCACCCAGCTCTTCCTCGATACGGATCAGCTGGTTGTACTTGGCGAGCCGGTCCGAGCGCGCGAGGCTGCCCGTCTTGATCTGGCCGCAGTTGGTCGCGACCGCCAGATCGGCGATGGTCGCGTCCTCGGTTTCGCCCGAACGGTGCGACATGACGGCGGTGTAGCGCGAGCGTTGTGCCAGCGACACCGCTTCCAGCGTTTCGGTCAGCGTGCCGATCTGGTTGACCTTCACCAGCAGCGAATTGGCATAACCGCCTTCGATGCCCTTCTTCAGGCGCTTGGGGTTGGTGACGAACAGATCGTCGCCGACCAGCTGTACCTTGTCGCCGATCAGGTCGGTCAGCGCCTTCCAGCCTTCCCAATCGTCCTCGGCCATGCCGTCCTCGATCGACAGGATCGGATACTGGCGGGTCAGGTCCGCCAGATACTCGGCCATCTCGTGGCTGGACAGGATCTTGCCCTCGCCCGAGATATTGTACTTGCCGTCCTTGAAGAACTCGGTCGCGGCGCAATCGAGCGCGATCATGACATCGTCGCCCGGCTTGTACCCGGCCTTCTCGACCGAAGCCATGATGAAGTCCAGCGCCTCAGTGGTCGAGGCGATGTTGGGGGCAAATCCGCCCTCGTCGCCGACGCCGGTCGCCAGACCCTTTTCGTGCAGCGCCTTCTTCAGCGTATGGAAGATTTCCGAACCGCAGCGCACCGCTTCCATGATGTTCGCCGCACCGACCGGCATGATCATGAATTCTTGGAAATCGATAGGATTGTCAGCATGCTCGCCGCCATTGATGATGTTCATCATCGGCACCGGCAGCAGATGCGCCGAGACGCCACCGACATATTTGTACAGCGGCAGGCCACGCGCCTCGGACGCGGCCTTGGCCGCCGCCAGGCTGACGCCCAAGATCGCATTCGCGCCAAGGCGGCCCTTGTTCTCGGTGCCGTCCAACTCGATCATGGCACGGTCGAGATCGGCCTGATCCTCGGCATCCATGCCCAGGATGGCGTCGGTGATCTCGTCATTGACCGCCTCGACCGCCGCTTCGACGCCCTTGCCCATCCAGCGGCTCTTGTCGCCGTCACGCTTTTCGACTGCCTCATGCGCGCCGGTCGATGCGCCCGAGGGAACGGCGGCGCGGCCGAAGCTGCCGTCTTCGAGGAGCACGTCCACCTCGACGGTAGGATTGCCCCGGCTGTCCAGGATTTGACGCGCGTGGATGTCGATGATTGCGGTCACGTAACGATGCTCCTACATCAGCCTTGAAGGTCTCGGCGCGGCTCTACCCTGTGACTGTGCGAAGGGCAATTGCGGGAAAGCATGGAACCCGGGTTCCATCGCCGGGGTTAAAAGGCAAAACCGCCCGTTTACCCGGGCCGATCCAGGAAAGGGTTTTCCGATGTCCGACACCGACAGCAATTTCCCCGCTGCCAACACCGGCGCACCCGCTTTTGCCGGGAACGCACCCGTTGCACCTGCCGTGGCGACGCCCGATGGCTCGTTCGTCAGCGAGGGCGATACGTCCAAGGCAAAGGCCAGCATCGCCGACGCCAAGCAGCAGGTGATGGACGGGGCGACCAAGGTGCAGCAGCAGGCGGTCGACAAGATCCAGGCGCTGGCCGGAGACGGCAAGGCCAAGGCTGGCTCGGCGCTTGATCAGGTCGCGCAGCTGCTGAACGACGCGGCCGGTCAGGTCGACGAAAAGCTGGGCCAGCAATATGGCCAATATGCGCGTTCGGCGGCCGATACGGTCACGTCCCTGTCGGGCGCGATCAAGGATAAGGATGTCGAAGAGCTGCTCGACGATGCCCGTGCGTTCGTGACCAAGAGCCCGGCGGTCGCCATCGGCGTTGCGGCGGCGCTGGGCTTCGTTCTGGCTCGCGTGCTTCAGTCGGGTATCGAAACCCGCTCGTCGGTTGACGGCGTCGCGTGAGCCGCGTCGGTGAAGCCCTGTCGGCGGTAACGCCCGAACCGGAGACGCTGACGGCATTGATGTCGCAGCTGGTTGATGACGGTCGCTCGTTCATCACGGCGGAAATCGATCTGGCCAAGGCACGTGCCACCGACAAGGTCGGCCGCTATCGCAGCGCGGCAACGTTCTTCGGGATCGCCGCGATATTGGGTCTCGCGGCCCTTATCGCGTTACTCGTCGGCCTGATCATGGCGTTGACCCCAATGACCGGGCCCTTTGCGGCGACGTTAATCGTGGTCGGTGCGGTGCTGGTCGTTGCCGGAATCCTGGCGATGGTCGGCAAATCGCGTTTGTCGGGAGACCGCGCATGACCGTTACCGAAGCCGAAGCCCGCGCGGCCGAAGCGCGAGAGCGGATGAACCACACCGTCTCTCGTATCCAGGCCAGGCTCGAGCCAAAGGCGCTGGCTGCCCAGGCTAAGGAAGCCGGCATGTCGGCCGCCTGTTCAGGTCTAGAATCCGCCAAGAACAACCCAGCCGCCGTTGCGGGCGGCGTCGCCGTACTTGGGCTGATCCTCAACCGTCGCCGGATTGCCGGCCTGTTCAAACGCAAACGCTGATTAGGCGCGCCGGGGCGGCAACCCCGGCGGCATAGCCCCAGAAGGATGTTCGCTATGACGATCGAAACCCATCACAATCAGCAGACCGACCACCTCCGCGAAAAGCTGGACCATGGTCGCGAAGCCGCTTCGCAGGCCTATCACGACGCCAAGGACAAGGCAGGCGAGCTGGCGCAGAAGACCGCGCGCACGATCGAAACCAATCCGCTCGGCATCCTCGTCGGCGGCCTCGCCGTCGGCGTGATCGTCGGCGCGCTGATCCCGCGTTCGGCGCGGGAAAAGGAACTGCTCACGCCGCTCGGCAAGAAGCTGGGCGAGACCGTACGCCAGGCGACCCAGGCCGCACGGGAAACCGGGCTTCGTGAACTGGAAGAGGCAGGCCTGACCAAGGACAACGCCAAGGACCGCGCTCGTTCACTGTTCGACAATGTCGTGAAGGCGGCCGGAAACGCCGGTTCGGCGGCGGCCAAGGCCGCTACCAACAAGACCACCGCCTGACATCAGGTGTCGAAATGATCGGGTAACGCCCTGTGATCCATCACGGATCGCAGGGCGTTTCTCGTTGAGACCATGGCTTGCAGGTGGAGGTTTGGCTTTCTACCAAGGCAGCATCGCTTCTCTCGTCGGGACATCCGCTTGCGCCTTCTTTCCCTTGCCATCGTTCTGGCCGCCACGGCCTCCCCTTCCGTTGCTCTTGCTCAGGCCACCCCGATCGCCGCGCCTCAACCGGGTGAAGGAAAGGCGGATGCCCGGCTTAAGCAACTGTTCCACGCGAGCGACGAAGCGAGCCTGGCGCGCAATCCGATCAGCGGGCTGTTTCGGGGTGACATGCGCCGTGCCGACCGGATCGGCGACATCTTCTCCGACGCCTATATCGCGGCCGAGCGTGCGGCGGCCGAAAAGGACCTGAAAGACCTCGCGCAGATCGACCGGGCAAAGCTGACCCCGACTAATCAGGTTGCCTATGATGTCTTCAAGCAGCAGACCGAGACGACACTCAAGGGCTATGATCCCGCCATCGTTGCGCTGACCATCGTCAGGCCGATGGACCATTTCTACGGCATCCAGACCTTCTACCCGGAATTCTCCTCGGGTCAGGGTGCGGCACCGTTCAACACGGTGGCGGACTATGACAATAATCTGAAGCGCAATGTCGAATATGCGCATCTGCTCGACGAGGCGATCGTCCGCTTCCGCCAAGGCATGGCGAGCGGCGTCGTCCAGCCGAAGCTGGTCGTGCGCAACATGATCGCGCAATTCGATAATCTGCTCGGGGTGCCGGTCGAGGAGTCGACTTTTTATGGCCCAATCAAGCGTTTGCCCGCGACCATTCCCACGGCAGAACAAGCCCGGTTGAAGACCGCCTATGCCGCGCAGATTCGCGACGTGATCGTGCCCGCCGAACAACGGATGCGAACCTTCCTCGCCGATACATATCTTCCCGCCGCACGCGATAGCGTCGGACTGTCCGGGATGGAGGGCGGCGACCGGCTCTATGCCTATCTGATCGAGCAGAACACGACCCTGCCGCTCAAGGCCGAGGACGTGCATCAACTCGGTCTATCCGAGGTCGCGCGCATCCTGAAGGCGATGGAAGTCCAGAAGCAGGCGGTGGGCTACAAGGGCAGTCTGGCGGATTTCTTCACCTTTCTGCGTACCGATCCGCGCTTTGCACCCAAGAGCGCGGCGCAGTTGCGCGAAGGTTACGAGGCGATCGGCCGCCGCGTCGATGCGCGCATCCGCGAGCAGTTCTCGCTGATCCCCAAGACCGCTCTCGAAATCCGCCCCGTACCCGCCTTCAAGGAAAAGACGGATGCCGGCGGTTCCTATCAGGGCGGGACGCCGGACGGGACGCGGCCGGGTGTGTTCTATTACAACACCTATGACCTGCCCTCGCGCTATATGTGGGAAATGGAGACGCTCTATCTCCATGAAGCCGTGCCGGGGCATCATTTCCAGATCAGCCTGGCGCAGGAGAACACCGCCCTCCCCGCCTTCATGCGCTTCGGCGGCAATACCGCCTATGCCGAAGGCTGGGCGCTTTACGCCGAGACGCTATGGCCCGAACTTGGCATGGAAACCGACCCCTATCAGCGCATGGGCGGCCTGAATGACGAGATGCTGCGCGCAATGCGGCTGGTCGTCGATACCGGCATCCACGCCAAGGGTTGGACCCGCGACCAGGCGATCGAGTATATGCTCGCCAATTCGCCGATGGCACGCACCGACGCGACCGCCGAGGTCGAACGCTATATCGCCATTCCCGGGCAGGCACTGGCCTACAAGATTGGCCAGCTGACGATCAGCCGCCTCAAGGCGCAGGCCAAGGCGGAGCTGGGTGCGAAATTCGATCCGCGCCGTTTCCATGCCGAGGTGCTCGACACCGGCGCGCTGCCGATGCCGGTGCTGGAAAAGAAGATTGCGGACTGGACCATGGCCGAGAAGCGCCGCTGACATTCGGATCGTCGCTTGGCGGAGTCGGCATCCGGTCTGCCAAGTCACAATGCAGGCGAGGGCCGGTCGGCATTCATTTCATTCCTCCCCTGTAAGGAGAGGTGTCAAGCCGAAGGTCTGACGGGGGGGCGGCCTCAGAGACCGGTCACATTCCGCGACCAGCGACACCCCTCCACCATGCTGCGCATGGCCCCCCTCCCCTTGCAGGGGAGGAATGAGTGAATGTCGATTGGCTACAGAAGAGTGACGGTCCCACCAGTCCCGTCGTAAGGAAAGAGCGGAAGATAACGCCGCGTCAGGGAACGTGGCGCTTCTCCAGCTTTCTCGCGAGCGTCCGGCGGTGCATCCCCAGCCGCCGTGCGGTCTCCGAGATGTTGAAGTTCGTCTCGGCCAGCGTCTCGTTGATCCGCTCCCATTCCAGCGTCTTGATCGAGCTGGGACGGTCGGTGATCGCCGTCGTCGTGTCGCCGCCAGCCTTGTGGAACGCGGCCTCGATATCGTCGGTATTGGACGGCTTGGCGAGATAGTGGCACGCGCCCAGCTTGATCGCCTCGACCGCCGTCGCGATACTGGCGAAACCGGTCAGCACCACGATCAGCATCGCCGGATCATGCGCGTGCAAGGTCTGTACACAGGCAAGGCCCGATGCCTGACCCAGCTTCAGGTCGACCACCGCATAACGCGGCGTGGTTTCACGAAGGACCGCGACCAGCGCATCGGGGTTCGCCGCCACCCAGACGCGGTAGCCGCGCCGCTCGAAAGAACGCTGGAGCGTGCGAGCGAAGGTCTCGTCGTCCTCGACGATCACCAGGGAACGTTGGTCATCCATTTCTAATCCCGATCCGATACGCCGATCATGCTCAAAGGTAGGGTCAGCGTGACCTGTGCGCCACCCTCGGGCCGGTTCGCAGCCTCGACCCGCCCCCCGAGCTTGCGCACGACGCTGGACACCAGGAACAGGCCGACACCGTGTCCCTCGCCCTTGGTCGATTGCTGCGGTCGTCCGACCTGCGACAGCGTGGCGGGGGTAAAGCCCGATCCGACGTCAGTGACGCGCACCGCCACGGCGTCACCCTCTCGCGCGACGCTGAGGCCAACCCAGTGGGGCGACGCTTCGGCGGCATTGTCGAGCACGTTGAACACCGCCTGCTTGATGGCAGGGTCGGATACGATGGCGGCATCGTCATCGGTCCGCTGATAGTCGAGCGCCACCTGCGCATGGGTCAGCCGCCATTCCTCGACGATCGTATCGATGAAGCGCCCGACCTCCGACAATTCCGCAGCCTCGCCGCGCGGTTCGCCGGCCGATTGCAGGATACGGGTGACGATCGCCTTGCAGCGCTGCACCTCGGCCTGCATCTCGGCAATCTCTCCCATCAGTTCGACATCGTCGCGCAGCTTGGGGACGCGGCGCCAGTCGCTCAGGATCACCGACAGGCTCGCGAGCGGCGTGCCCAACTCATGCGCGGCGCCCGAGGCAAGCAGGCCCATCCGAACGATATGTTCCTCCTCCGACGCCTGCTGGCGTAGATCGGCCAGTCGCGCGGCGCTGCGTCGAAGATTGTGGCTGATCCGCGTGACGAACAGGATCAGCAGCCCGGCCACGAGCGCGAAGCCCAGCCAGTTGCCCAGGGTATGGAGCCCAGCGATGTCGCCGAACAGCCAGGACGGAAAGGTGAGCGGCCGATGGTGCAGCGACAAGAGGCCGAAGCAGAGCCCGGTGATCCCCGCCAGCGCCCAGGCCGACCAGGTCTCGAGTAGCACCGCCCCGAGCACCACCTGGATCAGATAGAGCGAGATGAACGGATTGGTCGCACCACCCGCCAGGAAAAGCTGGAGCGTCAATGTGCCGACGTCGAACATCAGCGCAAAGAGAAGTTCGGTGTTCGTGATGCGATGAAAGCGCAGCCGGAAATGGCTGAGCAGATTGATGGCAATAGCCATCACCAGCACGCCCATCATCGCGGGGATCGGCAGCTGAACCCCCATCACGCGGTTGACGAACAGGATTGTGAACAATTGGCCCGCAACCGCCATCCAGCGCAGATGGATGAGCTGGCGCATATTGGCCGTGCCCGCCGTCGCGTCGGGCTCACGCGGGCGCATGGTGAAGGGCAGGAAGGGCGGCTCGCCCGCGTTCATGCCCGGCCCCGCCGCCACAGGATGACGACGCCGACCACCGTCAGGATCGCGAGGGCAAACCATGTCAGGGCGTAGGACAGATGGCTGTTGCGGAACGCGACCACGGTCAACCCGCCGACCGGATAACCACCGGGATTGGGCGTCGCATCGGCGTCGATGAAATAGGGAGCGACCGGCCCCAGTCGCTTGGCCTTCGCGATCGCCGCCACGTCGCGCGAATACCAACGGTCCGCGACCGGATCGTTCGACCGAAGGAATGCGCCACCCGGCTCGCTGACGCGGATCAATCCGGTCACACGCACCGGTGCATCCGCACGGCTATGGTCCTGGCGTTTCTCGGCGGGAACGAAGCCACGATTGACGAGGATGGTGAAGTCGGGGCCGAGCAGCGGTGTCAGCACCCAGAAACCGGGCCCACGTTCGGTCACCGCCTGGACGAACGTCTCGCGATCGTTGAGAAAACGACCTTCGATGGTGACCCGGCGATAAGCGTCCGCCTGGCCTGCGGACGGGGGAGCGGCAACGGGTGGAGCGTGCAACCGCGCCTCGACCGTCGCGATCAGGTCCAGCTTCCAGACCCGGCGCTGCAACTGCCAGACGCCGAGGCTGACAAAGGCCGCGATCAGCGCCACGCCGATCGCGGTAAGGATCGCCAGCGTCAGCGGCGAGCGACCGTGCCGCCCGCCCCTTCCGCCAGCGTCCGTCATTACATGCCACCGCCCATTTGGGCGGCCATGTCGGGCATCATGTTGGTGTTCATGTGATACATGACCCAGATCGAGCCGCTGAGCGTAATCACCACCAGCACGGCGGTAAAGACCAGCGCCATCATCGTCCAGCCACCTTCCGACTTGGTGTTCATGTGCAGGAAGTAGATCATGTGGACGACGATCTGGACAAAGGCCAGAGCCATGATGACCAGCGCGGTCGTCTGGGTATCACCCAGCGCGCCGGTCATGACCGCCCAGAACGGGATGGCGGTCAGGATGACCGACAGCACGAACCCGATCATGTAGCCCTTCATCGAACCATGGCCGCCATGGGAGTCATCATGGCCGTGGTCGTCGTGACCGTGGGGGGTATGAGCGCTCAACGGAGAACTCCCAGCAGATAGACAAAGGTGAAGACGCCGATCCAGACGACGTCCAGGAAGTGCCAGAACATCGACAGGCACATCAGGCGACGCTTGTTGGCCTCGATCAGGCCGAAGCGGCCGACCTGCACCATAAGCGTGACCAGCCAGATCGAGCCGAAGGTGACGTGCAGACCATGCGTGCCGACCAGCGTGAAGAAGGACGAAAGGAAGGCCGAACGCTGCGGCCCCGCGCCCTCATGGATGAGGTTGGCGAATTCGTAGAGTTCGATCGACAGGAAGGCGAGACCGAACAGGCCGGTGATGCCCAGCCAGATCAGCGTGTTCGACTTCTGGCTCTTCTCCATCGCGATCATGGCAAAGCCATAGGTGATCGACGACAGCAGCAGCATCGAGGTGTTGAGCGCGACCAGCGGGAGTTCGAAGATCTCCCGCGGGGTCGGCCCGCCCGCATAGCTAGTGCCCAGCACGCCGTAGGTGGCGAACAGGATCGCGAAGATGAGGCAGTCGCTCATCAGGTACATCCAGAACCCGATGGCGGTCGAGCCACCGGATTCGTGATGGTGATCCTCGTCCTCGACCAGATAATAGGTCGGGTTCTTGGCCGGATCGGCGCTCAGAACATCGGTCGACATGGATCAGGCTCCCTGCCCGAGCAGGCGACGCCGCTCGCTTTCCGTTGCCACGACTTCCTCGACGGGAATGTAATAATCGCGGTCATAGTTGAACGTGTGCCAGATGGCGACGACGACGACACCGATCAGGCCAAAGGCGGCGAGCCACCACATGTACCAGATCATGCCGAACCCAGCGGCCGTCGACAGGGCGGCGATGATGACGCCGGTGCCCGTATTCTTCGGCATATGGATCGCCCGGTAGCCGTCGATCGGAGCCTGCGCCTTCTTGTCCTTCATGTCGTACCAGGCATCCAGTTCGTGAATGACGGGCGTGAACGCGAAGTTGTAGTCCGGCGGCGGCGACGAGGTCGCCCATTCCAGCGTACGGCCGTCCCAGGGATCGCCCGTGGTGTCGCGCAGCTCTTCCTTCTTCCAGATCGACACGCCGATCTGAACCAGGAAGGCCCCGATGCCGCCCGCGATCATCAGCGCGCCCATGAGCGCAACGACGAAGTAGATCTGCAGCGACGGATCATCGAAGTGATGGAGGCGACGCGTCACGCCCATCAGGCCCATGATGTAGAGCGGCGTGAAGGCGACCCAGAAGCCGATGACCCACAGCCAGAACGATACCTTGCCCCAGAACTCGTTGAGCTTGAACCCGAAGGCCTTGGGCCACCAGTAGTTGATCGCGGCAAAGGCACCGAACAGCACGCCACCGATGATCACGTTGTGGAAGTGCGCGATCAGGAACAGCGAGTTGTGCAGCACGAAGTCGGCGGGCGGAACGGCCAGCAGGACGCCGGTCATGCCACCGATGGTGAAGGTCAGCATGAACGCGATGGTCCACATCATCGGCAGCTCGAACCGGATGCGCCCCTTGTACATGGTGAACAGCCAGTTGAAGATCTTCGCCCCCGTCGGGATCGAGATCACCATGGTAGTGATGCCGAAGAACGAGTTGACGCTGGCGCCCGAGCCCATGGTGAAGAAGTGGTGCAGCCAGACCAGGTACGACAGGATCGTGATGACGATCGTGGCGTAGACCATCGAGGTATAGCCGAACAGACGCTTGCCCGAGAAGGTGGAAGTCACTTCCGAGAACACGCCGAACAGCGGCAGGATCAGGATGTACACCTCCGGGTGGCCCCAGATCCAGATCAGGTTCACGTACATCATCGGGTTGCCGCCGAGATTGTTCGTGAAGAAGTTTGTGCCGACATAACGGTCAAGCGACAGCAGGACGAGCGTGGCGGTCAGCACGGGGAAGCTGGCGACGATCAGCACGTTCGCGCACAGCGAGGTCCAGCAGAAGACCGGCAGCTTCATCATGGTCATGCCCGGTGCGCGCATCTTGATGATGGTCGCGATCAGGTTGATGCCCGACAGGGTGGTGCCGACACCGGCTACCTGAAGTGCCCAGATATAATAGTCGACACCGACATCGGGACTGAAGTCCAGTTCCGACAGCGGTGGGAAGGCCAGCCAGCCGGTCCGCGCGAACTCGCCGATGAACAGCGAGGCCATGACCAGCACGACGCCGCCAGCGGTCATCCAGAAGCTCAGATTGTTGAGATACGGGAAGGACACGTCGCGCGCGCCGATCTGGAGCGGCACCACATAATTCATCAGGCCGGTGATGATCGGCATCGCCACGAAGAAGATCATGATGACGCCGTGGGCGGTGAACACCTGATCATAGTGGTGCGAATTCAGGAAGCCCTGATTGTCGCCGAACGCGATCGCCTGCTGCCCGCGCATCATCAGCGCGTCGGCAAAACCGCGCAGCAGCATCACGATGCCCAGGATCATGTACATGATCCCGATGCGCTTGTGATCGACCGTGGTGAACCACTCCTTCCAGAGATAGCCCCACAGCTTGAACTTGGTGATGAGCGCCAGCACCGCGAGGCCGCCGACCGCGACACCCAGGAAGGTGCCGACGACGATGGGTTCGTGGATCGGTAGCGACTCGATCGATAGCCGTCCGAAGATGGTCTTTATGATGTTGTCCATGATGGCGTGCCTCAGCCGCGACCCGCACCGGCATGACCAAAGGTCTGCGGGCCGGGGGTCTGCGGAATGGAAAGGAGGGTCATGCGACGGTTCTTCATCTCACCCGGTTCCTGGTTGCCGTTGGAGGGCAGCGGTTCCTTGCTGTTGTGCGGCGAGACTTCGATTTCCTCGGGCGACTTTTCGAGCGCGCCCTTGGTCCGCTGGCCGTGCATCGGGCCGGTGTTGTTGACGGGCGGATTGCCCTCGCCGACCTTCATCTTGTGCGGGTCGCCGCCACCGGTCATGCGGTCATGCATCATGACCTCGGACATGCACGGCGTGTTGTCGGCGACGCAGCGATTGACGACGCGGTCGAACAGGCCGCCCTGAACCCCGTTGAAGTACATGGCGGGCACGTACTCGCTGGGCTTCTCGATAGTCAGGAAGGTCGCGCGGTCGAGCTGCCCCTTGCCCTTGGCCTGGCCCGCCTGCGACTTGCGCACCGTCTCGACCCACTGGTCGAAGCCGTTCGCCTGCAGCGCGTAGACGGGGAAGTGCATGCCCGAGAAGCCCGCACCGCTATAGTGCGACGACAGCCCCTTGAACGTGCCCTCGCGGTTCAGGACCGCGTGCAGCTTCGTCTCCATTCCGGGCATGGTGTAGATCATGCCCGCCATCGCGGGGATGTAGAAGGCGTTCATCACTGAGGTGCCGGTCAGGCGGAACTCGACCGGACGATCGACCGGCAGCGCCAGCTCGTTGACCGTGGCGATGCCCTGTTCGGGATAGATGAACAGCCACTTCCAGTCGAGGGCGACGACCTGCACCTCGAGCGGCTTGACCCCGGCCGCAACCGGCTGACCCGGCGCGGTACGTTCGATCGGGCGATACGGATCGAGCAGATGGGTGCTCGTCCACGTGACCGCGCCGAGGCAGATGATGATGAGCAGCGGAGCCGACCAGATCACCAACTCGAGCATGGTCGAGTGGTCGAACTCGGGATCGTACTCGGCCTCGGTATTGCTCTTGCGATAGCGCCACGCGAACAGCACCGTCAGCGCCATCACCGGAATGATGATGAGCAGCATCAGGGCCGTCGCGATCAGCACCAGATCGCGTTGCTGCACGGCGACATCGCCGGCAGGGTTGAGCACGACCGCGTCGCATCCCCCCAGTAAGGCCAGGAGGGGCAAGGCGGCCCAGCGAAGAGGGCGCAGGCGCGCAAGGCTCGACGTATGAGACATATGTGAGGGCCGCTACGCCTTTGCTGCACCTGCGCACATTGGACAGTTTGTCCAATCCCCCTGCCCGATCGAAAGGCGCATAGGCGCAGCAGTATGGCGGTCCTGTGCGGTCTTTTTGCACCGCAGCCGGAACGCCGCATGGGAATAGCAAGAAGTCAGGACTGGCAGCCGATGAGCGCAGAGTTAACCGCATCGACCTCGACGCCCCTTGAACGGGACGCGCGGTTGATCAATGCCCGCGATCCGCACCATGTCGCGCCGGGCGATATCGCCATCGGCGTCATCATCGGGCGCACGTCGGAGTTCTTCGACTTCTTCGTCTACGCCATCGCATCGGTGCTGGTGTTCCCGTCGCTGATCTTTCCGTATGTCGACGCGCTGACCGGCACGATCTATTCGTTCGCGCTGTTCTCGCTGGCGTTTATCGCGCGCCCGATCGGCACCTTCATCTTCATGGCGGTCGATCGCAACCTGGGTCGCGGCGTCAAGTTGACCATCGCACTGTTCCTGCTCGGCGGGTCGACCATGGCGATCGCCTTCCTGCCCGGCTATCAGCAGATCGGCACTTCGGCCGCCGTGCTGCTCGGCATTTTCCGCATCATGCAGGGCCTGGCCCTGGGCGGCGCGTGGGACGGCCTGCCCTCGCTGCTGTCGCTGAACGCGCCTGAGCGTCGTCGCGGCTGGTATGCGATGATCCCGCAGCTGGGCGCACCGCTCGGCCTGCTGGTCGCCAACGGCCTGTTCGCATTCTTCCTGACGACGCTGAGCACCGCCGACTTCCTCGACTGGGGCTGGCGATATCCGTTCTTCGTCGCTTTCGCGATCAACGTCGTGGCACTGTTCGCCCGTCTGCGTATCGTGGCGACACCGGAATTCCAGCGCCTGTTCGAAACCCGCGAGCTCCAGCCCGCACCGGTCGGCGAGACGATGCGCACCGAAGGTCGCACCGTGCTGCTCGGCGCGTTCGCGCCGCTCGCCAGCTTCGCGATGTTCCACATTGTCACCGTGTTCCCGCTGTCGTGGGTCGTGCTGTTCAACCGCGAACGCCCGCAGGACTTCATGATGATCGAGATCATCGGCAGCATCGTCGGCGTGTTCGCGATCCTGGCCTCGGGCAAGATCGCCGACCGTGTCGGTCGTCGTACGCTGCTTGGCGCTTCGGCCGCCGCGATCGCCGCCTATGCCGGGTTCGCCCCGCAGCTGCTGAGCCAGGGCGGCACCGGCGAGACGATCTATATCGTCCTCGGCTTCCTGTTGCTGGGCCTGGGCTTCGGCCAGTCGTCGGGCATCATCAATGCGGGCTTCTCGCCGATGCGCCGCTACACCGGCGCGGCGATCACCTCGGATCTGGCCTGGCTGCTCGGTGCGGGCTTTGCCCCACTGGCGGCGCTGTTGCTGTCGAGCAACTTCGGGCTGCTGTCGGTCGGCGTCTACCTGCTGTCGGGTGCGGTCGCGACGCTGGCCGCGCTGGGCATCAATAAGGAGCTCGCCAAGCGCGCCTCCTGATACCGCAACCGTGATGACGAAACCAAACGGCCGGCGGGGCGACCCGTCGGCCGTTTGGCTTTGGACCATGCCATCCTACATTCATCTCGACCCGGTATAGGCCGCGGCAGGAGGCGATATGATGAAAGGCAATAGGCGCGGTGCTGCGCTGATGATCGCGATGCTTGGCGGTGGACTGTTTGCCACCAGCGCGGATGCGCGAGTTCCGGCGGGAATTTGGGCCAATCCCTCTAACACGGTGCAGGTTCGCTTCGCGCCCTGTGGCCGGGGGCGCGATGCGCTACTGATGTGCGGGACGGTCACCTGGGCCAGCGAGCAGGCCAAGGCCGATGCCGAGCGTGGCGGCTCGCCCCGCCTGGTCGGGACGCAGCTTTTCACCGATTTCGAGGAGGAGGAACCCGGCCGTTGGGCGGGCACCGTCTTCATTCCAGATATTGGTCGCGAGGTGGAAGGCACCATCACCCAGATCGACGCGCGGACCTTGGTCGGCGAAGGATGCCTTTTGGGGCGGTTGGGATGCCGCGAACAGCGCTGGCGGCGCGTCAAATAAGACGACGCCGTGGAACCCTCGCGCGTTTCCGGCGTCCCCGACCCGGTATCAGAAAGGAACGCCATGGCGGACGAAGCGCTGACAATCATCAAGGGCACGGTCGAGGACAACGTATCCGACCGGCAGGTCGAGTTCGTCGGAGAGCTGGACGGCGAGGAATATCAGTTCGCGGTCCAGTATGATCTTCTCGAGGCACTCAGCGGCGATGTGCCGGAAGGAGACGCCGTCGAGCTGTTCGAGCGATATTCCGACGACATATTGGAAGCTGCCCAAACCGCGCTGGGCCGTGACATGGCCCAAGCACTGGTCGTGGTCAGCGAGAACGATCTCGACTGACCCCGACGGCTGTGATCAGCCGTCGAACAACCGGTTCATCTGCTGCGCAAGCTCGGCCAGGGTGTAGGGCTTGCGCAGCAGCGCGAAACCATGACTGCCTTCGTCTGCGATGACCTGGCTATAGCCACTGGTCAGCAGGATACGTAGCTCGGGGTAAAGCGCCGTGATGTCATGGGCGAACTCGATACCGGATTGGCCGGGCATCATGACGTCCGAAAACACTAGATCGAACCGTTCCGCCCCGGCCTTCAATTCCTCGAGAGCCGCTGCGGCGTTGGTGGCGATTACTGTCCGACAGCCGAGCGTGCGGAGCGCCTCGACCGCGAACTGACCCACTTCGATATTGTCCTCGACAACCAGCACGCAGCGATCGGTCAGCGGCCGACCGGCCATGCTGCCCGGCCGTGCATCGCTCAGCGGTTCGCCATCAACGCGCGGCAGGACGAGCGTGAAGGTCGCCCCTTCCCCCGGCGCGCTGACGACATGGACGTCGCCGCCCGACTGCCGGGCAAAACCGAAGACCTGGCTGAGACCAAGGCCCGTACCTGCGCCCAATCGCTTGGTCGTGAAGAACGGCTCGAAAATCTGCTCCAGCCGCTCGGATGGTATGCCCTCACCGGTATCGGTGATCGCGATCCGCACCTCATGCTTGTCGGCCGGGCCATCCACGGCCCGAATTTTGATAGTCAGCTGTCCCTGTCCGGCCATGGCGTCACGCGCATTGACCGCCATGTTGACGATCGCGGTGTCGAGTTGGCTGCGGTCGACATGCGCACGGCACGGCGTCTCCGGCCGATCTATGTCGAGCCGAATGCCGGGTCCGCACAAGGTGATGATCATGTCCGACAGCGTCACGATGCTGTCCCCGACATCGACGATCTCGGGCGTGAGCGGTTGGCGGCGGGCAAAGGCGAGCAACTGGGCGGTCAGCTTCGCCGCGCGGTCGGCGGCATCGGCGATCGCGTCCATTTGACGCTGGCGACGCTCGGGCGGGAAATCGGCACGGCGCAGGAGGTCGATCGATCCGCGAATGACGGTCAACAGATTGTTGAAATCATGCGCCACGCTCCCGGTCAGCTGGCCGATCGCCTCCAGCTTCTGTGCCTGGCGAAGCTGTTCTTCGGTCGCGCGCAACGCCTCTTCGGCGGCCTTTTGCTGTGTGATGTGGCGGCCGACCGCAAACACCTCGCGCGCGCTCGACGCACCGACCCAGGCGATCCACTCGTCATGCCCCTCGGCATGGCGCATCCGCAGCTCGATCCGCGACGATTCCCCCTCCAACGAGGTCCGCAGCGCTTCTCGAGCGGCGTCGCGGTGGTCCGCCTGGATGAAATCCATGATCGAGCGCCCGACCAGCGCAGAAGCCTCATAGCCCAGCAGCGTCCGCCAAGCAGGATTGGACCGATGGATCACCCCATCGGCGTCGATGACGGCCAGCAGATCGGGGGAGACGTCCCACATCCGGTCCCGCTCGGCGGTCCGCTCGATGATCCGCTGCTCGAGCGTGACGTTCAGCGCGCGCAACTCTTCCAGCGCGTGGGACAACTGCGCCTGACTTTCGCGCAGTGCCGCGTCGGCATGGACCCGCGCGGTCGTCTCGTTGGTGAAGATAAAAAGGCCGGCGACGTCGCCTTGCCCATCCAGGACACGCGAATAGGAAAAGGACCAGAAAGTGTGCGCCTCCCCCCGGTCGGTATCGAGTTTCCAGGGCAGGTCGACGAAACGCTGGGTCCGCCCGGCCAGCGCATCGTCGATGATCGGGCGCGCTTGTTCCAGCGCATCGGCCCACACCTCGTCGAATCGCGCGCCCATCGCCCAGGACAGTCGGGGGCCGAGCAGTGGAAAATAGGTCTCGTTGAAGAAGAAGTGGAGATCCGGGCCCCAGGCGAGGATCATCGACTCTGGAGAGTTGAGGACCAGGCTGAGGGCCACGCGAAACGACTCCGGCCAATCTTGCGGCGCCCCGAGCGGGTGCCCCGTCCAGTCACGCGCCAGGATCAGGCGTGTGGCTTCGCCTCCCCCTTCCAGAAAGGCCAGTCGCGGATCGGAAAGCAGGACGGTCATCGCCGCCCTGCTAGCAAGTCGAACGCGCGACCGCCACCGTCACAATTCCTCGCCAGCCAGGGTTGCCGCCGCCTGGATCACCGCAAGATGGGTCAGGCCCTGCGGCATGTTGCCCAGATAATGACCGGTGCGGGGATCGATCATCTCGGCGTAAAGCCCGGCACCCCGGCTATCCAACGCAACCGTCGCCTTGTCGAACGCCGCCTGTGCCGCCTCGGTCTGTCCCAGGATCGCGCGCGCCTCGATCATCCAGAAGGTGCAAGCGAGGAAACACCCCTCCTCCTTGTGGACGCCGGAATAGCGATAATGGAAAGCGCCGCTGCCCAGTTCCTTGTCCAGCGCGTCGAGCGTCCGGGCCAACCGATCCTGACCATCGAAACGAAACCGCACCGCAAGCGCCAGGCTTGCGTCCAACGCATCGCTGTCGGGGTGCATCAGGTAAGCGCCCCGCTTCTCCGACCAGCAATGCTCGCCGATCCACGCCTCGATCCGATCGCGTTCGCGCGCCCAACGGTCGCGGCATGTCGTCGGGATCTGTCCGTCATCGGCCAATTCGACCGCGCGCGCCAGCGCCTGCCAGCAGCTGATCTTTGACATGGTATAATGCCGTTCTTCGGGCAATTCCCAGATGCCGGCATCGGGCAATCGCCAGCGATCGGCACAGGCATCGGCCAGATGCGACAGTGTCTCGGCGCTCGACGTGTCCAGGAAGTTGCCGCACGCCACGAAGCGGCTCGCCGTTTCGAAGATGTCCCCATAGATGCCGTGCTGGTGCTGGCCACCCGCCAGATTGCCGACGCGTACCGGCTTGGAATGGCGATAGCCGCTGACCGCAATCTCCCGTTCTTCAGGCACGGGCGCGCCGTTCAGCGTATAGCAGACCTGCGGATCGCCTTCTCCCAGTCGCTTGAGCAGCCAGGTAAAGGCGGCCTTGGCCTCGGCATGGGCGCCGATGCGCAGGAATGCCTTGATCGTATATCCGGCGTCGCGGACCCAGGCATAGCGATAGTCATAATTCTTCTCGCCCCCGATTCCTTCGGGCAACGATGTAGTGGCGGCCGCCGTGATCGCACCGGTCGGTGAATAGAGCAGCAGCTTGAGCGCCAAGGCACTGCGAAGGATGCGATCCTTGTGTAGATCCGGCACCTTCAGCCCGGCCGCCCATTCGCGCCACTCAAAGTCGGACAGGTCGATGCGGGCGTCGATCTGTTCGATATCCTGGCAGACCAGAGGTTCGTCCTCGCCCGCGATGATGGCGATCCGGGCCCGGTCGCCGGGGCCGACCGATGCGGTGCCGGTCACCAGCCCGTCTTCGACATGCTCGATCGTGACGTGCGCGCAGTGGCGAAAGATGCCCAGCACCCGGTCGACATGGAATACGTTGTGGCCGCCAGCGGGCGCGAAATACGGGCTGACCGTATCGGCCCGGCGGCTGAAGCGGAGCGTGATGGCGAAGCGGACGGTGCCGTCCAACCCTTCGACCCGGCGCGCCAGCTCGGCCCATGGCAATCGGCCCGCCGGCCCACTGTTGAGCGACTCGACCAGTTTAGCCCTGCCGCTTGCGGTCGTGAAGATTGTCTCCAATACGTTGCTGTGCGTGCGATAGCGTCGTTCGACGGTGAACGGTTCGACCGGGATGATGGTGAATGTCCCGCCTCGCTCGCCGTCCAGCAGCCGGTCGAACAACGGCGCGGAATCCATATTGGGCACGCACCACCAGTCGATCGCGCCGTCCGCACCGCTCAGGGCGATGCTGCGTCCGTCGCCCAGCGCGGCATAGTTTTCTAGGTCCAGGAACCCTTCTGCATCGCGCAGGGGATCGGCATGCTGATCGGCAAGGGTCACGGTGGCGCGGGCTCCGATGGACGGGGAATAATGCAGGTTAAGCGCTAAAAACTCGCCAGAACCATTAAGTCTCCGTGGGACCTTCCGCAGATTGGCGCGTTGCAGCATCCGTTACGTCATTTGGGAGCATCGCCATGAGCCTGGCATCGGCATTTGGTTTCGGCACGAAAAAGGTTCGCTACGCCGTCGTAGGCGCGGGCGACATCACCCAGTCGGCAATGCTGCCCGGCATCAAGCATACCGGCAATTCCGAGTTGACTGCGATCGTGACCGGCGACGCGGAAAAGGGCCAGGCGCTGGCGAAGAAATACGGTGTCGAACATGTCTATTCGTATGACGAGTTCGACAAGCTGCTGACCGCCGGGGTTTGCGACGCGATCTATCTCGGCACGCCCAACTGGCGTCACGCCGAATTCGCCATCCCCGCACTGGAGGCGGGCATCCACGTATTGTGCGAAAAGCCGCTGGAGATTTCGAGCGAAAAGGCTCGCGCGATCCAGGATGCCGAGCGTCGTTCTTCAGCCAAACTGATGACCGCCTATCGCCTGCACTTCGAGCCCGGCACGCTCGATGCGATCGAGAAGATCCGAAACGGCGAACTGGGTGAGCTTGTCGGTTTCACGTCCTGCTTCGGGCAGAAGCTCGACCCGGACAACCACCGCGCAAAGCATGGGCTGGAAGCCGGTCCGCTGTTCGACATGGCACCCTATCCGATCAACGCCATCCGCTATCTGTTTGGCGCTGAACCCGTCGCGATCGAGAGCGCGGTTGCTACCCGCCAGCCGAGCGCGGGTCTGGGTGACCTGGACGATACGTTCGCGGTCGTGCTGCGGATGCCGGGCGACAAGCTGGCGAGTTTCACGGTCAGCTATGCGATGAACAATATCGACAGCCTGATCGTCGCGGGCATGAAGGGTTCGATCCATATGAGCCCGGCCTATGGCTTTCAGTCCGGGATCGAGCATAACGTCACGATCGGCGACAAGCAGAGCCATGAGACGTTCAAGCATACCGACCAGTTCGGTGGCGAGATGCGCTACTTCTCGGACTGTATCCTGAACGATCGCGATCCCGAGCCGGACGCCGAGGAAGGCCTGTCCGATCTGCGTGTGATCGAGGGCATCGTCAAGGCGCTGAAAACCGGCGGCCGGGTCGAACTGCCGCCGTTCACCCGTACCCGCCGGATCGATCCGGAGAGCCAGCGCCAGACGCTGTCCGCGGTCACCCCGCCCGAACAGGTCAAGGCAAAGTCGCCAACCGGAAATTGACAGCATCAATCGATTTTTGGGGAGCGGAATCCTCCCCATAATCGTTACGCTGGCGGTAACAGATTGGGTTACGTCAGGGAGTCGACGGTGGATAACAAGCTGGAACAGCTTCGCGCGCGTGCTTACGACATTTGGCAGGCCGAGGGCGAACCGCATGGCCGTGATCGCGAGCATTGGGAAATGGCCGAACGCGAACTGGCTATTCCCGAAGGGGCCGAACCCAAGGGCGATCAACCTCAAGCCAGCGCTCCCGTGACACCCGCCACGAAGAAGGCCGCTCCCGCGCCGAAAACCGAAACGGCGGGCGCGGCGAAGCCCAAGCCGCGCAAGCCCCGCGCTGCTAAGCCCGCCTGACCTCGCCCGGGGTCGGCGGGCCCCACCATCATTGCTGCACGGACCCATCGCATAGTCGCCCGACTTTTGCCGGAGAGATTTCTTGACCGAATTGCCCGACCAGATCCTGCCCGGTTCCGCCTATCCGCTGGGCGCCAGCTTCGACGGCGAAGGCGTGAACTTCGCGGTCTTCTCCGCCAATGCCGACCGTATCGAACTGTGCGTCTTCGATTCGCAGGGCAAGCGCGAGTTGAAGCGTTACACCTTGCCCGAATGCACCGACGAGGTTTGGCACGGCTATCTGCCCGATGTCGGGCCGGGGCTCCTCTACGGCTACCGCGCGCATGGGCCCTATGAGCCGGAGGCCGGGCATCGCTTCAACCCCAACAAGCTGCTGCTCGATCCCTATGCGCGCAAGCTGCACGGTGAGATCAAGTGGACCGACGCCCTGCACGGCTATCAGATTCGCTCGAAGAAAGAGGATCTCAGCTTCGACAAGCGCGACAGCGCCGCCGCCATGCCCAAGGCGGTGGTGGTGGACGACCATTTCGACTGGTCGCGCGACGTGAAGCCCAATACCCCCTGGTCCGACACGGTCATCTACGAAGCGCACGTCAAGGGGCTGACCAAGCTGATGGAGCTGGTGCCCCCGCGCGAGCGCGGCACCTATGCTGGCCTGGGCCATCCGGCAGTCATCAAGCATCTGAAGCGGATCGGCGTCACCGCGATCGAATTGCTGCCGATCCACAGCTTCACGCAGGACCGATTTCTGCAGGAAAAGGGCCTGCGCAACTATTGGGGATATAATACCCTCGGCTTCTTCGCACCCGAACAGGCCTATTTCGCCACCGATACCCAGGACGAACTCCGCCGCGCGGTCCACAAGCTGCACAAGGCGGGAATCGAGGTCATTCTGGACGTCGTGTACAACCACACCTGCGAGGGGTCGGAAAAGGGGCCGACGCTGTCCTGGCGCGGGCTGGACAATGCCAGCTATTATCGCCTGGTTCAGGATCAGCCGCGCTATACCATCAACGACACCGGCACGGGCAACACCCTGAACCTGTCCAAGGCGCGGGTGATCCAGATGGTGGCGGACTCGCTCCGCTACTGGGCGACCAGCTTCGGTATCGATGGGTTCCGTTTCGATCTTGGCCTGACACTGGGGCGCGAGGCGGACGGCTTCGATCCCGGCTCGGCGTTCTTCGACGTACTACGCCAGGACCCGGTCCTCGGCCGCCTGAAGCTGCTGACCGAGCCGTGGGACGTCGGACCGGGCGGCTATCAGCTCGGCAGTTTCCCGCCCGGCTTTTCCGAATGGAACGACAAGTACCGCGATACCGTCCGCAAATACTGGCGCGGCGATCCGGGCCAGCGCGGCGACCTTGCGGCACGGCTGTCCGGCTCGGGCGACCTGTTCGACCGGCGCGCGCGGCGGCCCTGGGCCAGCCTCAACATGCTGGCCGCGCATGACGGCTACACCCTGGCCGACACCGTCATGTATGAAGAGCGCCACAACGAAGCGAACAAGGAAGACAATCGCGACGGCCATTCCGAAAACTACTCGCGGAACTGGGGTGCCGAGGGGCCGACCGACGATGCCAGCATCAAGGAGGCGCGCGGTCGGGTGATGCGGTCGATGATGACCACGCTGCTCGCCTCGCTGGGCACGCCGATGATCGTCGCGGGCGATGAGTTCGGCCGGACGCAGAAAGGCAACAACAATGCCTATTGCCAGGATAACGAGATCAGCTGGCTCGACTGGAAAGCCGCCGCGTCGGAGGAAGGCGAGGCGATGATCGCCTATACCACGCGGCTGGCCGACCTGCGTCGCCGTTTCCAGGTCCTGCGTTCTCCCCACTTCCTCTACGGTCAGGATACGCCGGGCCATGGCATCAACGACATCGAATGGTGGGATGAACGCGGCGAGCAGTTGAGTTCGGAAGACTGGAACAACCCAGAGGGCCGCGCCCTGATGATGCGCCGGGTAAGCGCGACTACGGATGGCCAGATGGAGGCGGTGTCGCTGCTGCTCAACGCGTCGGCCGATCCGATCACCTTCACCCTGCCCCCGCCCCATGCCGCGCGCACCGTCCTGATCGACAGTGCCAAGCCTGAGCAGGGTGAGATCGAGATCGACGGCACCTATGAGGTCGGACCGCAGAGCGCGGTCCTGCTGACCTGGCGTGACGCGGTCGAGGCATGACGCACTGGGGCCCCGAGTGGCGCGACGGCGCCGACACCCGCTTCCGCCTCTGGGCGCCGGACCGCGAGGCGGTGGTGCTGGAGATCGACGGTGCGCCCTCTGTCCCCATGGTCCGCGCCGATGACGGCTGGTTCGCCGTCTCGTCCCCTGCCCCTGCCGGCACCCGCTATCGGTTCCGGCTGGACGAGGACTTGGCGGTGCCCGATCCGGCGTCACGGCTTCAGTCGGGCGGGGTCCATGGCTGGAGCGTGGTGATCGACCCGACATTCGCCTGGAGTGCGACGGAATGGCGCGGTCGCCCGTGGGAGGACATGGTCATCCTCGAGATGCATGCCGGGACGCTGGGCGGGTTCGAGGGCATCCGACAGCGATTGCCCGCCATTGCCGCCTCGGGCATCACGGCGATCGAACTGATGCCCGTCAACGCCTTTGGCGGCACGCGCAACTGGGGCTATGACGGCGTCCTGCCCTATGCCGTGGCCGAACCCTATGGTTCGCCGGCCGAGCTCAAGACACTGGTCGACACCGCGCATGGCCTGGGCCTCTCGGTCTTCCTCGATGTGGTGTACAATCACTTCGGGCCCGATGGGAATTACCTGAACGCCTATGCCGGTGCCTTCTTCCATCCGGAGGTCGATACGCCATGGGGCGGCGCAGTGGCCGTCGATGCCGATCCAGTCCATCGTTTCTTCGTCGACAATGCGCTGATGTGGCTGCGCGACTATCGCATCGACGGATTACGGTTCGATGCGGTCCATGCCATCGCCAATGACGATTTCCTCGACCGCATGGCGAGCGAGATACGAAGTGCCCTGCCCGAGCGGCATGTGCATCTCGTGCTCGAGAATGAGAAGAACGACGCCGAGCGGCTGCGCGCCGGTTGTTATGACGCGCAGTGGAATGACGATTTCCACAACGTCCTGCACGTCATGCTGACCGGCGAGACGAGCGCCTATTATGGCGACTTCGCCGACCGCCCGGCGGAACGGCTCGCGCGCTGCCTGAAGGAAGGCTTTATCTATCAGGGCGAGGGATCGCCCAATCATGACGGTAAGCCCCGTGGCAAGCCATCCGGCGACTTGCCCAGCACCGCGTTCGTCGCCTTTCTGCAGAACCATGACCAAGTTGGCAATCGCGCGATGGGCGAGCGGCTGATCAAGCTGACCGATCGAGGGCGGTTGCGTGCTGCGACCGCCTTGCTGCTGCTCGGCCCGCAGATCCCGTTGCTGTTCATGGGCGAGGACGAGGGCAGCGAGAGCCCGTTCCTGTTCTTCACCGATTTCCACGACGAACTGGCCGACGCCGTTCGCGAAGGTCGCCGTCGCGAATTCGCCAAGTTCGACGCCTTTGCCGACGAGGAAGCGCGACAGCGTATCCCGGACCCCAATGCCCGCAGCACGTTCGATGCCTCGATCCCCGAGCCGGGACCGGCGGCGGGGGAATGGCGGGCGCTTTACCGCGAATTGCTGACGCTGCGGCAAGTGCATATCTCCCCTCGGCTGAAGGGTACGGTGGGCGTGTCGGCCGAAGCGACCGGTCCTGCGCGGGTCAAGGCTCGCTGGCGTATGGCGGACGGCGCGATGCTGACCATCCTCATCGACCTTGGCGAGCAAGCCGAACCACTCGACCAAGAGGAGGGCACGATGCTCTATCGCGAGGGTGACCGCTTCGCAGCGTGGATCACATCGTGAGCGACCTTCACGCCCGCGCCGAGGCGGCGGGGCTGGCCCGCGAATGGCAAGATGCCAAGGGACAGGCCCAATGCGTCTCCGACGCCGCGCTGACCGCCATTCTGGATCGGCTCGACACCGATAGCGGCGAGGTCACCTTCGTGTCGGGTGATCAGGGGGAAGGAATCTCCCTGCCCGATGGATGGCGCGACGGCCCTGCCCGGCTGACCCTGGAAAGTGGCGCCATCCAATCGGTTACGCTCCATGCTGGAAAGCTTCCGGGTATGTCCACCGACGGGTATCATCGGCTCGAGCAGGGCGACCGCGCGCTGACCGTCGCGGTTGCGCCGCCCCGATGCCCAGCCCCGCCGGCTGGGCTCCACTGGGGCAGTGCCGTCCAGATCCCGTCTTTACGCGAAGGCGGCGGCGGTTATGGCGATTTCGCCAGCCTCGCCACGGCCGCACATACGCTTGGGGAAGCGGGGGCGACAGCCCTCGCGATCAGTCCGGTCCACGCGCTGTTTCCCGTCGATGGTGCACGGTTCAGCCCCTATGCCCCGTCGAGCCGTCTGTTCCGCAACATCTGGCTGGCCCCCGCCGGTGAGCCGGTCGCCGACCATTCTCCACTGATCGACTGGCCCGGTGCTGCGAGCGAGCGCCTGCGCGACCTTCGTCTGGTCTATGATCGCCTGACGGATGCGGAGCGGGCCACCTTCGCGAAATGGCGGCGCGATCAGGGCCTTCTCCTTGAGGCACAGGCACGCTTCGATGCACTCCACGCCTATTTCCATGGGCGGAATCGGGCGAAAGGCTGGCGGGACTGGCCGTCCGACTTCCATGATCCGACCGGAGCAGCGGTCGAACGCTTTGCCGCGGAACATCAGGATGCAATCGCTTTCTACGCCTTTGCCCAGTGGTGGGCGGACCGTGCGCTGGGTGAAGCATCGGTGGCAGCGCGTCAGGCAGGCATGGCGGTCGGCCTGATCACCGACCTCGCCATCGGTGTCGCCGCCGACGGTGCCGACAGCTGGAGCCGCCGTGATGAGCTGTTAACCGGTCTTTCCATTGGTGCACCGCCCGATCCCTTGGGTCCGGACGGACAGAATTGGGGCATCACCGCCCTGTCGCCCTTTGCCATGCGTCGAGAGGCGTTCGCACCATTCATCCGAACGCTTCGCGCCGTGTTCGCTCATGCGGGCGGGGTCCGGATCGACCACGCGCTCGGCCTGTGCCGCCTGTGGGTCATTCCCGAGGGAGCTGCGGCCGATCAAGGCGCGTATCTGTCCATGCCCTTTGCCGATATGCTGCGCATTCTGCGCATCGAGGCACAGCGTGCCGATGACGGGCGCGGCGCGATCGTCATCGGCGAGGATCTGGGCACGGTACCGCCCGGCTTTCGCGATACCATGGCGCGGGTCGGAATGCTCGGGATGCGCGTCCTCCCCTTCGAGCGCGACGAGCAAGGTGCCTTCACTGCGCCGGAGCAGTGGGACCAGCAGGCCATCGCGATGACCGCGACCCATGACATTCCGACGGTTGCGGGCTGGTGGAAAGGCCGCGACGTTGAATGGAGGGCACGCATTGCGGATCGGTCGGTCGAACTAGACGAAGTCGCGCATCGTGACGAAGAGAAGGCGGCGCTCTGGGACACGATCGGTGGAGAGAAACCTCTGCCCGACGCTCCCGCCGCCGTGGTCGACGCCGCTGTGGCGGCGGTCGCCCACACCCCCTGCCCGCTCGCCATCGTCCCGCTCGAGGATCTGCTGGGCCTGGAGGAACAGCCGAACTTGCCCGGCACCATCGACGAGCATCCGAATTGGCGCCGCCGCTTGCCCGACACGCTGGCCGCTGCCGTGAGGACCGACGCGGTCGCCTCCCGCATCGCCCAGCTCAACGCCCGTTGATCCCATTCGAAGGACGCCGTTCATGACGCCGCGCGCCACCTATCGCCTGCAATTCCACAAGGACTTCCCTTTCGCGAAAGGAGAAGCACTGATCCCCTATCTCGACCGGCTGGGGATCAGCCATGTCTACACCTCGCCGATCACCACGGCCGCCGCCGGATCGATGCACGGTTACGACGTGATCGATCCGACCCGCATCAATCCGGAACTGGGCGGCGAGGATGCGTTTCGCTCGTTGGCGAAGGCGGCGCGGGCAAACGGCCTGGGCGTCATCATCGACATCGTGCCGAACCATATGGGTGTCGCGGGCGGCGGCAACGCCTGGTGGAACGACGTGCTTCGGCACGGCGAGGCCAGTGAATATGCGCGCTTCTTCGACATCGACTGGTCGCGCAAGCTGGTCCTGCCGATCCTGGGCGATCCCCTGGACAAGGTCTTGGACGATGGCCAGATCGCGGTCGAGCGACGCGATGGTCGCGCGGAAATCGTGGCCTATGGCGAGCATCGCCTGCCGCTGCGTGACGAGGATCAGGACGGGGCCGAGGATGCCGCGCTTGGCGACCTGCTCGACCGCCAGCGTTATCGGCTGGCGTCGTGGCGGGTGTCGAACGACGAACTCAACTGGCGTCGTTTCTTCACGATCAACGACCTGGCGGGCTTGCGGGTCGAGGACGAGCATGTCTTCGAGGAAACCCACGCACTTTATTTCCGCCTCTACGCCGAAGGGCTGATCGACGGGGTACGGATCGACCATGTCGATGGCCTCACCGATCCGATCGGCTATTGTCGCACCCTGCGCGAGCGGTTCGATGCGATCCCGCGAGCGGACGGCCATCGCGCCTATATCGTGGTCGAGAAGATCCTGGGCGCCGACGAGCCGATGGGGGACGGCTGGGGCGTCGACGGCACCAGTGGCTACGACTTCATGGAAGAGGTATCCGCCTTGCTCCACGCGCCTGAGGGAACCCGGCCATTGGCCGAACTCTGGGCGCAACTGAGCGGTCGCTCGGCCCATTTCGCGCCCGAGGAATTGCAGGCACGTCAGGATCTCCTCGCCTGGCAGTTCGCGGGGCAGATGGACCAGTGTGTTGAGGCGTTTGCCCAACTTACTGCCTCGGCCGACACCCTCCGGGGATCGCTGACGAAGCCGATGCTTCGCCGCGCGATCGAGCGTTTGCTTTGGGTCTTTCCGGTCTATCGCACCTATGGCCCCGATGCACTGTCCAGCGACGCCGCCATCCGGGTACAGGCGCGTGAACGGGTGGAGCCGCTGCTTCCCCCCGGTGAGGGGTTCGTCGTCGACCAGGTCCTTTCGTGGCTCGCCGGGGAAGGTCCCGGCGATCGGGCCTTGCTGGCCGAGGCGGTGCGGCGCTTTCAGCAACTGTCCGCGCCGATCGCGGCCAAGGCGGTCGAGGATACCGCCTTCTACCGCCACGCCGTCTTGCTCTCCCGCAATGATGTCGGTTTCGATGCGGGCCGCATGAGCCTGTCCATCGCCGCCTTCCATGAGCGGATGAAGGACCGGGCGGCACGCTTCCCGCACGCGATGCTGACCACCGCAACCCACGACCACAAGCGGGGCGAAGATGTGCGCGCCCGTCTGGCGGTGGCCAGCGCGATGCCAGACGCCTGGCGCCAGCAGGTCGAGGCGTGGTGGAACCAGACGGTCCATCTGGCCGAAGGCGTCGATCCCGCCGACTGGTACATGCTGATCCAGACCCTGTTCGGCGCCTGGCCAGAAGACGACGAACGCGATGGGTTTGCCGAGCGTATCGCCGGCTGGCAGGAAAAGTCGCTGCGCGAGGCAAAGCTGCGTTCGTCCTGGGAAGACCCCGACACCGATTACGAGGCGCGCTGCAACGCGCTCGCCAAGACCCTGATCGACGAAGCCGCAGGATCGCCCTTCCGCGATGGTCTTTCGGCGCTTCTCAAGCAAATCGCCCCCGCCGCCCAGGCCAATTCGCTGGCACAGGTCGCATTGCGGTACACGGTGCCCGGTGTTCCCGATTGTTATCAGGGCACCGAGTTCCCCGATCTGAGCCTGGTCGATCCCGACAATCGCCGCCCCGTCGACTATGCCGCACGAGAAGACGCACTCGCCGATGCCGACTGTCCGAAGCAGAAGCTGATCGCCGACTTGCTCGCGCTGCGGCGGGACAATCCCGCACTGTTTCTGGAGGGCACCTACACGCCCCTCTCCGTCACGGGACATGGCCGCGACCGCGTGATTGCTTTCGAGCGACGTCACGCCGACCAGGTGCTGACGTGTATCTTCGGGCTCAGGCTGATGCCGCTGATCGAGGCGAATGGAACGATCGACTGGCGTGATACGGTCGTCGAGACGCATAACGGCACCGTGCGTCTGGCCGAAATGGACGGCGCCGCGCCCATCTGGTTCGAGATGATGAAGAACGGCGCATAAGGCCCAGTGATGCCGCCGCTTCCGCCCGCCTTTTATACGCAGGACGTGGAGGATGCGGCACGCGCGCTGATCGGGGTCGACCTGACTGTCGATGGTGTGGGCGGGACGATCGTCGAAACCGAGGCCTATGACGTCGCCGACCCCGCCTCGCACAGTTTTGCCGGAGCCACGACGCGCAATGCCGCCATGTTCGGCGCGGTTGGCCATGCCTATGTCTATCGCATCTACGGGCTGCACCATTGCCTCAACATCGTGTGCGGATCGCCGGGCAGCGCCGTCCTGATCCGGGCGATCGAGCCCCGGCATGGACTGGCGCGAATGCGGGAACGGCGTGGTGTCGACCGGCCGTTGCGACAGCTTTGTGCCGGGCCGGGACGCCTTTGCGCAGCACTGGCCATCGATCTGGCGTTGAACGGTGCGCCGCTGGACGCCCCGCCATTTCGCTTGACCATGGCCGAACGCCAGGTGCCGGTCGTCACCGGCCCCAGGATCGGCATCACCAAGGCTGCCGATCGGCCTCGTCGTTTCGGATTGCGCGATTCGCCATGGTTGAGCCGCCCTTTTTCCGACACTCCTGCCGCGTCGCAGCGCAATTAATCGGACATTCCTCTTGCGCCGCAGCAACTATTTTCCTTGCCCTTGATGAGTTTTATCGCGAGCGTTCGACAAATAATAACAAAAGGGCGAGTCGATGGAGTGGATCAAGGTCCTGGCGGTGGTTGCCATGGTCTATGGCGTCTGGGCCGCATACCGGTCGCTGGGATCTCCGGTGCTTTATGACGGCGCCCGCTATTTCCGCCAACCTGACGGCAGCTTTCGGCGCTGGTATGGCGGTCGGCGGTTCAGCGCGGACGAAGTCGGCGTCCCCGAACAGGCCTGATCTATCCGGGTGCGGTCAGCGATCATACAGCTGTCCGCCCCTATGATCGCCCCTTCGCGCAACCCATATCGGGTCGCGGAAGGAAAGCCGTTTCATGATACCCGATCTGGGCATTTCGATGCCCGTCGCCGTTGCCGCTGTCGCGATCGTTCTGGCGCTCATGCTGGCACGGCGTGTGCCCATCCTGCGGGTCGCCCTCAACCTGGCGAGTTGGCTTATCCTGGGCGGCCTGCTGCTGGTCATTTTGCAGCAACGCCAGCAATTCGATCCCTATATCCAACGAGCTCTTCAGGTCCTGAACCTCCAGGATCAGAATGTCGTCGGCGACACCGTCCGCATTCGTATGGCGCCCGACGGGCATTTCTGGGCCCGCGTGACGATCGGCGACGTGACGCGCCGGATGCTCGTCGATAGCGGTGCGACGCTGACCGCGCTGTCGACCGGCACCGCGCGAGCCGTTGGACTGCGCCCGACGACACCGGCTTTTCCCGTCATTCTGAACACCGCCAACGGCATGATCCGGGCCGAGACGGCGAAGATCGATTCGCTGCGCATCGGCACGATCCGCGCCGATGCCGTGCCGGTGGTCGTCTCCTCGGCCTTTGGAGAAACCGACGTGCTGGGCATGAATTTCCTGTCGCGCCTGAAAAGCTGGCGGGTCGAGGGCTCGACATTGATCCTGGAGCCGCATCATCCGCAGCCCTTGACCGGTCGCTCAGGAACAACGGTTTAGGGCAACCCCGTGGAACGACACGCATTTGTCGCTTTTCACCGATTGACTTGATGGTGTAGCTTTCTCATGCGTCAACCTATGACTTCTCCCCAGTCGCGCACCATTTCGCTCCCGCCGCAGCTTGAGCATTACATCGCCCAGGCGATCGACGTAGGTGACTTTTCCGACGAACAGACACTGCTGGTCGCCGCGATCGAACGGATGCGGGCCGACGGGCCATTTGCGGACCCCGACGTCTGGCTGGTTGGTGGTGGCGAATGTGGGCAGTTGGTGCGTGAACGCACTTGGTCTGACACCCCCTTGGGGCCGATCAACGACTGGTCCAGCGTCCTGCGCACGACCGTGGCCAATATCGTGCACTCGCCGATCGCCAAGGTCCTGATGTGGGGACCGGATCATGTCATGATCTATAACGACGCCTATCGCAGCATTGCGGGCCCGCGCCACCCGATGGCCTTTGGTGGGCTGGTGTCGCAGGTCTGGCCCGAAATCTGGGACTGGAACCGCGATATTCTGGAGCGCGGCTTCAAGGGCGAAGACATTGCCTATCGCGACCAGGCGTTGGTGGTGACGCGTGCAGGCGTGAAAGAAGAGGTCGTTTTCGATCTTTATTACACGCCCGTCTATTGCGAGCGTGGCCATGTCGGCGGCGTGATGTGCACCGTCGTCGAAAATACCGGTCGCGTTGCGGCCGAGCGGCGGCTGGCCGAAAGCGAGGCGGAATTGCGGGTCATCACCGACTCGCTGCCCGTGCTGGTCGCGCTGGTCGATCGCGACGAGCGCTATCGTTTTGCCAACAGCTATTACCGTGACTTTCTGGGCATCGATCCGGACGCCATGCTGGGCCAGCGGATCAGCGATGTCCTGACCGAAGAGGATTATGCCGAGCGCAGGCCGCTGATCGAACGCGCGCTGGCGGGTGAGACGATTGTCGCCGACGTGCACATGCACCATCGCGACGGGACGCGTCGCCGGGCCGAGACCCGCTATATTCCCCGGCGTGGCCAGGACGGGACGATATTGGGCTTCCATATTCTGGTATTCGACGTCGACGACCGGATGCGTCATTCGGACGCGCTCGAACGGAGCAACCGGCGGTTTCGCGCCGCCATGGATGCGGTGCACGGCGTGTTGTGGACCAACAGCGCCGATGGCCGCATGGTCGGCGAACAGCCCGGCTGGGCTGCGATTACCGGCCAGACGCCCGAGCAGTATCAGGGCTTTGGCTGGGCCAGCGCGGTCCACCCGGAGGACGCCGCGGCCACCATCATCGCCTGGAACGAGGCCGTCGCCGTCAAGGGTATGTTCGTGCACGAACACCGCGTTCGCCGCCATGACGGCGAGTGGCGGACCTTCGCGATCCGGGGCCTGCCCATCATCGGCGAGGACGGCGAGCTGGTCGAATGGGTCGGCGTCCATACCGACATCACCGAACAGCGCGCAGCCGAACAGGCGCTGCGCGACCAGGCCAGCGTCCTGGCACGTCAGGTCCACCACCGCGAGCGCGCGGAAGCGCAACTGCGCCAGCTGAACGAGACGCTGGAAAGCCGCGTGATCGAAGAGATCGCGGAGCGGCGGCAGGCCGAGATGAAGCTGGCCCAATCGCAGAAGATGGAGACGATCGGCAAGCTGACCGGTGGCGTCGCGCACGACTTCAACAACCTGCTGCAGGTGGTGTCGGGCAATCTTCAGCTGCTGGCGAAGGATATTGCGGGCAATGGCCGAGCGGAGCAGCGCGTCGCCAATGCGATGGCGGGCGTCGCGCGCGGGTCCAAGCTTGCCGCGCAACTGCTGGCGTTCGGCCGGCGGCAGGCGCTGGAGCCCAAGGTCGTCAACGTCACGCGCTTCGTCCAGGGCATGGACGACATGCTGCGCCGGGCGATCGGCGAGGGTGTCGAGATCGAGACGATCGTCGGCGGCGGGCTTTGGAACACGTTCATCGACCCCGCCCAGATCGAGAATGCGCTGCTGAACCTGGCGATCAATGCGCGCGACGCGATGGAGGGCCAGGGCAAGCTGACCATCGAGCTGGGCAATGCGCATCTCGACGACGATTATGCGCGCATCCATGACGAGGTGTCGCCCGGCCAATATGTCATGCTCGCGGTGTCCGACACCGGCAGCGGCATGTCCGACGATATCATCCAGAAGGTCTTCGAACCCTTTTTCTCGACCAAGGGCGAGGGCAAGGGGTCGGGCCTGGGCCTGTCGATGGTGTACGGCTTCGTCAAACAGTCGGGCGGCCATGTGAAGATCTATTCCGAGGTCGGCCACGGCACCACGATCAAGCTCTATCTGCCCCGCGCCATGGAGGCCGAGGATGTCGAGGTGTCGGTCGACACCGGACCGGTCACCGGCGGCACCGAGACGGTTCTGGTGGTCGAGGACGATGCCGAAGTCCGCGCGACCGTGGTCGAGCTGCTGTCCGACCTGGGCTACCGAGTGCTCAAGGCGGTCGATGCGCAGAGTGCGCTCAACGTCATCGAGAGCGGCATTCCGATCGACATGCTGTTCACCGACGTCGTCATGCCCGGCACGCTGAAAAGCCCCGAGCTGGCCCGCAAGGCGCGCGAACGGCTGCCCGATATCGCGGTGCTGTTCACCTCGGGCTATACCGAGAATTCGATCGTCCATGGCGGACGCCTGGACAAGGGCGTGGAGCTTTTGTCCAAGCCCTATACCCGCGAGGCGCTGGCCCGGAAATTCCGCCATGTGCTCGCCAACCAGCGCCAGCGGCGAATGGCGACGGGCAGTGCGCCGGCCGCGCGCGAGGAAGCACCCGTCGAGGAACCGCGCAGCCAGCCGCTGCACGACGGCCGCACGATCCTACTGGTCGAGGATGACGACCTGATCCGCGCCAACACCGCGGAAACGTTGCAGGATGCGGGTTTCGTGGTCGTCCATGCGGTGACCGCCGAGGAGGCGATGACCGCGCTGCAGACCGCGCAGATCGATGTGTTGGTGACCGACCTGAACCTGCCGGGCGAGTCGGGCGTGGAACTCGCGGGACGCGCGCGCCAGATGCGACCGACGCTGTCGATCGTGTTTGCGACGGGCGATGGCGGTATGGCGCCGGAGGCCGCAAGACTGGACGCGGCGCTGCTGACCAAACCCTATTCGGCGACACAGTTGATCGCCGCGATCCGGGGCCGGTTGGAAGTTATGGAGCAGACGGCCCAGCGATAAGGCTGGCCGTCTGCCCCTTTCCGGTCGGACTCATGCCGGAGGGGGGCGGCAGGGGAGTCCTTGCGAAACTCGTGAAAACGTAAAATGCCGTGGGGAGGGTTAGCGGGCCTTCCAACCTTCGATGGCGGCGAAAGTGATAATCACGGCCAGCACCAGCAGGGCACCCTGCAGTTCCAGTGCGGTCAAATCGAACTCCATCGTCATCGGATACCTCCCGAGTTGGTGGCTCACACGCGCTGCCCGTCCTGCGCCCCTTGGGGTGACCGAACGAACGACAAATTGGCGAGACCGGCTTTGTCACGAAGGGGTGGAGTGACGCCGCCAATCTCTACCAACTGTAATACGCATTTAGTTTTGCTGTCGTGCAGCGTGAGCGTGACAAATCATGTCCGACAGTGCGGAAGACGTATTTCAGCGCAAAGCCCGCCCTCCGGACGATTGGCAAGCGTCAGTTCGCCGCCCTCGGCCGCCACCACCCGCGCCACGATCGACAGGCCGAGGCCGAAGCCGACCGTATCGCGCCGCCGTGCGGTATCCAGCCGGACAAAGGGCTCGAGCACCAGTTCGAGCGACTCCTCGGGAATGCCCGGACCGTCATCCTCGACACGGATACGCACATCGTCGCCGGGTGCGGCGTGCAGGGTGATGATGGCATGCTCGCCATAGTGCAGGGCGTTCTCGACCAGATTGGTAAGCGCCCGCTTGAACCCGAAACGGCGCAGGCGGCAGTCGAAATGGTCCGGCCCGACATAACGCACGTCGCGGCCGTGATCGACGGCATCGTCGGCCAGATTGGCGCACAGGATCGCCAAGTCGGTCAATTCCGGCTGCTCGGCATCCCCGTCCCCGCCCAGAAAGGCGAGGAGCGAGGCGACCATGGCTTCCATCTCCTCGATATCGGTCCCGATCGCCTCGCGCACCTCGTCGTCATGGATGGCATCGGCGCGCAGACGCAAGCGGGCGAGCGGGGTGCGCAGGTCGTGGCCGACCGCCGCCAGCGCGCGGGTGCGCTCGTCAATCAGACGGCCGATACGCGCCTGCATCCGGTTGAAGGCGCGGGTGACGTGGCGGACCTCGCCCGGCCCCCGCTCCGGTACGATCAGCGGAGCACCCTGCCCGCCCTGCCCTCGACCGAGCTTGTCGGCGGCGCGCGCCAGCATCCGCAGCGGTTGAAGGATACGCCCGATCAGCGCTCCACTGAGCAGCATCAGCGCGATCGCCGGGATCAGCGCCAGCAGCACGCGGCCCAGCGCCAGGTCGAGGGTCCGTACCCCTTCGCGCATCCGGAAGCTGAGCAGCGTGCCGTCGTCCAGCCGCAAATCACCCGAGACGACCGAGGTCCGCCCCGGCGAGGTCAGTCGCAGATGGATGTCGGTGGCCGCCAGTGTCGGCTCCCAGTCGACGATCTGGCGGCGCATGCTGTCCATCGCCGGGGCGATGGTCGGACGCGGCAAGGCGGACGGCGACCAGCTGACGATATAACGGTCGGTGGTCAGTTCCTCGGCCACCTCGGGCCGTTCGACGGCGGGACGCTCGTTCAGGACGCGGCGCGCCACGATCAGATGCTCGGCCAGCCGCCGCGCCTCGTCATCGCGGACCGAGACGTGGCTGGCACGCTCGTAGAGATAGGTGGAGACGGCGAATTCGATCGTCACCGCCAGCAGCAGGATCGCGACGATCCGGCCGAGCAGGCCGATCGAGGGGCGGATCACCGCCGCTCCACCGGCACGTTCAGCATATAGCCGACGCCGCGGACGGTGACGATCGGGGCCGCCCCACCCGCGCCCGACAATTTGCGGCGCAGACGGCTGACCAACACGTCGATGCTGCGGTCCGAGCTGTCGCCGATCCGGGCACGTGACAGCTCGATCAGGCGCTCGCGCGCCACGACGCGCTGGGCGTTGTCGAGAAACGCGACCAGCAGGTCGAACTCCGCCCCCGTCAACTCGACCTGTGCGCCCGACGGCGACATCAGCTCGCGACGCGGCAGATTGGCGGTCCAGCCGTCGAAGCCCAATATGCCTGCCTCGCGCTCGCCGGGTGAGTTCTCCAGGCCGCCGCGACGCAGGACGGCGCGGATGCGTGCCACCAGTTCGCGGGTCCCGAACGGCTTGGCCAGATAATCGTCCGCCCCCAGTTCCAGCCCGACGACCCGGTCGACCTCGCTCCCCTTGGCGCTGATGAAGATGATAGGGACGCTGCTCTTCTGACGGACCTGCCGACACAGGTCGATGCCGCTGGTGCCGGGCAGCATGATGTCGAGCAGGATCAGGTCGATCTGCCCGACGTCCAGGGCCTGCCACATTTCAGGGGCGGCGTTGGCCAGCTTGACGGCAAAGCCGTTTTCCTGAAGCGCACGAGCGGTCAGGGTGCGAAGGGCGGGATCGTCCTCGACGATCAGGATGGTGGGCGGGGTCACCCCGCTTGGCTAGGCAGGTGTGACGCCGCCGTCAACGATCGGGTCGGAACGATCCTTGTCCAATGGACGCAAATGTGCGGCATAATGTGCGGCGCGCGCGGCATAGCCGTCGGCCGATCCACGCAGCCGTTCGACCTCCCCGGGCTCCAGCATCCGCACCGCTCGCGCAGGCGCTCCGACGATCAGGCTGCCGGGTGCGAAGACCTTTCCTTCCGTCACCAGCGCCCCCGCCCCGACCAGCGAGCCTGCCCCGATGACCGCATCGTTCAGCACGGTCGCTCCCATACCGATCAGGCATCCCTCGCCGATCGTGCAGCCGTGCAGGACCGCCCGGTGCCCGACCGTGCAATCCGCACCGATGGTCAGCGGGCTGCCCGGATCGGAATGCAGCACGGCGCCGTCCTGAATGTTCGTTCGCGCGCCCACATGGATGACGCCGTTATCCGCGCGCAGGACCGCGCCGAACCACAGACTGACCTGTTCGCCCAGCACCGCCCGGCCGATCACGTCGGCGGACGGCGCGATCCAGGCGGTGTCGTGTACCTCGGGACGGTCATCCCCAATGCCGTATAGCGGCATCACGCCATCTCCGCCTGATCGGCCCGCTGCTTGGCGGCCTGTCGATATCGATGAAGCAATGGTTCGGTATATCCGTTGGGCTGGTCCATTCCCTGAAAGATCAGCGCCCGTGCCGCCGTCAGGGCAAGGCCGGCCGGATCGTCCGACATCCGTCGATAGGCCGGATCGCCGCCATTCTGCGCATCGACCTTTGCCGCCATCCGCATCAGCGCGGCCTCCGCCTGTTCGGCGCTGACGATACCGTGATGCAGCCAGTTCGCGATATGCTGCGACGAGATGCGCAAGGTTGCCCTGTCCTCCATCAACCCGACATCGTCCAGGTCGGGAACCTTGGAACAGCCCACCCCCTGGTCGATCCAGCGGACGACATAGCCGAGCAGCCCTTGCGCATTGTTGTCGAGCTCGGCGGCGATTTCCTCGGCATTCCAGTCCGGCGCGGAGGCGACGGGCGGTGCCAGCAGCCGATCGAGCGAGGCGATCGGTTCGACGGCACGCTCCTGCTGGCGGGCGGCAACGTCGATCCGGTGATAATGGGTGGCATGGAGCGTCGCAGCGGTCGGCGACGGAACCCAGGCGGTGTTGGCGCCTGCTCCGGGGTGCCCACCTTTCTGGGCGAGCATATCGGCCATGCGATCGGGTGCCGCCCACATGCCCTTCCCGATCTGAGCACGCCCCGCAAAGCCGCAGGCCAGCCCGATCTGGACGTTGCGATCCTCATAGGCGGCGATCCAGTCGCATGCCTTCATCGCGGCTTTGCGCACCATCGGCCCGGCCAGCATGGCGGTGTGGATCTCGTCGCCGGTACGATCCAGGAAGCCGGTGTTGATGAAGACGATGCGGTCCTTCACCGCATGGATGCAGGCCGCGAGGTTGGCCGAGGTGCGCCGTTCCTCGTCCATGACGCCGATCTTGATACGATGCCGCTCCAGCCCCAGCAGATCCTCGACCGCATCGAACAGACGGTCGGCAAAGCCGACCTCTTCCGGCCCGTGCATCTTGGGCTTCACGATATAGATCGAGCCGGGACGCCGCATCGCGATCAGGCTGGTCACGATGGCGTCCAATATACTCTCGGGCGCTTCGGACCCGTCGGCCAGCCGGAGCGCGGGTGTCGTCATCAGGTGGCCGACATTGCGCACGAATAACAGGCTGCGCCCGGCCAGCGTGAAGGACGTACCGTCGGGGGCATGATAGCTTCGGTCGGATGCCAGTTTGCGCGTGATCGTCTGGCCGCCTTTTTCGACCGGCGCGGTCAACGTACCGTCGATCAGGCCCAGCCAGTGCGCATAGCCCGCGACCTTGTCCTCGGCATCGACGGCCGCGATCGAGTCCTCCAAGTCGCAGATCGTGGTCAGCGCCGACTCCAGGACGATGTCAGCAATCCCGGCGGCATCGCTCCGTCCGACGGGATGGCTCGGGTCCACGACGATCTCGATATGCAGGCCATGGTTGCGGAACAGCCACCCCGTCGCGCTGCGCCCCCGAAACTGCCCCGGATCGCGCAAGGCCGCCACCGCCTGCGCCATGTCAGTCACCCCGCTCCATCCGCCCTCGATCGGCAAGGCATCGTCGAGAAAGGCGCGGGCCCAGGCGATGACCGCGGCCCCGCGCTCGGGATCATAGCCCTTGGCCGAGGACGGCGGCGCGATGGCATCGGTGCCGTACAGGGCGTCATACAGGCTGCCCCAGCGCGCATTGGCCGCATTCAGCAGGAAGCGGGCGTTGAGCATCGGCACGACCAGTTGCGGACCGGCCAGCAGGGCGACCTCGGCATCGACGTCGTGCGGGGTGATGGTAAAGGGCGCGGGTTCCGGGACCAGATACCCGATCTCGGTCAAAAAGGCGCGTTGGCTGGCCCCGTCGCATCCACCGCCCTGCCGATACCAGTCATCGATCCGCCCCTGCAACGCGTCGCGCCTGGCCAGCAAGGCGGCATTTTGGGGTGCGAAACGCCCGAAAATACCTGCAACCCCCGCCCAGAATGAGTCGACGGACAGGCCGCTCGCCGGAAGTGCCCGATCCTCCAGGAACCGCACCAGCGCAGGTGCGACCGACAGGCCGTGGCGTTGCATCATGGCGTCTCTCCCTCATGGCGTGTGCGGGACGATAGGGCATCGCCATTGCGGGTCATAGAGCGCATGATCGCAGGACTGTCGATCGCTGGAGGAACGAATGGATCCCGATATCGCGCTGTTCGTCGACGTGATCCGCGAAGGGAGCCTGGCGGGCGGCGCTCGCGTCTGGCTCTTGTCGCCTGCGATGGTCTCGAAGCGCATCGCGCGGCTCGAGGCGCGGATGGGGGTCCGGCTGCTTCACCGGACGACCCGTCGTTTGTCGCCGACACCAGCGGGGGCCGCCTTCCATGCCGAAGTCGCCCCGCTGATCGCGAGCCTTCGGACGGCGCAGGCCCGGATGGTACAGACGGCCGGCAGCCCGGCCGGCCCCTTGTCGGTCAGCGCGCCGACCTCGTTCGGCCGCCTGTGGATCGCACCCTTCATGCCGGCCTTTCTTGACCGCTTTCCCGATGTCCGGCTGAAGATCGAGCTCAGCGACGATTTCGTCGACCTGCTGGATGGCGGCATCGACCTGGCGATCCGCATCACGGCCACACCGCCGCCGGGGCTGGGGGCGTTTCGGCTGGCCGACAATCGCCGCATATTGTGCGCCAGCCCGACCTATCTGACAGCCGCGAGCACACCCGAGACGATCGCGGCGCTTCGCCAGCATCGGTTGCTGGCTGCCAAGGGCCAACTGCCATGGCGTTTGACCGGCGCGACGATCAACGGCGAGAGCGCGGTCGAAACGCATAGCAGCGAGATGGTGCGCGAACTCGCCCTGGCGGGCGGCGGCATCGCGCTGCGTTCGCTCTGGGACGTGGCCGATGCGTTGACCGACGGGCGGCTTGTCCGGGTGCTGCCCGCTTATGAAGGGTCGGTGGCGGTCGGTATCTGGGCCTTGCACGCGCCTGTCGGGGCACCTGCGGCCGTACCGGCGCTGCTCGACCATCTGACCAGGCAGTGGCGCGATGCGACGTGGCTGACATGACGACTTCGTCATTTTTCCGTGCATCGCCACGGCCCAGGCTCTAGGCACGGGCCAAATGGATCATAGGGAGTAGCGGTTCGATGGCAGGGGGTCTTGTCGCATTGCTCGACGATGTGGCGGCAATCGCGAAGCTGGCGGCGGCATCGCTGGACGACGTTGCGGGCGCTTCGGCCCGTGCCGGTGCCAAGGCGGCAGGTGTGGTCATCGACGATACGGCGGTAACGCCGCGCTATGTCGTCGGCTTGGCGCCGCAGCGGGAATTGCCGATCATCGGCAAGATCGCGTTGGGGTCGCTGCGCAACAAGCTGATCTTCCTGCTGCCCGCCGCCCTATTACTCAGCGCCTTTGCGCCCTGGGCGATCACGCCCATCCTGATGGCGGGCGGTGCCTTCCTGTGCTTCGAGGCGAGCGAGAAAATCCTCGAGACGCTGACGGGCGGGCATGAGGAAGCGGCCGACGCCGCGCCGGTCGATGCCAAGGTGCTGGAAGACCGCCAGGTATCCGGGGCGATCCGTACCGACCTGATCCTGTCGGGGGAGATCATGGCGATCGCTCTGTCCGAACTGCCCGATATGGCGATCGGGACCCAGGCGATCGCGCTGGCCCTGGTCGGTATCGCCATTACGGTCGGCGTCTACGGCGTGGTCGCCGCGATCGTGAAGATGGACGATATCGGCCTGCACCTCGCCGCCCGCGAGGGACGTGTGTCGCAATCGGTCGGCCGTGGCCTGGTCAAGGCTATGCCCGTCGTACTGAAGGTCCTGGCCATCGTCGGCACCGCTGCGATGGTGTGGGTCGGCGGCGGCATCATCGTCCACGGCATGGAAGAATTCGGCTTCACCACCCTGCCCCATCTGATCCACGACACCGCCCATCATGCCGGAGAAGCCACGCCGGTGGCGGGCGGTGCCGTCGCATGGTTCGTCGGTGCGGTCGGCTCCGCGATCATCGGGTTGATCGTCGGCGCAGTCATCGTCGGTGTCCTGCACCTCATACCCCGGCGCGGCGCCAGCCACTGAGGGTTTGGGGCAGTCAACCGCCCCGAACGCCCTCCACCTCGATCAGTCCGGCGCCCAGCATCCGCCCCGTAACCGTGACGGACTTTCCAACATGGTCGACCGGGACCCGCATTAACCGCAATTCGGTCAATGATCCGTCATCACCTTGTAGGATGAAGGCGCCGCCTTGCCGGATCAGGCGGCCGCTGCGGGTGACGAGGGTGTCGGGTGATACGTCAGGCGTCATGAGGCATGGCAACACGGCCCTTCGCCGCCGGTTCCGTGCCGCCGATCACGCCGCCCGCGCAACCCGGTCGCGACCGCCACGCTTGGCATCGTAAAGCGCCGCGTCGGCCCGTTGGATCATCGCCCCGACCGGTTCGTCCGGCTGCCACTCCGCGATCCCCGCGCTGATGGTGACGGCGACGGCCTGGTCGCCGACGGTGACTGGTCGCTCGGCTATGGCTTGCCGCACCCGCTCGATGATAGCCGTCGCCATGTCCAGCGTGGTGCCGGGGAGCAGGATCGCGATCTCCTCCCCGCCATAGCGCGACAGGGTATCGTCGACCCGAACCCCCTGTTGCAGGCGCGCCGACAGTTGGACGAGAACCTCGTCGCCTACGCTATGGCCGTGGCGATCGTTGATCCGCTTGAAGTGATCGACGTCCAGCAAGGCAAAGGTGAAGGCGTCGCCATGATCGACGGCCTGCCCGCGCGCCGCCTCCAGCCGGGTCATCAGCGTTCGGCGGTTCGCCAGGCCGGTCAGCGGATCGGTGCTGGCCAGACGGTCGAGCTGTTCGTTGGCACGGCGGAGTTCGCCGGTCCGCTCCTCGACCATCGCCTCCAATACCCTGGCGCGGCGGCGGACGACGGTGGTGACCGCCCAGAAGCTGCATGCCAGCACCATCAGGCCCAAAGCCACAAAGCCGAGCCGTGCGGGCCACGTCTCATACCATTGCGGGTCGACCGTGATCAGGATGCGCTGGGTCACGGTCTGCGCGGCGAGGCCCGGCACGCTTGCCCTGAGCAGCAGCCAGTAATTGCCCGCGGGAAGGTTGGTATAGGTCGCGTCCGCCGGCGTCCCCGGCGCCACGTTCATCCATCTCCGGTCGAAGCCCTCCAGCCGATAGCCATAGCGGACCTCCTCGGGCGCCGCGAAATCGGTCAGTGCAAAACTGACGCGCAGGGTCCGTCCGTCACGCCCGAGACGCAGCCCCCAGGACGACGCGGCGGAATCGATCGTGACGGGGCGACCATCGATCTCGGCCGCGCTGACGATCAGCGATGCGGTGCCGACCCGGTTGTCGCGGCTCAGGAGCACATCCGGCTGCAGGATCATCAGCCCGTCGGGCGATCCGAACAGCAGCGAGCCGTCATCGGTCCGCGCCGCCGCGCGCTGGTTGAACGCGCTGGTGCCGCCGCCGTCGCGCTGGCTCATGACGCGCACCCGGCGCCCGGCGGGATCGATCACCGAAATACCACCCGCGCTCGCCACCCAGATCCGACGACGGGCATCGAGCGTCAGCGAGGCGACGTTGTCCCCCGCCAGACCATCCGCTTCGGTGATCGCGTGAAAGCGCCAGCCGTTCGCGACCGCGCGCCCGATACCGACGCCGCCATAGGTCCCGACCCAGATATCGCGGCCCATGGAGACGATCGAACCCGCATAATCCTGCGGCAGGTTGGCGGCTTGACCGACCTTGCTGGAGAAATGGACGAAACGCCCGGTGCGCAGGTCGAGCAATCCCAATCCGGCGGGCGTCGCGACCAGCGCCGATGTCGGCGATCGGACGACGATGTTGATGACTTCGTTGTTGGGCAGGCTGGTCGGATCGGAGGCATCGTGATGGAACACGCGCACCTGCCCAGTGACCCGATCGCGGACGAACAGCCCCTTATAGGTTCCGATCAGCAACGCTCCCGGCGTCTCGGCCAGCGAGATGACCGGCAGGTCGCCCAGTCCGGGGACGTCGATGGCGTGTGTCGCCAGCGTCCGAGGATCGACCGCCATGACCCCACGCGCGCCGACCAGGATGGAGCCGTCACTCGATTCGAGCAGCGCCTTGATATCCTGCCCGCCATGCTGCCCCGGCAGGGTCAGGTGACGGACAAGGCCCCGTTCACGGTCCAGGGCATCGATCGACCCATTGCTGAAACCCAGCCAGATCAGGCCCCGCCGATCGACCATGATCCCGCGGACATTGTCCTCGGACAGCGACTTGCGCGGGTCGGGCATCGCCGATCCGATCCGCAGCACGCCGCCGCCCGGCCCGCGTGTCCGTGCCGCGCCCATCTCGGTCGCCGCCCAGATTCCGCCCGACCCGTCCAGCGCCAGCGCCCGAACCGTATCACCCGCGAGCGATAGCGGATTGGCGGCCAGATGGCGGATCGGCAGTATGGCGAACCCTCGCGCCGGGTCGATCAGCAGGATCCCACTGCCGTCGGTCGCCGCCCATATCCGTCCATGCCCGTCCTCCAGCAAGGCGCGGATGGTCCGATGCCCGACCAGCGGCGATTGCCCGGCCAGTCCCGGCAACTGGGTGAAGCGCGGATTTCCTCCCCGGTCCGAGGTCGTGTAGATGCCGTCGGAACCCGTCCCGACCCAAAGCCGCCCCTGCCGGTCACGCTGGATCGCCCAGACGTCGCGGTCTGGCGCCTTGGTGTTCATGACGATACGGACGAAGGTGCGGCTATGCGGCGCACGCGACCAGAGCCCCTCCTCCGCCCCCGCCCAGACGCGGCCGTCCGTGTCACGGTAAACGGCGAAAACGGTCTGAACCTCGCCTTTGCGATTGCGGATCGCATGGGCGGCCATCGGATCGATCCGGTCCGAACCCGCGGCGACATGATGCACCCCGCCGTCCGATGCGACAAAGGCCCCGCCCGCACCGTCGGGTGAGAAACCAAAGATACGCGTTCCCGCGCGCTGGCCCTTCGCGCTCAGGCGCAGGAAGCGTCCGGTCCTCGAATCGTAGCGCGCCAGGCCTCCGACATTCGTTCCGATCAGCAACCCGCCATCCGGCAGCGCCATCAGCGATCGTACGTAATTGTCGGGCAGCGAGTAGGGGTCGGACAGGCGCTGCTTGTAGCTGCGCACGCGTTGCCCATCATAGCGGGTCAGGCCGCCGCGCGTGCCGATCCACATGGTGCCGTCGCGCGCGCGGGCCACCGCCGTGGTAGTCACGTGCGGCAGGCTCACCGCGTCCCCCAACCGGGAGAAGGTGGCCCATTGCCATGCCGCCCAAGGATCGCTCCGCTCGGCCCCGGCCGTCATCGGCAGGATCGACATCAGGAGCAAGAGGGCCGCGGCACCCAAGGATCGAAGATGTGTCAAACAATCGTCCTGCCCATTTCCATAAGACAGATCCTATAAGGGCAAGTTAATGGGAACGGCCATCTCGGCCCCACATGATCAAGGGGTTGACGATGAAGCCCTGTTCCTGTTTCGTTTTACCGGCGTGCAGCAAGCGACTATGTGACCGTCATGGGCTCCCCGGTGCCAAACTATTCCAGTCCGACCAATGCGATGGCGACTCAGGATGGACGCAAGATCATCCATGTCGATATGGACGCCTTCTATGCTTCGGTCGAACAGCGGGATGACCCCAGTCTTCGCGGACGACCGGTGGCGGTGGGGGGATCGCGGCGGCGGGGTGTCGTTGCGGCGGCCAGCTATGAGGCGCGAACATTTGGGGTGCGCTCGGCCATGCCATCTGTCACCGCCGCCCGCCGCTGTCCCGAAATCGTCTTCGTGCCGCCGCGCTTCGATGTGTATCGTGAAGTATCGGGGCAGATCCGCACGGTCTTTGCCCGCTACACCGATTTGATCGAGCCGCTGTCGCTCGACGAGGCCTATCTCGATGTGACGGAAGACCGCGCCAGGCTGGGCTCGGCAACCGCTATCGCGGCGGCGATCCGCGCCGCGATCAAGGCCGAGACGGGGCTCACCGCCTCCGCCGGGGTCAGCTACAACAAGTTCATCGCCAAGCTGGCCTCCGACCAGAACAAGCCCGATGGCCTGTGCGTCATTCCCCCGGCACATGGCGCGGCCTTCGTCGCCGCATTGCCGGTCAAGCGGTTTCACGGTGTTGGACCAGTGACCGCCCGCAAGATGGAGGCGTTGGGAATCCTGACGGGCCAGGACCTGCGGGACCGACCGTTCGACTTTCTGCAACGTCATTTCGGCAGCTATGCCGATTATCTGTATGGCGCAGCGCGGGGGATCGACCATCGGCCGGTTCGTGCCCAGCGCATCGCGAAGTCGGTCGGGGCCGAACGGACGTTCGAGGAAGATCTGTCGGACCGCGAGGGGCTGCACGCCGCGTTGGAGCGCGTCGTCGATGCCGCCTGGACACGTATCGCGCGCAATGGTGTGTCGGGGCGCACCGTGACGCTGAAGCTGCGATACAGCGATTTTCGAACCATCACCCGGGCACGCTCGACGAGCCAGCCCGTTGGCGACCGCGCGCAGTTCCTGGCGATCGGTCTGGACCTACTCGACCAGCAGTTGCCGGTCACGGGCGGCGTCAGGCTGCTCGGCCTGACCATGTCGGGCTTGGTCGAGCAGGAGGAGGATCGGAACGTACCGCGGCAGCCCGAACTGCCACTGTGACGATCATCGCTTTCGCTCAGTACCGCGCACCGACCGCCAGTGCGGGCTCTGTATGATCGCCGCCCGGCAGCGGCAGGACGCGCCGCGTCGCCAGTTCGCGGGCTTCGACCGCAGGAACCGGGCAGGAAAATAGAAAACCCTGCAGATGGCTGGCGCCTGCGACGCGCAGCGCCTGGGCCTGGGCCTCCGTCTCGACCCCCTCGGCCACCACGCCCAGTCCCAGCGCGCGGCCGAGATGGATGATCGAATGGACGATCGCGGCAGACTCGCGCTCGCGGCCCATGCCGTCGATGAAGCTGCGGTCGATCTTCAGGCAGTCGAGGGCGAACTTGCGGATGTTATAGAGGCTGGAATAGCCCGTGCCGAAGTCGTCGAGCGCAATACGGAAGCCAAGCTTCCGCAACGCGCACAGCGTCTGCGAGGCACGTTCGGCATCGTCGAAAATGGCCGTCTCGGTTATCTCGATCTGGACACGGCCGGGTTCGACCCCGGCACGACGAACGCTGTCCATGACATGCGCGACGAAATGAGAGCGCCGGAATTGCACCGGGCTGAAGTTCACCGATACATATTGGCCCGGCCAATGCTGCAACTCGGCTAGAGCATGGTCCAGCACCCAGTCGCCCAGTTCGTGGATCAGGTGGCTTTCCTCGGCGATCGGGATGAAGATCGCCGGACTGACGGGGCCATGATCCGTCGTCGTCCAACGCACCAATGCCTCGAACCCGGCAATTTCCAGATCGCCGCGCCCGACGATCGGCTGGAAGGCCAGGCTAAGCTCGTCGTTCGCGATCGCACTGGCCAATCCGGCCTCGATCCCCCGCCGGACCCGGATGCTCTCGTCCATCCCTTCGTCAAATACCCGGACGACCCCGCGCCCCGAACGCTTGGCATCGTTCAAGGCCATGTCGGCCTGCCGCACCAGATCGGTCGGGTCGCGTTCGACACCCTCCCCGCTCATCACCAGTCCGCATGAAGCACCACAGCGGACGGCATGGCCCAGAATGTTGAAGCTGGTCGCACAGGCCGACACGATCCGCTCGCAGGCCGTAATCGCCTGCTCCTCATTCTCCGCATCGAAGAAGAGGCCGAATTCATCACCGCCCAGCCGGGCCACCAGGGCGTCGCGCGGTGCGTGGCGGTGGATCATCGCGCAAACCTCGCGGATCAGTTCGTCACCCGCCAGATGGCCCAGCGTGTCGTTGACCAGCTTGAACCGGTCGAGATCGATCATGCCGGTGACGAATGGACCCGGCCGCCGTCCCCGCTCCTGCAGCCCGCGCAGAAACGCCACGCGGTTGGGCGCATCGGTCAGCGCGTCGTGCATCGCGATATGCATGGCGCGATTTTCATTGGCCGCCAGCTCGGCGGTCTTTTCCTCAAGCGTGACCACCTGTGCCGCCAGCATCGCGCGCGCCGCCGCCAATTCGCGGTCATTGTCCCAGCGGTGGCACAGCGCGATCGCCATCTGCGTGACCTCGGCCAACTGGAACGGCTTGGCGATGTAGAAGATCTTGTCGGCGGGGCCGGCCACCCGGCTGATATCGGCGGGCGAGAAGTCAGTATAGCCGGTGACGATGACCAGATGGATGTCGGGGTCGAGCGCGCGAATACGCCGCGCGGTTTCACGCCCATCGATCCCCGGCGGCATGCGAATATCGATAAAGGCGACCTTGAAGGGATTGCCCTCCGACATGGCCTTTTCGACCGCTGCGACGGCCTCCGCGCCCTGATAACAGTGATGCGGACGAAACGCACGGGTGTCACCGCCATGCTCGACCGGATCGCGATGATCCGTCGTGCAATCCCAGAAACAGTAGGAATAGGTTTCGTGAACGGCCGGTTCGTCGTCAACAATCAGAATACGCATCCGGCCACCATCATTCCAACATCATGCAATCGTTGGAAGGATAGTGGCCGAAGATACTTAAAGTGACGTAAATGGACAGTTATTCGACCGTAACGCTCTTGGCGAGGTTGCGCGGCTGGTCGACATCCGTGCCCTTGGCGACCGCCACATGATAGGCGAGCAGCTGGACCGGCACCGCATAGACGATCGGCGCGATCAGCGGATGCACCTTGGGCATGGTGATGGTGGCGATGCAGCCATCACCCGCCGCCTCGATCCCGTCATAGTCGGAGATCAGGATAACCTTGCCGCCGCGCGCCTGCACCTCCTGCATGTTTGAGACGGTCTTCTCGAACAGGGGGCCCGACGGGGCGATGACGATGACTGGGACATGCTCGTCGATCAGCGCGATCGGACCGTGCTTCATCTCGCCCGCCGCATAACCTTCGGCGTGGATGTAGCTGATTTCCTTCAACTTCAGCGCGCCTTCCAGCGCCAGCGGATAGTCGGTGCCACGGCCGAGATACAGCACGTCGCGCGCACCGGCGACCGTGCCCGCCATGCCCTCAATCGCCTCGTCATAAGCCAGCGCGCCGTTGATAGCGGCGGGCGCTTCGGCGAGGTGGCGGACGAGCTGCTTCTCCTCCTCGACCGACAGCCGCCCCTTGGCCTTGGCGAGGTTGGCGGCGAGTGCGGCCAGAACGCTGAGCTGGCAGGTAAAGGCCTTGGTCGAGGCGACGCCGATCTCCGGCCCGGCATGGGTCGGCAACAGCAGGTCGGCCTCACGCGCCATCGAGCTGGTCGGTACGTTGACCACGGCGGCGATCGTCTGCCCCTCGGCCTTGGCATGGCGCAACGCGGCCAGCGTATCGGCGGTCTCGCCCGACTGGCTGATGACGATCATCAGGCCCCCCGGCTCCATGACCGGCGCGCGGTAGCGGAATTCGGACGCCACATCCAAATCGACGGGAACCCGTGCAAACTGCTCGAACCAGTATTTGGCGACCATGCCCGCATAGAAGCTGGTGCCGCAGGCGACGATGGTGACCCGCTTGATACCCGACAGGTCGAAGTCGGGAATGGGCAACACGACCTTGCCTTCCAGCCGCTGGAGATACGAGCGGAGCGTCTGGGCGACGACGATCGGCTGCTCGTAGATTTCCTTCTGCATGAAATGGCGGTGATTGCCCTTGTCGATCAGCGCCCCAGTGACGCCCGACAGGGTGACGGGCCGGTCGACAGGCGTATTGTCGCGGTCATAGACCTGCGCGCCCTCACGGGTGCAGACGACCCAGTCGCCCTCGTCCAGATAGGCGATACGCTGGGTCAGCGGCGCGAGGGCGAGCGCGTCCGAGCCCAGATAGGTCTCGTCGTCGCCGTACCCCACGACCAGCGGCGAACCGAGCCGCGCGCCGATCAGCATGTCGGGCCGATCACGGAACAGGATCGCCAGCGCGAAAGCACCGTGCAGGCGCGGCAGCACCTCGCGAACGGCGGCGACGGGGTCGAGGCCCTGTTCCACCTTTTCGCTGACCAGGTGTGCCACGACCTCGGTGTCCGTCTCGCTGGTGAAGACGCGGCCGCGGCCGATCAATTCGTCGCGCAGCGCCTTGAAGTTCTCGATGATACCGTTGTGGACGACCGCGACGTGATCGGTCGCATGCGGATGGGCATTGTTGGTCGTCGGGCCACCATGCGTCGCCCAGCGCGTATGCGCGATGCCGATCGAGCCGGGCAGCGGGTGCGCCGCCAGTTCCTTGGCCAGATTGACCAATTTGCCCGACGCACGCCGACGCTCGATCGCGCCATGGTCGATCGTCGCGATGCCGGCCGAGTCATAGCCGCGATATTCCAGGCGACGCAGCCCGTCGAGCAGACGCTCGGCAACGTCGTCACCGCCCAGGATTCCCACGATACCGCACATAGTCTTACTCCCCAGCCTTCTTTGCGGCCTTCTTGGCCGTCATCATGTCTCGAAAACGCTTCGCCCAGCCCGGCTTGGTCTGGCGTTCGGCGCGGACCAGCGCGAGCGCGTCCGCCTCGACGTCGCTCGTCACCACGGCCCCTGCCCCCACGATCGCACCTGCACCGATGGTGACCGGCGCGACCAGCGCGGAGTTGGATCCGATAAAGGCCCCCTCGCCGATCACCGTCTTGTACTTCAGGAACCCGTCATAGTTGCAGGTGATGGTGCCTGCGCCGATATTGGCCCCCGCGCCCACTTCGGCATCGCCCAGATAGGTCAGGTGATTGGCTTTCGCGCCGGGGCCGAGAACGGCCTTCTTCATTTCGACGAAGTTGCCGACCCGCGCGCCTTCGCGCACGTCGGCACCAGGGCGCAGACGGGCATAGGGGCCGATATCGGCACCGGTCGCGACGGTCGCTCCTTCCAGATGGCTGAAGGCGTGGATGGTCACGCCATCGCCGACATGGACGCCGGGGCCGAAGACGACGTGCGGCTCGATGACCACGTCACGCCCGATACGCGTATCATGCGCGAACCATACCGTATCCGGCGCGATCAACGTCGCCCCCTCGGCCATGGCCAGCGCACGGCGGCGGACCTGCCAGTCGCCCTCGACCACCGCCAGTTCAGCGCGGCTGTTGACGCCCGCGACCTCGCTCGCGTCCGTCTCGATCACCGCCGAATGACGGCCATCGGCCGCTGCCAGCATGACGATATCGGGCAGATAATATTCCCCGGCCGCATTGTCGTTGCCGACCCGGTCGAGCAGGCCAAAGAGATCCGCAGAGCGGACCGCCATCAGGCCGGAATTGCACAGCGTGACCGCGCGCTCCTGGCTGCTGGCATCCTTGAACTCGACCATCCGGTCGATCCGGCCGCTGGCGTCGGCCACGACCCGGCCATAGGCGGCGGGATCGGCGGGGCGGAAGCCCAGCACCACGGCCGCAGGCGCATCGTCCTGGCCGAGTCGGCCGATCATCGCCTGCATCGTCCGTGCCTCGACCAGCGGCACGTCGCCATAGAGGATCAGGACATCGCCATCGAAACCCGCCAAGGCCTCGCGCGCCTGGGCGACGGCGTGCCCCGTGCCCAGCTGTTCCGCTTGCAACGCGGTGCCTACGCCGAGCGGCGTGACGGCTGCCTCGACCTGCTCGCGTCCGGCCCCGGTGACCACGACCATGCGCTCGGGCGACAATTGCTTCACGCTGTCGATCAGGTGAAGCAGCATCGCGCGTCCGGCGATCGGGTGAAGAACCTTGTGCAGGTTCGACTTCATGCGGGTGCCCTTGCCCGCGGCAAGGATGATGGCGGCGATCGGTCTCGTCATGATGGTTGCGCCTGCCATGAAATTCGGGCCATTGCCAGCGCGAGGCTGCACCGGAACGAGACATGGACGTCAATTCATCGCAGGGTTTTCCCTTCGCCATCATCGGGTTCGACCTGGACGGTACGCTGCTCGACACCAGCGGCGACCTTGCCGCAGCGGTCAATCACGCGCTCGCCTCGATCGGCCGCCCCGCGTTGAGCGTCGAGGCCGTCAAGCCGATGATCGGCGGAGGCGCACGGGCGATGCTGAAACACGGGCTGGACGCGACCGGCGGTTATGACGAGACGACGCTCGACACGTTGCACCACCGGCTTCTCGCCTATTACGAGGCCCATCTGGCGGTGCACACCGCGCCCTTTCCCGGCGCACTTGCCGCGCTGGACGAATTGGCGGCGCGTGGTGTCCGCCTCGGCATCATGACGAACAAGCTCGAGCGTTTTGCACGGTCGATCCTGGACTCGCTGGGGCTGACGGCCCGGTTCGATACGATCATCGGGGGGGATACGCTGGGTGTCGCCAAGCCATCGCCAATCCCTATCCAAGCGCTGGTCGCGCAGTGCGGTGGCGGGACGGCCGCCTTTGTCGGTGACTCGATCTTCGATGTCGAGGCGGCCCGTGCCGCCGGACTGCCCGTCGTCGCCTGCTCCTTCGGATTTCTAAGCCAGCCGGTCGAGACGCTCGGCGCCGATGCGGTCATCGACGGCTATGACGCGCTCATTCCGACGCTGGCGCGGCTTTCCCCTTCCGCCACTTGATCCACAGGTGCCGGGCGAGAAGCGGTAGCGGCATACGGATGGCGTGCGAACGGATGTAGAAAGCCGTGCGCGTCAGTCGCCGTCGCTCGCGCGCCCAACCGTCGCGTGCCGTCATCCGCCGCCGATAAAGCTTGTCGGTGGCGTTCAGCTTGTGCCAGGCATCCGGCACGGCGGTGCCGTAGAGCGCATGGCTCAACCGCAAAGCCCGGCCGACCGCGCTCGACAGGCCGTGATGCCGGGCACGCTCCTTCAGTCCGGCCATCCCCCGTTCCTCGATCAGCGCATGGATATCCCAGAGGTTGCGCAGGCCCCCGCTCAACTCGCCATCGGCGAACAGATGGGCTGCGGCGTGGACGATCATATCGGTATGGCATAGCGTCGCCAATCCGCCCGCCAGCATCTCGGCATCGGCGATCAGCGCCTCGGCATCAGGCTTAGGGCGCGCCGTCGGCGGCAGGATGGTGTGGTGCACATCGACCATATGCCCCCGCTCGCCATGAACCAGTGGCGGCAATTCGTGCATCCATCGCCGATAATAAAGGTCGTCATAGGGATCGGATTTCAGCCACTCCCAACCCGCATCGAGCAGATAGGCTTCGGCCCTATCGAGCAGGGCGTGCGGCAACAGGATATCGCAATCGCCGATCCCACGCCCCCGTCCGGCGGCAAGTCCGGCCGCGACGAAGGCCGTGCCCTTGAGCAGGATCACCGGATGGCCCAGCGGCGCCAGGGTAAGGGCGATCCGGTTCGCTTCCCACAGGGCGGCACGGCGGACCTGTTCGGCTTCGTCCTTCGCATCCGCCAGGACGGCCGCCACGACGGCGGGCAATCTCCGCCCGTCCAGTCGATAGGCCAGCGTGCCCAGCAACGTCTCGGCGCGCGCGACCGCCAGGATTTGCGTCCACGCGCCGAGGGGGATCGCTGCCGATCCCTCAGGGTGGCGGAGCAGGTCGATCAGAGCCTCGACCGCGTTCACAGCCTGCTCCAGATCGATTCGACCGCCGCGACCCCGCTCTCGCCATCGGGGTAGTCCAGGGCAACGGCGGGCACCTCCGACCGAAGCCTGGTCAGCGCCCGGAACCCGGCCTCACCTAACGCGACATAGTTGGTCGATGCCTGGGTCAGGCGGACGAACGTCTCGGTCGGGGCCATGCCGTGGAGCGCCAATGGCTGGCCGAACCGGGGAAAGATCAACAGGGCGGGACGCGCGGGCACGTCCATCGCTGCGATCGCCGCACTGTCGGGAGCGACGTGGCGGACTTCGCCCTTGGGCGTGCCGGACTGGCGCGGCCCCGTCAGGCTGTCGGATGGAATGACGCCGAGGCTCTCATTCTTCAAACTGATCGGTCGGGGGAAAGGATGGGCCCAGCCGCTGACCGGGTCGATCAATGCGAATTCATCCCCCAGAAAGCGCCAGCCACGCTGCGACAGCATCAGTGCCAGCGTCGACTTGCCCGCGCCCGACACCCCGCTGAGCAGGACGGCCCGGTCGCCGCGTGCAACGACCGCCGCATGGAGCAGGAGGTGACGGCGATGGCCCAACGCGACCTGAAGGTTCATCCCCATCTCGGCCGCAAGCAGCCCCTGCGCCAACGGCAGCGGAGCCGAGTCTGGCAGGTTATAGTCACCTAATGTCCGCACTGATGGCCGAAGCCACCGCCGCAAGGGCGACGTCGCCTCCAGCCGGACGGTATAGTCGGCGAAATCCGGTCGCGGATAATCCCGGTAAAGCGCATCGAGGGCCGCGATCGGCGCGTGCCAGTCCGATCCGATCCGGAAACCGACCGGACCGACCCGCAAGAAGATCTGGTGCCTCACAGGCGATCGACGAGCCCTGCCGCCTCCAGTTCGTCCAGCCGCGCCTGCAACATCTCGATCCCTTCGACTGCGTCGAGTTCATATTGCCCGGCCAGCCGGTCCAACAATGCGGCTGCATCCAGCGGTTCATCCGCCAGCGCCTCCAAAATCTGCGGCGCGGGCTCGTTCAGCAGATGGGTGATGCCCGACGGACGATGGAAAACCGCCGTGAAGATATCGAGCGGCTCGACGATCAGCAGCGCCTCGTCCGCCGCGCGGTAGCGCGGACCGGGCACGGCGTCAGTGCCGGGGATTCTGTACGGACAGGAAGCAGGTATAGCCGCTCTGCCCCATTTTCAGCTTCTTGATATATGCCAGATAGGCCTTGGTACTGTTTGCGGTCGCACCGGGCAGATTGGAGCCCTGGAACATCGCTCGGGACACCTCCGCGCCCGTAAAAGGGCGAGCGGGTGGCGGAAAGGGGCCCAGCCCGGTGATCGGCCCCAACAGGCTCGGAGGTGCGAGCGAGCCGTCGCTGGCGATATATTTTCCCGAATTGCCGGGGTCCGGCACCGGGATCTGACAGTTCTGGACCGATCCCGTCGTCTGCGCCAGCGCCGGACGGATCGCGACGACCGCACTCGCGCCGACAGCGCCCAGCATCAGCGTCCGGCGGCTCGTCGCGCTCGACGGCGTCGCGGAGGCAGGCTTGGCGGCCGGTTCCTCGGGCAGCTGGCCCTGATCGATAGGCATGTCATCCATGTCTATGCGATGTCCCATATTCGCTGCCCGCCGACAAGAAGCTGTGCGCTGCCCGGGACTTCCCAAAGCTGGATCGAAATTTCGACCCCCGGTCGGCCGTGCGAGCGGAGGAAGACAGACGCCCCGACGACCGTTACATCGACACCTCATGGGATTCGGCATTCGCACCTTATGGGCCGTGGTGGTGGTGGTGATCGCCGCACTGGTCGTCTTTCTGAGCGCGGGGCCGGGGCCAGCGATCATCACGCTGGTCGGCGGGATCGCCGCTGCCCTGGTCGCCAGCGAAGGCGTGCCGAACGAACCCGATGGCGAGCCCATGCCGGAGCAGGACGCCGCCCTGCCGCCGCTGCTGGAGGAAGCCCTGGACGCCATCGTCGAGCCGGTCCTGCTGATCGAAAAGGGCCGGGTGATCCTGGCTAACCACTCCGCGCGGACGCTGCTCGGCGGGCATATCGTGGGCGAGGATGCCCGCGTCGCCATCCGCCACCCTGCCGCCGCGGAACGCCTGCTCGCGCGGGATGGCATGACCGACCCCAATCATCCCATCTCGCTGGTCGGGCTGGGTTCGCTTGAGCAGCGCTGGGAAATGCGGATCGCGGATACCAGCAGCGGCCAGCGCATCGTCCATCTGATCGACCAGACCGCGCACGACGTCGCCGAGCGGATGCGCGTCGATTTCGTCGCCAATGCCAGCCACGAACTGCGCACCCCCCTCGCCTCGATCCTCGGCTTTATCGAAACGCTGGGCGACGAGGCGGGCGAGGATGCCGAGATCCGTGCACGCTTCTTGAAGGTGATGTTCGACGAGGCGCGGCGGATGCAACGCCTCGTCGAGGATCTGATCTCGCTCAGCCGAATCGAGGCGGACAAATATCGCCAGCCGGCCCAGCCCGTCGACATGAGCGATCTGGTCGAACATGTCTGGGACGAATTCCTCGACTCCGGATCGCCCCGCGCCGATGACATCGCGTGCGAACTGGCGCCCGACCTGCCACCGATTGCGGGAGACCGGGCGCAACTGTCGCAGATGCTGCACAATCTGATCGGCAACGCGATGAAATATGGTCGAGCGAAGACGCCCGTCCGCGTGATCCTGGAACGCGACGGCCCCATGCTGAAGCTGGCCGTCGTGGATCGCGGCGAAGGCATCGCGGCCAGCCACATCCCCCGCCTGACCGAGCGCTTCTACAGGGTCGACTCCGGGCGCAGCCGCAGCATCGGCGGCACCGGGCTGGGCCTCGCGATCGTCAAGCACATCGTCGAGCGGCATCGCGGCAAGCTGGAGATCGCCAGCGAAGTCGGCGTCGGCACCACCTTCACGGTGCGTCTGCCGACGCTCAAAACCGCCGACCGACCCGTTTCCGAGGGCAGTGTCACAAAACCACAATAAAAATGTCACACGGGGGTCCGGTGAGCATGGCAGCGCCGGTTCGCAACCACGATGTTCGCCCTCTTCCAAGGAACATGATGCGCCTGCCCTGCCTTCTCGCCGCGATGTTCGCGCTGGCGGCCTGCCACGATCAGGCCAATGGCGGCGGCGCGGGCGTGCGTGAGCAGATCACGGCGGTCGGATCGTCCACCGTCTATCCTTTCACCACGATCATTGCCGAACGGTTCGTGGCCGCCGATCCGGAGGCCAAGGCGCCGGTGATCGAGTCGACCGGCACGGGCGCGGGCATGAAGCTGTTCTGCGCCGGGATCGGCGCCGCGCATCCCGATCTGGAAGATGCGTCGCGTCGGATGAAGGCCAGCGAATATCGCGAGTGCGCCGCGCACGGCGCGCCTGAACTGCTCGAGATCCAGATCGGCATCGACGGCATCGCCTTCGCCGAATCGAAGCGCGGGCCGCGCATGGCGCTAACTACCGTCGATCTCTACCGCGCCCTGTCGGCCCATCCGGGCGGCAAGCCCAATCAGGCACGGACCTGGGCCGACGTGAACCCTGCGCTGCCCGCCATTCCGATCCAGGTCTATGGCCCGCCAGCGACCAGCGGCACGCGTGATGCGCTCGCCGAGCTGATCCTGATGAAAGGATGCGATGCGGTGGAACCGGGGGCCATCGCGCTCAGCCGCCGCGATCCCGATGCGCACCGCCTGCTCTGCGCCCGCGTGCGCGAGGATGGCGCGTATATCGACGCGGGTGAGAACGACAATCTCATCGTCCAGAAGCTCCAGGCCAACCCGGACGCACTGGGTGTATTCGGTTATTCCTATCTCGAGGAAAATCGCCAGACCGTGGACGGGGTTGCGATCGACGGGGTCAAGCCGACCTATGCCGCCATCGCCGCCGATCGCTATCCCGGCTCCCGCCCGCTCTATGTCTATGTGAAGAAGGCGCATCTCGACGCCATTCCGGGCCTGCGCGCCTTTCTGCGGCTCTATGCGGCGAATTGGGGCAAGGACGGGCCGCTGGTCCGGCGTGGCCTGATCGCGTCTCCCGCAGCGATCGAGGCGCGATCGCGGGCGATTATCATGCGGGAAATCCCGCTCGACCCGGCGACGTTGCCGTCATGAACGGTGCGATCCTCCTGATCCTGATCGTCGGGCTGGGCGTCATCGCCTGGGCGACCACCCGGATGCGTGCGCTCGGCTTCCGGCACGGCGCGGCCGCGCGGGTCAGTTCGCTGCCGCACCATCACGGCTGGTATGTCGCGCTGTGGACCGTCCTTCCCCCGCTGCTGTTCCTGGCGGTCTGGGCGGCGACCTCGCCCGCCCTCGTGACCGATACGGTGCTTGGCACCCCCGCCGCGGCGCATTTGCCCCCGCCGGGGTTCGAACGCGCCGCCATTCTGTCCGAGGCCCGCGCCTTGGCGAGTGGACGGGCACACGGCGCCTTCCATGCCCTGTCCCGCGTACTGGCACCGGCCTATGCCCGCGCGCAGGCCCGGTTCGACTGGATAGCGACCGCCATCGTCGTCCTGCTAGCCCTGGCGAGCGGCGCCTATGCCTACTTGCGCGTGCGTCCCGATTTTTCGGCCCGGACGCGGATCGAACGGGTGGTCCTTGGCCTGCTGCTCGGCGCGTCGTTGATCGCGATCCTGACCACGGCGGGGATCGTCGCCTCGCTGCTTTATGAAGCGGGCCGCTTCTTCTCGGTCGTACCGGTCACCGACTTCCTGTTCGGCACACATTGGAGCCCGCAGGTGATCGACCCGCGCGATCCCGGTGCATCGCTGGGCGCGGTGCCGTTGTTCTGGGGCACCTTTTTCATCGGTGCGATCATCGCCATGGCGGTGGCCATTCCGTTCGGGCTGATGAGCGCCATCTACCTGACCCAATATGCCGCCCCCCGCGCGCGCCGGATCATGAAACCCGTGCTCGAAGTGCTCGCGGGCATACCGACGGTCGTCTACGGCTATTTCGCCGCGCTGACCGTCGCCCCGGCCGTTCGCCAGTTCGCGGTGTCGATCGGCATCGACTGGGCCTCGTCCGAAAGCGCGCTGGCCGCTGGGCTCGTCATGGGGGTGATGATCATTCCCTTCGTCTCGTCCATGGCGGACGACAGCCTGGCGGCAGTGCCCAGCGCCATGCGCGACGGCAGCCTGGCGATGGGGGCGACCCCGTCGGAGACGATCACCCGCGTCATGCTGCCCGCCGCCCTGCCCGGCGTCGTCGGCGGAGTCCTGCTCGCCGTCAGTCGTGCGATCGGCGAGACCATGATCGTCGTCATGGCGGCGAGCGGCGTCGCCACCCTGACCGCCAATCCCTTTGCCAGCACGACCACCGTCACCCGTCAGATTGTCGATCTGCTGACGGGCGAAGCGGAGTTCGACAGCCCGAAGACGCTTGCCGCCTTCGCGCTCGGCCTGACGCTGTTCGTCATTACCCTTCTCCTCAACATCGTCGCGCTCAGCGTGGTGAAGCGGTACCGGGAAAGCTATGAATAGCGCACCGCCGCCTGCACCCCGAAAGTGGGACAGCCCGGCCATGGCCCGGCGGTTGCGACGTCGCTATGCCGCCGAGCGCCGTTTCAGGCGGCTGGGTGCGGCGGCCGTCGCCTTGTCCGCCGCGTTCCTGGCGTTCCTGCTCGTCACCATGCTCGCGCAAGGGCTTCGCGGCTTTACCGAGACGCGGGTCACGCTGCCCGTCGATCTGGCCGCCGCGCAACTACCGATCGAGCCCGCCCGCCTGAAGGGGCGTGGCGCGGATCTGGCGCTGGCCGGATCGGGGCTGGAGGACGCGGTCGATAGCGCCGCGACCATGGCCTTCGGCCCCGACGGAGCGGACCTGCTGTCGCCAAGCGCCTGGATACTCGTGCGCGATGCGGTGAAGGCCGACCCGGCGCTGCTCCGTCGGACGACCCGTTTCTCGCTGCCGATCGCCAGCCGCTATGACGTCGCCGCCAAGGGTAACGGCGCCCCCGATGCGGAGGAGGTGGTCGCGCGGCTGAAGGCGAAGGGCGTGCTCTCGACCGGCTGGGATGTGGGTTTCCTGCGCGATGCCGACGCGACCGATCCGACCGGCGTCGGCATCTGGGGCGCGACCAAGGGTTCGCTCCTCACCATGCTGGTGACGCTGGTCCTCGCCTTCCCGATCGGCGTGTTGGCCGCCCTCTATCTCGAGGAATATGCGCCAAAGAACCGGTGGACCGACATCATCGAGGTGTCGATCAACAATCTGGCGGCGGTGCCGTCGATAATCTTCGGCCTGCTGGGCCTTGCCGTGTTCCTGGGCAGTTTCGGCCTGCCGCGCTCGGCCCCTCTGGTCGGCGGCCTGACGCTGGCGCTGATGACCATGCCGGTCATCGTCATCGCCGCGCGCAACGCGATCAAGGCGGTGCCGCCCTCGATCCGCGACGCCGCGCTGGCGATCGGGGCGTCGCGGGTACAGGTGATCTTTCACCACGTCCTGCCGCTGGCGCTGCCGGGCATCATGACCGGCACGATCATCGGCATGGCGCGCGCGTTGGGAGAGACCGCGCCGCTGTTGATGATCGGCATGCGCGCCTTCATCGCCGCACCCCCGCATGGGCTGACCGATCCGGCGACCGTCCTGCCGGTCCAGATTTTCCTGTGGTCGGATCAGGTGGACCGCGGCTTTATCGAGCGGACATCGGCCGCGATCATCGTCCTTCTCGTCTTCCTGCTCGCGATGAACGGGCTGGCCATCTACCTTCGCAATCGGTTCGAGACACGCTGGTGAGCATTCCCAAGATAAGCGCGCGCAACGTCAGCGTGTCCTATGGCGCCAAGCAGGCGATCCACGACATCTCGATCGACGTCGACATGGATCACGTCATCGCGTTCATCGGCCCGTCGGGCTGTGGCAAATCTACCTTCCTGCGAACGCTCAACCGGATGAACGACACCATCCCCTCGGCGCGCGTCACCGGCGATGTGCGGATCGACGGGCAGGACATCTATGCGCCGGAGATGGACGTGGTGCAGCTTCGCGCCCGCGTCGGCATGGTGTTCCAGAAGCCCAATCCCTTCCCCAAGTCGATCTACGAAAACGTCGCCTATGGCCCGCGCATCCACGGGCTGGCCGGGTCGCGGGCCGAGCTGGACATGATCGTCGAGCGCTCGCTGACGAGGGCCGGGCTCTGGAACGAGGTCAAGGACCGCCTGTCCGAAAGCGGCACCGCGCTGTCGGGTGGCCAGCAGCAGCGACTGTGCATCGCCCGCGCCATCGCGGTCGATCCCGAGGTCATCCTGATGGACGAGCCGTGCAGCGCGCTCGACCCGATCGCGACCGCGCGGATCGAGGAGCTGATCCACGACCTGCGCGGCCGCTACGCCATCGCGATCGTCACCCACAACATGCAGCAGGCCGCCCGCGTCTCGCAGCGTACCGCCTTTTTCCATCTCGGCACCCTGGTCGAGTACGGCAAGACGTCCGACATCTTCACGAACCCGAAGGAAGAGCGGACGAAGGACTATATTACCGGCCGTTACGGCTGAGGACGAGGATCATGGACCACACCGTAAAAGCCTTCGACAACGACATAGGCCGCCTGCGCGGGCTGATCAGCCAGATGGGCGGATTGGCCGAGGAGGCGATCGCCAATGCGATCCGCGCGTTGCAGCGCTCCGACCTGGAACTGGCGCGCAAGGTGCGCGATGACGACAAGGCGATCGACCTGATCGAGGCCGAGGTCGAGCGGCTGGCGGTGCGCACCATCGCGCTGCGGGCGCCGATGGCCAACGACCTGCGCGAGGTCGTCGCGGCGCTGAAGATCGCCAGCGTCGTCGAGCGCATCGGCGATTATGCCAAGAACATCGCCAAGCGCGTGCCGATGATCGAGAGCGAGGACCGGATCGAGCCCGTCTCTATCCTGCCCGCCATGGCCAAGATCGCCTCGGCGATGGTGCATGACGTGCTCGACGCCTTTGCCGCGCGCGATGCCGAGGCGGCGGTGCGGGTCCGCGACAGCGACAACGCGCTCGACGATTTCTACGATTCCATCTTCCGCACGCTCGTCACCCATATGGTCGAGAATCCCAAGACGATCGGGCAGGTCGCGCACCTGCTGTTCATCGCCAAGAATCTCGAACGGATCGGGGACCATGCGACGAACGTCGCGGAGATGGTCTATTTCGCTGCCACCGGCACCCAGATGGGTGAGCGGGATCGCGGCGGCACTCTGCCTTCTTGAGGGAACAGGCATCATGGCACGCGTAAAAATGCTGCTGGTCGAAGACGACGCCGCGCTGGCGGAACTGCTCGTCTTCCACTTCAAGCGCGAGGATTTCGAGGTCACGCACACGCCGGACGGCGAGGAGGCGTTGCTGCTGGCGCGCGAGAGCACGCCCGACATCGTCCTGCTCGACTGGATGGTCGAGGGGATTTCGGGGATCGAGGTCTGCCGCCGCCTCCGCCGCTCGCCCGAGACGGCCAACGTGCCCATCATCATGCTGACCGCGCGCGGCGAGGAAGAGGACCGGGTGCGCGGGCTGGAGACGGGCGCGGACGACTATGTCACCAAGCCTTTCTCTCCGCGCGAACTGGTCGCCCGCGTCGGCGCGGTGCTGCGGCGTGTCCGCCCGGCGCTGGCGGGCGAGGCGCTGACCTATGCCGATATCGAGATGGACACGGTCGGCCACAAGGTCCGCCGCGCAGGCGAGGTCGTTTCGCTCGGGCCGACGGAATTCCGCCTGCTCAAGCATTTCCTCGAGCATCCCGGCTGGGTCTTCTCGCGCGAGCGGCTGCTCGATGCGGTCTGGGGGCATGACTCCGACATCGAGAGCCGTACGGTCGACGTGCATATCCGCCGTCTGCGCAAGGCGATCAATATCGGCGATCGGCCGGACATCATCCGCACCGTCCGCTCGGCGGGCTATTCGCTGGATGCGGGGGGCTGAGCCAGCGACCTGAAAAGCGTGTCAGGATTGGGTCGCTTGCGAAACGAGGGAGCCAAGTGCGGCATTGGGCGTTTCCTCCACGCGCTAACGCACTTGCGCTTCTGAATAGGAGATTCGCATGAAGCTCGTTTTTCTTGCCGCCACCGCGCTGATGGCGACGCCCGCCCTGGCTCAGACCACGACCCAGACCGACACCACCGCCCAGGCGGGTGCCCAGACGGGTACGTCGACCGACGCCACGGCCCAGACCGGCACGTCGACCGACACTGCAACCCCTGGCGCGATGCAGGCCAATGCGGCGGCCTCGGCTGCGACGATGACGGCTGGCGGTTACCAGCCTGCCCAGCCGCCGATGGCCGCACCACCCGCCCCCGGCGCACAGATCGTGTTCCAGCAGGCACCGAGCCCCTCACAAGCCTATCCCGCCCCGGCTCCGCTGAAGAGCTATCCGATCTGCAAAAAGGGTCAGTATGACCAGTGCCGCCAGCGTGGCGGCAATTAAGCCAAAGGCCCTCACCCGGCTGTAATAAGGCGCCGGTTCCCACCCAGGGGACCGGCGCTTTTCATTGGCTTATTCGTCGACCAGTTTCATCAGCCGCCGCTCGACCGGGGCGAGTACGGGGCCCAATTCATGGCCCCGCTTCAGCACGGCCCCGCCCTCCCCGATCAGCGCCCACATGCCCTGACGATTGCGCAGCGCCGGTCGCTTTTCGATGCGATATTCGGGTCGCTCGGCAGCCCGTCGAAAGGCGGAAAAGATCGCCGCGTCCCGGCCCAGGTCCATCGCATAGTCGCGCCAATGGCCCGCCGCCACCATGCGGCCATAGAGGTCGAGGATACGGTTCAACTCGGCCCGCTCGAAGCCGACCTGGCCGGGGGCCTTCGGAAACGGCAGAACTCCCATCAGGCCCGGTCGCGCCGCTCTTCCTGTTCGGCCAGCACCGCGTCCAGCCGACGCCGCATCGTCTCCAGTTCGCAGCGCATCATCTCGATCTTCTGGGTCTGCGGATCGAACATTTCCGAACAGGGCGTGCCATAGGGCACGAAGCGCCGCTCAGGGGCCGCGCCGCCTTCCACCACCGTCGGGCGGGCGGGGATGCCGACCATGACCGCGCCTTCGGGCACGTCACGCGTGACGACCGCATTCGCACCGACGCGCGCGCGCGGTCCGACGATGATCGGGCCCAGCACCTGCGCGCCCGAACCGACGATCGCCCCGTCCATCAGCGTCGGGTGACGCTTGCCCGCCACACCATTGTCCGGGCTCGTCCCGCCCAGCGTCACGCACTGATAGATGGTGACGTCGTCGCCGATCTCGGCCGTTTCGCCGATCACCACGAAACCATGGTCGATGAAGAAATTGCGGCCGATCTTGGCGCCGGGATGAATGTCGATCGCGGTCAGGAAGCGGGTGAAGTGATTGACCAGCCGCGCCAGGAAGAACGCCCGCCCCTTGTACAGGCGATGCGCGATCCGGTGACCGGCCAGCGCCCAGACACCAGGGTATAGCAGGATCTCCGCGCGCGAATGTGGCGCAGGGTCGCGCGCCCGGATCGAATCAAGATAGGCGGCCAATCGGCTCGGCATGAGCAGTCCCCAGATGCGATAGGAGCATTTAGGCATGCTATCGCTTGAAATCCAGATAGTCGCGCTCGGCGGCTCCCCGCCACAAACTCTATCTTTGTTGCAGCGTTGCTGTCGACACGGCATGGCCCGCCGCGAAGGACACGTAAGGAGAGACGATGGACCCGACGAGTACCGAACTGATCCATATCCTCCCCTTCGTGGGCGTGGGCTTTGCCGCACAGGTCGTCGATGGTGCGCTGGGCATGGCCTTTGGCGTGATTTCCAATACCCTGCTCATCAGCCTGGGCGTGCCACCCGCCGCCGCCTCGGCGGGGGTGCACAGCGTCGAGACGTTCACGACCGCCGTGTCGGGCATCAGCCATGCGGTGCATCGCAACGTCAACTGGCGACTGTTCCTGCGCCTGATGATCCCGGGCGTCATCGGCGGCGCATTGGGTGCCTATGTGCTGTCGAACATCGACGCCGCCGTCGTGAAGCCCTTCATCCTGGCCTATCTCACGGCGATCGGCCTCTACCTGCTGATCCGTGCATGGCGTCACAAGACGAACGCGCGCGAGCCGAAGGTGGTCGAGCCGCTGGGCTTTATCGGTGGGTTCCTGGATGCGGCGGGTGGCGGCGGCTGGGGGCCGGTCGTGACCTCGAACCTGCTGGCGCAGGGTGCGGCACCACGCACGACAATCGGCACGGTGAACACCGCCGAATTCTTCCTGACCGCCACCATCTCGGCAACGTTCATCACCCAGCTCGGCTGGGGCGCGTTCACCATGGCGACGGTGGGGCTGTTGATCGGCGGTGTCCTGGCAGCACCCTTTGGCGCGATCCTGGCCAAGCGGGTTCCGGCCCGCACGCTGCTGACCCTGGTGGGCACGATCCTGACGCTGACGAGCCTTTGGGGGCTGTACCAGGCGATCACCGCCTGACTCGTTCCTCCCCTGTCGGGAGGGGTGGCAGCCCGAAAGGCTGATGGAGGGGTGTCACGGCCAGTGGCGACGCCCCTCCGTCACCGCCCTCCCCAAGCCAGGCCTGGGGAGGATCGGGTTTCAAGCGATTGCCGAATGAACGGTCGCAACCGCCTGCATAACCGCTGCGATCCGTACCGAACTCTGGATGATCTCGGCCGAGACCCCGGCCTTCTTCAGCACCGCCTCATGCGCGTCGATGCACATGCCGCAGCCGTTGATCGCCGAGACCGCCAGGCTGAACAGCTCGAAATCGACCTTGTCGATCCCAGGCGCCGCGATCACGTTCATGCGCAGCTTGGCGGGCAGGTTGCGATATTCCTGGTTCCCGGCCAGGTGCGTGAAGCGATAATAGACGTTGTTCATCGCCATGACCGCCGCCGCTGCCCGCGCCGCATTGGCCGCCTCGGCGGACAGCTTGGGGGCGCATTCGGCCTCCGCCGCCTCGACCAGCGGCTTGTGCCCAGTGCCGTGGGCACAGGCCAGCAACAGGCCGTATTTGCGCTGATCATTAAGCAGTTGCTCGTTCAGCAGCGAGCCGACGTTCAGGCGGATATCCTTGGCGAAGTCGGGCAACTGCCCGGCAAATTCCTTGAGCGACATGGATAAATGCTCCGGATGAACGACGCCCCAGTCCGGGCCGCCGATCGATCAGAATCGGCAACCCTCGCCGGGGCGTCGGAAAATATGGGAGTTCGGGGGCGTCACCGCCCCCGAACCAAAGGCTTACTCGGCGGCGAGCTGGAGGACGTCGTCGCCCTTGTTCCAGTTGCACGGGCACAGCTCGTCGGTCTGCAGCGCGTCGAGCACGCGCAGCGTCTCGGCCGGGTTGCGGCCGACGTTCAGGCCGTTAATCGTGACGTGCTGGATGACATTGTCGGGATCGATGATGAACGTCGCGCGATAGGCGACATGCTCGTTCTTGTCGACGATGCCCAGCGCGTCGGCCAGGACGCGGCCATTGTCCGCGATCCAGGGGAAATCGGCGGCGGCCAGATCCGGGTCCGACTTGCGCCAAGCCAAGTGAACATGCGCGGTGTCGGTCGATGCGCCGATCAGCACGGCGTCGCGATCCTCGAAATCACCCTTCAGTTCGGAATAGCCGACGATCTCGGTCGGGCACACGAAGGTGAAGTCCTTCGGCCAGTAGAAGAGAACCTTCCACTTGCCGGGATAGGAAGTGTCGCTGATCGTCTCGCCCGCGGGGAGGGCGTTCGTCCCCTGCTGGACGGGAACGGTGAATGCGGGGAGCTTGTCTCCAACGGTCAACATGGCAATAGCCTCCATTTCTTCCCAAAAGTCGGCTTCAGCCATCCTCGTCCGGCATCGGCGGTGGACCGCCTGTATTCGTAGCGGTGACGGATATGGGGACTGGCGCCTGCGATCCAACAAGCTATTTGTCAGATCGCAATCGACTGAGGCGATCAATGGCCGCAACCTACCTACCGACGTTAAAGCAGCTGCAATATCTCGTGGCGCTGCAGGACCATGGCCATTTCGGCCGGGCCGCCGATGCGTGCTTCGTGACGCAGTCGACCCTGTCGGCGGGCCTGCGCGAGTTGGAGACGCTGATCGGCGTCACCCTGGTCGAGCGGACGCGGCGCGTGGTGCGCTTCACGCCGCTGGGCGAGCGGATCGCGGACAAGGCGCGACGAGTGCTGCGCGAGGCGGACGAGCTGGGCGATATGGCGCGCGCCGCCGGGCGCCCCTTGTCGGGTGAGATGCGCATGTCGGTCATCCCGACCATCGCACCCTTCATGCTGCCGCATATCCTGCCCCGCCTGCGCCGCGATTTTCCGGACCTGAAGCTGTTCCTGCGCGAGGAGCCGAGCGGCCCCGCCTGCGAACGCCTCCACAATGGTCGCACCGACTGCGTGTTGCTGGCGCTGCCCTATGCCTGTGGCGAAGTGACCGCCGAGCCGTTGTTCGACGATCGCCTGTACGTCGCCTTTCCGACCGCCGAGAACCTCACGCCGCCCGCCGCCATTCCCGCCTCCGCGATCGACGAAGCGCGACTGCTGCTGCTGGAGGACGGCCATTGCCTGAAGGATCACGCCCTGGCCGCATGCAACCGCCCCGAGTTGCGCGCCGAGGCGACGATGCTGGGCACCTCGCTCCACACGATCGTCCAGATGGTCGACAATGGGCTGGGCATGACGATGCTGCCGGAAATGGCGCTGCGTGCTGGTATTCTGAACAATACCAGCATCACCGCGCGGCCCCTCGATGCGGAGAACGCGATGCGCAAGATCGCGCTGGTATGGCGTCGTGCCAGCCCGCGCGAAAAGGATTTCCGCCTGCTCGCCCAGGTTCTTTCCGAAGCGGCCTGAGCCCCACCCGCGCAACCCGAGACGGGCCGGGCGCGTCTAGTCCCGTGACCCCGTCCATCCGAAGGAGATTTCGCCCATGACCCTCAACGCACGGCGCATGATCGCGCTTCTGCCGATCGTCGCACTGGTCGGGCTCGGCGGCTGCGGGCGCGGGCGCGACGAGCGGGCGGCCCCGGCGACACCGTCGACCGCCAGCGCTCCCATCGAGGCACCGGCCCCCGCCCCCATGGATCAGGCCATGGCACCGACCCGCACCATCCTGGACAATGCGGCGGCGACGGCGTCGCTATCCTCCTTCGTCGCGGCGGTGCGCGCGGCGGGCCTGTCGACGACGCTGGCCAGCCCCGGCCCCTACACCGTCTTCGCGCCGTCGAACGAAGCCTTTGGCCGCCTGGCCTCCGGCGTGCTCAACCAGCTGCTCCAGCCTGCCAACCGGGACTCGCTGGTCCGGGTGATCCGGTTCCACATGGTGCCCGGCACGGTCGGCGTCGCCGAGCTGCAACGGCGGATCGCCGCGGGGAACGGCACCGCCACGTTGATGACCGTGCAGGGCGAGCCGTTGACCGTCACCATGACCCAATCGGTCATCACGCTGACCGATGCGGGCGGCAACAAAAGCTATGTCGAGGCAGGCGATCTGGCCCAGGCCAACGGCGTCGTTCACATTGTCAATGGTGTATTGGTGCCGAAATTGGATTAAGTGCGTTACTCCCGGCAGGACGGCCGTTTCGGTTGCCGAACGGTTGTCCTGCCCTTCACCATGTGGCGCCAGGTGATTACGCCGCGCCTCCAGAAGAACGGGAGTATGCTTTCATGTTGAAGACCTTTGCCATCCTCGCCTCTGTCACGGCCATGAGCGGTGTCGCTGTTGCGCAGACGACGCCCGCGCCGGCAGCGCCAGCAGCACCGCAGACGATGCCCGCCCCGGCGGCACCGGCGGGCGCCGTGACCCCGGCCGCGACCGGCACCATCGTCCAGATCCTGGCCGCGACGCCCGATCGCAGCACGTTGGCCAAGCTGGTGACGACCGCCGGTCTGACGGCCGATCTGTCGGGTCCCGGCCCCTTCACCGTCTTTGCCCCGAGCAACGAGGCGTTCAGCCGCATGCCCGCAGGCGCGATCGACAATCTGAGCAAGCCGGAGAACAAGCCGGTCCTGGCCACGATCCTGAAATATCATGTCGTTCCGGGCAAGCTGACCGCCGAGCAGCTTAAGTCGCAGATCACGGCGGGCAACGGCACCGCCACGCTGACCACGCTGGCGGGCCAGCCGCTGACGGCGCAGATCGGCCCGAACGGGAACATCATGCTGACCGACGTGAACGGCCAGAAGGCCTATGTCGACAAGGCGGACGTCAACGCGACCAATGGCGTTGTCCACCTCACCAACGGCATCAACGTGCCGAAGATCGGCTGACCGACCGGTTATCGCGAATGAGGGAAAGGCGGGGCTTCGGCTCCGCCTTTTTCGGTACAGTTTGATCCGGCCAAGCTGAAGCAACCACCCCAGCGGAGGCCGGAGTCCAGTTGGGCGCGTGCTTACAATGGTCCAGCGCCCTCCATTGATGAGGCCTTCGCAACTGGAGCCCGGCCTCCGCCGGGGTGGCTGGACGATAGTTCAGGTCAGGTGGATCAAACTCTAACTCCAGCGCTCCGCCGCCGCCGTGTCGCTATCCCGTACCTCGACCCAGCGTGCATCATCGCCGCGCGTTTCCCGCTTCCAGAAAGGCGCGTCCGTCTTCAACCGGTCGATCAGATAGGCGCACGCGTCCAGCGCATCCCGCCGATGCGGTGCGGCAGTGAGGACCAGGACGATCCGCTCACCCGGCCGCATCGGGCCGACGCGGTGGACGATCGTGGCCGCCTGAAGCGACCACCGCTCCGATGCCGTCCGGGCGATCCGATCCAGCGCGGCCTCGGTAGCGCCGGGATAATGCTCAAGCTCCAGCTGATCGACACCGTCATCGGCGCGGACGAGGCCGCAAAAGCTGGCCACGGCACCGACATTGCCGCCTTCTACCCGGACCGTCTCGGCTGAGAGGTCGATGGGATCGCGGGACACCAGGATGCGGATCATCCGCCCGTCACCGGCGGAAAGATCGCGACCTCCCGCGCACCGACGATCGATGCGTCGGTGCCGACGAAATTCTGGTCGACCGCTGCGCGCAGCCGTTCTGGTTCCGCCATCGCCTCGGCATAGCCGCCGCCGCGTTTGGCCAGCCAGCCGATCAGGTCCGCGACCGTCACGACCTCGGCCGGTGGGGTCACCACTTCCTCGGGCTGCCCGATCCGTTCCCGGACCCAGGCGAAGTACAGGATCGTCAACGACATCAGCTATCCATATGTTTTAGGCCGACGCGCAGGTAATCCCAACCGGTCACGATGGTCAGCACCGCCGCGCCCCACAGGGCAGCAAGCGCGGCGATGTGCAGCCACGGCCAGTTGGGCAGCGCCCCGCCCAGGATCAGGCCGCCCAGCGAGATCAGCTGCAACGTCGTCTTCCACTTGGCCAGTCGCGACACGGGCACGGAAACCTGCAACTGCGCCAGGAATTCACGCAGGCCCGACACCGCGATCTCGCGCAGCAGGATGACCAGCCCGGCGATCACGCTCCACCCGCTCAGGACCTGAACCGCGACCAGCACCAGGATGACCGATGCGACCATGATCTTGTCGGCGATGGGATCCAGAAAAACGCCCAGCTTCGACACCGCACCCTGGGCACGGGCGAGATAGCCATCGAAATAATCGGTGATGCCCATCAGGCAGTAGAGGGCGAAGGCGATGCCATATCCCAGTGCCCACTCCGGCTGCCACAGCAGCGCCGCCAGCAGCGGCACGGCCAGGATTCGGGAAAGCGTCAGGAGGTTGGGCAGCGTCAGCATGTCGCCTTCTAACCGCTCGTTCGCCCATGACAAACCGCTTTAACCGGTTGGCGTCACGCACGCGCATGGTTATGTTGTCGTCATCCTGTTGCCACGATCGGGCCATTTTTCGTTATGCTCAATGCCCTCGGGCTTCTCAAGCGGCGCCGGTTCCTGCCGCTGTTCACCACCCAGTTCCTCGGGGCGTTCAACGACAATCTGTTCAAGACGTCGATGGTGTTGTTCGCGACCTATGCGATCTTCACCGATCCCCAAGCCGAATTCTATTTCAACTCCGCCGCGACCGCCGCGGCCATCCTCCCCTTCGTATTCCTTTCGGCGATGTCCGGACAGCTGGCGGATGGACATGACAAGGCGCGGATCGTGCGGATCGTGAAGACGGTCGAGATCGGGATCATGATGATCGGCGCCGCCGGGCTGCTGATCGCCAAGGCGGGCTATACGATGACCGGGCTGTCGCTGATGCTCGGCACGGTCCTGGCGCTGGGCATCCACTCGACATTCTTCGGGCCGATCAAATATGCGATCCTGCCCCAGCATCTGGAGCCCGAGGATATTCTCGGCGGCACCGGGCTGGTCGAGGCGGGGACGTATCTGGCGATCCTGCTCGGCACCGTCGCGGCGGGGTGGATCCCGGTCGAGGCCGCGGCGATCGGGGTGCTGATCGTGGCGGTGCTGGGCTGGTTCACCGGCCGCCAAGTGCCCCCCGCCCCGCGCGAAGGGCCGCCGATCAAGCTGAACTACAACCCCTTTACCGCGTCGTGGCAGCTGATCTCCGCCACGCTGCACATCCGTCGCCTGTTCCTGGCGATCGTGGCGATCAGCTTCTTCTGGACGATCGGTGCGGTCCTCATCATCATCTTCCCGCCGCTGGTGAAGAATGTCCTGACCGCCGACAAGGAGGTGGCGAGCCTGGCCATCGCGATCTTCTCGGTCGGGGTCGCGATCGGGTCGGTGGTCATCAACACCATGCTGAAGGGCGAGATCTCGGCGCGCTATTCGCCGATGTCGGTCATCGCCATGGGGGCCTTCGTCGTCCTGTTCTCGCTGCTGTGCCGCAACTGGACGCCGGCACCCGATGGCGGCCTCTATAGCTGGCAGGCCTTCCTGGCGCAGCCGCGGGCGATCGGCATCCTTGCCGCACTGCTCGCCATCGCGACGACGGGAGGGATGTTCGTGGTGCCGCTCTATGCGTTTCTGACGACCACCGTCGAAAAGGACCAGACGGCGCGCACGGTGGCGGCGAACAACATCGTCAACTGCTTTGCAATGACGGTCGGCTCGGTCGCGGTATTCGGGATCAGCGCGGCGGGGGTCACGCCCGCCGACATGCTGTTCGTGGTCGCGGGCATGTGCCTCGTCTCGGCATGGCTGGCGCTTCGCCTGCACCGGGCGTGCGACGACGGTTGTGTCCGCCCCGCCTGATCAGAAGATGAAGCTGTAGAAACACACGAAGAAGGCGGTGAAGCTGAGGACGAACAGGCGAATATCCTGATCGTCGTCCCGACGGCTCCGTGGAAGCACGGGCGGGGGAAGCGAGCGCCGAAAGGGGTGGCGGGCAGCTTCATTGGTCAGGACGAGGCGGCGTTTCATGGCGCGATGTTAACGCCGCGTTGACCATTCCGGCATCCGGGGATTTGCCGGGTGTTTGTACCCGCCGCCCCGTTTAGGGACAGCGGGTACGACAACTCAGTGCTGGTGCGCAGACGAAGCGCCGATCCCCGTTTCGGACCGGATGCGCTGCGCCCGATATCCTGCGCGATCGACCGCCGCACGGCCCGTCCGGTCGGTGAACGACACCAGCCAGATCGTCAGGAACGCCAGCGGCATCGAGAAGATGGTCGGCGATCCGTAAGGGAAGATCGGCGCCGCATGACCCAGCACCGCGACCCAGATCGCCGGCGACAGGATGGTCAACACGAGCGCGGTCAACAGCCCGACCAGCCCACCGGCAACGACACCCCGCGTCGTGCAGCCCGACCACAACAGCGACAGGAACAGCACCGGGAAGTTGGCCGACGCCGCCAGGGCGAAGGCCAGGCTGACCATGAAGGCGACATTCTGTTTCTCGAACAGGATGCCGAGCAGGATCGCCACGACGGCAAGAACCAGCACCGTGATCCGCGACACCCGCAGTTCGGAGGCGGAGTCGGCTTTCCCCTTCTTGATGACCGTCGCATAGAGGTCATGGCTGACCGCCGAGGCGCCCGATAGGGTCAGGCCGGCGACGACCGCCAGGATGGTCGCGAACGCCACCGCCGAGATGAAGCCCAGGAACAGGTTGCCGCCGACCGCCTGCGCCAGATGGATCGCAGCCATGTTGCTGCCGCCGCGCAAGGCGCCGTCGGCGTCCAGGAAGCCCGGATCGGTCGCCACCAGCACGATCGCGCCGAAGCCGATGACGAAGGTCAGGATATAGAAATAGCCGATCCAACCCGTCGCCCACAGCACCGAGCTGCGCGCCGCCTTGGCATTGGGCACGGTGAAGAAGCGCATCAGGATATGCGGAAGGCCCGCCGTCCCGAACATCAGCGCGGCCCCGATCGAGATGGCCGATATGGGGTCCTTGATGAACCCGCCCGGTCCCATGATCGCCTGGCCCTTCGCCACCGCTTCGTCCGGTCCCGCGCCTGCCAGCGCGGCAAGCGCCGTCTTCACCTCGATCGCACGGGCGAACAGCGCCTCGGGGCTGAAGTCGAAACGGGCCAGCACGGCGACCGCCATGAAGCTGGCCGCACCGAGCAGCATCATGGCCTTGACGATCTGAACCCAGGTGGTCGCCGTCATGCCCCCGAACAGCACGTACATCGTCATGAGCACGCCGACGATGACCACCGCATAGCCATAAGGCAGGCCGAACAGCAGCCGGATCAACTGCCCCGCCCCGACCATCTGCGCGATCAGGTAGAACAGGACGACCAGCAGTGTCGAACAGGCCGCGACCATGCGCACCGGCGTCTGGGCGAAGCGGAAGGACGCCACATCGGCAAAGGTGTAACGGCCCAGGTTGCGCAGCCGCTCCGCCATCAGGAAAAGCAGGATCGGCCAGCCGACGAGGAAACCGATCGAGTAGATCAGGCCGTCATAGCCATCCGCATAGATCTGCGCCGAAATGCCCAGGAACGATGCCGCCGACATGAAGTCGCCAGCGATCGCCAGCCCGTTCTGAAAGCCGGTGATGCCACCGCCCGCCGTATAGAAGTCCGATGCCGTCTTCGTCCGGCGTGCCGCCCAGCGGGTGATCGCCAGGGTCAGCGCGACAAAGGCCGCGAACATGCCGATCGCGGTCCAGTTCGTCGCCTGTTGTGTCGTCGGGCCGATGGCATGGGCCTGCGCCGCCGACCATGGCAGCAGGGCAAGTGGCACGGCCGCCATCGCGATACGCGCCCTCATGCACCATACTCCGCCCGCAGCGCATCGATGACCGGATCAAAATCGCGATTGGCCCGCCAGACATAAAGGCCGGTCAGACATATCGCGAGGGCGATGACGCCCAGTCCGATCGGGATGCCCCAGCTCGTCGCGCCACCGCTGACCGACCCGGCCAGCAGCGCCTTGTCGAAGGCGATGGTTAGGACGAAGCCGAAATAGACGGCCAGCATGACGATCGTCAGGATCGTGGTGAACCGTCCTCGCCTGCGTATCAGCGCGATGTAGCGCGGATCGCGCGCCAGACGGTCTGCGGCATCCTCCATGGCATTCTCCAATCCCCGCACCGCACCTGTCGGCGGCGTCGTGGCGGTCATGCTCCCCCGCCCCGCCGGTCGCGTCAAGGAAATTGGGGGCAGGACCATAGCGGTCAGGCCCGATTGGGGCGATAGGCGTTCAGGTCGATGCCATGCCGGGCCACCTTGTCGTAAAAGGTCTTGCGCGGAATGCCGAGGATCGCGAGCGCGGCCCGGACGTCGCCCGCGACCTCCTCCAGGACCGAGCGGATCGTCGCCCCCTCGAACTGCTCCACGCGCTCGGGCAGCGGCAGCGGATCGCCGTTTTCCGGGCTGTCGCCGAACAGGCCGAGCGCGACGCGGTTCGCGTAATTGCGCACCTCGCGCACATTGCCGGGCCAGTCGTGCGACAAGAGCCGCGCCTGGATCGCGCCGTCGATCATCGGCACCGGTCGCCCGAACCGCTCCGCCGCCTCGCGCAGGAAATGGGCGAACAGCAGCGGCACGTCGGCGCGCCGCTCGCGCAGGGGCGGCACGCGCAGCCGGACGGCATCCAGGCGGTAGAGCAGGTCGGCGCGGAATCGGCCCTCGGCCACTGCACGCGCCAGATCGGACTTCGCCGTCGCGACGATCCGCAGGTCGAGCATCTGCGGATCCTCGGCCCCGATCGCGCGCACTTCCCGCTCCTCGACGACCCGCAGCATGCGGCCCTGCAACGCCGGGGCCATGCTGTCCACCTCGTCCAGGAACAGCGTGCCGCGATGTGCCGCCGCGATGCGCCCTTGATGGCGGCCATGCGCCTGGCCGAACAGTTCGTCCTCGGCAATCGCCTCGGGCAGCGCGGCGCAGTCGACCGCGACGAACGGCCGGGTGCGGCGACTGCTCCACCGGTGGAGCAGCAGCGCGACCAGCTCCTTGCCCGTCCCCGTCTCTCCCTCAACCAGCACATCGACATCGGCCTGCGCGACCTGCCGCACCGTCTCCCGCAGCCGCATCATCACCGGAGTATCGCCGATCAGCGGATATGCGCCCTGCGCCTCCTCCGCCGCCAGCCGCAACCGGCGATTGTCGAGGACGAGCCGCCGCATCTCCAGCGCGCGCTCGGCGCTGGCGATCAGGTGATCGGCGGCAAAGGGCTTGGCGACGAAATCGAACACCCCCTGTTTCAGCGCGGCAACCGCCATCGGCACGTCGCCATGCCCGGTCATCAGGATGACCGGAATTTCGGTATCGACCGCCGCCACCCGCCGGGCCAGCTCGATACCGTCGATCCCCGGCATCCGAATGTCGGACACGACCATCCCGGCGAAATCGGCGGTGATTGCCTCCAGCGCGGTCAGGGGATCGCCATGCGCCTCGACTTCGATCCCGGCAAGTTCGAACGACTGGGCCAGGGCCTGGCGCAGGACGGTGTCGTCATCGACCAGCAAGACGCGCATCGCCTCGCTCATGCCCGACGCATCCGAATGCGAAAGCCCGCGCCGCCCAGGGTCGAGGGGGTGATCTCCAACATACCGCCAAACTCCGTCATGATGTCGCGCGCGATCCCCAGCCCCAGGCCCAGGCCGTCGGGCTTGCCGGTCACGAAGGGCGTGAAGATCTCGGTCGCGATCGCCGGATCCAGTCCCGGCCCATTGTCCTCTACGGTCAGCTCGACGCCGTCGGGCCCGTCCGATACGGTCAACCGAACACGCGGCGACGGCCGACCCGCCACTGCGTCGAGTGCATTCTGGAGCAGGTTGACCAGCACCTGCTCCAGCCGGACCCGCCCGGCCTTGACCACCGGCAGGCGCTGTCCGCTCGGCCTCTCCAGTGCGACGCCTGCCGTGCGGAATCGGTCACCGATTAGCAGCATGGTGCCGTCCAGCACTTCGTCCAGCGACACCGGGCCCAACCCGTGCGTGCCCCGTCTGGCGAAGCGCCGCATCTCCTGAACGATCGAGCCGATCCGCTCGGTCAGCTCAACGATGGTCGCCAGATTGCCCGCCGCCTTGTCCGGCTGGGTCCGCGACAGGAAGGTGCGGGCATTGTCGGCCAGCGTACGGATCGCGGCGACCGGCTGGTTGATCTCGTGCGCGACGCCCGCGGTGATCGAGCCCAGCGAACCCAGGCGATTGGCCTGCGCCAGTTCCTCTCGCGCGGCACGAAAGCGCTGGTCGGCGCGAATACGCTCGGTGATCTCGACGGTCAGGCGATCATTGGTCGCGCGCAGCTCGGCGGTGCGTCGTGCGACCTCTTCCTCTAGCGCTTCGCGCGCCAGAACGGCGCGCTCGGCACGGGTCCGCCGCCAGATGAAGACGACGCTCAGGCCGAACAGCCCGATGACGAGAAGTGCTGTGGCCGAGCGGACCCAGCCGTCCGCCTCACGCAGCGCGGGCTTGGTCGGCACGATATGCAGCAATCGCCAGCCGGGCAGCGGCGCCGGGGCATCGCCGACCACGAACACCGCGCCATCCCGATCCGTCGCCCGGTCGCCGGAGACGCGATAGGGGCCGGGGCGCAGCGGCTGGACGCCGAACTGCTGGCTTTCCTCGATCGCGGCACGCAGCGCCGGACTGACGGGACGAAGCAGGCCGAAACGGGCATGGGGGTCGGTCGTGACCGCGGTCACGCCGTGATTGTCGACCAGCAGCGTCGCGCCCGGATCACTGGTCCAAGCTTGGACGATCCGGTCGAACTCCACCTTCACGACGACGACCCCATCGGGCGCGCTGGCCGATCCGATACGCCGCGCCAGGAACAGGCCGGGCCGGTGGCTGGTATTGCCGAGCGCGAAATATTCAGACGTGCCGGTGTGCATCGCCTGTCGGAAATAGGGGCGAAAGCCATAGTCGCGGCCGACGAAACTGTCGGGCTCGCCCGCGTTCGATGCGGAGATCGTCCGCCCCTTTTGATTGATCACATAGATGACCGGTGCCCCCGTCCGCTCCGCCAGGCCACGCAGCTTGTCGTCCAGCCGCCGTGCGGCCTGTTCCGATCCGTTGCGCAGCGCCTCGCCGACATCGGGATATTCGACCAGGACGATGGGCAGCAGGCGGAAACGTTGCAACTCGCTGTTGAGCAGCCGCTCCTGCTGACGCGCGATCCGCGACGCATCGGCACGAAGATCGGCCATCGCCTGACGATGGGCATAAAGCCGCAAGCCCACCGCCGCGGCAAAGGCCAGTATCCCCACGCACAATAGCGGCAGTGCATAGCGGCGCAGGTAACGGCGCGTCAGGGTGAACGGGGGCAGCATGTGTGCGGAATATCGCAACCATCGCGCCTACGCTATGCGAAATTTCGCTTATCCATTGCGAATGTTTTATATTTTGTCGTTTTTTTCAGTGTCTTGATCATCTCAAGGAATCCTTTGTACGGAATGGGGAACTTCCGCACACTGCATGCAACCCGGAACGCGGCTTACCGCGTCCGACCCTTTTGCAGAGGATGATGAAAGCCGTGATTGCTCAAGATTATGCCGTAGCCGAGGCGCCCAAGCGGGCACGCGTCTGGTCCCATCTCTATGTCCAGGTGCTGGTCGCGATCGCATTGGGTGCGATCATCGGCCATCTCTGGCCCAGCTTCGGCGAATCGCTGAAGCCCATCGGCGACGCCTTCATCAAGCTGGTGAAGATGATCATCGCCCCCGTGATCTTCCTGACCGTCGTCACCGGCATTGCGGGCATGCGCGAACTCGGTTCGGTCGGCCGCGTCGCGGGCAAGGCTTTTTTCTATTTCATCACCGTCTCGACCTTTGCGCTGATCGTCGGCCTGATCGTCGCCAACGTCGTTCAGCCGGGTGCCGGCATGAACATCGATCCCGCCACGTTGAAGGTCGGGTCGATCGCCGAATATACCGCCAAGGCGCATGACACGACCGTCACCGGCTTCCTGCTGGGCATAATCCCCGACACGCTGATCAGCGCCTTCACCCAGGGCAACATCCTGCAGGTCCTGATGGTCGCTATCCTGTTCGGCATTTCCATGGCACTGGTCGGCGATCCTGCCCGTCCGCTGCTCAACAGCCTGGAGCGGATCAGCGTTGTCGTCTTCCGCATGGTCGGCATCCTGATGCGCGCCGCGCCGATCGGTGCCTTCGGTGCCATCGCCTTCACCATCGGCAAGTACGGCGTCGGCAGCCTGGTCAATCTGGGCGCGCTGGTCGCGACCTTCTACCTCACCTCGATCCTGTTCGTCGTCGTCGTCCTGGGCACCATCGCCCGCGCCAACGGCTTCTCGGTCCTGAAGCTGATCCGTCACCTGAAGGCCGAGCTGCTGCTGGTCCTCGGCACCTCGTCCTCCGAAGCCGCGCTGCCCAACCTTCTCGTGAAGATGGAAAAGGCGGGTTGTGAAAAGTCGGTCGTCGGCCTGGTCGTCCCCACCGGCTACTCGTTCAACCTGGACGGCACCAACATCTACATGACGTTGGCCGCGCTCTTCATCGCCCAGGCCTGCGGCGTTGATCTGTCGCTGGGCCAGCAGTTGGCCCTCCTCCTCGTCGCGATGCTCTCGTCCAAGGGTGCAGCTGGCGTCACCGGCGCAGGCTTCATCACGCTGGCCGCTACCCTCTCGATCGTGCCGGACGTGCCGGTCGCGGGCATGGCGCTGATCCTGGGTGTCGATCGCTTCATGTCCGAGTGCCGCAGCCTGACCAACTTCATCGGCAACGCGGTCGCCACGGTCGTGGTCGCGCGCTGGGAAGGCGCCCTCGACAAGGATGCCCTGAACGCCGCTCTGGACGGTCGCCCCGCCCTTCCCGCGACAGCACAGCCCGTCATCGCCTGAACCGAAACGATGCCCCGCCGATCTTTTGACGATCGGCCGGGCATTTGGTTTACCATCGGGTGATATGCCACTGCCGTGATTGCAGAACGTTACGATTGAGGGGGACTACCATCATGAAACGCATTTGGCTCGCCGGGACGGCCCTGGCGGCGTCGGGGCTGGCCGTTGCGCCCGCCACGGCGCAGACCGTGACGCCCAAGGCCGCAGCGGAACCCGCCAGCCCGGCCAGCACCGCCTACCCGACCAGCGCCGCCGGAGACGGCAACACCGTTGCGGGTTACAACCAGTCGCGCTGGGCCGAGGACTGGCGCAAATATTGCGATCCCGCCAAGCGCGACGATCCCATCGACGCGCTGAAGTGCGTGAAGCTTACCCAGGATGGAAAGTCCTATGTCACCTTCTCGGGCGAGCTGCGCACCCGGGTCAACATCACGACCAATCCCAATCTGCGTGAAGTCCAACAGCAGCGGCAGGACATCGCCCGCATCGTCGGCGGTGCCGACGTCCATCTGGGCGATCATTTCCGCGTGTTCGGCGAACTCGGCCGAGCCGAGCTCCAGGGCATCAACCTGGGCGCCCCCGGCGGCAATCTGCGCAACCAGTTGGCGGTGCAACAGCTCTTCGCCGAAGTGAAGGGCAAGGTCCTGGACCTGGACGTCGGCGTGCGTGCGGGCCGTCAGGAATTCTTCGACGGGCCGCAGCTGCTGACCGTCGGCCGCGACAACAACACGCTGTTCTTCGTCCTGGACGGTGTCCGGGCCTATGCCCGTGGCAAGGACGCGCGGGTCGATATCTTCGACCTGAACTACGTCACCTATGGCTTCAAGGGCATCGGCGACGACAAGACGAACCCCGATGTGCGCTTTTCGGGTGCGACCTTCGGTTTTCGCCTGTCGCCCAAATTGTTCGGCAATTCGAAACTGTATCTCGATCCCTTCATCTGGCGCTTGCGCAACCGCCGGGCCGTATGGGGGCCGACGACCGCGCTCGAGGAGCGGTATTTCCTGGGCCTGCATGCCTATGGCGATGCCGGACCGGTCAATATCGACTGGACCGTCAACAACCAGCGGGGCACCTTCAACAACCGGCCGATCTCGGCATGGCAGACCTTCATCGCGCAGAGCTATCGCCTGGGTAAGAAGCCGGATGCGCCACGGGTCGGCGTCCACTTCGACTATGGCTCGGGTGGTGGCGCGTATCAGCGGACGGGTGAGCTCAACACGACCAACGGCCTGTTCGGCAACAATATCTATTACAGCTATGGCCTGTTCCTGACGCCGACCAACCTGCTGTACACCGCGCCGAATTTCACCTTCACCCCGGTCAGGGGCCTTCGCCTGGCGACCGAGTACGGCTTTGCCTGGCGGCCGGACGAGTTCGACGCGGTCTACCGCGCCAACGGCACCGCCCTGCCCGGCACGCAGAACGTCCGTGGCAAGAAGGTGGCCGAGGTCGCCCGCCTGCAGGCGACCTGGACGATCACGCCGCGCCTGTCGTTCGTGGGGCGTTACGAGCACTTCAAGGCGGACACCGTCTTGCAGCGGGCCAACCTGAAAAGCTCGGATTTCTGGGCGGGATGGTTGAGCTTCCGCTTCTAAGCGATAAGAACGACCAGACAAAAAAGGGGAGTAGACCATGTCCAGCGCCACCGCCGATTCCAATCGGCATCGCCTGAAATCCATCATCGGGGGGTCGACCGGCAATCTGGTCGAATGGTTCGACTGGTATGTCTACTCCGCCTTTACCCTCTATTTCGCACCGCATTTCTTTCCGTCGGAGAACCGGACCGCGCAGTTGCTGAGCGCGGCGGCGGTCTTCGCCGTCGGCTTCGTCATGCGGCCGATCGGTGCCTGGGTGATGGGCATCTATGCCGATCGCAAGGGCCGCAAGTCGGGCCTGACCCTGTCGGTCACGCTGATGTGCCTGGGCTCGCTGATCATCGCCGTGACGCCCGGCTATGCGACGATCGGGCTGGCCGCCCCCGCACTGCTGGTGCTCGCGCGCCTGTTGCAGGGGCTGTCGGTCGGCGGCGAATATGGCGCCAGCGCGACCTATCTTTCCGAAATGGCGGGCAAGGACCGGCGCGGCTTCTTCTCGTCGTTCCAATATGTCACGCTGATCTCCGGCCAGCTGCTCGCGATCTGCGTCCTCCTGATCCTGCAATCGACCATGACCGAGGCCGCATTGGACGAGTGGGGCTGGCGCATCCCCTTCGCACTGGGCGCGGTGCTGGCGGTCGTCGTCTTCTATATCCGACGCGGCCTGGCCGAGACCAAGAGCTTCGAGAACGCGAAGAAGGACGGCGCGCCGCAATCGGGCCTGATCCAGCTCTTCTCCAAGCACCCCAAGGAGACGATGACGGTCATGCTGCTGACCGCCGGGGGTACGCTCGCCTTCTACGCCTATTCGATCTACATGCAGAAGTTTCTGGTCAACACCAGCGGCTTCAGCCGGGAAGTCGCCAGCCAGATCAACGCCATCACGTTGTTCGTCTTCATGCTGTTGCAGCCGGTGGCGGGCGGCCTGTCCGACCGGATCGGGCGCAAGCCGCTGATGATCGCGTTCGGTATTGCGGGCGTACTGCTGACCTATCCGATCTTCTCCACGCTGGAGACGACGCGTGATCCGATCGTCGCGGGCGCCCTGGTGATGGGCGCGCTCATCATCGTGACGGGTTACACCTCGATCAACGCGGTGGTGAAGGCCGAGCTGTTCCCCGCCCATATCCGCGCACTGGGCGTCGCCCTGCCCTATGCGCTGGCCAACACCATCTTCGGCGGAACGGCGGAATCGGTTGCCTTGCTGTTCAAGAAATGGGGCTTCGAGCAGGGCTTCTACTGGTATGTCACCGCGATGATCGGCATTTCGCTGATCGTGTACCTGCGGATGCGCGACACCCGCTCGCACAGCCAGATCGTCGAGGACTGATCCCTCAGCCGCCGCGCGCGGTCAGCACCCGCGCCACGATCGGGCCAAGGCTCTCCGCCCTGGCCCGATTGATATGCGAGGAATGCGTGATGAGGGCATGATCGAGCACCGTATCGATCGGTGAGGCCGTCCGCTCCGCAGGCAGCAACGCGGCCAGTTCCATGACCAGCGCCCGCGCGGTGGCGGCATTGGCACCCAGTTGCGCCAGCACCGCATCAACCTCGACATGCGCTTCGTCCTCGCGCCAGCAGTCATAGTCGGTGACCATGCCGATCAGCGCGTAAGGCAGCTCTGCCTCGCGTGCGAGCTTGGCCTCGGGCATGGCGGTCATGCCGATCACATCGGCACCCCATTGGCGGTAGAGATGGCTTTCGGCACGGGTCGAGAATTGCGGCCCCTCCATGGCAAGATAGGTTCCGCCATGGACCATCCGCGCCCCCGCCCGTTCGCCCGCCTGCGCCGCCAGGGTCGACAGGCGCGGACAGACCGGATCGGCCATCGAGACATGCGCGACCAGGCCGCCCCCGAAAAAGCTGCTCTCGCGGTGGACCGTCCGGTCGATAAACTGATCGACCGCGACGAAATGACCGGGCGGCAGTTCCTCGCGCAGCGACCCGATGGCGGAGATGGCCAGCACGTCGGTGCAGCCTGCCAGCTTCAATGCGTGGATATTGGCACGGGCGTTCACTTCCGTCGGCGCTAGGCGATGGCCCCGACCGTGGCGAGGCAAGAAGACAAAACGAACCGCTCCGATCCGCCCCCGCACCAGCATGTCGGAGGGTTCCCCCCAAGGCGTGTCGATGCGCAACGTCTCCACATCGTCCAACGCGTCGATGGCATAGAGCCCGGAGCCACCGATGATCCCGATCGTCCAGTCCGTCATCGCGCTCTCCCGTTGCATATCCAAAGCCGACTAGGCGATGGGCGCTCGCAAAGCAAAAGGGCGCACGGGTCTGCGCCTCGACCAGATCGCGAACCTTGGCGGTGCGGATCGCCTTGGTCCGGCCGGGCGGCTCGATGATATTCGGTGCGGCCCCTCGCGCCGCAGTTGGCGGTCGTCGCTGGCGGCGGAGGCCCTGGAGGCTGTGGTTACCACCCCTGCCCGCCAGCCATGAGTGCCGAAGTCATGGCGAAGGATGAAGCATACGTGAAAAATTTCGACACGTCGTGAAACTCCCTGATGCACATGACGTTTGAATTACTGAAATCCCCTGTTTTTCGCACTCGCACAAAAGACACTGGCAAGTGCATTTAAGTTTGACGTGGGTATTCGGAGGCCGCAGTAAGGGGATCATGGCCATTACCAAACGGACCGCTGGACGCCCGACCCGCGAACAGGCGCAGCATATCGACGACATCATTCTGTCCGGGGCTCGCGAGGCATTCTGCTCGCAGGGCATCGAGGGTACGTCGATGGAAGAAATCGCGCTGTCGGTCGGCGTCAGCAAACATACCATCTATCGCCGCTATGCGGGCAAGATGGCGCTGCTGGACGCGGTCGTCACCCGTGATCTAGACCGGTTGAACCAGGCGATGCTCGACGATGCGACGGGCAACAACCCGCTCGAGCGGTTGAAGAATTCCGCACGCCGGTTCTTCTTCTTCTGTGTCGAGCCGGATTCGGTCCGCTTCATGGCCTTCCTTACGTCGGAGGCGATTTTTTCCGAGGAACTGCGCCAGCGTTTCGCCACCTGGGACCGGGTTCTGTCCGGCCCCATCATCGCGTGCGTCGGCGCTTCGCAGGAAGCCGGGCTGTTGCGCGCCGACGAAACGCCGCTCGCGCTGTTCAGCCTGCTGGCGGACATTCTCGACGGCCCGGGTCGCCGGATGCAGTTCGACCTGCCCGATCCCTTTGCCGGCCTGACCCCCGACCAGTTTTTCGAGCATCGCTGGTCGGTTTTCCTGAAAGTCGCGACCTCGGCATGATCGGGCGGGGGTGACGGGCCGCGATCGATCGGGAACGCGGGCTGGTAGCGAACGTTGGCGGGCCATGTCCGACGACCTGCTGATCTTCCGCCCCGACGGTGTCGACCTCTCCCGCTCCCCGCTGCGGCGCGGCATTACCGAACCGACCTATGTGCTGGGCGCCTTCAATCCGGGGATGACGCGGCTGGCCAATGGCAATCTGCTGCTGATGGTCCGGGTGGCGGAGGCGCTGCGGGAGCCCGTCGATGGCGGGGATGTCCGCGCGATCCGCTGGACCTCCGCCGGTTATGTCCTCGACCGCTTTCCGCTGGCCAAGGTCGACATGACCGACCCGCGTCAGTTCGCCATCCGCGGCAGCGCCCACCGCATCCTCGCGCTGACGTCGCTGTCCTGGCTGCTGCCGGTCGAGCTGACCGCGGACGGCTCGGGGATCGTCGCGGTCCATTACGACAAGGCGATTGAACCCGCCGCGACGTGGCAGGACTACGGCGTCGAGGATGCACGGATCAGCCGGGTGGGCGACCGCTGGTATATGACGACCTGTTCGGTATCGGCCGAGCGGCATTCGACGACGCTGCACATCTCTGACAACGGCCTCGACTATACGCTGGCGGGGATCATCCTCGACCATCAGAACAAGGACATGCTGTTCTTCGAGGGGCTGGTGGACGGTCGCTTCATGGCGCTGACCCGGCCACTGGGAGAGGTCTATTTCGCCTATCCCGACGACAGTCCCTATGTCGGCGGCCCATCGATCAATTTCGCGACATCCCCCGATGCGCTTCACTGGAAGCCGATCGAGGCCCCCGGCATTCGCGCGCGCAAGGACTCGACATCGGCGATGAAGGTCGGAGGGGGCACGCCACCGATCCTGACCGATCGCGGTTGGCTGACCCTGTATCACGGGGTCGAGCGGCGCGAGTCGGTGGGCATTTATCGCAGCTTCTGGGCGCTGTTCGACAAGGCCGACCCGACCCATATCCTGCACCTGGCCGATGACCGCCCGATCCTGGAGGCCGCGCCCGCGCTGACCGTCTCGATCGCGCATCAGATGTATCTGCCGACCCCGGTCGTCTTTTCGACCGGCATCGTCGACCTGAGCGACCATTATCTGGTGGCGAGTGGCGAGGCCGATCTGGCCTGTCGCCTGACCCGCCTGCCCAAGGCGGCCTTCGCATGACGGGGCGGCCCTGGTGGCAGTCCGCTGTCCTCTATCAAATCTATCCCTGGTCGTTTCAGGATAGCGATGGTGACGGTATCGGCGACCTGCGCGGAGTGGAAAACCGTCTCGATTATCTGGTAGAACTGGGTGTCGATGCAATCTGGCTTTCGCCGATATTTCCGTCGCCTATGGCTGACTTCGGCTATGACGTCGCGGATTATTGCGGGGTCGACCCCCGTTTCGGATCGCTTGCCGACTTCGACTCGCTGCTGGCCTCGGCCCATGCCTGCGGCTTGAAGCTGCTCCTCGACTTCGTGCCCAATCACAGTTCGGACCAGCATCCCTGGTTCCAGGAAAGCCGGTCGAGCCGCGACAATCCCAAGCGCGATTGGTATATCTGGCGCGACCCCGCTCCCGATGGAGGCCCGCCCAACAACTGGATCAGCGATTTCGGCGGTCCGGCCTGGAGCTGGGACGCGGTGACCGGGCAATATTATTATCATGCCTTTTTGAAGGAACAGCCCGACCTCAACTGGCGCAACCCGAAGGTTCGGGCCGCCATGCTGGACGTTCTGCGCTTCTGGTTCGCGCGCGGCGTCGATGGTTTCCGGATCGACGTGCTCTGGCACATCGTCAAACATGCGAGCTTTCCCGACAATCCGCTCAACCCGGACTGGGACCCCGCGACCGGCGAGATGAACCGGGTGTTCCAGTTGCACTCGACCGACCAGCCCGAAGTGCACGACATCGCCGCTGACATGCGCGCCATCGCCGACGCCTTCGGCCGCGAGGGCGACGAGCGGGTGCTGATCGGCGAGATCTACCTGCCGGTCGAACGCCTGATGCGCTATTACGGATTGCACGGCGAAGGCGTCCATCTGCCCTTCAACTTCCAATTGATCGACGCCCCCTGGGACGCACGGCATCTGGCCCGGATGATCGCCGAGTATGAAGCCGCCCTGCCCCCCGGCGGTTGGCCCAACTGGGTGCTGGGCAATCATGACCGCCCGCGCAGCGCGACCAAGCGGGGAGCGGCACAGGCGCGCGTGGCGGCGATGCTGCTGCTCACGCTACGCGGAACGCCGACACTCTATTACGGCGACGAACTGGGGATGGAAAATGGCGACATTCCCGCCGACCGCGTTCGTGACCCCCGCGAACTGCGCGAGCCGGGACTGGGGCTGGGTCGCGATCCGGTACGCACGCCGATGGTATGGGACGACAGCCCCCATGGGGGCTTCACCGCCGGTGAGCCGTGGTTACCGCTGGGTGCCGGCTGGCGGGATCGCAACGTGGCCACCGAATGGAACGACCCCGGCTCGATGCTCCACCTCCACAAGGCGCTGCTTGCCTTGCGTCGCAGCAGCCCCGCACTGGCTACCGGCGAGATCCGGCTGGTGGAGGCCGAGGGTTCCGTCCTCGCCTATGAGCGGCGCGAAGGGAACGAATGCTATCTCGTCGCCCTGAACCTGGCCGACACGCCCGCGCCGATTGTCCTGACGGGGCAGCCCGTGCTCTCTACGCTCGGCGACCTGCCGACCCGCGCCCCTTCCCTTTTGCGCCCTGATGAGGGCCTGATCCTGAAAGTCGACACGCCCGCATGAAAATCGCGATGATCGCCCCAATCGCATGGCGTACCCCGCCACGCGCCTATGGCCCGTGGGAGTTGGTTACCAGCCTGCTGACCGAGGCGCTGGCTGCGCGCGGCGTCGACGTAACCCTGTTCGCCACGCAGGACAGCATCACCACCGCGACACTGGCCGGGCCGGTCCCCGCCGCCTATTCGGAAGATCCATCGGTGGATGCAAAGGTCTGGGAAATGCGGCATTTGGCCGCTATCTTTGAGCGAGCAGGTGAGTTCGACCTGATCCACAACCAGGCGGATTTTCCGGCGCACGCCTTTTCGGGGCTCGTCGATACGCCGATGGTCACCACGATCCACGGCTTTTCGTCCGAGCGCATCATGCCGATGTACGAGCCTTATCAGCATCGCATCCACTATGTCGCCATCTCGGACGCCGATCGCCATCCGCGCCTGCGCTATGCCGACACCATTCATCATGGCATCCCGATAAAGGATTTCCCCTTCAATCCAGAGGGTAGCGAAGACCTCCTGTTCTTCGGTCGCATCCACCCCGACAAGGGGGCCGCCGAGGCTATCGCCGTTGCCCAGGCGACCGATCGCCGTCTGATCATGGCCGGGATCATTCAGGATCAGGGTTATTGGGAAAGAGAGGTCCGCCCCCATGTCGACGAGGATCGCATCGTCTATCGCGGACCGGTCGGGGGTGAGGACCGCACCGCCACGCTGGGCGGGGCCAAGGCGCTGCTCCACCTCATCAATTTCGACGAGCCGTTCGGCCTGTCGGTGGTCGAAGCGATGGCTTGCGGGACGCCGGTCATCGCCATCCGGCGCGGATCGATGCCCGAGCTGATCGAGGACGGCGTGACCGGTTTCCTGGTCGATACGGTCGAGCAGGCGGTCGCCGCGGTCGATCGCATTGAGGAGATTGACCGTGCCGCCTGTCGTCAGGCTGCGGCGGACCGGTTCTCGATCGATCGCATGGCCGACCGCTATCTGGCGCTCTACCGCTCGATACTGGACTGATCCCGCTGCGTCAGGGCGGCGGCGTCGATGCGGTGGAGCATGGTGACGAATGCCTCCAGTTCCTCGGGACTGAAGCCTGCGAAGAGCTGGGCCTCCAGCTCCAGGGCCTTGGGCGCGACATCGGCATAGAGCGTCCGCCCGGCCTCGGTCAGGACCAGCAGGTGAGAGCGGCGATCACCGTCATGCGCGGTGCGGGCGAGCAGTCCGCGCCCCACCATGGCGATGGCCGCCCGCGACACGGTGACCTTGTCCATCCGGCTGCGCTCGCACACCGCCGACTGCGCCACCGCGCCCTCCTCCGCGACGATCGCGATCAGCCGCCACTCGGGAATCGTGAGGCCGAACAGCTGCTGATAGGCGTTGGCGATATGATCGCTGACCAGGTTCGAGGTGATCGACAGGCGATAGGGAAGAAAGCCGTCCAGCCGCAATTCGCGAGATCGTAACATTTGACACCAATTCCCCATTCTGCGATCTAGTCACGCAAGATACTGGATCAGGAGTTGGACGTCATGGCAACCACCCCGAACAATCCGCTGGGCCTGGACGGCTTTGCGTTCTGCGAATTCACCACGCCCGAGCCGGAAACGCTGGCGCGGCAGTTCGACATGATGGGCTTCGTGCCTACCCATCGTCACCCCGAAAAGGCGATCACCCGTTACAAGCAGGGTCGGATCACCCTTCTCCTGAATGCCGACGCAGACGGTCAGGCGGCCGATTTCCGCAAGGATCACGGCCCCTCGGCCAGCGGCATGGGCTTCTATGTCGCCGATCCAGCCGAGACGTTCGATCACGCGATCCGGGGCGGCGCCACGGCGGTCGACGCGACGCGCGGCTGCCTGACCCCCGACACCAAGGCCATCGAGGGCATCGGCGGCAGCTATCTCTATCTCGTCGAGGCGGGCAGCGACCTGTTCGCCGACTGGACCGAGGTCGAGGGCTGGCAGCAGGCCGAAGCCGAGAACAATGTCGGGCTCGACCTGCTCGACCACCTGACCCACAATGTCCGTCGCGGCGAGATGCGGACCTGGTCGGGCTTCTACTCCAAGCTGTTCGGCTTTGAAGAACAGAAGTATTTCGACATCAAGGGCAAGGCGACCGGCCTGTTCAGCCAGGCGATGATCGCTCCCGACAAGGCAATCCGCATCCCGCTGAACGAGAGCCAGGACGAGAAAAGCCAGATCGAGGAATTCATCCGCGAATATAATGGCGAAGGTATCCAGCATCTCGCGCTGACCACCGACAATATCTACGAGACGGTCGAGAAGCTGCGCGCGCGCGGTGTCGGGTTGCAGGACACGATCGAGACCTATTACGAGTTGGTCGACAAGCGCGTGCCAAACCACGGCGAAGACCTGGAGCGGCTGCGCAAGAACCGCATCCTGATCGACGGCAATGTCGGCGAAGAGGGTATCCTGCTCCAGATCTTCACCGAGAATATGGTCGGGCCGATCTTCTTCGAGATCATCCAGCGCAAGGGCAATGAGGGTTTCGGCAACGGCAATTTCCAGGCGCTGTTCGAGAGCATCGAGCTCGATCAGATCCGGCGCGGCGTCATCACGGTGGATGCGTAAGCATCCAGCGATGCGCGCACGATAGTGCGCGCGCAAGCCCGGCCAGCACGGTCAAGCCAGCGCATAAGGCGCGGCTTGGCCGCGTCTGACGCGCTGGCGTGTTGTGGAGAGGAAAGAGATGACAACGTCCTACATCCCCGGCTTCGGCAACCATGTCGCAACCGAGGCCGTCCCCGGCGCCCTCCCCATCGGCCGCAATTCGCCACAGCGTCCGGCTTATGGCCTCTATGCCGAGCAGCTTTCCGGCACCGCCTTTACCGCACCGCGCCACGAAAACCGGCGTTCCTGGCTCTATCGCCTGCGGCCGACCGCCGAGCATCCGCCCTATGAGCCCTATCGGGGCGCGGCCCGCTTCGCGCCCGGCACCGGCGATGCCCCCCTGCCCCCCAACCGCCTGCGCTGGGATCCCGCGCCGATGACGCCGCCTGGCACCGACTGGATCGACGGGATGACGACGATGCTCGTCAATCGCGATCCGGCCGATCTGGAAGGCGTGGCGGTGCACGTCTATGCCTGCAATCGCAGCATGGAGCGGGTGTTCGTCGATGCGGATGGCGAACTGGTGTTCATGCCGCAGGCTGGCCGCCTGACCATCCTGACCGAGCTGGGCCGCATCGACATCGCACCGGGCCAGATCGCGCTCGTCCCGCGCGGCGTGCGCTTCCGTGTCGAACTGCCGGACGGCGAGGCGACGGGTTATGTCGCCGAAAATCATGGCAGCCTGTTCCGCCTGCCCGATCTGGGCCCCATCGGCGCGAACGGCCTGGGCAATCCCCGCGATTTCGAGACGCCGGTCGCCTGGTTCGAGGACCGCGACGAGTCGACCCAGGTCGTGCAGAAATTCCTTGGTTCGCTTTGGACGATGACGCTCGACCACAGCCCGCTCGATGTGGTGGCGTGGCACGGTAATCTGACCCCGTGGCGTTACGACCTGTCGCACTTCAACACGATCAACACCGTCAGTTTCGATCATCCCGATCCATCGATCTTCACCCTGCTGACCTCCCCCAGCGACGTGCCGGGCCGCGCCAATGCCGATCTGGTCCTCTTCCCGCCGCGCTGGATGGTGGCCGAGGATACGTTCCGCCCGCCCTGGTTCCACCGCAACGTCATGTCGGAGGCGATGGGCCTCATCACCGGGGCCTATGACGCCAAGGCGGAGGGTTTCCGTCCCGGCGGGTTGTCGCTCCACAATCTGATGGCGGGCCACGGCCCCGACCTTGCCAGCTGGCAGGGGGCAAGCAACGCCGACCTGAAGCCGCACCGGATCGAGGGCACGATGGCGTTCATGGTCGAAAGCTGCTGGCCCTATCGCCCGACCGATCACGCGCTGGCCCATTCGCAGCTCGATTACGATGCGGTGTGGAAGGACTTTCCCAAGGCCCGCCTGCCATGAGCCTGACGCTGCACGGCTATTGGCGATCGAGCGCGGCGTATCGGGTTCGCCTGGCGCTGGGACTGAAGGGGCTGGCCTATGACAGCGTCACCCATGACCTGCGCACCGGTGCTCAGTGCGATCCGGCATATCTTATGCTCCAGCCGCAAGGGCTCGTCCCGGCGCTGGAGACGACGGACGGGACGCTGATCCAGAGCCCGGCGATCCTGGAATGGCTGGAGGAATGCTATCCCGATCCGCCCCTCTTGCCTTCGGACAGTGCGGGGCGGGCCGTGGTGCGCGCCATGGTGGCGATCGTCGCCTGCGACATCCACCCGATCAACAATCTACGCATTCTCAAACATTTGCGCAATGATCTTCACACCGATGAGGATACGATCAAACGCTGGATTGGTCGCTGGGTCAGCGATGGCTTTGCTGCCTTGGAAACCCTGATTTTGCAGCATGGGTCCGGCTATGCCTATGGCGATACGCCGACCCTGGCGGACTGCCACCTGCTGCCCCAGGTCTATAATGCCGAGCGGTTTGCGGTGGACCTGACGCCCTTCCCGCGCCTGGTGGCCGCCGCGCAGACACTGCGCAAGCGCGTTCCCCAGGCTGCGCCCGAAATGCAGGCCGACGCCGGATGAGCGACGAAAGGCTGACCGCCACACCGGCAGGAATCTCGCTGGGTCCGGTCGAGACCGTCGCGGACGGGGCGGCGCGCAACTTCGTGCTGCAGATGCGTGCGGGCCGATTCCACGGTTTCGTCGTCCGGCGCGGCGACGCGGTGCATGGCTATGTCGATCGCTGCCCGCATATGGGCCTGCCGCTGGCGCAGATGCTTGATGCGTATCTGACGCCAGATGGCGGGCGTATCGCCTGTTCCTGGCACGGTGCCATTTTCGACATCGACGATGGCGATTGTCTGGGCGGCCCGTGCAAGGGGCAACGGCTGACGCCCTGGCCGGTTACGCTGCGCGACGGCATGATCGTTACGGCCTGACGCTCGTCACCTCGGCATGGGCGATGGCCTGAAGCCGGGCCATCGACCGGGGCTCCAATCCCAGGTCGCGCCCCGCCCGCTCTTGCTCGCCCAGCCGCCGGACGTCGAAGCCGGTAACCTTTTCGAAGATCACCAAGGCTTCGAGATAATAGCCCGCCGCGCTCGCGTGATACTGGTCCCAGGTCCACAGATCGAGCTGGCCGAAGGCGATGCCGTCATAGGGATTGGGATCGGCGATCCGATCGACCCAGGCCCGGTTCCAGGCCTGCCCGACCGGAATCGTGCCCGAAATCACCGGGTAGCGACGCATGGCATAGCTGTTGGCCGCCGCCAGATCGTCGGCCATCGCCGTGACGGCCTTACCCCGCCAAGGGCTGGGCGTGCGATAGGTCAGGTCGGCACGGGTCCAGGTCGACACCAATTCCACCCGAACGCGCGAATTGGCCTGGCGAAGCATTGCGGCGATCGCGCCCGCCGCCTCGGCATGACGGATCGGGTCGCCCGGCCGCTGCGGATCGAGCGTGCTATAGCCCTGCAGGATCACGACGTCCCAGCGCCCGTCAATCTCTCGCCGCTTCTGCTCGTAATGATAGGCCAGGTCGCGGCCGCCAGCGGTTTCCAGGCTGACGGTCCAGTCCTGCCGGGCCTGTTCGGCAAAGGTCTTGAACAGCGCGGGCACGCCGCCAATGCCTTCGCGATTGAGGTCGCGAACCAGATCGGGGCGATAGCGCATCACCGGCGAGTTCGCCCCGAAGGTGAAGCTGTTGCCGACGAACAGGATCGTCCTTGCCGACACGGGCACGGCCGCCGTCATCGCCATCGTCGCGAGCGCCGCCGTCAACGCTCCGATCCGCCAACGCCGCATACGCTCGATCCCCCTATTGCCCGATCCGGGGGCGTGATGGCCGAAACGTGGTGGCCGGGGCAAGCACCGTCTTGATCGCCATGTCGATATACCCTATACCCCTATCCGTTATGGCACATGTTACGACCAGCAAGGAAAAGATCATCGCGCGTGTCCGGCGGATCGCCGGGCAGGTTGCTGCCATCGAGCGTTCGGTCACGGCCGATGCCGACTGTGCCGAGACGCTGCACCTGGTGGCGGCGGTGCGCGGGGCCGTGGCCGGCCTGATGGATGAACTGGTCGAAGATCACCTCCATGCGCATGTCGCCGCCCCCGGCCTGAGCGATGCGGAGCGCACCGTCGCCGCCGCCGAGGTCGCCACGCTGCTCCGCCGCCATTTTCGCTGACCCCTGACCTGCACGACCACGAAGGACGACATCCATGACGATCCACAGTCATGATTATCTGGGCCATGCCCATGACGAGAATGCCCGCCGGACACGGGCGGTGGTCTGGCTGTCGGCGGGCATGATGGTCGCCGAGATCGTCGCGGGCTATTTCACCGGCTCGATGGCGCTGCTGGCCGACGGGTTCCATATGGCGACGCATGTCGGTGCGCTGGGGATCGCCGCCATCGCCTATTCCTATGCCAAGAAGCATGTCGCCAACCCACGCTATAGCTGGGGCACCGGAAAGGTCGGCGAGCTGGCGGGCTTTGGCTCGGCCATGGTGCTGGGCCTGGTTTCGATCGGAATCGCCTATGAGTCGATCGTGCGGCTCGGCGATCCGCACCCGGTCGCCTTTCGCGACGCCATCCTGGTCGCCGTGCTGGGCCTGCTGATCAACATCGTCAGCGCCTGGATGCTGGGGCATGGTCACGGGCACGACCATCACGGACATGACCACCATCATCACCATGGCCATGACCACAAACATGACCCCCATGGCGGTGACACCAACATGCGGGCGGCCTATATCCATGTCCTGGCCGACGCGCTGACATCGGTCATGGCGATCCTGGCGTTGGTGGCGGGGCGCTATCTGGGCTGGGTGTGGCTCGACCCGGCCGTCGGACTGCTGGGCGCGGTGGTCATCGCCAACTGGTCGGTGGGGCTGATGAAGCAGGCGTCCACGGTACTGCTCGACGCCGCCGACCCCAAGCTGGCCGCCGAAGTCCGCGAACGGATCGAGGGGCCGGGCGACACGCATATCCACGACTTCCATATCTGGCGGATCGGTCCGACGGCACACGCCGTGGTCCTGTCGGTCGAGGGCATCGGAGCGACCCCGACGAGCGCGGCGATGCATCAACGCCTGGCGGGGATGGCGGCGCTGGGCCATGTCACGGTCGAAGTCCGCTAACGCATCGTTCAATCGCTTCTGCTAGAAGCCGTACGGATGCGAGCCTTGCAGTTCCTGGCCGGAGCGATCCTGATGGCCGCCCTGGGCGGCGGCGTCTGGCTATCGGGCCAGACGCCGCGCGATCGGCCTGTCGCTGATCCGAGGCCGGTTCGGGCAGTGGCGAACCCGATGCCCAGCCCGACGCCGGCGCCGACGCCGACGCCGACCCCGGCGCCCTTCATCGTCCGCCGCATCCTCGACCTGAAAAAGCCGCTCAGCCATGGCGACTATGTCTGGGACGACAGCACCGCGCCCGATGGTCCGATCGTGATCACGGTCGACCTCGCCGCGCAGGTCGTGTCGATCTTTCGTGACGGTTACGAGATCGGGACGGCCGCGATCATCTATGGCGCGGACAATATGCCGACGCCGCTGGGCGTCTTTCCCGTCCTGCAGAAGGACGCGGATCACGTGTCCAACCTCTACGACGCGCCGATGCCGTACATGCTGCGCCTGACCAACGACGGCGTCGCCATCCATGGCAGCGACGTCCGATACGGTAATGCGACCCATGGCTGTATCGGCGTGCCCATCGCCTTCGCCCGCAAGCTGTTCGCCGCGACGCATCTAGGCGACCGGGTGATCGTGACCAACGGCAAGCAGCTGTCGATGGGAGAAAGCATCGTTGGTTGAGGGGACGGGGGTGCTTACCCCCGGTCGCCCGCGAGCCATTGCGCGAGGATATGGGGCGACAAAGGCTTTGGCAACAGCGCGACGTCCATGGCCGCCGCCCGGCGCAGGACGGCCTCGGCCATGTTCGCGGTCACCAGCGCACACCGAAGCCCTGGAGCCGCCGAGCGCAGACGCGCGATGACAACCAAGCCGTCACAACGATCATCATCCAGATGATAATCGACCAGAGCGGCGTCACAGGTCATTCCGAGCTTCACCGCCTCGTCCGGATCATCCGTTGCCAGCACATGGTGCCCCGACGCCTGAAGAAGCGCGGTCATCGCATCGCGGACCCCGGCATTGTCGTCGACGACCAGCACCGACAGGCCTTTCGTGATCACGGCAGGGACGATGGTGGCGGCAGGCGCGACGGCCATGCCGGTCATCGCCCGCAGGTCGATCGAAAAGCGACTGCCGACACCGGGACGCGAGGCGACCGTCACCCCCGCCTGGATCAGCCGCGCGCTACGCTCGACGATGGCAAGGCCGAGGCCCAGACCCGAGCCGCCCCGCCGCACCTGATGGAATTCCTGGAAGATCATCTCGACCTGATCCGCACCGATGCCGATGCCGGTGTCGATCACGTCGATCCGCCAATCGGCACCACGTCGCCGGACGCCGACCAGGACGCCCCCATTCTCGGTATAGCGTATCGCGTTGCTGACCAGATTCTGCAGGATCGATCGGAGCAGGACCGGGTCGCTTTCGACCGCGCCGGGCGATGGCCCGATGCGCAAGGCCAGGCCTTTTTGCGCGGCGGCAGGCCGCATCCCCTCGCAAATCTCGGCGATCATCGGACCCAGGGCAAAAGCCTCGTGCCGAGGCACGATCCCCCCGGCATCGAGGCGCGAGATGTCGAGCAGCGCGCGGATCAGTTCCTCGGCGCTTGCGATGGCCTGGTCGATGCTGGCGACATGGCGGTGGCCGGTGTCGCGTCCTACCGCCGCGGTGAACAGTCGCGCGGCATGCAGCGGCTGGACGAGGTCGTGGCTCGCTGCCGCCAGGAAACGCGTCTTGTCGCGGGTTGCCCGGGCCAGCTCGCCGTTCAGCCGCGTCAGCGCCGCTGTGCGATCCGCCACGCGTTCCTCCAGCCCGGCGCGCGCCGCCTCCAGCGCGCGCCGGGCCTCCGCCTCGGCGGTGATGTCGGTGAAACACATGACATAGCCGCCATCCGGCATCGGTCCGCCAGCGGTGCGCAGCACGCGGCCATCGGGGCGAATCCGCTCGAAACTATGGACGGTGCCACGGCGCAGATGGTCGAGACGACGGCGGACATGCTCCTCCACCTCGCCCAGCCCGCATTCGCCGCGCAGGGCGTTGAAACGGATGAGGTCGGCAACCGGCGCACCCACGGCGACCATGCCGTCGGGATAGTCGAAGAGGTCGAGATAACGGCTGTTCCACGCGGCCAGCCGCTGATCCGCGTCCACCACACTGACGCCCGGTTCGATATGCTCCAATGTGGCGGCCAGCAGCCTTTTGGAGAATTGCAGGCTCTGCCCGCCCTCGTCGAGGAGGCGGGCGACATCCTCATGGCTGAGTTGTTCGCCCGCCAGGGCCGATGCCATCAGCGCACGGGCCGATGGCGCGCCAACGACGCGGGCGATGGCGCGTTCGGCATGGCGTGCGCTGGCCCGGCCGATCGGGCGATCACGTGGCGCGCCAAGCACCTCGATCGCAGTCTGTTCCCCGACGAAGCGCGCGACGAACGTCACCAGCTCGGCATGATTTGCCAGCGGCGCTACGGGCGGATGCGTCGTACCGCGTTTCACGCGCCGGGTCCGTGCTCGGGCGATGGTCGCCACCAGCAGGAGGTTGAGGCCCAGGCTCCAGGCGACGCCGTGCGCCAGCGGCGTAGCAAAGCGCCAGCCGAACAGGCCGACGGGATCGACCAGCGTTCCCGCCATCGCGCCGAGCCAGCCGGGCGGCAGCACCGGCGGCAGCGCCAGCGTCCATAGCCAGACCAGCAGCCCGGCGGTCAGCCCGGCCTTGGCCGCGACCGGATCGCGCACCCGCCCGCCGACCGCGAGGATCAGCAGCGGCGCGATCTGCGCCATCGCGGCAAAGGCGATATAGCCGATTTGCGCGAGGCGTGCGTCGCTCGGCACCGCGCGCGCCCAGCCGAACGCCGCCCCGATGACCAGCACGATCGCGGCGCGGCGGATCATCAGCATGATACGCCCGAGATTGGCCGTGCGCGGCAACCCGCGTGCGTGGAATAGCAACGGCGCGATCAGATCGTTGGAGATCATCGTCGCCAGCGCGATACTCTCCACCACCACCATCGCGGTCGCAGCCGAAAAGCCGCCCAGGAAGGCGACCAGCGCCATCCCCCGTGCGCCTGCCGCGACGGGAAGTTGCAGGACATACCGGTCCGCATCCACCCCTGCGGGCAGCAGGGCCGCCCCGGCAAAGGTGATCGGCAGGATCAGGAGCGCGAACATCGCAAGGTACAGGATGAAAGGTCCGCGCGCGCCGATCAGGTCGTCGGGCGAACGCGCCTCGATCACGCCGATATAGAATTGCCGGGGCAGGCAGATCACCGCCGCTGTCGAGAGCAGGATGATGACCGCCAGTTCGGAATCGACGCCGGACAGGGCAAAGGCGTCGCCCAGGCCCCGCCAGGCCATCCTGCTATCCGCGGCGGGCGCGGTCGCAAGCCACCACAGCGCCGCCCCGGCCAGGGCCAGCAAGGCCGTCAGCTTCACCAGCGATTCGAACGCCGTGGCGAACACCAGCCCCTCGTTGCGGCCCGCCGCTTCGTAGCGGCGCGTGCCGAACAGCATCGCGAACACCGCCAGCACGATGGCCGTCCCCGCCATCGCCAGCGCGACCGGGCCGCCGGTCAACTGCGCGAAGGCCAACCCCACCGAGCGTAGCTGAAGCGCGACATAGGGAATGAGGCCCAGCATCGCCGTGACAGTGACCAGGGCGGCAACCCCGCGGCTCTTGCCGAACCGCGCGCCGATGAAATCGGAGATGCTGGTCGCCCCCTCCGCCTGCACCGCCGTGACGAGCGCGCGCAGGAAGCGCGGGGCGAGCGCGAAGACCAGAATGGGGCCGAGATAGATGGGCAGATAGTCCCAGCCATCGCGCCGCGCGCTGCCGACCGCGCCGTAGAAGGTCCAGCTGGTGCAATAGACGCCCAGCGCCAGCGCAAAGGCGGCGGGGCGCCAGCGCGCGATACGCTGCTCCGGCCAGTGCTCGACCCGCGCGGCGACCGCGAAGAGCAGCGCGGCGAAACCGAGCGCGACGGCAATCAGGATCACCGGGCTGAGGATCGGGGTCATGAGCACAGGCTAGCGCCGATCATCGCACGCATGAAGAGGGGCGACCATCACGGCCACCCCTCCCCCGTTCCGCCCTGTAACGCCGATGATCACCCGTCGATGTTGCGACGGAATGTCTCCGGCAGGAACAGCAGCCCGAGGACCAGCGTGATCGCCGCCAGCACGACCGGATACCAGAGCCCGTAATAGATATCGCCCGTCGCCGCGACCATGGCGAAGGCGGTGGTCGGCAGGAAACCGCCGAACCAGCCATTGCCGATATGATAGGGAAGCGACATCGAGGTGTAGCGGATCCGCGTGGGGAACAACTCCACCAAAAGCGCCGCGATCGGGCCATAGACCATCGTGACCAGCAGCACCATGAACCACAGGATCGCGACCACCTTGACCGTGTTCATCCCCTCGGCCTTGCCGGGATAACCGGCGGCGGTGAGCGCCCCCTTCAACTGGTCCTGATAGGCGGCGATGGCGGCCTTGCGCGCCTCGCCCGTCACCCGGGCCGGATCGGGTGCGACCAGGACCTGCCGGCCGATGCTGACCTGCGCGATGGTCCCGGCGGGGGCATCGACATTGGCGTAGCTGATCCCGTTCTTCGCCAGATAGGATTTGGCGATATCGCAGCTTCGGCTGTCGAACTTGTTGCGACCGACCGGGTCGAACTGGAACGAGCAGTCGTCCTTGTTGCTGACCACCGTCACCGGAGCGGCGGCCTGGGCGCGGGCCAGCGCCGGGTTGGCGGCATCGGTCAGCGCGCCGAACAGCGGGAAGTAGGTGAGGCAGGCGATCGCGCAGCCGGTCATGATGATCGGCTTGCGACCGATCCGGTCGGACAGCCAGCCGAAGAAGACGAAGAAGGGCGTTCCCAGCGCCAGCGCCACCGCCATCAGGACGTTGGTCGTCGCACCGTCCACCTTCAGCATCTTTTCGAGGAAGAACAGCGCATAGAATTGGCCGGTATACCACACCACCGCCTGGCCCATCGCCGCGCCGAACAGCGCGATCAGCACGACCTTCAAATTGCCCCAGCGACCGAATGCCTCGGTCAGCGGCGCCTTGGACGTCTTGCCCTCTTCCTTCATCTTCAGGAACGCGGGGCTCTCGGCAAGCTGAAGGCGGATCCACATCGACACGCCCAGCAGGACGATCGAGACCAGGAACGGGATGCGCCAGCCAAAGCTGCCGAACGCCGTCTCGCCGACCAGGGTACGGATGCCGATCACGACCAGCAGCGCGGCAAACAGGCCAAGCGTGGCGGTCGTCTGGATGAAGCTGGTGTAAAGACCGCGCCGGTGATGCGGTGCGTGCTCGGCGACATAGGTCGCGGCGCCCCCATATTCGCCGCCGAGCGCCAGACCCTGCAGGATGCGCAGCAGCACGAGGATCATCGGCGCCGCGACGCCGATCGTGGCATAGGACGGCAGCAGGCCGACGCCGAAGGTCGACAGGCCCATGATTCCCATCGTGACGAGGAAGGTGTTCTTGCGTCCGACCAGATCGCCGATCCGTCCGAACACGATCGCCCCGAACGGCCGTACCGCAAACCCGGCAGCGAATGCACCCAGCGCGAAGATGAACGCCGTCGTTTCGTTGACGCCGGAAAAGAACTGCTTCGAGATATAGGTCGCGAGCAGGCCGTAGAGATAGAAATCATACCATTCGAACACGGTGCCGAGCGACGACGCGCCGATCACCATCATCTCGTTCTGGGTCGCCTTTTGGTGGCTGCCACCGGCAGGTTGGTAGGTTGACGCCATGACTATCTCCCCCTGGGATCTAGAAGCCGTATTTGATTGCGAATTCGATGCGATCCATGACGCCGTCGTCACCCGACAGCAGTTCGCGGACCGCGCGCCGGTATTCGACGCCGGCATCCATGCCCTTGATCGGCGACCAGAACAGGTTCACCGCGCCGCTATAGGCCTTGGCATTGGCAAGCCCGGTGACCGGCAGGCCGGCGGGATAGTCCGCCGACTGGTAGCTGGCCGAGAATGTCGAGCGCAGCGTATCGGTCCAGCCATGCTTGAGCGCCGCGAAGGCCGCGAAATTGTCGATCCGGGCCAGGCGGTTGTTCGTCGGCGTATAGATCGCGTCGGGAACATAGCCGAGGCCGAGATACCGACCGATCCCCTGGCCATAGGTCGCCATGAAGCGCAGGTCGCTTCGCATGCCGAACGGGATCTTGCCCGAGCCGGAGACGCCCCAGCCGAACGTCGTGTCCTCCAGACCGTTGGTGCTCGTCCGCAGCTCGCGCGCGATGCCCGCCAGCGCGAAATCGCCAAACCTGGCCTTCCAGTTCACGCGAGCGACCATGTCGGGCAACCGGTCCTTGTCGGTATCGACCAGCGCGGGATTGTTCGGCAGCGCGGTTTCGGTCTGCGGATTTTCGGCCGCGACCTGTAGCGTCAGCCCCTGGCCGAGTGGCGCGGTGTACCGGATCAGCGACTGGCGGTTGAACACCGTGCCGTCCAGCGGACCCACGAAATCGGTCGTCTCGGGCAGCACGGCGAGGTTCTGGAACGTCGACCATTCCTGGCCGACCAGCCAGCGGCCATATTCGATGAAGCCCCGGCGGAAGGTCGGGACATAGGGATTGGTCGCGCGCTGCGCCCCGACCGGGGCGGTCGCCAGGGCAAAGTCGAACTCGATCAGCGTCTTGGCGACCTTTCCTGCGACCGGCGTCGCGGTGCTGACCACCAGGCGGGTCTGTCGGCCGGAGAAGAGCAGGTCCCTGCTGGCGAAACCGCCGCCGACCGGGATCTGCTGCGGCAGGTAGAACTCCTTGCCCAGCCCGCCGACCGGCACTTCGCCGTCGTTATAGCGGCTGGAAATGACGTTGAGCCGTACGAAGCCGCCCAGCTTGACGGTCGTGTCGCCGATCCGGAAGCCGTCCGTGGTCGGGGCGGCGGCCAGCGCGCCGACGCTGCTTTCCCGCGCGGCGACGGCCCTGGGGGTCGCGACGTTGGTATTGGGACTGTTACCCGGTGCGTAATCGCCCAGGACCATGGGCGCGGTAACGGGAGGTGGTGCCGCGACGGCCGGGCCTGCGCGCGACGCCGCGAGTTCGGCACGAAGCGAGGCCACCGCGCCCTCAAGCTGCCGGAGCCTTGCCTCCAGATCCGCCTCGCGAGCGGTCTGCGCCTGCGCGGTCGCCGGTATCAGGAAAGCGGCCGCCGCGCCGACCGCGAGACTTCGCGTCATTCCCATATCCGATGTCCTCTCCTGCTCGCCGCCGTCCTTGTATCTTCGACGTGCGTTCGCGGTGCAGATTGGCGGATGGCGCATTCCCCCTCAACATCGACCATGGTCCTAGTCCCCAGCCGATCGGCGACGCGATATCGAGCGCCGCACGAGGAGAGGTCCGTCATGCCGAAAGAGCTGTATCCCGTTCCCGCCGACTGGGCCGCCCGCGACGCGCTCGACGCGCCTGCCCGGGACGCGCTCTACGCCCGCTCGATCGCGGAGCCCGACAATTTCTGGCGCGAGCAGTCTCGTCGTCTGGAATGGATGACGCCCTTTACCGAGGTGAAGGATGTCTCGTTCGACGCGGCGGACTTCCGCATCCGCTGGTTCGCCGACGGGCAGTTGAACGTCGCGGCCAACTGCCTCGATCGTCATCTCGCGACGCGCGGCGACAAGCCGGCCATCATATGGGAAGCCGACGATCCCGCCGAGCCGTCCCGCACGCTGAGCTATGCGCAGCTTCACGCCGAAGTATGCCGTTTCGCCAATGTCCTGAAGGATCAGGGCGTGGCGCGCGGCGACCGGGTGACGCTGTACATGCCGATGATCCCCGAGGCGGCGGTGGCGATGCTGGCCTGCGCGCGGATCGGCGCGGTCCATTCCGTGGTCTTCGGCGGCTTCTCGCCCGACAGCCTTGCGGGGCGGATCAACGACTGTGACAGCCGGCTTGTGATCACCGCCGATGAGGGCCCGCGCGGTGGCAAGCGCGTTCCGCTGAAGGGCAATGTCGACCGCGCGCTGGAGGCCTGTCCGGGCGTGGAACGGGTGATCGTCGTGCGGCGGACGGGCGGTGGTGCCACCATGCGCGATGGCCGCGACATCTGGTATCATGAGGCGATGGCGGACGCCGATCCGGTCTGCCCTCCCGAACCGATGGGCGCGGAAGATCCGCTGTTCATCCTCTATACCAGCGGATCGACCGGCACGCCCAAGGGCGTGCTCCATACCACCGGCGGCTATCTGCTCTGGGCGGCCATGACGCACGCGATGGTGTTCGACGCCCGCGACGACGATACATACTGGTGCGCGGCCGATGTCGGCTGGGTGACCGGGCATAGCTATGTCGTCTATGGCCCGCTCGCCAATGGCATCACCAGCGTGATGTTCGAGGGCGTCCCGACCTGGCCCGACGCGAGCCGCCTGTGGCAGATCGTCGACACCCACCGCGTGACGACATTGTACACCGCGCCCACCGCGATCCGTGCGCTGATGCGTGAAGGGGATGGCTTCGTCACGCGGTCGAGCCGCGCCTCGCTGCGCCTGTTGGGCAGCGTGGGCGAGCCGATCAATCCGGAGGCCTGGGACTGGTATCACCGCGTCGTCGGCGACGGACGTTGCCCGATCATGGACACTTGGTGGCAGACCGAGACTGGCGGCCACATGATCGCGCCCCTGCCCGGCGCGACGCCGCTGAAGCCGGGATCGGCGACGCTGCCGCTACCCGGCGTCAGGCCCGAACTCGTCGATGCCGAGGGGCAGGTGCTGGACGGTGCGACCGAGGGCAATCTCGTCATCGCCGATAGCTGGCCTGGGCAGATGCGCACCGTCTGGGGCGACCATGATCGCTTCTTCCAGACCTATTTCTCGACCTATCCGGGCAAATATTTCACCGGCGATGGCTGTCGCCGCGACGCCGACGGCTATTACTGGATCACCGGACGCGTCGACGACGTCATCAACGTATCGGGTCATCGCATGGGCACCGCCGAAGTCGAGAGCGCGCTGGTCGCCCACCCGAAGGTGGCTGAGGCGGCGGTGGTCGGGATGCCGCACGCGATCAAGGGACAGGGCATCTATGCCTATGTCACGCTGAAGGTCGGCGAGACTGGCGACGAGGCACTACGCCATGACCTCGTCGCCTTCGTGCGGCGCGAGATCGGCCCGATCGCCAGCCCCGACGTCGTGCAATTCGCACCCGGCCTGCCCAAGACCCGCTCGGGCAAGATCATGCGCCGTATCCTGCGCAAGATCGCCGAGGGCGACACGAGCAATCTGGGCGATATTTCCACACTTGCCGATCCGTCCGTGGTGGACGAACTGATAGGAAACAGGCCAGACTTGGCGGCATGAGCCGGACTGTCCTGATCGCCGACGACCATCCCCTCTTCCGCCAGGCGTTGCGCCTCGCGGTGGAGGGCGTGATGGCCGACGCGCGGATCGTCGAGGCCGGGACGCTGGAGGACGCCGAACGCGCCGCCTTGGCGACGGATGGGCTGTCGCTGATCCTGCTCGATCTCAGGATGCCCGGCGCGATCGGCTGTTCGGGCGTGGCGCTGCTCCATGCGTGTCGTCCCGCGACGCCGATCCTGGTCGTCTCCAGCGCCGACCCGGACGGCGCATTCCGCGCCGCGCTGGACTTCGGCGCGGTCGGCTATCTGGGCAAGGACCAGCCGCTGCACGTGATGGAGCAGGCGATCGCAGACGCGGTCGCGGGCCATGTCGCGACCTTCACCGATTCCACGAACCCCCGCCAGGACATGGCCGAGCGCATCGCCTCGCTTGCCCCGATGCAGTTGCGCGTCCTGCTCGGCGTGATCGACGGCAAACTGAACAAGCAGATCGCGCATGATCTCGGCATCAACGAAGCGACGGTGAAGGCCCATATGACCGTCGTGATGCGCAAACTGGGTGTCGCCAACCGCACCCAAGCGACCGCCGCCATGCGCGCATTCGGGGCCGGCCTCGATCCCATAGCCTGACCGATCCGCCCATCGTCGACGAGACGGTCGGTGAACGGGTGATGGCCTTTACGATGGTCGTGAAGGCCGGTGGTTGCACGGGCTTGGGCCGGAAACGGGCTAGGCCAGATCAGTTTGAACCTTCCTCTCTCTGCGAGGGGCAACGGATGAAAGAGATGGCCTGAGCATCGTCTGCTCAGTAGCCAATACTGACGGCATTTCCCCCATCGTCATCCCCGACCTCAACGACACGCTGGCCAATAATGCGATTCATTCGCATAAATTGATTGCGCCATTAGCCGATGCCGCTTAATGCGAATGATAGGCAATAGATAAAGGGGTTGACCATGCTTTTGACGCTGGCCACATTGGCGGCGCTAGGCGGAGCTGTGCGCGACGAAGATACGAGCGGCCAACGCGAAGTCGTCGTGACTGCGACGCGCGCGCCCATCCAGGCGCAGGACGCCCCGGTAACCGTTTCGGTCAAGACGGCCGACGAGATCGCCGACGAACTGGCGACGGATATCAAGGATCTGGTCCGCTTCGAACCCGGCATCAGCGTGCGTCGGGGCCCCACCCGCTTCGGCGCGGCGCAAGGCACGACCGGCCGTGCGGGGAACGAAGGGTTCGTCGTACGCGGCATTGGTGGCAACCGCGTCCTGATCCAGGTCGATGGCGTCCGTGTGCCCTATGGCTTCACCTTCGGCGCGCAGGATGTCGGGCGCGGCGACTATGTCGACCTGGGCTTGATCAAGTCGGTCGAGTTCCTGCGCGGCCCTGCCTCGGCCCTGTATGGCAGCGACGGGCTGGCAGGCGCGGTCAGCTTCACGACCAGCGATCCGGTCGACATCCTCGGCACCAAGTCCTTCGGCGGATCGCTGCGCACTCACTATAATTCGGCGGACGAGGAATATACCCAGTCGGGCGTGGTCGCGGGACGATCGGGCGCGGTGTCGGCGATGCTGGCCTATACCCGTCGCGATTTTGCCGAACTGAAGAACCGGGGCACGGTGGAAGGGACCGGCGTCACCCGCACCGCCCCCAACCCGCAGGAAGGTCAGTCTAACGCGCTGATGGGCAAGCTGGTCTGGGATGTCGCCCCCGGCCAGCGCCTGCGCGCAACCGGCGAGTATCTCGACAACCGGGTCGCGACCGACGTGCTGACCGGCATCAACACCACGGTGGCGGGGTTGCAGGCGCAGGAAACCGGCAAACGCTGGCGCGGTGCGCTTGACTGGACCTATGACGGGGCTGGCCTGGTCCAGTTCGCTCGCGCGGCCGTTTATGTCCAGGATGCCGAAAACCGGCAGTTTACCGCCGAGGACCGCCGGACGCTGGCCGACCGCACCCGGCTCAATACGCTGGAAAACCGCGTCTACGGCGGCTCGGGCGAGGTGCGGCTGGGTTTTGTCACCGGCGGGATCACCCACCGACTGGTGACGGGGGCCGATATCAGCGTGCTGCGGCAGCGGGGCCTGCGCGACGGCACCGTGCCCCCGGCGGGCGAAACCTTTCCGACCCGCGCTTTCCCCAGCACCGACTTCACGCTGGCAGGCGCGTTCATCGGCGACGAGATCGGTCTCGGTCCGCTGACGCTGCACCCGGCGGTGCGCTATGACTGGTATCGCCTGTCGCCCGACCGTGATCCACTGCTCCCGCAATTCACCGGCGCGGGCCAGTCGGCCGACCGGGTCAGCCCGCGTATCGGCGCGGTCCTGAAACTGGCCCCGACGGTGCGGCTGTTCGCCAGCTATGCCCGCGGCTTCCGCGCGCCCGAGCCGGGGCAGATCAACCAGTTCTTCTCCAACCTCGCCTTCGGCTATACCTCGGCCCCCAACCCCAATTTGCGGCCCGAAACCAGCGAGGCGATCGAGGCGGGCCTGCGCCTGAACAGCGAGGCGGTCGACATGTCGGCCAGCGTCTTCCGCGCCGATTACCGCGACTTCATCAGCCAGGAGGTGGTGAGCGGCGGCTTCACCCCGGCCAACCCGGCCGTCTTCCAGTTCATTAATCTCGACCGCGCCAAGGTGAAGGGTGCAGAGGCGAGACTGGAGGCGCGCGCGGGCAACGGCGTGACGGGGCAACTCGCCATCTCCTATGCCGAGGGCGACCAGATCACCCCGAACCGCACGACCCGGCCGCTATCGACCGTCGATCCGCTGAAGCTGGTGATGGGCGTGGGCTGGCGTGAGCCGGGGCAAGGCCGGTTCGGCGGACAGATCATCATGACGCACAGCGCGCGCAAGTCGCTCGGCGACACGACGGGCGTGTGTTCCACCGAATGCTTCCGTCCCGCCGCCTTCACGATCCTGGACGCGACCGTCTTTGCCCGGCTGACCGAGGCGCTGACCTTTCGCGCCGGGATCTTCAACCTGACCGACGCCACCTATGCCTGGTGGTCGGACGTGCGCGGCCTGCCCGTGCCGCGCCCCCTCCCCACCGGTGCCGCCGATGTGCCCCCGGTCGCCTTCACCCAGCCGGGCCGCAACGCCAGCGCCTCGCTGACCCTCCGCTTCTGAAGAAAGGCCAGACATCATGAAGAACCGTTCGATGCTGATCGTCGCGGCGCTCGCGTTGCTGCCCGTGCCTGCGCTGGCCGATGGTCCGGTGAAGCAGACCGCTGCCGAGGCCCAGGCCGCCAAGGCTGCCGACCGTGCCGAGATCCTGGCGATGGCGGGGAATTACAAGGTGCGTTTCGACATGCAGGAGACGACCCCCTGGGCGGCGGGCTACACACCCCTCGACCGCAAGATTTCCGGTGGGAACGAGGTGGTCCGCGTGATCGAGGATACGCCCGACCATATCGCGCTCCAGCACCTGCTGGTCGTCGAGCATGACGGCAAGACCCATGTCATCAAGCATTGGCGTCAGGACTGGGATTACCAGCTGTCCCGCGTGCTGGTCTATGCGGGCCAGGGCAAATGGGTGTGGGAACCGGTGCCCGAGCGGATGCGCGCCGGACGCTGGTCGCAGACAGTCTATCAGGTCGATGACAGCCCGCGCTATGCCGGCTGGGGTCAGTTCGAGGCGCAGGCCGGTGTTCGTCGGTGGCGCTCCAACTGGACCTGGCGCCCGTTGGCGCGTCGCGATGCCGTACGCCATCCGGTCTATGACCGCTACTACGCGATCAACCGCCACCAGCCGACGCCGACCGGCTGGATTCACTGGCAGGACAATACCAAGATGGGCCTGAAGGACGGCAAGCTTGTGCCGATCGTGCAGGAAATGGTGCTCAACACGTATCAGCGGTTCGACGGCTATGACGTGAAGGCCGCCGACGACTATTGGGCGAAGACGAAGGATTACTGGGCCGCCATACGCGCCGCCTGGGCGCGCGTCGCCGACGCCAAGGGCGGCATCGCGATCCCCGAACAGGCCGAAACCGGCACCGTGATCAGCGGCCGCCTGCTGGCGATCGCCGACGACATCCAGGCGGGCAAGACCTCCACCGCCGCCGGAACCGCCGAGGCGACCGCGCTGATCGACCAGCGAACAGGCCCGATCGGCTGAGCAATTCCTTTAGCGCGCATTCCCCGTCTGTCATGCGGCAGGCGGGGGCAAGACGCGTCGGGCGCGCACCGCTCGCTCCCGCAGGGGATGCGGTCGGTTTCGATGGGTCAAGTTTTAAATGGAGCGGGTGAAGGGAATCGAACCCTCGTCGTGAGCTTGGGAAGCTCCTGCTCTACCATTGAGCTACACCCGCAGAGCCTACGGCGAACCGTGGTTTGCTGGCTCTAAGCGGACCGGGCGGGGACTGTCAAGCGATCTGCATGCCCCCCCCCGCTGCCATTCTTGTCGAAGTCGCCAATCAACGGAAACCGCTTAACGGCTCGTAAAGCGTATCCGTTACATAAGCGGCAAACCAAGCTGCGAACTCTCCCCTGTGGTCCGGGCCTTGGTCGGCCGCCCTCCGAAAACTGGTAAACAGCGCTTAAACCTTTCCCCTGAACCGCCGCGCAATGGCTGAGCCGCCACCGTCTCTCTCGATTTCGAGGAGATCGGCATGGTTTCTTTATCTGTTCGAACGACGACCCAGTCCGCGCTGCTAGCGTTGGCGGTGGCGACGTCGTGCGCCACGGGCGCGCAGGCAAAGGATTTGCCCGGTGGCTTCATCCAGCCGGGTCAGGCGACCGCCGCGCCCAGGGGCTTTGTCGAGATGTGCGAGAGTGGGGTGGAGCCCGGCTTCTGCTCCCCGACCCGACCCATCGTGGCCGGGGCCGCGCTGATCACGGCGGGCTTGAGCGATCGCGCGACGCGCGATGCGGCTGGTCCGGTCGGTATGGTCGTGCCCGTGCTGTCGATCGTGACTCCCGTGGCGCTTCCCGTCCTGCGTCCGCGACCCGATTGCCTCGACACCCCGACCGACCCGCGGTTGGAAGTCTCCCGCGGCCTGACTGCCCCGCTCACGCCCCCCCTCGCCCCGAACGTCGAATGCTCCGCTCGCGTCTTCGCCGAGACCGGCGCGTCGTGGCAGCGCTTCACGCCGCCCGCCCTCGTCGCGGCGGTCGCGTGGCGCAAGGATGGGCCGTCCCTGACGACCGGGTCCCGGGACATGATTGCGCCCAGAACCGTGAACGCGGCCCTTTGGGTGCAAGATGGCCCATGTACGCCGAGTGCCGTGGCGAGCATGCTGCTGTCGATGACGACGCAGCTCTGCTCCTTCTCCCTGCCCGACGCTCCCCCGCCTGTCGTCCAGCCGCCAACGGCCGAAGCGAAGCCGACCGCGCTCCCCGAATCCGCGTTGAAGGCCCTGTTGAAGCAGGTGAACCATCATGTGAACAGCCGCGTGCGGCAGCGCACCGACGCCGAAATCTACGGCGTGGGCGAGTTGTGGCGGCGCAGCGGCGACGGCAAGGGCGCGGTCGGCGATTGCGAGGACCTGGCGATCGAGAAGCGCGCGGAATTGATCGACGGAGGTTTCCCGCCTGATCGGCTGGCCTTCGCGGTCGTCTATTCGCGCGCGTCGGGCTTGCACACGGTGCTGGTCGCACGGACCGATGTCGAGGATGTCGTCCTCGATGGCCGCTCACCCTATGTCGTGGGGTGGACCAAGGCACCGTATAGCTGGCTCAGCGTCCAGTCGATGCACGATCCGATGCTCTGGTATGCGCCCGATCGCGCGCAAACCGCCTGAGCGTGGAGAAGGTCCGGACGGCGGACGGACGTACCGCCGCCCCCGGACCGGTGCCATCAGATGCGGTAATGATCCCTGTACCAACGGGCAAAGCGTCCCAGCCCCTCGTCCAGCCGCACCTGCGGGTCATAGCCCGTCAGCGCGTTCAGCCTGGACACATCGGCATAGGTGGCGGTCACGTCACCGGGCTGCATCGGCTTCATGATCTTCAACGCTTCGCGCCCGATCGCCTTTTCCAGCGTCGCGATCATCTCCATCAGGCCGACCGGATGGCTGCCGCCGATGTTGAACAGCCGGTGATCGCCGCGCGACGGCGGCCGATCGAGCGCACCGACGATCCCGTCGACGATATCGTCGATATAGGTGAAGTCGCGCGCCATCCGGCCACCGCCGAAGACCTCGATCGGCTCGCCGCCCAGGATTTTTCGGGTGAACGAGAAATAGGCCATGTCCGGCCGACCCCAGGGGCCATAGACGGTGAAGAAACGCAGCCCCGTCTGCGGAAAGCCGAACAGCGCGGCATAGGACTGGCTCATCAACTCGCAGGCGCGCTTGGTCGCGGCGTAGAGCGAGACGGGAGACACCGACGGTTCGTCCTCGCGAAAGCCCGCCCCGCCCATCGGCTTGTCGCCATAGACCGAGCTGGACGAGGCATAGACCAGATGCTCGAACCCCGGCTGGTGGCGGCATGCCTCCAGGACCGCGAGATGCCCGGCGGTGTTGGAGCGTTCATAGGCAAAGGGATTGTCGATGCTGTGCCGCACCCCGGCCTGTGCCGCGAGGTGGACGACGCGCGTGATGCCGTGATCGGCGACCAGTGCGCGGACCGCGCCTGCATCGGCGATGTCCATGCGGTGGAACGAGAACCGATCCTGCCCGGCCAAGGTCGCAAGCCGCGCTTCCTTCAACGCCGGGTCGTAATAGTCGTTGACGATGTCGACGCCGATCACCGTCTCGCCACGCTGAAGCAGACGATGCGCCGTGGCGTGACCGATGAAACCAGCGGCACCGGTGACGAGAACAGGCGTCCCGGCCATGGTCAGCGGACTTTCGTCATCAAAACGCACTTTCCTTCGCGGTACGGCTTCAAAGGGGGGCAGCCCGTCGTCCTATCGCGCAAATGCTAAGGAAGGCTTCCCGCCCGTCAGATGCCGCCCTGCGCGACGTGATGCCCCAGCGCCTCGAGCGCGACGGTCAGGTCGTGCAGGCACGCCTCGACCATGACCGCATCGGGACTGCGCACCACGAAATTGGCGCCGGTGCGACCTTCGCGGAAAAAGGGATAGCTGCCGATCGCGACGCCCTCATGCGACTTTTCGGCCGAGCGCAGCAATTCAGCGACCTCGCTTTCGCCGACCCAGCAACCGATGGTGCCGGATACGACCGGACGCCCCCCCTCCAGCGTACCGGTCAGCGCGTCGAGCATCCCCGCCGTGATGTGCGGCACCCCCGCCATGATGAAGATGTTCGCGATGTGGATGCCCGGCGCGCCCGACACGCGATTGGCGATCAACGACGCCCCCTCCGGCGTGCGCGCCATCCGCGCCCGCGCCGGGGTCACACCCCCGCGATCAACATAATAATGGTCCAGGATCGCCCGCGCCTCGGCGTGCTCGATCACGGGCACATCCAGCGCCTCGGCAATCGCATCGACGGTGATGTCGTCATGCGTCGGTCCGATACCGCCGGTCGTGAAGAGATAGTCGTTGCGTGCCCTGAGCGTATTCACCGCCTCGACGATCGCCTCCGTCCGGTCCGCCACCACACGCACTTCGGCCAGGCGGATACCCTGGACGTTGAGCCAGGTCGCGACCTGCGCGACATTCTTGTCCTGGGTACGGCCCGACAGGATTTCGTCGCCGATCACGACCAGTGCGGCGGTCCAGATACGCTCGGGGGTGGCAGCGGATGTCATGGCGTGGACATAGCCTCGCATAATCGGACACGCCACGCTATATCGCCGCCATGACCGATTATGTGACCGTTTCCGCCGACGCGCCCCAGGGGCGGACCGGCGCGATCAAGCTCTGGGGCCGCGAAGCCTTTGACGGCATGCACAAGGCGGGCCGTCTGGCCGCCGAGACGCTCGACATGCTGGTGCCGCACATGGTGCCAGGCGTGTCGACCGCCGAGATCAACCGGCTGGTCCATGAATTCATCGCCGAGCGTGGCGGGGTCCCGGCGACGCTGGGTTATCGCGGTTACGCGCATTCGACCTGCATTTCGATCAATCATGTCGTCTGCCACGGCATTCCGTCCGACAAGGCTTTGAAGTCGGGCGATATCGTCAATGTCGACGTGACCCCGATCGTCGATGGCTGGCACGGCGACACCAGCCGCATGTACCTGATCGGCGACGTTCCGCTAAAGGCGCGCAAGCTGGTCGAAGTGACCTATGAATGCCTGATGCTGGGCATCGAGCAGGCGCGGCCCGGCAACCATATGGGCGACGTCGCCAACGCGATTCAGCGTCACGCCGAAAAGCATCGTTACGGTGTGGTCCGCGATTTCTGCGGCCACGGCCTGGGCCTGCTGTTCCACGACGCGCCCGAGGTCGTCCATGTCGGCCGCCCCGGCACCGGCCCGGAGTTGAAGCCCGGCATGATCTTCACCATCGAACCGATGATCAACATCGGCCGTCCGGACGTGAAGCTGCTCGACGATGGCTGGACGGCGGTGACGCGCGACCGTTCGCTGTCGGCACAGTTCGAACATTCGATCGGCATCACCGAAGAGGGTTGCGAGATCTTCACGCTCAGCCTGGCGGGCTTTACCCAACCGCCCTACGCCTGAGGCCATGGTGCTGGGCGCGATCCGGGTGGCGGCACGCGACCGCAGCCGCCTGGCCGAGGTCATCGCGACCGCGTCGCGCTTCGGCCTCGACGTGCTGCTCGCACGGTGGGGACTGAACCCGGCACGGCATGACGCCGACGCGCTGCCCTTCGACCTGCCTGCGCGCGCGCGCCAGGCCATGGAGGCGCTGGGGCCAGTCTGGGTAAAGCTGGGCCAGATCCTGGCGACCCGCGCGGACCTGTTGCCGCCCGACTGGATCGCCGAGCTGGAGCGGCTGCACAGCGAGGCCCCCCGCCTGCCCTTCGACGCGTTGCGAGAACAGGTGGAGGAGGCGCTCGGCGAATCACCCGAAACCGCCTTCGCCCAGTTCGATACCGAGCCGCTGGCCGCCGCCTCGATCGCGCAGGTCCACCGTGCCGCGCTCGCCGACGGGACCGAGGTCGTCCTGAAGATCCGCCGCCCGGGCGTCCGTGCGATCATGCAGGCCGATTTACGGCTGCTTACCCAGTTGGCGGCCATGGTCGAGGCGACGAATGCCGAGGCTCGCCGATACGGCGTCGCACGTATGGTGCGCGAGCTGGGCCGCGACATCCTCGAAGAATTGGACTTCACCAACGAGGGGCGGAACGCCGACCGCCTGCGCGAGGATTTCGCCGGCGATCCGCGCGTCATCGTCCCGGCCATTCACTGGCCACAGTCGTCCGAAACGCTGCTGGTCATGGACTTCATCGCGGGCGTACCGCCGCGCAACGCAGATGATCTGCGCGCGGCCGGAATCGACCCGGCCGCGATCGCGGCGGCGGGTGCAGACATCGTGCTCGACATGACGCTGATCAACGGGCGATTCCATGGTGATCCGCACCCCGGCAATCTGTTGTGCCTGCCGGGCAATCGCATCGCGATGCTCGACCTCGGGCTGATCGGTCACGTTTCTCCACGACGGCGCGAGGAGGTGATCGCGTTCACCCAATCGATCGCCAATAGCGACCCCGTGCTTTTGGCGGATACGTTGAAGAGCTGGTCGCAAACCGATGATATTGCATCCGAACGTTTTCAGGTCGTCGCCGAGCGGCTGGTCGCCCGACATGGTGGCGGCACGTTGCAACTGGCCGCGATCCTGGGCGATATCTTTCCCATCCTGGGCGAGGAGCGCATCGTCCTGCAGCCCGACATGCTGCTGCTGTTCAAGGCGCTGATCACCATCGACGGCGTGCTGAGCGGTATACAGCCCGATTTCGACCTGTCCGCCGCGCTCCGTCGGGCAAGCGTACGGATCGTCGAGGCACGGCTGTCACCTGATCGCTGGACGAAGCGCGCGACCGCGCTGGCGTTGGAGCTTGATCGGCTGGGCGACGACCTGCCCCGTCTGATCCGCGCGACGACCCGCAAGCTGGAGAGCGAAAGCCCCGCGGTGTCCACCACCGGCATCGAGGCCGCGATCCGCACGGGCGCGGGCTGGATCGCGGGCGCATTGGCGCTGTCGGGTGTGGCGATCGCGGTCGCGATGCGGCTGGGTTAGAGCCGATCGACATTCAGGCGCTCCCGCTAAATTCCTCCCCTGACAGGGGAAGTCAAATGAATGTCGACTGCCCCTAGTCCAGCCTCTTCAACTGCTCCCCCATGCCGAAGGGTCGGCGGCGATATTCGGACCGCCAATCGACGCTGGCCTGCTCCAGCATCTCCGCTTCCATGGCACCATAGACGTAGAACGCATTGCGTTTCCACATTTTCAGCCCCTGATCGCGGATAGCCTTGAGGCTTGTCGAAAGGCCGGTCCAATAGTCGCGGCCATGGGCGCGCATCGCCGCATCACCTTGGCGGGCGAGCGTCAGTTCGGTCCAGCGCGCGACGCCCTCCTGCCCCACCTGAAACTCGTAATAGCGCCGGTCGGCCTCGCTCACCCTGGCCAGCGCCGCGTCGCGTGCGACGACATAGGCCTTGGTCGCCAAGCGCCGGTCGGCGGGCGACTTGGCATGAAGGAACGCCAACCCCGCCTCCCCCATCGTCCGAAACGCTGCCCCGACATTCGGATCGGCATAGGGAAAGGGATGGTTGAGCATCCAGCTGCCATCGCTTCCTTGCGCCAGACCAAGCGCGGCCACGGCCTGCGCATAACCCGGCAGATGCGACTGATAGAGGTGGAAGGCCTCGTGGAGAACCGTGGCCTTCCAATAGGCCGGGGTCATTTCCAGCGCCTTGGGATAGCCGATCGCGATCGTCTGCCCGCCGGGAAAGAAATCCGCCGATGCCGCCAGATCCACCGCCATTTGCCGCGCGCGGCTCTGCAAGGCGCATCCGGTCAGAGGATCGCGCCCGGCGGGGATGAAGCCCTTGACCATGCCGTGGCAGAACAACGTCTCGCGCTTCGGCCCGATCAGCAGCAGGTCCAGGGAAACCTGCGCGAACCCCGGCCACATCCGATTGCCTGCGCCGCGATAGAGCGTCCGGACCTCACGCAGCATCGCCCGTTCGGGTTTGGGCGGCAGCGAAGCACCCGCCAGAGCCGCGCCCATCATCATCGTCAGGATCATCGCGTCGTCCCCCGCCTGTCGTCCCGTGCCGATCATGGCGCATCAATCCCAACACCGATAGTGACGAAGCCGCGACACCACGTTAAAGGCGCGGGCCATGACCGAGATCACGCCCCAGATCGTCGCCGACCACGGCCTGTCCGAAGAAGAGTATCAGCGCGTCCTGACCGCGCTGGGCCGTGAGCCCAACATGGTGGAACTCGGCATCTTCTCGGTCATGTGGTCCGAGCATTGCAGCTATAAATCGAGCCGCATCCACCTGAAGAAGCTGCCCACCGAAGGGCCGCAGGTCATCTGCGGTCCCGGCGAGAATGCGGGCGTCATCGATATCGGTGACGGCCAGGCGGCGATCTTCAAGATGGAGAGCCATAACCACCCGTCCTATATCGAACCCTATCAGGGTGCGGCGACGGGCGTCGGCGGCATCCTGCGCGACGTGTTCACCATGGGTGCGCGGCCGGTCGCGAACCTGAACGCGCTACGCTTCGGCCGTCCCGACCATCCCAAGATGCGCCACCTGATCTCCGGCGTGGTCCACGGCATCGGCGGTTACGGCAACTGCGTCGGCGTGCCGACCGTGGGCGGCGAGGTGAATTTCCACCCGGCCTATGACGGCAACATCCTGGTCAATGCGATGACCGTCGGCGTCGCCGATCAGGACAAGATCTTCTATTCGGCCGCCAGCGGCGTCGGCAATCCGATCGTCTATGTCGGCTCGAAGACCGGCCGCGACGGCATCCACGGCGCGACCATGGCCTCGGCCGATTTCGGCGAGGATGCCGACGCCAAGCGCCCGACCGTGCAGGTCGGCGACCCCTTCACCGAAAAGCTGCTGATCGAGGCGTGCCTCGAACTCATGGCGTCGGACGCGATCGTCGCGATCCAGGACATGGGCGCGGCGGGCCTGACCTCTTCGTCGGTCGAGATGGCGTCCAAGGGCGGCGTCGGCATCGAACTGATCATGGACGATGTGCCCCAGCGCGAAGAGGGCATGACGCCTTACGAGATGATGCTGTCGGAGAGCCAGGAGCGTATGCTCATGGTCCTGAAGCCCGGCCGCGAGGACTTCGCCGAGGCGATCTTCCGCAAGTGGGAGCTGGACTTCGCGGTGATCGGTCACGTCACCGAGACCGGCCGCATGGTCCTGCGCCACAAGGGCGAGATCGTGTGCGACATTCCACTCGGCCCCCTGGCCGACGATGCCCCACTCTACGACCGCCCGCATGTCCCGACCGAGGTTCCGGCCGCGATCGCTTCCCCCGGTTGCCAGGACCCGGCGGTGGACCTGCTGAAGCTCATGGGTTCCCCCGACATCGCCTCGCGCCGGTGGATCTGGGAACAATATGACCACATGGTCGGTGGCGACACGGTGCAGCGCCCCGGTGGCGACGCCGCCGTCGTCCGTGTCCACGGCACGCAAAAGGGGCTCGCGATGAGCACCGATTGCACGCCGCGCTATTGCTATGCCGATCCGGTCACCGGCGGGATGCAGGCGGTGGTCGAGACGTGGCGCAACATCACGGCGGTCGGTGCCAAGCCGCTGGCCATCACCAACTGCCTGAACTTCGCCAATCCGCAGCGCCCAGAGATCATGGGCCAGATCGTCGGTTGCCTGGAGGGCATGAGCCTGGCGTGCCGCGCACTCGACTATCCGATCGTGTCGGGCAACGTCTCGCTGTACAACGAATCCAAGGCGACCGGCGGCGGCTCGGCGATCCTGCCGACCCCGGCGATCGGCGGCGTCGGCCTGATGGCCGACTGGTCCAAGTCGGCGACCATCGCCTTCAAGGGCACCGGCGACGTCATCGTCCTGATCGGTAGCCCCAAGGGCGAGATTGGCCAGTCGCTGTGGCTCCGCGAAGTCCATGGGATCGAAGGCCGCGACGCCGGTCCGCCCCCCTCGATCGACCTGGATGCCGAGCGTCGCACCGGCGACCTGGTGCGCGACGCGATCACCGCCGGACACCTGACGGCCGTGCACGACGTGTCCGACGGCGGCATCGCGGTGACCCTCGCCGAGATGGCGCTGGCCGGTAATATCGGGGCACTGGTCCAGTTCCCGGAAACGGGCGAGGCTTGCCGCCAGCTCTTCGCCGAGGACCAGGGTCTGTACATCGCCACGGTCGAGGACACCGCGCTCATGGACTTCCTGGCGAACGCGCATCAGGCGGGCGTCGAAGTCGAGCGGATCGGTCGCACCGCGGGTGCGCGCCTGATCTTCGAGCGCGAGGACGGCGATTTCGTCGTGCCGCTCGACGAACTGCGCCGCGCGCATGAGGGCTTCTTCCCCACGCTGATGGGTGCGGACGCCGCGCTGGCCTGATCCCTTATGCCGGAGCCTCGGCCGCGTGCCGGGGCTCCGCGCAATGGCGTAACACTGCATAGCCGATCCCGGCGGCCAGGATCGAGGCGATCAGCACGCCCAGCGACGCCGCTTCGCGCATCTCCCCATCCCCGAACGCCAGCCCCGCGATGAACAGCGAGATGGTGAACCCGATCCCCGCCAGCGCGCCGATGCCGATGACCATCGGCCAGGTGACCCCAACGGGCCGCTGCGCCAGCCCCATCGCGCTCGCCGCCCATGTAAAGCCCAGAAACCCCAATGGCTTGCCCAGCGCCAGCCCTGCGACCACGCCCAGGACGAGCGGGCTGCCGATCATCGCCAGCAGCTCCGGCGAAAAATGGATGCGCACATTGGACATCGCGAACAGCGGCAACACGACATAGTTGACCCATGGGGTCAGCAACTCGATCAATCGCCCACTCGCCTCGCGGGTGGCGGATGCCATTTCGTGCAGATAGCCCAGGCGTTCCTCGGTACGGTGGCGCAGTTTTTCTTCCTGTGCGTCATCCTGCGCCTGCTCGGCGGCATCATATGCATGGCGGAACTGATCGACCCGGTGCTGGACGCGCTCGGCAAAGTCCTGCTGGCCCAGCCGGGGTTTCACCGGCACGGTGAGGCCGATCAGGACGCCCGCGATCGTGGCGTGGATGCCCGATGCCAGGACACCGCCCCAGATGATCACGCCGAACAGGACATAGGGCACGGTCGAAACCCAGCCGATCCGCCGCAAACCGATAATGCCCGCCAGCGCGACCCCCGCGACCAGGATTCCCACCGGGGCGATGGCACCGCTATAGGCGAAGGCGATGATCAGCAGGCCGCCGACATCGTCGACCGCAGCAAAGGCGAGCATCAACGCGCGCAACCCGGCGGGCAGGCTGGTGCCGAACAGCGCGATCAGCGCCAGGCCGAAGGCGGTGTCCGTCGTGATGACGCTGCCCCAACCCGCCGCACCCGGCGTGCCGCCCGCGACAGCCCAGAACAGCGCGACCGGCACGACCATCCCGCCCAACGCACCCGCCAGCGGAAACGCCGCCGTCCGCCATTGCGACAGTGGCCCGGCCACCATCTCGCGCTTCACATCGGCGCCGACGATCACGAAGAAGATCGGCAACAGGGCATGGTCGATCCACTCGGCCAGCGCGTGCGATATGTTGCGCGCGCCGAAACCGATCGTGACCGGTGTATCCCAGAACCGCTCATACCCATGTGCCCAGGGGCTGTTCGTCATGACCAGCGCCAGGATGGTGGCGAGCAGCAAGGGGCCACCCGTCACCTCGTTGCCCGCAAAGAATGGCTCGAACCGACGAAGAAACGCCGACGCGGCGGGTGAATGATGCGCACGCGCCGAAGCACGGCCCGTGAGGCGAGGTGACAATCCCATGACAGGGCAATGCTTGGCCCCCGCGCCAGTTGCATCGCGGGCGGCAATCGGTAAGTCCCCACCGGCCTGAACGGAGCTTTGCCTTGGCCGACGGTCCCGCCCCCTCCCCGCTGTCCGGCGGCACCCCGCCCGCTAACCGGCTGCTGACGCTCGACGCGCTGCGCGGCGTGGCGGTGATGGCGATCCTGCTCGCCAACCTGCCCGGCTTCGGCTTGCCGGATCCGGCTTATTCCAATCCCCTGGCCTGGGGCAGCGGGCGCACGAGCGACCTGATCGCCTGGGCCTTGACCGAAATCCTTGTCAATGGCCGGATGCGTGGGCTGTTCTCGCTGCTGTTCGGCGCATCGACGCTGTTGATCCTGACCCGCGCCGACGAGGCCGGGCGGAACGGCGCGTCGCTTCACCTGCGCCGCATGGCCGTGCTGTTCGTGTTCGGCATGGCGCACCTGACCTTCATCTGGACCGGCGACATCCTGGCGCATTATGCGCTGGTCGGCGTCATCGCGCTGGCCTTTGTCGGATTGGGCGTCCGGCCGCTGGTCTGGACGGCGATCGCGATGGCCGGGCTGTCGATGGCCATGGGCGCGCTGGAATGTATCGGGCTGTTCGAGGCGGCCGCGCGAAATACGCCGCAGAAGCTGGCCCTGTGGGACCTCTATCAGGACGCGTTCGGAACGCCGGGGGCGGCGCGCCTGATGCCGGAGGTGCAGGCCATGCGCGGATCATGGGCGACCTCGACCGCCTTTCGTATCGCCAACAACGGCAATCCCCTGATCGACGTTATCCAGATCGGCCCCGATACGCTGAGCGCCATGCTGCTCGGCATGGCGGCGCTGAAATCGGGTTTCCTGACCGGGCAATGGCCCCGCCACATCTATCGACGCTGGGCCGTGGGCGGGCTGTCCGTATCGATACTCGCCTATGCAACCATGGCGGCGGCGAGCTGGAGCAGCGGCTTCGACGTTCGGATGGTCGCGCTGGTGGAACTGTGCCTGAACGTGCCGTTCCGACTGATCGGCACGATCGGCTATGCCGCGCTGATCCTCCTGGCCTTGCGTCCCGGCACATGGTGGACGCAGCGGATCGCGGCGGCCGGGCGCATGGCCTTCACCAACTATCTGGGGACCAGCATCCTGATGACATTGGTCTTCTACGGTCACGGTCTGGGACAGTTCGCCCGCTGGCCCCGCGCCAGCCTGTATGTGCTGGTGATACCGATATGGGGGTTGATGTTCCTATGGTCCAAGCCCTGGCTCGACCGGTTCGGACAGGGTCCGCTCGAGCGGATTTGGCGGCTCGCCGCCAACGGGATTCAGCGATAATATTTGCAAACGCATCGCAAAAGCCTTGCGACCCACTCTCATTAGCGCTAAACGATCGGTGCCTTTGATGGAGAGCACCTTGGTCGTCTGCGTATGCAATGCCATCCGGGAATCCCAGGTCCGCGATGCGGCCCGTGCCGGTTCCATGACTCCGTGCCAGATGTATCAGGCGCTGGGTCGCCAGCCCAAATGCGGCCAATGCGCCGTGGTCGCACGGGCGATCATCGAAGACGAACGCGCCGCCGCCTGAATTCACCCGTGGGGCGAGCGACCTATCGCCCGGCCCCACTGAACTTGTCGGCCCGGCGTCGGCCGACCAGCAGCCCGCTTTCCAGCCGCGCGCACAGCGCCGCGTAATAATCGGCGAGGAAGCCATCATCGTCGCCGTCCGATGCCAGCCCCGCCTTGCGCCGGATGGCCTTGGCGACCGTGCTTCGGGCCCCCGCATCGCCGCTTCGGATGACGTCCTCCAGCGCCTGCAACTCATAGACACCGTAAAGCGCCAGTGCCGCGTCCGAAAAGACCCGGCGCGGACGGTCGCTGTCGACCAGATCGGGGGCGAGCCCCTGCACGACGGTCTGGACGACCCAGGTCCCCGCCACCAGATCGCCGATCCGCAGCCGGTCGCGGTTGAACAGGGGGAAGAAGAGGAAGATACCGGTCCAGGACAAAGCGAACAGCGTCAGGAACGCATCCGCCGTCCCCGCTGCCGCCTGTTCGCCGAGGAACGAGAGCGGCAGGAAAATCTCGATCTCGCGCATCGCATTGCGCGCCACCACCGCGCCCGCCGTCAGCCGGGCGCCGTCGCGCGCGATCACCCGCACGCCCATCAGCCGCTTGCCCGGCGTCGCGCCGCGCCCGCCCATCTCGAACAGCACGAAATAGCCGTTGCGCAGGCAGAAGGCACCGATCAGCCACAATATGCCCGCAATGTCGGCGCGGGTCGCCTGGTCGAAGGCGAGCAGCGCCAGCGTCGCGACGACCAGAACGGTGATCATCAGGACCAGGTCGATCAGGAACGCAACCGCGCGCGTCCCCCCGCCCCCCAGTTCGAGTTGCAGGTCGACGCCCTCCGGCGTGACGAAGCTGCGCCGCAGCGTGTCGGGCGCGTTCCTATTCCGGCGAACGAAGCGCATGCCGCCTCCCGACCCCGTAATAATAGACCACCCAAGCCACCAGCGCGATGGCTCCGATGGCGACGCGCATCCCATCGCTCGTCACCACCTGCCTCCCGATGCCCTCAAGGATGGCGGCGACGCCCAGCATCAGCACGACGCCGACCACCGCGATGGCCGCGCTTCGGCCAGCGTCGACCAATGCCGCCATGCGCGTCCGTCGCCCCGGAAAGGCGATCGCGGTGCCGATCCGCATCCCGGCCGCCCCGGATATCATGATCGCGAACATCTCGGTCGTGCCATGGATCGCCAGCCACGCCAGGAAGTTCGGCCCCAGCCCCTTGGCGGAAAACACCGCGATCATCGCGCCCAGCGTCAGCCCGTTGTAGAGGATCAGCAGCGCGGTGGGCACGACGAAGGCGAAGCCCAGCGCGAAGGAAAAGATCGCGATCTGCGCATTATGCCCGAACAGGAAGCTGGCAAAGACGCCCAGCCCCTTTTCCTGACTGGCGTAGAGCGTCTGGCGCAACGCCTCCGCCGACGCACCGGGATTGCGCCCGCCCGACAGCCCCTCGGGCACGACGCTGTAGAACCAGCTGGGGTCGGACCGGACCAGCAGGAACGCCGCGACCGCCCCCGCCACGGTCAGCCCAAGCATGACCAAAGTCTCACGCCACAGCGATGCCACCGCACGGGGCCAGCCATTCGTGAAAAAGCCCAGCAAGTCGCGCCACACCGGGTCCGACACGCCGTAGAGCTGAAAATAGGCGCGTGCACAAAGCTGCTCGAGATAGGCGATCAGCGCGCGGTCGAGCGAGGTTTCGCGCGCGACCGACAGCGAGGACAGGGTCGCGCGGTACAGCACGGGCAGCGCCAGCAGGTCGTCGTCGGACAGAGCGCGCACCGAACGCTTCTCGATCCGTTGGAGCAGCGTGTCCAGCCGCGCCCATTGCGCCTCATGCGCGGCGCGGAAGCGGCTGGCATTGACCAGCGGCGGGACGGCATCGACGAACGCGCTCACAACAGGCTCCGACGCTTGAGGTCCACATAACCTTCGACCAGTTGCTCGGCGACCTGGTCGTGCGGGCTTTCTATGACGTGCACGCCCAGATGCCTCAGGCGCAGCAGGACAAGCCGCCGATCGCGCAGCAGCGCGCCCGCCGTCACGGCGCGCGTGACATCGGCCGGGACGACCGGCGTGGCATCGACGAAAGCTTCCAGTTCCTCGTCGCGCAGCACCACGACCAGTACGAGATGCGTCTTCAACAGCCGCGCGACCGCACGGACGAGAAAGTCGGCGGAAGTCGGGTCGGTGAATTCGGTGAAAAGCACGATCATCGAGCGACGGTTCAGCCGCGCCGCCAGGGTGGTCAGGGCAAAGGTATAGTTGGTCTCGTCGCCGCTATAGTCGATCGCGGCGGCGAGATGCTGTAGCTCGGGGAAGGCGGTCGGGCCGCCGATGAAACCGCTGGCGACACGGGGCCGCGAGTCGAAAGCGTGCAGCGCCACCCGGTCGCCCAGCTTCAGGGCCAGCCATCCGGTCAGCAGCGCAGCCGACACCGCCCGGTCCAACCGCGGCACGCCAGCGACCGGGTCCGACATTTGTCGCCCCGCATCGATCGCAAAGACGATCTGGCTGTTGCGCTCGGTCCGATATTCCTTGGCGAACAGCTTGCGGTGCCGGGCCGACTGTTTCCAGTCGATCGCCCGCCGATCCATGCCGGAGCGGAATTCGACCAGCGCGTCGAAATCGCTGCCATCGCCCCGGTCGCTCTGGGCCAGCAGTCCCTGGACCGCGTGACGCCGAAACACCTGCGCGCCCTGCCGCCGCACCGCCTCGACATCGGGCAGGATCGGCAGCGTATGATCGGCCTCGATCCGCGCCTGATGCCATATCAGCCCCAGCGGCCCGGTCCAGCGCAGCCAGACGGTGCCAAGGTGCGCCGTGCCGCGACGATGCGGCGTCAGCAACAGGCGCGCCACACCCCTGCCCCCCTCCAGCGTCAGGTCGATCCGCCCTTCATCGCCAAGCGTGAGCAACGGATCGCCCGCGACCGCCACCTGCACCGACCCAGGGACGCGCGCACCGTCGACGCGGACCAAAACGGGGATCTCCCGCGGCTCTCCCACCGCCGCCGTGGCAGGCAGGTCGAGCGTGACCTGCCCCTGACCACGCCCCAGCAGCGCATCGGCGATCATCAGCATCCCGACCGCCAGCGACCAGCCGAGCCCGGCATACCAGTTGGCCGGGAACAGCATGGCGGCCAGCAGCGCGACCGGAGCTCCGATCGCCGCCGCCACCACCGCCATGCGGGTCGGATAGATCAACGCGGCGCCTCGATCGTCTCGATGATCTGGGCGACCACGTCCTCGATCGCGCGGCCGCCGATCTCGGCGGCGGGCGACAGGATCAGGCGGTGCCGCAGCAGCGCCGGGGCCAGGGTCTTAACATCGTCGGGAATGACGAAGTCGCGCCCGTCCAGCGCCGCCCGCGCCCGTGCCGCGCCCGCCAGCATCGCCCCGGCGCGCGGCGAGGCCCCGCTTTCCAGATCGGCCACGCCGCGCGTTCCCCGGATTAGTGCGACGATATAGTTGATGACTTCGTCGACCAGCCGGACGCCCGCGACGATCGCCACCGCCGCCGCGATCGTCGCGGCATCGGCGCGCACCTCGACGCCCCAGTCGGCCGGGGACATGGCGGTCGGCCGCGCGCCGTGCCCCGCGACGATCCGGCGTTCCTCGTCGGCGGTCGGATAGGGCACGATCTGCTTGAACAGGAAACGGTCGAGCTGCGCTTCGGGCAAGGGATAGACGCCCTGCTGTTCGATCGGGTTCTGGGTCGCCACCACGGTGAACCGGCTGCTCAAGGCCAGGCTGTCGCCATCGATCGTGACCGTCCGCTCCTGCATCGCCTCCAGCAGCGCGGCCTGGGTCTTGGGCGAGGTGCGGTTGATCTCGTCGGCCAGCAGCAGCTCGGTAAAGATCGGCCCTCGCGTCAGACTGAAGGTCGAGGTCTGGAAGTTGAAAAGGTTCGCGCCGATGATGTCGCCGGGCATCAGGTCGGGCGTGAACTGGATCCGGCCGAACTCCAGGCCCAGCGTATGCGCGAAGCTGTGCGCCAGCAATGTCTTGGCGGTTCCCGGTGGCCCTTCGAGCAGGACATGCCCGCCCGCGAACAGCGCGACCAGCAACAGGTCGACCGTGGCATCGTGGCCGACCACCGCCTTACCGATCTCGGCGCGGATCGCCTGCCCCAGCGCCTGGACCTCTTGAACCGTCACCGTGTCTTCTCCTGTTGCCATTGGTGCAGCGCCTGCGCGCTGGCGAGCATATCGGCCGGATGCCGGGCCCCAGCCGCCATATCGACCAGTGCAGTAAAGGTGCCCCGTCCCCGCATGCGATCGAGATAGGCGTCCGCCTCCGCGTCGGTCAGGCGGACGGGCACACCGAAGATCGCCCGTGCCCGTTCGCGGACCAGCGCGGCGTAGCGCGGGCCCAGCCCGCCCTCACGCCCCGCCTTGCGCACGATCATCGCGCTGTTGTCGACCAGTGCGGCCTTGCCGAAGGCGATGGCGCGCTCTGGCGGACGTGGTGCCCCGAAGCGGATCAGCGCCTGCCACCCGACAAGCGCGAGCGCGACGACGATTGCCAGCGTCATCGCCAGGAAGGGCGGCTCGAACGCCAGCTTCAAGGGGCTGCGCCCCACTCCCAGCCCGTTCAGCGACACATCAAAGGCAATGCCCCGCGACCCGTTGTCCCGAACGAAATCGAAGATCGCCAGCCCGGCGCGGGCGCGGTCCAGGCGACGGATACCGTGATTGTTCAGCAGGTCGGGATCGGCCAGGATGAAGATGCTGCTGTCGCCCACCTGGCCCAGGACGATGCCACCGGCATCGTCGGTGACGATCGGCTGCAGCGCCTTCGACGTCATCACCTGGAGCGGGCGCGGGGCCGCGACGTTGAGCGCATCCGGCGCCCAGCGGACCGCTTGAAGCGGCCGCCCGCCGCTTGCGTGCCGGGATACCGCGATCTCCGTGGCCGGAGCCAGTATCCGCGCAGGGTCGATGGCAGGCAACAGGCCCGCCACCTTGACCCAGCCCGGCCGGCCCTTGTCCGGCAGGGTCAGCCATTTGGGCATGACGAGCAAGGTCGCGCGCCCTTTGCGGGTGGCCATCAGCTTGCTCAGGTCGGTCCAGCCGTGATCCGGCGTCACGACGACCAGATCGTCGGTGGCCCAATCCGTCTCGGCACGGATGATGCGGGGGTTGCGCCCCGTAGCCCCCGCCAGCGCGACGATGCCGGAAAAGCCGGTGGCGGCGTTCGACAGGGCGTGGGTGCCGCCATCATGGCCCGATCGCATATCGGGCGCATAGGCCCCCAAGAGCATCGAGCCCGCAAAGCCAAGAATGCCGATGACGAGCAACAACGCCACGGTCAGCGGCGAGAACAGGCGTTCGACCGGCCCGGTCCGGCCCTTGTCGGTGGCTCGCATCGCGATTTCGCTCATGCCCGCCACCGCTGCGGCAGGGCGAGGTCGGTATAGGCGGCCCGAGCGGCCTGCCAATCCGCCGTGGCGACCGGCCGCCCGCCGAACAGGCTGCGCTCGACCAGTCCCGCGATACTGGCGAACAGCGGCCGGACCGATGCCGGCAGCAGCGTGGCGGACGCCAGTTCCCGACTGGTCAGCGAGGGACGGCGCAGCGCGGGCCGATGACGGGCAATGTCCTCGATCGAATGGAACAGCAGGTAATGGATCGCCTCGGCAAAGCGTCCCTCGGCGGCCAGCGCGTCCGCCGCGCTCAGCCATGCCCGTGCCGGGGCGGCATCGGGCATCCAGACATCGTCATCCCCCATATCCACCTCGCCCGCCATCCGGCGTCGACGCGCGGGCAAGCGCCATTCGCCGGACCGCAAGCGTTCGACGACCATCCAGATCAACGCCACGGCGATCGCGACGATCAGCGTCCACAGCAGGATGCGCGCATAGGGCGCGTCCGGCATCAGGCCGGTCAGCCAGCGCAGGAAACGGCCCACGGGACGCAGCAGATCGCCCAGCCAGCGCCCCAGCGTCTTCAGCCATTCCGGCGGCTCGGGCGGCTTGGGCTGCCGGGTGAGGGCGAACTGGATCGACGGATCGGCGCGCAACGCGGCGTGCGCCGTGGCGAGACGATCGACCGCTGCCGCCTTGTCCTCCACTGCCGCGATGATCCCCTCCCCGCAACGCAAGCCCATGCCCCGCGCCGGACTGTAGCCGGAACGATCGCTCGCGCAATCGGCTAATCGCCCGCCGCCGCGCCTTCGGATCGGGCTGGACAGCGGGAAGGAGCCTTGCCACGATCGGCCCCGAAACCTTGAGGGGGGAAGAATATGGCCAGTCACGCGATCGCCGCCGTGCCACGGCATGGCCTGTCGGTCGGCAAAGTCTTCGCGCGCAGCTTCGACATCATGAAGGCCAACCCGATGGCCACCTTGGGTCTGACCTTCGCCCTGATGTCGGTGCCGCAACTGGTGGCGGAACAGCTCGTCGATCCCCTGTCCTTGCAGCGGGGCGCCGATACGGGAGCCTATGTCCTGAGCAGCGTCTTTGGCATCGCCGTCGGCCTGCTATGGCTGATCGCGAGCGGTGCCCTCGTCCATGTCGCCATCGCGCATGACGAGGGCCGACCGGCCGACATCCGCGAGATCGTCCTGCTGGGCGCCAGACGCGCCCTGCCGCTCTTCGCGGTGACATTGCTGCTGGTGATCGGCATCTGGATCGGTTTCGTCCTTCTGGTGATACCGGGCGTCATATTGTCCGTGATGTGGTCGGTCTGCCTTCCCGCCGTCGTCGCCGAGCGCACCGGGATCTCCGGCGCGTTCGGCCGCAGCCGTGCGCTGACCAAGGGCGCGCGCTGGCGGATCCTGGGCATCGGTCTGCTGACGTTCGTCATCTATTTCCTGGTCGCGGCCGTGGTCGGCGTCGCCAGCCTGGCGGCCACGGGAACGCTGGGCCTGCTTACGGGCAGCGTGTCGACGCCGGTGGTCCAGAACCCGTCATTCCTGCTGCAACTCGTCCAGGCGATCGCCACGACTGCGGTGACGACCTGGGTCATGCTGGTTGCCGCCGCGCTGTTCATCGAGCTGCGCCACTGGAAGGACGGCCCCGATGACGACCGACTGACCGAGATCTTCGCCTGACCTCCGCAAAGCGATGGCCCGGCGCGCGGTTAGCGGATCTTCCAGTTCACGATGCCGCGAAGGCCGATGACGACGACGCCGGGCGCACGGGCGCGGCCGGACGGGCGGTGGACATATTGGAGATCGGGTTGCAGCGTCAGGAACGATGCGACCCGGTCGCTATAGGTCAGTTCGATCGTCGACTCCGACCGGGCGAGCCGTGGTGCGGCCGGTGGGTTGGCCTGGCGATAGGCGCTGCTGATCCCGGCCGTCGCGAAACCGATCGACAGGCTGGACTGCGGTCGGCCGCGGACGAAGCCGATCCCCGTGACGCCGAACTGCACGCCATCGGCAAAGGGCGTGGTCAGGCCATCGGACAGGCCCGCGCGAAGAAAGCCGGTCCAGTGATCCGGTGCGTCGCCACGCCCCACCAGTTCACGCTCGATCAGCACATAGAGGCCGTGCGACGCGGCCGTATCGGTGGTGGTGGTGATGCCCGGTGGCGTGATGCGTGGCTGACGATGGCTGTACGTCCAGCCACCGACACTGATCGCCGTCCGCCCCTTCAGCCCGATCTCGGCGATCATCATGGCGGACCGGCGTCCGCCATCGTCGGCCACGCCGCGCGGGGCCCGCACGATCGCGGCTTGGGCATAATGACGTCGGCCATCCGTGCGCACCCGCACCGCCAGGTCGGTCTGCGGAAAGATCGACGGGCCATTGGGCCCGGTCGAGGCCAGCTCGGAACCGATGCCGAAGGCCGGTGCGATCAACGGGAAGGCGGCGGCATTGTAATAGAATTCGCTGTTGAGGTCGTACTTGCCAACCAGCACCGATGCCCGGTCGTTCCAGAAGCGTTGCTGGACCCAGGCCTGGTACAGGACCAGGTCGGGGCTCGCGACCTCGATATTGTCGACGCCCTGCAGGGTGCCCGCAATGTCATTGGCCCGCGCGCCCGTATTGCTCAGTATGCCGAGATAGGTGGTGGCCCCATGCCAACGAACCGCGCGATCTAGGTCCAGCGTGGCGATGACATCGGTATTGTCGAGATACCGGACGCCGCGCGTACCCTTCCCCCCCGCCACGGCGACCACGTCCGCCTTGTGGATGAGGTCGATGGTCAGCGGACGGTTTGTGACTCCCTGCGCCCCGACAAGCTCGGCACATGACGCGAATGCCAATGCGGCGGCCGTGATGATGCAATGGCGAAACGTCATCGCCCTGTTCCCTGTTGCGATGATGATCGGATGGAAGGACTATGCCGATGCTCCGTCCGACTGGTGCAATATCACGTCGAGCACCTGATCGACCGGTTTCCTTGCGCGTTATCGCAGGAGCATCGCAGGTCGATCATGATTTACCCCCCGGAAAAATCGAGTGCCTGCGTGCAAGCCGATAACGTCAAGATGACGACAGACACTTAAGATACCGTATCTCGCGCGCCTTCATTACCTTTGCAGTAATCCGCTGACCGAGGTGGCAGACATAAGCTGTCGGCCAAGCAGGGCACCGGCCAATTCCTTGACGTCAGGGGCATCTTCGACGGACGAGATGTCGCAGGCGGCCGGGTCGCCGCTCCCCATCCTCCGTCACCATGGAAACTACTGTCGAACAATTTGTTCGTCCCATCGGCCCAGACCAGACAGGAGCGCCGTCGACTATTCGGAGAGCAGGCGTACCGCGCGCGCCTTCACATGGTCGGCGATCAGCTTGAACGCCGCGCTCATCGGCGACTGGCGGCGCCAGGCGATCGCGATCGAGCGATGCACGCGCCATCCCTTGCCCGTCAGGACCTTCAGCCCCGACGCGCCGCCGATCTCGGAGTGAAGATAGAGGCTGGGCAACAAGGCCAGACCCAGCCCGCTCGCCACCATCTGGTGCAGGCTTTCCAGGCTGGTCCCGTAATAATCGGGCGCGATGTGCATGCCATATTGCTCGGCGACCTCCGCGGCTTGGCGAGCCAGGTGATGGCGGGGGTCCAGGGTCAGGAGCGCGCTGCCCGTCAGCGTCTCCCGGGTCGGGCTGTCGGACGCCTCGATGGGATGGTCGAGCGCCGCCACCAAGTGCAGCGGTTCGCGGAACAACGGCTCGATGGTCAGGTCGTCGCCCGCCATCGGCAGCGGACCCAGGAGGACGTCGATATTCCCGCGTGACAGTTCGAGCAGTTGTTCGTCGGGAATACCTTCGCGAACGTGCAGGCGTAGCTGCGGGGCCATACGGTGCAGCTCGGCGATGATCGGCGACAGCAGATAGGGTCCTAGGGTCGGCGTCGTACCCAGGCGCAACGTACCGGTCAGCATGTTGGCCGATCCGGCCGCCAGCGCGACAATATCGCTCGCATCGCTCAGCATCCGTCGCGCCGTCGCCACGATGCTGCGCCCCACCGGGGTCAGGATCGCCCCGGCCGTGCTCCGCTCGAGCAGCTTGACGCCCAGCCGCTCCTCCAGCGTGCGAACCTGCTGGCTCAAAGTCGGCTGCGAGACGTGCGCGACCCGCGCGGCCACGGCGAACGATCCGGTGTCGGCGATGGTGACCAGATATTCGAGCTGACGCAGCGTAGGCATGCACCGTCTATAGCCATTGCCTATACCATCGGCACCACTTTTCCGATTGGCACCCGCCATGATATTTCGTTACTTAGGCGTGATAAGGATCAAGCCGATCCGTACCTTTTGCGAGGTGAACGGTTCGGCAAAGGCGTAAAAACGTCGGTTCCTGTCGAACCAAGATACAGAAAAAGGGGCTTGTTTTGGCAGCGGAGCGCTTGGGGTTTCGAGATGCGGTACGGTGGCTGGGCCAGATCATAGGGCCCGACGCGGCCTATGTTCGCCTTGGTATCGTCTATACCACCGCGATCAGTCTGCTCGCGCTAGCGACGCCCGTCTCGGTGCAGTTGTTGATCAACAGCGTGGCGAATACCGCCATGCCCGCCCCGTTATGGGCGCTGTCCGGCATCCTGCTGCTACTTCTGCTGCTGGTTGCCGGGCTGAGTGCGCTACGCGTCTGGATCATGGCGGCGTTCGAGCGGCGGCTGTTCGCGCGAGTGGTCGCCGAGGTCACCTTGCGCGCCGTCCATGCCCAGGACCCGTTCTTTGCCGATGGCAATCGCGGTGACCTGTTCAACCGCTATTTCGACCTGGTGGTCGTTCAGAAGTCGGTGCCCAGCCTGGTGATCGGCGCCTTCACGATCGTGCTGCAGGCGGTGATCGGCCTGACCATCACCAGCTTCTATCATCCCGTCTTCCTCGCCTTCAACGTGGTGCTGGTCGCGGCGCTCTTGCTGGTCTGGCTCTTGTGGCGGCGCGGTGCGATCAGTGGCGCGGTCGCGCTGAGCCATGCCAAGCACAAGGCCGCCGGATGGCTGGAGAGCGTCGGTGGCTCGAACGGCTTCTACAAGTCGGCGCGTCACCTGGACTTCGCGATGGACCGATCGGAGGCGATGACCGCCAACTATGTTGCCACGCACCGCCGCTATTTCCGCTATCAGTTCGCGCAGACCATCGCCTTCCTCCTGATCTATGCCTTTGCCAGCGCCGGATTGCTGCTGCTGGGCGGGATGCTGATCCTGCGCGGCCAGCTGTCGCTGGGCCAGCTGGTCGCGGCAGAGCTGATCCTGTCGGGCGTATTCTACGGCATTTCGCAATTCGGCTGGTATCTCGACACCTTCTACGATCTGGTCGCCAGTTCCGAGGAATTGTCGCTGCTGTTCGCCATTCCGCAGGAGACGCAGGTACGCGGCGACAACGGCCCGCGCGACGGCTCGGTCAAGATGACCGACATCGTCTTCGGCGACGCCCGCTACACGATGAGCCTGGCCGCCGGAGAGCATCTGGTCGCCGTTGCCGAACCGGGGGCAGAGCGCCGCCTGGCCATGCTGTTGAAGCGGCATGCCTTGCCCGATCGTGGCTTGATCCGCATCGGCGGCGGCGATCTGGGTTCGTTCGACATGTACCGCCTTCGCTCGGAAGTCACGGTGCTCGACCGGTCGACGATCGTCGAGGTCACGATCCGCGAATATCTGCGCCTGGCCTCCACCGACCTGGACGATGTGGCGATGGAGGCGCTGACGACGGTCGGGCTGGAGCGCCGCCTGGCCAGCCTGCCCCAGGGGCTGGATACGCCGCTCGGATCGACCGGCTATCCGCTGAGCGTGGGCGAGACGATGGCGCTCAAACTCGCCAATGCGCTGCTCGTCCGGCCCAAGCTGTTGCTGCTGGGCCAGTTGTTCGACCTGCTACCGCCGGAGCGGCTGCTGGCCGCGCTTCATATTCTGAAGGAGCACGGCACCACCGTCCTGCTGTGCACCGGACGGCCGGAAGACGTGACCCTGGACGGCTATCTCTATCTGGGCCTGACCGAACAGCACCGCTGCGACACGCTCGAGGCGCTTCAGAATGCCTGCAACCGGAAGGACGCCGATGTCGCATCCGCCTGAACATCTCGCGCATTTCCGCACCCTTGCCGCGCTTCGCCCGCCGCGCACCACGGTCGCCATCGCCTGGATCCTGCTGGTCGGGATCGCCGCGGCCATCTTCATCCTGTTCTTCGTGCCCTGGTTGCAGACCGCGCAGGGCCGTGGACAGGTCGTGTCGCTCGATCCCGAGGACCGCGCGCAGGAGGTGACCGCGCTGGTGCCCGGTCGGGTCGAGCGCTGGTATGTGCATGACGGCCAGCACGTGAACCGCGGCGATCCCATCGCGCGCATCGTCGACCTGGACCCCAATCTTCTGTCGCGCCTGGCCGCCGAACGCGCGCAGGTGATGGCCGAAATCGCCTCCGTCCAGCAATCGCGGGCGGTGGCGCAGATCGACGTCAACCGCACCCGCCAGCTTTTCTCCGAAGGACTGGCCTCGCGCCGCGATTTCGAACAGGCGCAGATCAAGGTCGCGGACTCCGGCGCCAAGCTGGCGGAATCGCGGGCCAAGCTGAACCGGATCGAGGTGCAGCTCAACCGCCAGTCGGCGCAGCTGGTGCAGGCGCCGCGCGCCGGGCGGATCCAGAACCTGACGGCGACCGCCGGGGGTGCGCTGGTTTCTGCCGGAACGGTGCTGGCGGTCATCGCGCCCGAACAGGTCCAGCGCGCAGTCGAGCTGATGATCGACGGCCGCGACGTGCCCTTGTTGCGGCCCGGCCGCCGCGTCCGGCTGGAGTTCGAGGGATGGCCCGCGATCCAGTTCAGCGGCTGGCCCTCGATCGCCTATGGCTTCTTCGATGGTCGCGTCCGCACGATCGACCCCAATGCCAATGCGCAGGGGCTGTTCCGCATCCTGGTCGAACCCATGCCCGGCAAGCCTGCCTGGCCCGAACGCCGCTTCGTCCGGCTGGGCGGCAAGGTACAGGGCTGGGTCCAGGGTGAAACCGTGACCGTTGGCTACGAGCTCTGGCGGCAGCTGAACGACTTCCCGCTGGAATTCGGCCAGACCAAGACCGGCAAGGATGGCAAGGACGCTGGCGCGAAGGACGACGACAAGAAGATCGCGGCCAAGGCAGGCAAGCCGAAATGATCCGTATCGCCCTCACCGCCTCCGTGCTGGCCCTGGCACCGATGCTTGCCGCCCCGGCCCTGGGTCAGCATATTCGCGCCAATCCCGCGCCCGCACCCGTCGCCGTCCCGAGTTCGGCGCCACTGACGCTGGACGAGGTGCTGCAATCCTCGGCACGCGCCGCCCCGCAGATCGTCGAGGCGCTGGCCAAGGTCCGCGCGGCCGAGGGGCGTGCCGTCACGGCCAGCGGCGCATTCGATACCGTGTTCGAGGCCGATGGCCGGTCGCGCACACTGGGCTATTATGACGGGACCGTCGCCTCCGCCCGCGCCACCCGGCCGCTGACCGACAATGGCGGTTATCTCTATGGCGGCTACCGCGTCAGCCGCGGCGGCTTTCCGGTGTATGAGGACGAGAATTACACCAACCGCCTGGGCGAGGTGAAGGTCGGCGCGCTCTATTCGCTGCTCCGCGACCGGTTGATCGACGAACGCCGCACCCGCCGTACACTGGCGGCCGGTGACATCGACATTGCCCAGTTCGAACGCCAGGCGGTCGCGATCGGCGTGCAGCGGCGCGCGATCGATGCCTATCAGAACTGGGTCGCGGCGGGTCTGCGCCTGCGCGCCTATCGCGACCTGCTGCAACTGTCGGAAAGTCGGCGAAGCGGACTGGCGCGGCAGGTTCAACTGGGCGCCCGGCCCGATATCCTGCTGGCGGAAAACGACCAGAACCTGGTCCGTCGCCGCGCGCTGGTCGTCCGGGCCGAGGGAGATTTTCAGGCGGCGGCCAATGCCCTGTCGCTCTATTATCGCGATGCCGCTGGCGAGCCGGTGCTGGTGACGCCCGAGCGCCTGCCCGTCGATGCTGGCGCGCTGGTGGGAGTGGCGGCCTCCGCGCGCGGTGATTTCGAGCGGCGACGGCCCGATCTCCAGATGCTGTTGGCACGGATCGACCAGGGCTCGGCACGGCTGGCGCTGGCGCAGAACGACCTGAGACCTCGCCTGGATTTGCGGGGCGAGATGGGCAAGGATGTCGGCCCGGTGGGCCTGGGCGGCCCGACGCGTACGCCACTGGAAGCGGCGGTGGGTTTCCGTTTCTCGCTGCCGTTGCAGAACCGGGCCGCCAAGGGCCGCGTCGCTGAAGCACGCGCCGAGATGGATGCGCTGGCGGCACGCAGCCGGTTCCTGCGCGACCAGATCACCGTCGAGGTCGAAGGCATCACGATCGGCGTCGGCGCTGCCGAAAAGCTGGCCATGATCGCCGAGCAGGAGCGCCAGCTTGCCGAGCGGCTGGCCGTGGCCGAACGGCGGCGGTTCGAACTGGGTTCGAGCGACTTCTTTCTGGTCAATCAGCGCGAGGAAACCGCGAACGACGCGCGGGTGCGCCTGATCGATGCGCAGGCCCGGATCGCCGGGGCGCGTGCCGAACTGGCGGCAGCCACCGCCGACCGCGAGGCGCTGGGCCTGGAGCCCTGAGCCAGGGCTCCGGTCGAAAGGAACGACCACGATGGCAAAGCGTCCTGTGTTCGGCAGGAGGTGCAAGGCGTGGTTCCTCGAGATACGGCAAGGTTGCGCGGACCGCTGACGACCCCCGATGGCCGATACATTGTCGTGCGCGGCCGCCTGTGGCGCAGGAGCAATCCGGCGCTCGACCCCGATGTACGGCAAAGGCTGGTCGACGAACTGATGCAGGCGCGCCGCGCCGTCCATGCTGCTTTGAAGACCGATGACGCAGCAGGTCTTCGCCGGGCCCGGGACGGCGTGAACGCCGCCAAGACGGCGCTGGGCGAACGGGGGCCGGTCTGGTGGACGGATGGCGCGCCCGATCTCAACCGGCATATGGCGCGCAACACCGACTATGCCGATTGGTACGTGCATCAGGAGGATCGGCCGTGAACGTCTTTCTCGATTTCGAGGCCTCGTCGCTGGACGACAGGAGCTATCCAATCGAGGTGGCGTGGGTGTTCGAGGATGAGCGTTCGGAAAGCCATCTGATCGCGCCCGCCCCCGACTGGACCGACTGGAACCCGGATGCGGAGCGAATCCATGGCATCGCGCGCGAAATACTGGTCCGTGAGGGCGTTGCGCATGATGTCGTCGCGGCACGGATGGTCGAGCAACTGACCGGCCATTCGCTATTCGCCAGCGCACCCTCCTGGGACGGCAAGTGGCTTAGCGCCTTGCTCCGCGCGGCGGGTCTTCCGCGCCATACGCTACGCTTGAAGGACACCGATATCGCGCTGCGTGAAACGGCCGAGGGGATCCTGCGCGGCGTCGTTCCGCAAGATCGGCTGGAGGCCATCGTAAATGACCTGATGGCCCGCGCCAATGCGACCAAGGACAATGCCCCGGCCCACCGCGCGCTGGCCGATGCCCGCGAGGAGCGCAGCGTCTGGCAGAGGCTGCGCGATGCGGCAACCGCCCTGGCGGAGGCAAGCGAAGAGGCGACGCCAGCCGCCCCCTGACCCGCTTCAGGCGGAGGCGACCAGCTCGCCCAGCCGAACCGGCGCGAAGCCATGAACATCGACGCCAACGTCGAACTGGCGCGGCATGGGTTTCAGGCGACCATGGCTGTGCCCATGAAGATTGATCGCTCCCTTGTGCTGGCCGTTCCAGCTGCGGAACGGATAATGGCACAGGATCAGACGGCGATCCTCCAGCGTGATCTCGGCGTAGTCCTGCACCGTCGCCCAGCCCGTGGCAGCGACCGTGGCGTCCGGATCGTTGTTGCCACGCAGGAGATGCTTGATGCCATTGAGCTGTTGGAGCAAGGCTGGAACGTCGCCTGCCCGCCGCGCGACATCGCCAAGATGCCATACCTCGTCATCCGGCGCGACCGTCGCGTTCCAGCGTTCGATCAACACCGCGTCCATCTCCACCACGCTGGCGAACGGACGCTTCTGAATGTTGATGGTCCGGTGATCGCCGAAATGGGTGTCGGCGGTGAAGAATATCGTCATGTCCAGTACAGTATCTGCGCGGACGGCAGGACCGTCGCGATCCGCTCCTCGAAGAAACCGCGCAGGTCCCGCATCGTCGCTGCGTCATAGACCTGTTTTTCCGAGCCGAACTTGGTCCGTTTGGTCGTGCGCCTCTCCATTCCCATGTCGAGCGACGATCCCGGATACCAGCTGTCCAGCACCGCCTTCGACCCCGGCGTGAAGCGATGCGTGATGAGCTCGATCGTCAGGTCGAGCCCCGGCACCCCGCCCAGCGCCGCCGCCGCCTCGTCCAGCAGCGTGGCATAGGCCGAACGCCATCCCGTCGCCGCGATGATCGGCGCGATGGTCAGGCCGACGGGATACCCGGCCATCGCCATCCGCCGCAACGCCGCCAGCCGTGCGGCGACCGGTGCCGTCCCGCCCTCGAAGCGCGCGAACCGGGATGGGTTGATCGAGGCGCGCATCCGGGTCCGCCCGTGATGCGCGATGTCCAGCAGCGGCGCAACCAGTGCGAACTTGGTGGTGAACCGCAACTGCACCGGCGCTTCCCATTGTCCGAACCACGCGACCATCGCCGACAGCGAACCGGTCAGAGGCTCGAGCGCTAGGGGATCGGTGTAGCATGACGCCTCGAACGTCGTTCCCTCTTGGCGGCGCGCCCGGTTGCGCGACGTCACCGCGCCCGTCCCGAGATAGGATGGCAGGCCCGCCAGTATCTCATCGAGATTGGCATAGACCCGTGTGATCGGTGGCCCCTTCAGCGACCCCGCCAGATAGCAGTAACTGCAATGCGCCGGGCATCCCTCGGCCAGGTCGACCCGCCAATCCGCACTGGGCGCGATCGGTTGAAGCCGTCGTTTCGACGGCGGCGCGACGACGACCGCCAGCGTCGACTTGGCGGCGACATAGGCCCGGCGGGGATCGTCGGGCAGGTCGAGCGCCAGGCGATCACCGGGCAACGCCACCACCTCGACGCCGCGCGCGGCGGCACGCTCGACGATCGCCCGGCCATGCGCGAAACCGAAGGCCGACCGCGTGACCAGCAATCGCCTGGGCAGCCAGTCGGCACGGTCGGGAGTGGAAATATCCTGCGCAGTGGCCATCAGGGCGAAACGGCTGGTCCGCGCGAACGGTCCATGCCTCCCTTGGCATTGCGCATACCAGGGCTCGGGCGGCCGCGTCCCGCCCCGTCCCTACAGCCCGGCGCGTTCGATCATCGTGGCGATCTCGACCGGCATCGCCTCTTCGCCCTTGGGCAGCAGCCGGTTCAGCGCCGTCTGCACCCGCTTGCGCGCCACCTGATACGCCTTGTGACGGATCAGGCGGGTCGCATTGGTCCGCCAGGACGTGCTTCCGCCCAGCAGCACCTCCCACTTGGCCTCTTCCGCTTCCAGGATCGACAAAGCGAGCCGCAGGCCGTCGCGGCGGCCGCGCGCATAGTCGTCGGAGGTGTTGGCGCGTTCCATCGTGGGAGCAGACTGGCTTCGAACACCGGCCTTGGCAAGGCGCCTCCCACCTGGCGGCGCGTCAGTTGCCCTCGGCATCGACCATGAAGGCAACGGGCTTGCCCCGCGACAAAGGCTCCCAACCGGCCGACAATGCCGAGCGGATGCAGCGCGATATCGTCGCATCGTCGAGCTGGAGCCGCCCGCGCGGCAACCCCTTCAACAGGCGCTTGGGCGCTGGAAACTCCACCCACGCCTCACGCTTGGCGTCGCGCTGGGACACCGCGATCGCCATGCCCCGCCACCCTTCGTCATCGGACAAATGGGGTTCCCGCTGGAGGCGCCAGTCATAGGTGACGCCATCGACATCGACGCTGCCGGTCGTGCTGTTGGATTTCGACATGGCACCGCCCCTAGCACGCCAGTCGCGAGAGACCCAGATTGATGACGATAGGCTTCCGGACGGAGACGCGGCGGACTAGCCCAAGCACCGACAATCCTCGTCGTCCCCCAGCCCGTAGCGGACGGCTGGAACGTGTTCGGCATCAACTCCGCGTGATCGCCGCGTGGATCGGCAACAATGCCGCCCCCAGGGCCGCGCCCGCGCCGCCTAGCCGCGAGATCGTGACGGCACGGTGCCCGACATCGCTCTCGATGCCATGCTCTCCCCAGATGATGTCGCGGCGGTTCAGCCGCTCGGCCAGGCCCTGCATGATCGCCGCGGGCAAGGGGCTCATCAGCCGGATCGCACCCGGTTCGAGCCAGGCGATCGCCGAGTTGATCGTCGCCACCAGCTGATCGGCGGCGCGGTCCAGCCAGCGGTCGATGACCGCTTGATATCCGGCAATGGTCCCGGCGAAATTGGCGAGGGACTCCACGCCGCATCCGGCCGCGCGCAGCGTTGCGATAAGGTCCAGCGTCGTCGGGCGGGGCCGGTCGCCGGGATAGAACATGCCGATCTCTCCCGCGCCGCCCGCCTCGCCACGCATCAGCCGTCCTTCGTGGATGATGCCAGCGCCGATGCCGTGGCCGAGCAGGATCACGATCGCCGTGGTACAGCGCCCGATCAGCCCGCCCAGATAATACTCCGCCAGCGCCGCTGCGGTCGCATCATTCTCGATCCAGATCGGCAGTTGCAGCGTCTGCTCGAAGATTTCGCGCAACGGCGCGTTCTTCCATCCCGGCAGGTTGCGGACGATGCTCCAGCGATTGCCGTCGCGCGACAGGGCCGGTCCGGGTGCGCTGAAACCCACGCCGTAGAGGCGTCGCCCCAGCAGGCGATGTTCGAGCGTCAGGTCATGGATGCGCCGGTCGACATGGCGCGCAAAGCCCGCCGGATCGGTCAGCTCGATCGTCTCGGAGGTGAGTGCGATGACGCCACCGGCATAATCGACGACCGCGATCTCCAATATCCCGGCATAAAGCGCCAGGCCAAAGGTATAGCCCCCCGCCGCCGAGATCCGCAGCGGCACTGTCGGGCGGCCGCGCCCCGGCGGAGCCTCCGACGTCATCTCCTCGATCAGGCCCTGCCCGATCAGCGACTTGGTCAGCCGGGTTGCGGCGCTGTTGCTGATCTGCAGCGCCGCCGCCAGGGTCGAGCGCGGCTGCGCGCCATGCGTCCGCAACTGCCAGAGCAGGCGCTTCTCTTCGTCCAACAGGCTGAGCGCGGGGTACTTCATGCGGCCCGACCGGTAACCTCTGACGACCCGGAACGCGATTAATTTTCACAGAAATAATTAAATCCTTCACATCGGCCGCCCATCCGCCCCGTCGATCGAACGACATTCAGGGGGACAGACTTCATGACACGGCATTACCTCGCCGCCGGTACGGCACTGGCCGCGCTTTCCATCCTGGCGGCTCCCGTCCACGCCCAGACCGCCAGGCCGACCACGACCGGCACAGCCGACCCCAGCGCCCCCGCCACGCCAGCAACGGACCCCGCACAGACCGCCGACAATGGCGGAACCGACATCATCGTCACCGGCTCGGCCCGGGCACAGCGCCGCTTCGACGTGTCCTATGCCGTTAACTCGCTGTCACAGGCCGATGTGCAGAAGATCGCGCCGAAGAGCTTTGCCGATCTGCTCGGCACCGTGCCGGGTATCCAGGTCGAGGCGACCGGCGGCGAGGTGCAGAACATCACCCGTGTGCGCGGCATTCCCACCGACCGCGGCTATCTGATCTTCCAGCAGGACGGCCTGCCGCTCTATCACGAGATCGACGGCGTGTTCTTCAACTCCGGCGAAGGCATGAACCGGTACGACCTGATGACCGAGCGGGTCGAGATCGTACGCGGTGGCCCGGCACCGATCTATGCCAGCAGCGCGGCGGCAATCGCCAACAACATCACCGTGTCGGGCGGCCCGGTCGCGCGCGGCAAGGCGCAGCTGACGCTCGGCGATACCGGCCTCTACCGGCTCGACGCGATGCAGTCCGGGCCGATCGGCGACAACACCTATTTCGCGGTCGGCGGCTTCCTACGCCAGCATGACGGCTATCGCTATGGCGGCTTCCCCAGCGATAAGGGCGGGCAGATCCGCGCCAACCTGAAGCACGATCTGGACAACGGCTTCGTCAAGGTGTCGGCCGAATATGTGAACGACCACAATGTCTTCTACCTGCCGATCCCGATCGCGGATCCGCGCAATCCCACCGTGTCGCTCAATCCCTATATCGATTACTTCACCGGCACGCTGAATTCGCCGTCGCTGCGCAACGTCAACATCAAATATCGTGATGGCGCGGGCGTGTTGCAGGGCATGCAGCGCGACCTGTCCAATGGCCGCCACATGCGCCTGTTCAACGCAGCGGTGGATTACGAAGCGGATTTCGACGGCTGGAAGGTGTCCGCCAAGTTCGGCGGGACCAAGGGCAAGTCGAGCTTCGACGCCTTTTATTCGACCACGAACCCGGCGGACGCCAACAGCTTCGCCGCCAGTTACCTCACCGCCGCGCGCAATGCCTTCGGCGCCAATGTCGCACGCCTCGGCTATGCCTTTGCGGGCACCAACGGCGCATCGGTCTATGATCCCTCGACCGCGTCGGGCCTGGTCATGTCGGGCCAGTATCGCGCATCGGAATCGGATTTCTATTCGGTACAGGGCGACGTCAGCGTCACCCGCCAGTTCACGACCGGCCTTGGCGATCATGACGTGCGCGTCGGCGTCTACAGCGCGTTCTATGGCAATACGCTGCTCCAGGCCTATCAGGACATGCTGATCGAGGTGCGCAGCCAGCCGCGCACGCTCGACCTCGTCGCCTATTCGGCGACCGGGCAGGTGCTGGGCTCGGTCACCCAGAACGGCGTGCTGCGCTATACCACCACGCTCAACAAGGGTGCGGGCGATGCACAGATGATCGCCTTCTACGCCAACGACACCTGGGACATCACGCGCGGCCTGCGCGTCGACGCGGGCATCCGCACCGAGCGGTACAGCTACAAGGGTTTTGCCTCGCCGACGACGCAGGCGAACCTGGGTGACGCGACGACGCTGGCCGATGACAGCACCCGCGCCTTTACCGGGCAGGTCCTCGACCAGCGGTTGAAGCCCGATGCGACCAACTGGACGGTGGGGGTCAACTATGACCTGACCAGCCATTTCGGTGCCTATGGCCGCATCTCTAACCTCGAAGTACCGCCCCAGCTCGGCGTGGTGACCAGCATCAACCCGGCGATCGTCAAGACCAAGGCGCGCCAGTATGAGGTCGGCCTGAAGGCCAGCTTCGGCCCGCATTATCTCTATGCGACGGGCTTCTATACGAAGTTCAATCCGTTCAACGCTTCGTTCGCGGCATTCAACCCGGTGACCGGCCGCAACGACCAGACGCTGCCGTTCATCGGCGAGGCGTCGGTCAAGGGTATCGAGGTCGACGGTCGCGTCGCACCGGTCCGCTGGTTCTCGCTCGACGGGTCGATCACCTGGCAGGACCCCGAATATGCCAATCTTCAGAACACATCGGGCGCCGACCCGCGCGCGGTGAACGGCAACCAGATCATCCGCGAGGCGAAGTTCTTCGGCAATCTGCGGCCCAGCGTCGACTTCGACCTGGGTGAGCAGCGGCTGTCGGTGTTCGGTCGGTTCGAATGGGTCGGCCGCCGCTATGTCGACCTGTTCAACCGCACCGCGATGCCGGGATATCAGACGGTGGGCGCGGGCGCGGCGCTCGACTGGGGCGCGTGGCGCTTGCAGGTCGTCGGCGACAATCTGTTCAACGCGCATGGCCTGACCGAGGGCAATACCCGCACCGACCAGTTCGCTGGTCAGGGCACGTCCGAGGCGATCTATGGCCGCCCGCTGTTCGGACGCAACTTCCGCCTTATCGCCAGCCGCAGCTGGTGATGCGGACCATGGCATCCGCCGCCATGCTGGCGCTGACGGTGCTCGCCGCCCCGGCGCTGGCGCAGGACGTGCCGGACCGGGTGATGGCCGCCCTGTCCGCCCGCCTGTTCCCGATGCTCGACGCCGCCGGACATGATCCGGCGGTCATCGCGCGGATGTCCGGGAACCCAGAAATGAAGCATGTCCTGACCGCCCGGAAAAACCGCCGGGCGAGTTGCGGCACCGACCTCACCTGCCGGGCCCAGGCGATGCTCTGGAGCCCGCAGGAGGCCGAGGTGTTTCGCCGGGCCGTCGCGGGTGAAAGGACGCTCCCCGTCGCCGATGACGGTCCCGCGGCACAGGCCGACCGTGAGATTGCGGGCATCAACATGATCGTGCGCACCTATGCACTGGACGGCGTGCCCACCACCGCGATCGACGGGCCCGGCACGCTATCACCGCAGGATCGGCAGTCGCGCCTCCAGGCCGCCGACTGGCTTGCCGCGACACCGCGAGCCGGGTCGGTACAGGGTTTCGATCCCAGCATCGACTATGCCCTGGCCCTGCTCGACGTCAGCGACCGGACCGATGCGATCGACCATGAACCGCCGACTGACGGGGTGAATGCGGCGGCAGCCGCGCGGGCCAGCGGGCTGGACTGGCGGCGCTATCGCTACGGCGCGATGATCGTCACCGGCGTCGGCCCCGAGATCGAGGGCGAGCCGCTGAGCCCGTTCGGCAAATACCATCTCCGCCTCGCCGCCCGCCGCTTTGCGCAAGGGGACATCGCCTTCATCCTGGTCAGCGGTGGCCGCGCCCATCCGCGCGCGACGCCGTTCACCGAAGCCGACGAGATGCGCAAGGCCCTGATCGAACGGTACGGCATTCCCGCCGAGGCGATCATCAGCGAGCCCTATGCCCGCCACACTACCACCAACCTGCGCAACACCAGTCGATTGCTCGCGCGGTTCGGCATGCCCGGCGAGGCCGAGACGCTGATCGTCTGCAACCCGGTGCAGAGCAGCTATATTGAAAGCGCCAGCTTCGCCGAACGCAACATGGCGGAGCTGGGCTATCAGCCCGGCCGGGTCGTCCGCCGCGTCTCGCCGACCGAGCTGGTCTTCCGCCCGTCACGCTCGTCCGAGCGGGTCGATCCGCGCGATCCCCTCGACCCTTGAGCCCGCTTACGAAAGGACCCGGCATGCGTCGTTTCATCCTGGCCGCCGCCATCATCCTGTGCCCCGCCGCCGCCCAGGCCTGGGGCGGGACGGCCCATGCCGTGATCGACCGGGCGGCGATCGCGGCCATCCCCGCCGACGGCCCGGTCTTCCTGCGCCGTCATGCCGATTACATCGCCGCCTCCGCCGCGCTCCCCGACACCTGGCGCGGCGATGCGGAGGGTTTTTCCAAGATCGAGGAGGACCCCAATCACGGCTGGTTCCGCGAGCAGTTCGCGTTCCTGAAGCCCATCCCCCGTTCGCGATACGAATTCATCCTCGCCCTCTACAAACGGTATGAGGTCATCAAGGATAGCGATCCCGCGACTGCCGTGAGGACCAATGTGCGCTGGACCGGCACCCTGCCCTATGCCGCGATGGAGGCGTATGACCGGCTGATCGTGTGTATGCGCGCGGTCCGGTCAGCGCAGGCGCGGGGCGTCGATGGCTCGGTGCCCGAGCAGCATTGCGCATTCCAGACGATCCGGCTGGGCCATTATATCGGCGACGGGTCGCAACCGCTGCACGATTCGGTCAACTCCGATGGCTGGCGCGGTCCCAATCCGAATGGCTATACCCGTGACCGCAGCATCCATGGCCGGTTCGAGAGCGGCTTCGTCGACGCCATCGGCCTTACCCCGGCGGATATCATGCCACGGATCGGCCCCCTTGCGCACCGGGACGGCGACATGTTCGACGCCGTGCTGCGTTTCTTGGACCAGTCGGGCGATCGCGTGGAGACGGTGTACCGGCTCGAGAAGCGCGATGGCTTTCGCAACCCCGCCGACGCGGACGTGCGTGCGCTGATCTATGAGCGGACGGCGGCGGGTGCGGCGATGCTGCGCGACATGCTCTGCCGCGCCTGGTCGGAAAGCGCTTCGCTACCCGCCAAGGTAACGCCGTCGCCCCTGGATTTCACCAATCCGCGCTTCAATCCGGAGACCGGCTCGGCCACGCCCTGACGCCGCGTCAGGGCGCGCAGCAGGCTGGCATGGCGGCCATGGTCGAGCGTGAAGCGGCGCAGGAGCAGCATCGCCAGCAATGCCCCGGCGAGGGGCACGCCCAGCCCCAGCGTCACCATGCCGATGCGCACCCCCTGGGCCTGGGGAACGCCGGGCACATAACCGAGCAGGTTCAGCACCCCGCCGATCATGGCGGTCGACGCCGCCCCGCTGGCCTTCACCAGCACGAGGTAGAAGGCGAACAGGCCGGTTTCGAAGCGCCGCCCGTGCCGCCACTCGACGACGTCCACGACATCCGCCAGCAGCCCCCAGGGCAGCATGAAGACGCTGGTGAAGCCGAAGCCGATAAGGGCGGCGCAGGCGATCTGGCCCACCGGCCAGTCGAGGCAGGTCGCGAACAGCACCAACCCCAGCGCGCTGACCGCATGTCCGGCCCGCAGCAGCCGTGCCTTGCCGACGCGTTGGCCAAGGGCCGTCCAGGTCAGCACGCCGCCGAACTGCCCCACGGTCAAGGCAGTCAGCAACAGCGTAACCGCAGCAGGCCCGGCAGCGACATAGCTTCCCAAATAGATCAGCATCCGGCCGAAGCATGGCATGGCAAAGCCGGTGAGCAGCGCCAGCGCGGCCATGCCGAGGACCATCGGGTCGCGCAGCGGAACACCGATGCCGTCTCCCCGCAACGCGCTGCGTCCGGCATGGCCGTCCCGCCCGCCCGACGCCCAGGCGCACAGCACCATGGTCAGTGCGAACGCAGAGCCGACCGCGATCCCCGTGCCCGCCAAGGCATCGAAATGCCGCGTCCGCCCCGCATGCTGCACCATCGGCGTCAAGACGGTCGCGACGACCAGCGCGCTCGCGGTGCTGAAAAACAGGCGGTATCCCGACACCCGCCCGCGCGCACGGCTGTCGCGACTGACCTGCGCCATCAACGCATTATGCGGCACGTCGACCACCGCATAGGCGCTGCGAAAGACGAGGATGGCGATCGCCAGCACCCCTATTCGCTGCACGCCCAGGGCGGGCATCGCATAGATCAGCGCAAAGGCGATCCCGCATGGCAGCGCCGCGACGGCCACCGTCCAGCGATAGCCCCGACCCGCCGCGCGCCAATACAGGACGAGGCGCGCCGCCAGCAGGTCGAAGACCAGATCCCCCAGTGCCGCGAACAGCAGCATGGCCGCCGCCTTCGCCGCGCTCAGCCCCAACACATCGGTCAGGAGGTAGAGGATGGTCAGGTCCGCCCCGCCGAACACCAGCGCCTTGCCGAAATTACCGGACGAATAGGCGATCATCCGCCCCTCGGCGGCGATCGTCGGGTTCGGGCTAGGCGGCGTGAGAGTCATGAAAAAGCTGGAAACTTGCTCGCTGTTGCCGCTTGAGCCACCGCCGCTACCCGGCGTTCATGTCATCTTGGCGACAGCGGCTTTGCCGTCCTCGCGTGATATTTGCCAGACAGGAAGCCGCCCGCCAGCGGGCTCCAAGACCGCACCCCGCTGCCGAGCGCGCTGCGACGACTGCCCACTCTAGCTATGGCTTAGGGGGCATCCGCCATGATCGGCAAGCGAAGCTATAGCCCACCAGACTTTTGCTAGGGTCTAATTCCTATCGAATTGATAGATGATCTCCATCGAAGGAGATTCGCGATGACAATCTGGCCGGGCGCCCCTGTTGCCGACTTCCACCAGATCACGTCGATAGACCGCCTCGGATCATGCCACGGTCCGGACCGCGACAGCGCAGCGCTGCTCCACCTGCTCGCACGTGGGCAAGCCCTATGAGCCGGGCAAGCGAGACGATCGAATGGCCGACCATGCTGGTCGCCGCGCTGATCTATGCCGGATGGCTGGCACTCACCTTCTGGCATGCGGCACTGCCGATCCCGCTGATCGTCATGGCGGGCGGCTGGCTGATCGCCTGGCACGGCTCGCTCCAGCACGAGACGATCCATGGCCATCCGACGCGCTGGCATGCCGTCAACATGGCGATCGGCGCGGTACCTCTGTCGCTCTGGCTACCCTATGGCCTCTATCGCGACAGCCATATGGCCCATCACCGGAGCCCCCACATCACCGATCCGCTCGAAGACCCGGAGTCGCGCTATGTCGCGACGGGGCGTGGGCCACGCCATATCGCGGTGAAAGCCCAGTCGACCTTGCTCGGGCGATTGCTGATCGGCCCGCCAATTGCGGTCGCCCTGCTGGCCGTCGATGAGTGGCGGCGGCTGCATCGCTCGCCGGGACGGGTCCTGCGTGACTGGCTTCCACACCTGGCGCTGGTCGTGCCGCTTGTCGCGTGGCTCGAATGGACGGGGTTCGGGGTGCTGCGCTATGTTCTGCTGGTGGTATATCCTGGCCTCTCGCTGACGTTGCTGCGTTCCTTTGCCGAGCACCGCGCCGACTTGCCGGGGCCTAGCCGCGCCGCGACGGTCGAACATGCCGGGCCGCTCGGGCTGCTGTATCTGAACAATCATCTGCACACGGCGCATCACGACCGCCCCGATCTGGCCTGGTATCGCCTGCCGGCGCACCAGCGGCATCATCATGCCCGGCTTTCCCAGCAGGCGGGGCGGGCCCATCGCAGCTATGCCGAGATCGTCCGCCGGTTTGCGCTTACGCCGCACGACACGCTGGTTCATCCCGATCGCGGCGGGCAATGACGGCCCCTTTCGTCGCCTCGCTCGGCATGTACGACCATCCGGGCCAGCGTGCCGCCAATGATGCGCTCTGGGCGGCGATCGCCGAGCATTTGCGGCGGCAGGGCATCGCTGCTCCCCCAGCCGTCGATCGCGGTCGATCGGTCGAAGCGATCTGGCGCGACCCTGCGCTGCTGTTTGCGCAATGCTGCGGCTATCCGCTGGTTGCCGATGCCGAACTGGCGCTGCGCGTGGTCGCGGTCCCGCATTATGCGGTGCCAAACTGCCCGCCGGGGCGTCATCTCAGCCGCGTCCTTGTCCGCGCCGACGATCCGGCGGCCACGCTGGCGGCATTTGCCGGTCGGACGGTGGCGATCAACGCGCCCCTGTCCAACACCGGGGCCAATCTGCTCCGGGCTGCCGTGGCGCAGGTGGCACCGCCCGAAGACTTTTTCGGGGCGACCATCACGACCGGGTCGCACCGCGCGAGCATCGACGCGGTGGCGAGCGGGCGGGCCGATATCGCAGCGATCGATGCAGTGACCCATGCCGTGATCGCACGGGACGAGCCGGGCGCGCTGGCCGGACTGCGTGAGCTGGCGATGACGCCGCTTGCGCCGAACCTGCCCTTCGTCACGGCATGGGCGACGCCTCCATCGGTCGTCACGGCCCTGCGCCGTGCACTTGATGCCGTCATGCGCGACCCTGCCTTGGCACAGGCGCGCGCCGCGCTGTTCCTGACCGCCGTAGAGCCCGCAAGCGTCCATCGATACGTCGCGCTGCGCCGATTAGCCCGGTAGGTCGGCACCGCCCAGACCGGATGGCGACCCAGGCGCGGTTCCGTTTATTTGACCGACAGCTTGGTACCGACAAGCACGAGGCGATCGCCGGTAATCCCGAACTCATGGGGCACGCCGGCGGGCAGGAGCAGCACGTCACCGGCATGCAGCGGGCGCGTCGTGCCGCCTTCGATGCGGTCACCCTCCACCAGTTCTTCGCCGCGTTTTACCGGCCCGACCAGGGTGCCGCCCGAAACCAGCATTCCCGCGCCTTCCAGCACGACGGCATATTCCGCCTCCGCCGGATGGACGGCGGGCCGACCCGGTTTTTTCCAGATTTCGATCGCGACGACGCGCTGTCCGTCGCGGAGCAGTGGACGCCATGCAAAGCCCTGGCCCGGCTTCATATCGGCCAGCATCGCCGCCACCTGCCCGCGAATCTCCGCCGCGCTCGCCAGATCGGTTTGCGCTATCGCCCCGATTGGCAAGATGGCTCCGGCGATGAGCGCCGACGCCCGGACGATTGCCATTTTCCCGATCGAAATCATCATCTTGGATCCCCTTCCTGTGTGGGGATCGTTGTTGCACCCGCTGGCCCGACCGGCAACCCGGTCAGCCGCTTGAGGGCGCGCGCTCCGTCCGCCGCCAATCTCGATAGCCCATGATCGCCAGCCCGATCATCACCGCATAGAGCCCGGCGGTCGGCATCAGCCCCTTGAACACGAACATCCCGACATAGACGATATCGACCGCGATCCAGAGCAGCCAGTTCTCGCGGTGCCGCCGCGCCGTCCAATATTGCGCGACCAAGCTGAAGCTGCTGAGCGTGGCGTCCAGCCAGGGCAGCGCCGCATCGGTATGGCGGCTGGTGAACCACCCGATCGCCAATGCCCCCAGCGCGCCGAGGCCCAGCCCGGCCAGTGCCTTTCGGCGGGACAGCGGCATCACGACGACGGTGCCGCTGTCCGCCCTGCCGCGGCTCCAGACGATCCAGCCATAGAGGATGCCGAGGCCGAACACCGCCTGCAACGCCATGTCGGCATAGAGCCGCACGTCGAGGAACAGCTTGAAGTAGAGCGCACAGGCGACGAGGTTCAGCGGCCAGCAGAACATGTTGCGCCGGGCCGTCAGCCAGATCGCGAGGAAGCTGATCGCGACGGCTGCGATTTCGAGTCCCGACATTACAACCCCCGCCCGGCGCGCAACCGCGCAAGGAAGTCTTGTCCTGCCACCGACTGGAACCAGTCGGCATGGCCCAGCAGATACCCCTCCCAGGCCAACTGCGCCGCGTCCGGATCGCCGGCTATCCCGGCGAAATAGTCGATCTCGGACAAGGCAAATTCGATGTGCACCAGCGGCAGGAGCCGGACGACCGCCTCCATCATGGCCGCGTCCATGGGGCCGACCATTTGATAGCCCGCGATCAGCGCCAGCGCGGCACCTGGGTCGGCAATGCCATCGTCCCGCCCTTCCCCCAAGGCCAGCCAGGCAAAGGCGGTCCGCTCGATCGCGGTCGCCAGATCGTGCACCGCGGAGGTCCGGTCGGCCAGGCCGAAATCGAACACGGTCTCGACCGTGCCGTCCTTTGCCCAGAGCAGATTGGAGGGATGCCAGTCATTATGCGTCCATAACGGCTTCTGACCGGCCAGGACCTGCGCAAGCCCGTCGCCCGATGCGGCGAACAGCGCGGCCAGTTGCCGACGCCATGGCCGATCGGCCAGAAACCCCGACAATGCGGGGCGCGCGCGGACATAGGCTTCGGCCGCCGCCATCGGATCGGTCGCGGGCAGGATGGTGAAGCTGGCGACCAGGGGCTGCACTTTTCGCGTCGGCGCTGCATAGCCGGACGATGCGCGGTGCAGTTGCGCGAGCGCTCGCCCCGCCGCCCGCGCATGGTCATGGGATCGGAACGGCGTCCAGGACTGGCAATCCCGATACAAATCCGCCCCGGCCGCCCGGCCGTGCAACTCATAGGTCCACGCGCCCAGCGTGACCGCGCTCGCGCCCTCTTGCGTTCGCCAAAGCTCGGGCACGGGCATCCCGGCCGCCGCGAGATGGGCGTTGAAGCCATGCTCCTCCGCCAACCCGGCAACGCCGCGCACCCGGCGGTCATGCCGTTTCAGCAGGAATGCGCCGCCGCTCGACTGGATCAGGGTGGCCGCGGAAAAGGGCCGCGGCGAGTGCCAGCGCAACGCTTCGATCGTCCCCGCCCCCGGGAAACAGTCGAGCGCCGCCGCCGCTTCGTCAGGCGTGATGGCAGGCCAGACCGGCTCCTCCATCGCCAATCCCATGCCGTGGACACGGTGCGTGCCGGCAGGATAGCCCGACCCGCCCATGATCAGAAGGCGCGGGACAGGGTGGCGACGACGGCCGCGCCGCCGCCGATAAAATAGGACGGCGCATTGCCCGTGATGACCGTGCTACCGCGTCCGACCGTATCGCGCGCATTGGTCGTGACCGCCTGCACGCCCGCCAGGATATGCGGATCGGTGACGTTGATCCCGTTCAGCCGCAGATCGGTGCGCTTGCCGTCCAGCCAGTCAGCCAGATGGACACCGATCGACAGGTCCAGCGTCGCATAACCCTTTATGCTCTCGTCGTTCGTAAAGGTCGCATATTGGCGACCGACATATTTGCCCGCGATGCTGCCGAACAGGTGCCCGTCGTCATAGGTGCCGCCGCCGCCAAGCTGGAGCGTCGGGCTGGACACCGCGCGCTTGCCCCGCGTCGGCAGGAAGTCCGCGCCGACCGGCAGATCGTCGTCGATCCGCGCCCGCAGATACTCGCCCGAGACATAGAGGCTGACACCCTTGGCCGGGCGATAGTCGATTTCGCCATCGACACCGTAGGAGGTCTGCCCCCCGGCGTTCAGCGTCGAGTTGACCAGCGCGCCGCCATTGTCGACCACCGTCGCCAGTTGGCGGTTGCGGAACTTGTAGTGGAAACCCGTCACCGAGGCGGAGAGATTGGGGCCGATATAGCGATAGCCGACCTCCTGCGAGACCGAATACTCGTTCTTCAGCCGATCGGTCCCCTGCGTCGAGATCGCCCCCTCATAATAGCTGTTATAGAGCGTGAACTCGTTGGGCGTGCGGAAATGGGTGGCGATGTTGGCGAACAGTTGCTGCCGGTCGTCGATCGCATAACGGACGGCGGCCTGCGGCAAGGGGACGAAGCTGTTGCGGCGCACCCGGTCCTGCGGGCCCGGCAGGAAGTTGCGACCGTTGCGCAGCAGGTTGACGCCCTTGAACCCGATATCGACGGTCAGAAGCGGGGTCAGCGCGATGCTGTCCGCGACAAAGACGCTTTTCGTCACCGTGACGGTCCGCTGGTTCTCATAGGCGAGCAGGCGGCCATCGGCGGTGCGGATCGCCCGGCTGGGATAGCCCCAGGGGTCGGCCGGACGGCCATCGGACCCGACCGCGCCGTAAGTCTGCGTCACGCGGTCGGTGCCATAGTCGAACCACAGCCCGGCGGTCAGCCGGTGGACGCCCGCCTGCAAGGTCAGCTTGGCGACCTGGCCCGCACGCATCTGATCGCCGGTATAGTTGCCCAGCACGGTGGCCACGCCATTCACGGCCCCCGGCAATGCGATCGGATCGGCGAGTTGCTGGTTGCCCAGGAAATTGCCGGTGGTCGCCAGCTGGGTGCCATAGGGCGAATTGCCGTAGCCGAACTGGAGATAGGTCGTGGTGTCGAGCGTCAGCCGGTCGGTCAGGACCAGATGGATCGGTGCCGAGGCATAGAGGTTGCGGAACGGCGCGCGGTACAATTCCCAGTACCGGGTATTTCCCGGCGTATAGGCCGCGTCATAGTTGAACTTGCGCCCCTGCGCCTGCCAGTCGGCCAGGGTCGGGCTGGGGTAGCTGGAGGAGTTGGCGTCGTTGTACGACAGCGCCAGGCTGGCGCGGTTGCCATTCCCCCATTCGCGCAGCAGCTTGGCGTCGACATGCTGGCGCGTATCGAACCCGGCCCCGCGCCAGTTGTCGGCACGGGTGTTCGAATAGGACAGAAACGCCTTCAGCCCGCTATTCCCGATCGTCCCCGTATCGACCCGCGCAAAGACGCGCCGCATGGCGGAGGACCCGAGCGAGAGATCGGCGAGCACACCCCGCGTCGCCTTGGGATCGTCGAGCGACAGGGACAGAAGACCGCCCGCCCCCACCACCGTCGGCGCATCGATATCCACCGACCCTGGTGCGAGCGCGATCCGGCGCAGATTTTCGGTATCGGCGAATTGCGACGGATAGGCATAATAATAGCCGATATCGTTCTGCGGCGCGCCCTCCATCACCACGGCGATCTGATCCTGGCCCAGACCCCGCAGAGTCAGGCTCGAACTGGTCGACAGGCCATAGGGGTCGCTGGAGGCGAGGTTCGCCCCCGGCAGCAGGTTCACGAGCTGGAAGGCGTTCAGCGTCGGCGCCTGCTTGACGATGAAGTCCGGGCCCACCTCGCTCACCGCCCGGGGCTCGGTCTGGTCGGGCAGCAGGCCTTCGGGATCGCGGTGGCCGATCACGCGGATATCGGCGGGGCTTTGCGGAGCCTGCTGGGCAGAGGCGGCGCTGGGCAGGACCACCCACGCGGCCGACAGCATCAAAAGTCCATTGCGGATCGTCATGGGATCGCGCGAATTCACAACCGGCATCGTCTCTTACGTCCACTTCACACGGAGGGACGACGGACGAGCCACCAACCCTCCCTACGCCGGTACAAACCGGATCAGGTTCAGCGGGTCATGGGCTGCTGCCCACCTCTCAACCGCGCATCAGCGGCCCCCCGGGGATGGGGCCGTCTAGGCGCTTCTGGCCGGGGTGCAAATGGTTATCGTGACAGGGCCACCACCCCACATTGGGGCGGATCGATTTTTCTTCCTTCCACCTCCCCTGGCATACCCTTGCGAAACTGATCCCTCCCACCCCGGTGGGCGATGTTTTTGAGCAACGTCCCGACTTTTGCAGCGACAACTTCTGAGGAGGCGAGGTGACGAAGCCGGTGAATTGGGCTGTGCGTCAGTCGTAGCGGGTACGAAGTGGCGGAAATGTTTAAACCACTGCACCTCACGCAACTCGCTCCGCCCCTCACCAGCAATGTTTTGTTACTTTCCGGTGCGATCGACGTTGAAGCGACATTGTCCACCCCGAAGGTCGGAACCGTTCATGCCCAACCCCGCCGATCGTAATGCCATGCTGGAAGCCCGACGTACGTTGAAGATGGCGCAATCTCCCCATGCCTATGTGCGCGGCAATACGGCGAAATTCTATGAATGGCTGGCGGCGTCGCCGGTGTCGCGTCGGGTGCCGACGGGCCCGGCGATCTGGATTTGCGGTGATTGCCATCTCGGCAATCTGGGGCCCATCGCCAATGGCCAGGGCTCGGTGGAAATCCAGATTCGCGATCTCGATCAGGCGGTGATCGGCAATCCTGCGCATGACCTGATCCGGCTGGGCCTGTCCCTGGCCACGGCGGCACGCGGCTCCGACCTGCCCGGCGTCGTGACGATGCGCATGATGGAAGAGATGATCGACGGCTATGCCGCCGCCATCCACGACCCGACCAGCGGCGTCCCCGGCGTGGAGTCGGACATCGTTCGCAGTGTCGAGCGAGCGGCGCTGGGGCGGCGGTGGCGTCATTTGGCGAAGGAACGGCTCGATGCCGTCGAACCCCGCATCCCGCTCGGCAAGAAATTCTGGGAGCTGTCAGCGGAAGAACGCGAGGCACTGACCACCCTATTCGCCGAAAAGCATGTCGGCGCGATGATCCTGTCGCTCCAAGGCAAGCCGAAGGATCGCGAGGTACGGCTGGTCGATGCTGCCTATTGGATGAAGGGGTGCAGTTCGCTCGGCCTGCTGCGCTATGCCGCGATCGTGGCGCTCAAGACGCGCAAGGGCCGATGGAGCTATGCGCTGGTCGACCTGAAGGAAGCGACCACGCCCATCGCGCCCGCCGCCCCCGGCGCGGACATGCCCGACGACGATGCCGAGCGCGTCGTCGCCGCGGCCCGTCACCTGTCACCCTATCTCGGCTCGCGCATGATGCCGGTGCGGATGCTCGACCGATCGCTCTTCATCCGCGAGCTTACCCCTCAGGACCTGAAGCTCGAAGTCGACCAGTTCAGCCACGGTGAAGCGGTTAGGGCCGCCCGCCATCTGGCCTTCGTCGTCGGCACCGCCCATGCACGCCAGATGGATCCCGCCACCCGTACCGAGTGGTTGGCCATATTGGAGGCCGACCGGCGCGGCACGCTCGATACGCCGTCATGGCTGTGGGAGAGCATCGTGTCCCTGTCCGGCAGCCATGAGGCGGGTTATCTCGACCATTGCCGGAGATATGCGCTGGCCGCTTAGGGGGCGCATCCGTGTCGCGATTTCCGGCACCATCAGCCAGCCGACTTTTCCCGTCAGAGCTCAGCGTGCAGACGCGGCTGCAATACCCAATGCGAAGGAACGTTCCGACATATCATCACGTCTGGCTCGTGTCCGGGATCGACAGCAGAAAGCATGTTCCCTGTTCCCTGTTCCCGATCGGGGACATGGCGAACGGCGATCCCCATGCGAGCGGCGAGTGTCGCGCCGATAAGATGGCCATGCGCCAACTTGGTTGCGATCACCGTGGATTACTCAAGGGCCAGATCCAGCGTGGTATTGCCGTTGCTGCCACACCCGATGATGACGGCCGTCCGGTCGGAACGCCAGGATCCGTCCTCCAGCCCGGCATGCCGCACCGCCTCGTCCGCCGCAATCACGGCGAAGCGCGAAAACGGGTCCAGCCGTCCGAGGCGACGCAGGTTTCGCTCCGGCATGGCGACCTCCACGACCGCCTTCTCGATCCAGGCCGCCACCCCGGTCATGCCCGTGCCGTCCGCTATATTTCCGATGTCGCTGTCGATCTCGCGAATGGCATTCTCGCCGTTCAGGGCGCGTCGCCAGTTCGTCTCGAAGCCGTTGCCCAGACCCGAGATCGCCCCCATGCCCGTGACGACAACACGTCGCGTCATGAAGCCGGCGGGGTCAGAACGATGTCGATCAATTCACCAAGCGTCGCTTCGCGTGGAATATCGTCGGGTTCGATTACGACGTCGAGCTTTTCCTCGATCGAAAAAATGGCGCTTGCCAAGTCGATCGAGCTTATGTCCAACTCGGAAAGCTTCGCCTCTTCGCGCAATTTTTCCTTATCGAGACCGGATTCTTCCACCACGATCTCTAAGATATCCTGCCGGCCAAACGACATAATCTTTAATACACATTTTAGGCGGGGTAGCATGCGCGACGCAGAGCACTGTAGGTCGACGACCTACAGACGATGGCCGCGAAGAAATAACGGCTCGTGACGGCTGTCGCACGAGCGCCCGGCCCCTGCACGGGACGGCGTCATACTACCCTTCCCGGCGATGACGCTGGCTATAACCGTGATTTTCCGTCTGGCACCGGCACCACTTGCCGGTCTTCACGACCGCGGCACGACCCTCATGACATCATCGATCAGAGTCTCGATCCCGTCGCCGCGCGCCATGGCCTGATAATTGACGATGACCCGGTGCCTCAGAACAGGACGCGCGATGGCCGCGATATCATCGCAGCTGACCGCGAAGCGATCGTCCAGCAAGCATTGGACCTTGGCCGCGAGGATCAGGCTCTGGATGCCACGGGGGGACGCGCCCAGCGCGACGCCGCGTTGGACCGACTCCGGTGCGTAGGCACTGCCCGGCTGGGTCGCCATGACGAGGCGGATGGCATAGCTTTTGGCGACTTCGGGCACCGGCACCTGTCGCACGACGTCGCGCAGCCGACATAGCGTCCCGGCGTCCGTCACGGGAGCAATCGCCACGCCCTCACCGCCCGTCGTGCGGTCGATGATGGCGTGATACTCCGCCTCGGTCGGATATCCGACGAGCAGCTTGAACAGGAAACGATCGAGCTGTGCCTCGGGCAGCGGGTAGGTGCCTTCCTGATCGACCGGATTCTGGGTCGCCATCACGCAAAACGGCTCGGGCATCTTCAGCGTACGGCGGCCAACGGTCACCTGCCGTTCCTGCATCACCTCCAGCAGCGCCGACTGGGTCTTCGGCGTCGCGCGATTGATCTCATCGGCCAGCACCAGATTGGCGACGATCGGCCCCTGCTGGAAGGTCAACTCGTGACCGCCGCCTTCCGCCTCGGTCAGCATGGTGGTGCCGATGATGTCGGCAGGCATCATGTCGGGGGTGAACTGGATGCGGGAGAATGGCAGGTCGACCGCGCGGCTGATCGAGTTGATCAGCATCGTCTTGCCCAGCCCAGGCACCCCTTCGAGCAGGACATGCCCCCCCGCCATCAGGGCGGTCAGGACGCCATCGATCACGTCCCGCTGTCCCACCATCATCCGACCGACCTGATCGCGGATGGCACGAAACACCGTTCGAAACTCGTCCGCCTGTTCGCGCGCGACCTGGACCTGATCGATCATCTGCATGGATAAGGTGCTCAAATGAGAGAGACAGGCCCAAGGGGTGACACACCCGGCTTGCACCAGCCTTGCATGTCAGTCGCCTTCGACCAGTTGATAACCGACGCCGCGCACCGACAAGATCTTCACCGCGCCGGTTTTGGTCGCCAGCGCCTTGCGAAGACGCGAGATGATCGATTCCAGCGAATTGCCGTTGACGAACTTGTCATAGCCATAGACGCGCGTCTCCAGCGTCTCTCGCCGGACAAGCACGCCGTCGCGCATCATCAATGCGGCCAGCACCAGCGCCTCCGACCGCCGGAGCGACATGGGCGCATCGTTGACGAAAAAGCCACCGCCCTCGACATCGTGCAGGATCGGCCCGAAACGGCGCATCTCGCGTGTCTTGTGCAAATCATGACGAAGCGCGACGCGGATGCGCGCCACGAGTTCGCGCGGCTCGAACGGCTTGGCGATATAGTCATGCGCGCCCAGTTCCAGCCCCGTCACCTTGTCGTCGATCCCGGCAAGCGCGGACAGAAGCAGGAAACGCTGCGGCCGCTTCTTCGCCTCGGCATAGCCGATCAGCGAAACGCCGTCTCCGTCAGGCAACAAGCGGTCGAGCAGGACCAGGTCGAAGTCGTTGTCCAGCAGCGCGTCCTGCGCCACGGCCAGCGTATCGGCACGATCGACGACGAAACCCTGCCGCTCCAGGTAAGCGGTCAGGGTTTCGGCAACGTCGCCGTCATCTTCAACAAGCAGCAATCTCATCGCGGACAACCTACACGACATCGCCGCGTCAGGCGAGGTCGGCGGCATTTCACGGCCACCGACCTCCCTAGCATCAGAAGGACATCCGTGCGGTCAGCACGACGGAACGCCCTTCGATGTTATAACGCGCCGTATCGTAGGGCAGGCTGTCGACGACCGTGAACGGCGCCGCCGCCTTGAAGATGTTGCGCCCCACCAGTTGCAGATTCAACCGCTTGTTCACGACCCATGACACCGACGCATCGACGGTGGTGAGCGGCGCCACGGGAGTGACGAGCTTGGGCGCCTGTTGGGTCCCCGCCGCATAATAACCCGCATAGTCGTTGAGATAGCTTGGCGTGTGATAGACGAACAGGTTGGTGCTGACCGGGCCCGAATTCCACTGCAGCGACCCGACGATCTTGTACCGATCGACACCCAGGATCCGGCCGCGCTGATCGATGCGCTGTGCGTCGGTCAGCCCCGTCGTCTCCGCCACCATATTGTCGACATAGACGATCTTGGGCTGGAACGTCCCGATCGCGGTCGAGAACAGGTAGCTGGCCTCATAGGTCATCGATTCGTAATTCGAACCGATGATGTTGTACCGCATAGCATTGTACTGCGTGATCTTGCCGTTCGCGGCGCGCGGATAGAACATCGGCAGCTGCAGGATCTGCGCATAGGGCAGAAAATATCCCAGGTCCGTGAGCGTCGCGAACTGATTTCGGATAAGGTTTCGGTTATAGGTCACCGCCAGGTTCAGGCCCGACAGGAACCCGTTGGGTTGCCATGTCGCGCTATAGATTTGTTGGCGCGACGTTTCCGGCCGCAAATTGGGGTTTGGCCCGAGATAAACCGGAACATAATATTTGGTCGTGGTGCGAGGGGCGCAGTCGGTCGTGCACTTGTACAGCGGATCGTCGGAGATCGTAGTCGTAGAGATTTGCGTACCGGTCAGTGCGTAAAGCTGCGTCGCGGGTGGTGCCTTGAAACCTCGGGTGAACCTTGCCCGGATGCTGATCGTTGGGGTCGGCGACCACAACATGCCCCAGGCCGGGGTGGTGCGCCCGAATTCGTTCTTGCCGTAGATGATCTGACCGCCCTGATCGACGGGCTTCCCCCCGACCGTCCCGATCGGCCCCGTGCTGCTGGTTATGTCCCGGCGCAGCGCGATGTTGAAAAGCAATTGCTTGACGAGCGGCAGGTCATAGCCACGCCCCAGGATCGGCAAGTTGATCTCACCGAAGAACGCACGGCGCTCGCTCGTCGGATTGTTGCCCGCGGTCTGCGCGATGTAGGTGCTGTTTACACCGGTGCGAGAATATTCGGCACCGGCGGCATAGCTGACCGCCCCGGCCGGCAGCTTGAACAGTTCGCCGTTCACCCGCGCTTCGAGATTGTCGAGCGAACTGCCGAGGTCGTCGACGATGTTGGGAAAGAGGAACCGGCTGATGCTCGCCCCGCCACCATTGGTCGTGCTCTTCCAGGGGTTGAACGCAATGTTAGGATCGCTGCTGGTCAACGCCTGACATTGCTGATCAAACGCGGCCTTGTAGCCCGCCCGCTGATTCACGGGGATGCGGTTGTTGGCCAACAGGAAGTTGTAGCAGGAATAGCCCGTCGGCGACGTCGCGTCCTTCTGGAAACTGACCAGATTGCCCAGTTGCGTGCCCGAACCCTCTGCCGAACTCTTCGACTTGGTGTAGATCAGTTGCAGCTTGGCCGCCTTGCCGAAATCATAGCTGACGCCGCCGTTGACGTTCCAGTTCCGCACCGTGTTGCGGACGGTGCCGGGCGACAGCGTACCGTCGCTGATCTCACTCTGCGGGAAATAGTAGACCGTGGTGGCGTACGCGAAATTCCCGAAGGTGAATGCCGGGAAAGGACTATAATACTGCCCCGGCGCCAGGGGTACGCCGATGCCGCCAAAGGCCGCATTCTGCTGCGTATTCTGTGACCAGGTGTAGAGGCCGGTCGCGAACACGCGCAGGCGATCGGTGATTTTCTGATCGAAGTTCAGCGTACCGCTGACCGTGCGCGTGCGCGGACCCGCGAATTCGGGCACATAGTCGCGGCTGGCGCTGAGACCGGTCGTGATCAAATCCGACTGTTTCGGGGCACCGGTGAAACCCGGCGGAACCGTCAGGCCATTTTGGATGAACGTTCCCGTCTTGGGATCATACACCCCCGGCAATGACACCGTCCCAGGCTGAGTCCCGGCATTGAACGTCCGCTTGTCATAGGCGGTATTGCCGCCGAAAAAGGGCGCGTAATTGTTGGTGACATAGCCGGTCCGGGCATTGATGATGGGATTGACCCGGCCGAACTCCACACTGGCGGCCAGGCTGCCGCTTCCCCAGGCGCGACCGCTGTACAGGCTGATCCGGGTGTCGTCGGCCCCGGAACTCGTCTGCTTGCGCGTCGCCGAAATGGTGGTGCCGACGTAGTTCTTCTTCAGGATGAAGTTGATGACACCGCCCATCGCGTCGGCGCCGTAAATGGCCGCCTGTCCCCCGGTGCTGATTTCCACACGCTCGATCGCGCTGAGCGGGATACCGTTCAGATTGGCGAACCCGCCCTCGAATCCGGCGGCTCCCGCGATGCGGCGACCATTGATCAGGATGAGCGTGTTGCCCGCACCGACGCCACCAAGATTGGCGGCCGACACCCCCAATGCGCCGACGGCCGAGACGACCTGGCCGCCGTTTGCGCCGGTATTGGTGGCCAGCGGCCCCTTGCCACGATTGTTGGTGATCGCCCCGATCGTCGCGACATTCTGCGGCAGAGTGCGGATCAGTTCCTCCACACTGGTGACGCCACGGTCACGGATTTCCTTGGCGTCGATCACGGTTAGGCGGCTGGTCTTGTCACCGTCCCTCAACCGGCTGCCGGTGACGAGAACGTCGTCGCTGCCCTTGGTCTTCTTGATGACCGGGTTCTGGAAACGGCGCAGTTCGGCCTCATCCGCCTTGGCCTTCTTATCACCGGCCCGGGCGGCGGGCGCGTTTTCGCGCTCGGCATTCTTGCGCGCCTGCTCTTCGTCGGCGGCATCGCTATTTCCCGGGACGGGCACCACGCCCTTCAGGCTCTCGGCCTGGTTGGATGCCGGCTGCGCGGCTTGCGTCTGTTGGGCGAACGCCGCGCCGGTCGTTGCGAGATAGGCGACGAGCGAACACGCGCCCAGAAAGGCTGACTTCTTCATGATCGTACCCCCCATAGATACTATGATCGTCAGCGTTCGTGAGGCCGATGCCGTGGCTTTTTACCCGGTCATTCAAGCCCAAGACGCTGCTCTATGACGAAGACATGCTGCGCGACGAGGCTTGCACCAACCTTGCAACAAAGGATTTGGAATGTCGCGATGTGCTGCAACTGCGAAATTCTATGTCCTACGACGGAGCAATGGGCATAGAAACAGGCTTATGACGCGAATGTCAGGGTGAATTCGGCACCGCCATCCTCGGCATTGCGGGCGCACATATCCCCGCCGTGCAAGCGGACGATGGCCGCCACGATGGCCAGTCCCAGCCCATAGCCGCGGCGGGCCGATACCGGCCGCGCAAAGGGCTCGAACAAGGCGACGGGATCGATATCGCCGAAGCCGGGGCCATGGTCGCGCACCGTGATCCGGCCATCGGCATCGATCGCCACGCGCACCGTGGTTCCGGGCGGTGCGAAGGAGATGGCGTTGTCGACCAGGTTGGCGATGGCCGACTCGATCAGGGTCGCGTCACCGGGTATCTCGACCTCGTCCCTCGCACTGTCGAGCATCAGGGTGACATCGGCCTGTTCGGCCAGCGGCATCCTTCCCCGGATAACCTTGGCGGCCGAGGCGGTGAGATCGGTGAAGCCGGTCACGTCGCGACGATTGCCGATGCTCATCAGCGTCAGCAACTGGTTGACCAGCCGGGTCAGCCGCCGCACGTCGCCGATCAGCTTGTCCTTTTGCGGCCCGTCCTCCATCAATTCCAGGCGGGTGCGCAGCACGGTCAGCGGGGTCCGCATCTCATGCGCCGCCGCCGACAGGAAGAAGGTCGCCCGCCGCTGGGCCGCATCGACCTGCGCGATCAGGTGATTGACCGCCCGGACCAGCGGCAGGATCTCGCTGGCGACGCCCTTTTCGGGCAGCAGCGCATCCAATCGCTGTGGATCGATCGACCGGGCCAGCCGCGCGACGCGCCGGATCGACCACATATGCAGCGAAAAGATGATGGCAAAGATCAGGAAGACACCGCCTGCTGCCAGCAGGAAGTTTCCGCTGAACGCCGATATCCATTTGCGCCGCACCCCCAAGGGCGAAGAGTGTTCGATGACGACGGGGTGGCGCAGATCGTGATATTCGAAATAGGTCAGCTTGTCGCACATGCGGAAGGAGGCGTAACCATCGCCATCCTTGCCATCCATGATCTTCTCGCCCTGCGTGCAGATGGTCGGATCGGCCACGGCCCGGTGCACCTGCTCCAAGGCCGCGAAGCCGAATTGGCGGAAAAAGACCGGCGGACCATTTCCGAAGGCCCGGTTCCCGACCCGGACGTAGAAGCGGAACTCGGGATTGCGCGCTGCGACCTCGCGCAGGAAACCATCCTCGGCAATGTCGGAGGCATCGGACGGGTCATCCCGGACGGACAACATGAACCCGGCGAGCGTACTGCGAAGCTCGGACTCGGTCGCCTGCAGGGGCGGCGGGACATCGACCTGCACCGGCATGTCGGCCAGCGGCCGGATCACGAAGGCGTAAAGCCCCCAGCCCAGGAAGATCGACGTCAGCACCAGCATCTGGGCGAACATCGACTTGCGCCAGTTCCAGATGCGCCCCAGCAATCCCACTCCTGTCTGCCCCCGCCTCAGTGCGCCGCGCCTCCGTCGAGGGGCGGCATCGGTGGCAAGTCGCCGCCGTTCGGCCCCAGCTTCCGCTTTTCGAGGATTTGCGCAAGCGTGGCGTAAACCCGCCGCCGATCGGTCGCGTCCGGCCACAACCGGACTGTCGCGACCAGTTGCGCCATGGCGTCCGCCAGGTCGTCGACATTGTCGAGCGGTCCGGCGGGATAGAGCATCTGGGTGAAGGCCGCGTCGAGCAGCGCCTCCGCCTGGGGCAGCAGGCCGCTTCGCGCATAGACCCGCGCCGCCACGATCCGTCCCTCCGCCGCCATCACCGGCATGGCGCGCAGCCGCGTATCGAGCATGGCCGCGTCCTCGGCCGTCAGCGGGGCCGCGAGGCGGTCGGCCAGCGCGAGCAGGCGCGCCACTTCATCGGCATCGGCCTTTCCGGCGTGAAGATCAGCCAGCATCGCCGCCAATTTCTGCGCCCCCTCGCCGCGCCGGGCAGGGCCAAAGGCGATGACGTCGTACAGCGCCTGTTGGCGCGCCTGGTCCTCCGGCGCCATCGCGCCGGGATAGCGTTGCAACTCGGCCGACATGTCGGGCCGGGCCAGCAGGGCGGCGGCGGCCCCCTGCCCCTTGGTCGCCGCCGACAGCGTGTAGACCAGCGCACGACGGCCTCGCCCCGTATCGCCTTCCGTCGCGATGGCATTGGAGTGGCGCCACAGCGCGCGCATGATCCGCGACGGCGGCGTCGGATCGCCCTTGCCCGGATCGAGCAGCGGCGCGAGGGTGGCATCGCCACCGCGCATCACCGGAGCGGTGCCGCGTCCCTGCCGCGCCTCGACCACCACCAGCGCGGGACGGGTCGGATCGTGACGGAGATAGGCGTCATAGACACTGGCGAAAAACCCGGCGGTTCCACCCCCGCCACCACGCCCGCGCATCGCCCGCGCGCGATTGAGCAGGGCCACCAGCCAGTCGGGATCGTCCGCATCGACCTGCGCGGTCTGGGCGGCCGCCGCCGCCTGTTCCGGCTTGCCGATCAGGCGATAGACCAGCACCAGCATCGTCGCGGCGGATCGGTCGTCGGGATGGCTGGCGACATAGTCCTGCAGTGCGGGCGCAAGGTCGCTCCAGTCCGCCTTTTCGACATACAGCGCCAGCAAATGTTCGCGATACGCCGCATTGGTGGGGTCGAGCGCGATCATCCGCCGCGTCAGCGCCAGCCGCTGCTCGGACGAGGTCTGCGCATCCTGAACCGCGAAGCGTTGATAGACCTGCGCCGCGACCTTGGGGTCCGGCTTGGGATCGGCAAGGAACGCCTCGATCTGTTCGCGGCGTACGTCGGGGAAGTGCCGGGCGATGGCGCGATCCAGCCAGGATACCTGCTGGCCATTGGCGCGCATCGCCTCGCCCATCGTCGTCAGTTGGATGAAGGCCTGTCGCTTGTCCCCGGCATACCAGCGCTCCAGCATGGTCGGCAGCGCGGCGGCGTCGGCGTAGCGGGACGCGACGGCCCTGGCCGCGTTCAGCACCACGTCCCGATTGGCGGGCAACGCATCGAACTGAAGCAGCCGAGCCGCGAGCGGGGCACCGCTTCGTGCCTTGGGATCGCGCACGACGGCTATGTCCCGGTTCAACATGGCCGACAGCCGGGCCTTTTGCGCCGCATCCAGCGGATGACGGAAGAGGCTGTCGAGCGTCAGGTCGCTCAGGCCCGAATCCCCCTGCCCACGCTCCAGTTGCGTGACGAGGCCGTCATAGAGGGTCAGCAACTGATCGATCGAAAACTGGTCCAGCCAGTCCATGCCCCCGCCGCCATGCCGTCGCGAGACGGTCAGGCTGATGCCGAGCGGTCGGTTGCCTTGCGTGATCGTCAAACGGACCAGTGCATCGGGTGACAACAGGGTCGTGCCCGCCGCCTTTTCCAGCTTCGCATAACGCTCCGGCGACGCGCGGAACAGGTCGAACAGGATGCCGTCCCGTGCGGGGGACGCCTGGAGCGGCGGCAGGACCCAATCCCGAAATTGTTCGGGGGGCAGCAGGTCGAATGCGTCGCTCAGGAGCAGCAGGTAGAGCGGACGGCGGAAGCCTGGTTCCGGTGCAGCGCGTGCCTTTTCCTCCTCCGCCAGCGCGCTGGCGAGCAGGCCCTGGCTGGCCGCCTTATCCCCGCGCGACAGGGCCAGCACCAGCGCCAGCTCGTCATTGTCGGCGTCGCCCGCCTGCAGGCGCAGCGCCGCAAAAGGCCAGTCGGATGCGGCCGTGATGGGCTTCCCGCCGCGCCCGGTCAGATGAGCACGCAGCAACGCCGCACGGCGATACGCGGGATCGCCCGAGAAACGGCTGTCGAGCGCGCTATCCCAGGCCGACAAACCGGCATCGCCATGCCCCGCATCGGCGATGCGATGCCCCAGATCGACCAACAGCGCGAGGCGCGGATGATCCGCCAGCGCGCCCGGCCGGACAGCATCGACCTGGCCCATCTCCGTGGTAAAACGCTGCGCCAGCTCGGTAAGGATCGGATCGGCGGTGGCACCCGCGTCCGGCCAGGTCAGCAGCAGCCCCTCGACCATCGTCGGATAATAGCGGCGGACGTCCAGCCCCCGTTCGTCACGCGGGCCCATCGGCGTCGAGGGCTGGCGCGCCAGAAGCGTGCGCAGGCCGCGCCAGTACCAGCGTCGGGCCAGCGCATCCTCTCCCGCCCGTTCCTGGAGGATCGCGGTCTTGACCAGCAGATCGAAATTCGACTGATCCTGCAACAAGGCACGGGCATAGTTGGTCAGCGCCTGCGCCGGGCGTCCGGCGGCAGCATAGGCATCGCCCTTCGCCTCGTCGACATTCACCAGCCCGCCCAGGCCGTTCATCATCGCAAAGGCACGCTCGGTCCCCGCCTCGTCCCCTTGCATCAACAGGGTGCGCGCCAGATCGGCATAGAGGTCGGGCGGGAACGACTTGCCGAGCGCCAGCAGGCGGCGGGCATAGATCAGCTTGCGGCGCGGATCGCCGATGATCGCCACCGCGCCTCCATCATTCGCGCCGCCGCCACTCAACGTCGCCAGTTCGCGCAGCACGAAGGCGCGCTGCTCGCCCGCGCCCGGCACCGTCGCCTCGGTCGCCCGGATCTGCAGGTCGAGATCGGCATCCGCAGCCGCAATGTCGGACAACAGGCCGAGCAGCCGGGGCATCGCGCCCCCGTCGGCGATCCGCTCCAGCACGCGCCGTTCGGCCCAGTCGAGCACGCCGCTGGTGTCGGCATCACCATCGCCCGCATCGGCGACCATGTCGATCAGCGCATCGATCGCGGGCAGGAACTGGGCCGCATCGCCATGATCGGCGGCATATTGCAACAGACCGATCGCCTCACCCCGTCGGTGCTGGCGCTTCAGCTCGCTGGCCAGTCTCGACAGCGCATCCGCGTCGTCGGGTCGCGCCGCCAGCCCCTCTCGCAACTGGGCGATCGCCTGGGTGGGCAGGTCGGACTGTGCATAGACGGTCGCCTTGAACGCATGGGCATCGACATCGCCCTTGTCGGTCAACTGGGCCATCAGCCCGTCAAGTTCCCGCTGCCGCTGTTCGGCCGATACGGGGCCGTCGTCATGGCGCAACCGGGTCAGGATCAGCTGCCGGACATGGGCGTCGCGATTGCCGGGGTCGAGCGCGATCAGCCGAGCCAGCGTCGCATCCAGCCGGTCGTAATCGCGTACCCGTGCGTAAAGCTGCGCCAACTGGTTGAGCAGCGCGACCTCGCCTTGGCCACGGCGCGCGGCGAAACGCCGTACCGCCTCGGCGGCGGCCTCGGGCTTGTTCTGCGCCAGACGGAGCGCGACAAGCAGGTCGATTTCGCCGGGCCGGATCGTGCCCGCATCCAGCCGCGCGCCAATCTCCTGCGCCATCGGCTCCAGCCGGTTCATTCGCGTGGCGATCGCGACGATCTGCCGCTCGATGATGCTGCGCCGGGCAGGCAGTGTCGTATCCACCCAGAGCGCACGCCAGCGGGTCAGCGCCTCGTCATCATGTCCCGCCTCCGCCGCGAGCTGCGCGATACGCGTACGAACGTCGTAAGCGGGCGCGCCTTTCGCCTCCAACCGCTTCAACAGGGCCAGCGCCTGATCGGGCCGACCCAGCCGTTCATAACCATCGGCGATATCGGGCAGCAGCAGCCCGGCGGTGTCGCCGCGCTCGACCGCCTGCAACTCGGCCAGCGCCTTGGCCATGTCGCCGCGATCCAGATACGTCTCGAACAGGAACAGATGCGTCGCCGTCGCCACCGCCGGGTCGCCCGCGCTGCCCGCCAGCATCGCGACCGCCTGATCCTGAAGGCCCATGCCGATCATCGCCCGCGCGCCCGCCGTCAGCACGTCGGCCCGCCCGCGATTGGCCGCGAACATCCGCCGCCAGACGGCCAGGGCCTGCGCCTCGTCCCCTTGCGTCAGATGAAGCGCAGCCAGCCGGGCATAGAGGTCCACCTGATGCGGGTCAGCCGCGATCAGGCGGGCATACTCGACCTCGGCCGCCGCCCGGTCGCCGGACAGATCGAGCACCCCGGTCAAGCGGCCACGCAGCTCGGGGGTTTTGGCCGCCTCGATCGCGGCGATGGCGGCCTTGGTACGACCCAGCTCGAGCAGCACATCGACCTTGGCGTTCGCGACCAGTTCGTTGGGAGGCAGGGTGTCGAGGAAGGTCAGCGCACCGGTAAGATCCCCCGCATTGCGATAAGCCTCGACGACGAGCGCCAGCGCATAACGCCGATCGTCGGGCGTTTTTGCGATCGACAGGGCGGCCTTGGCCGTGTCGCGCGCCGGGCCCGCCTCACCCGCCGCCAATGCCCATTGCGCCGCCGTCAGCCTATCGCCCACGTCGCCGCCCGATCCGCCCAGGGCCAATGCCGCCTTGGGTCGTCCCAGCAGCGCCAGGATATCGGCCAGCCGCGGTGCCTGGGCCGGCGGCGCATCCTTGGCATAGCGCAGCAGCGTATCGGGACGGCGAACCGCGTCGATCATTGCCAGCCGCAGGGCGATCCGCCGCTTGACCGCCTGGTCATGCTCCTGCTCCTCCGCCTGGCGATAGAGCGGCACCGCCTCGGCGATCCGGCCCAGCGCATCGAGCAGTTCGGCCTTGAGGCGATAGCCGTCCGCGCCCGTCTCATTGGCCAGCGCCGCATCGGCCGCCGCCAGAGCACCCTCGCGGTCGCCATCCTGCCACAGGAGTTCGGCGCGCAACCGCCCTGCCGACGCACGCGCCGACGGAGATCCGCTCTGCGACAGGGCCTCCACCTTCGCCAGCACGGTCGCCAGATCGCCACGCTTCACGCTCGCGCGGTACAGGCGGTTCGCCGCGTCGAAATCGGTCCGCCTCGCCGACGCCAGCGCCGACAAATCGTCCCCCGCCTGCGCCCATGCCCATGACGGACAGGTCAGGCTGGTCGACAGCGACAGCGCGAGAAGCAGCGGCCGAAAGGCCGATCGACGGGAAGAAAAGCGGATCATCGAATTCCTGCGATGCGGCGCGAAGGCCAGCGCCGATAGCCAATATCGAAGAGGTACAATCCCAGCGCCAGTAGCGTCATCCACGGCCAGAGATCGATCGCGCGCAAGCCGCCGATCCGCTGTACGGACCCAGGCTGGGCGGCGGGATCGTCGCGGTGCCATCCTCCGGTCCGCGACGACAGCGTGTCGAATGGCAGGGCCATGAAGTCCGGCATCGCCTGGACCGGCCGCACATCGGAGAAGGCCGAGTCGGCGGCAAGGGCAAGATGACCGCCGTCGCGCACCTCGATCCGGGCGGAATCCTTGCCCGGCCAGGCGATGTCCGCCATGAAAAGACCCGGCGCACGCTCCTCGACACCGTCGATCCGGCGTTGCGGACGGCCGTCCGCGTCGACCAGCGTAATCGTCGGCATCGTCGCGTCCACCGTGCCGGAACCGTTACGCCGCACCGTGATCGTCAGCCTGTCGAAACGCCGCGCGGTGTCCACCGTCAGCTCCGGCCGCGCCCGTGCCGTCATCGCCAGGACGCGCGCCAGCCAACGGCCATAATCGGGCCAGCCACGCCAGCTCGCGGTTCCCGCTCCCAGCGGCTCGGTCATCATCGCGGTGACGCGCCCGCTACCCACCGGCCAGCTCGACAGGATCGGATCACCGCCATCGGTGCGAAGCAAAGTCTCCGTTTCGGGCCGGGTACGCGTCTGGACATAACCGGACAGGGGCGGCGGGGCGCTCAGTTTCGCGCCGTCCCACCAACCGGGCCTCGGCTCGCCCCGAACCGCTACCGAACCGCTGCGATAGCCGGGATCGGGCCGTGTCTGCGGCTGTTTGAAATCCAGTTCGACCAGGTTGAACTCGTCGGGCACCGAGTAGAAGCGCCCGCGCCCCACCCGTGCCCAGTCGGCCATGCTCTTCTCGTCATCGACCTGCCCGCCGACCGCCACGGTGGAGATGTTGATCCGGTTCTCCGCAATGTGGCGGAGCAACTGCTGATAGCGATCCTCCGCCACCCCGCCGTCCGAGATGACCAGGATATGCTTGTAGCGTGCATCCAGATCCTTCAGCCCATAGAACGCCTCCTGAAGCGCCGGGAAAAGGACGCTGGCGCCCTGCGCTTGCATCCGGCCGATCGCGCGTTCGATATCGGGCACGTCGGTCGCGTGGTGCATCGGCACCGACCATTGCCGCGCGCCATAGAATTCGACCACGCCGACCCAGTCATTGGCGTTCAGTTTGCGCACCGTCTGACGCGCCACCTGCTTGGCGAGCTCCAGCCGATCGCCCTGCATCGAACCCGAACTGTCGATGACGATGGCCAGCGCGACGCTGGGCCGGACCTGCTTGTCCTGCGCGCGTGCGGTGACCGGCAGCGCCGCGCCAAGCGCCGTGTCGGCATAGCCCCCCGCCCCGAACGCCGCCATTCCGCCCGAGACGAACAACCCGGTTCCCCCGCGCGCCACGGCACGGTTGAGGCTCTGCTGCGCCGCCACCGGCAGGCGCGAGGCGGGCAGATCGTCGACCATGACCAGCGGCCAGCGCGCTGGATCGATACCTTCCGAAAGCGCGCTCGGCGCCCGTTGGTCGACGACGAAGCTTGGCCCCAGCAACTGCTGGAGCTGGCCCGCCGCGCCCCGCTGCCGCTCGCCCAGATAGAGCAGGCGGCGCGGTTCCTGAATCGCCGCCAACGTCTGGAAATTGCCGCCTCCGTCGAGTTCCACGCGCAGCGGCAGGAACCCGGCGCGCTGGGTCGGAATGTCGAGCGCGACATGCGTTTCGCCATCCGCGCGGAACGACGTGCTGGTCGCCAGCCGCTGGTCACCGCTGAACACCGCCAGGCGATGCGTGCCACCATCCCCCTGAACAACGACATCCGCGCGCAACGTCTCACCGGCCCGAGCGGCCGCCATCCGCACGTCCGCGACAAAGGCAGGCCGCAGGGCGGTCGGCACCGAGATCGTGTTGACCGGAATACCACGCGCGACCAGTGCGGCGATGCTGTCGCGCCAATGATCGTCCGTCGACAGGTCGCTGCCGATCAACGTCACCGCGCCACGCGAACCCAAGGGGATGGAACCTGCCGCGTTCCGCAAAGCCTGCGATAGCGATCCGTCGTGCAACACGATGCGCCCGCTGGCCGAGCCGCCCAGCTGGATCACCGACGTCCGGGCATCGGCGGGGGCCGTCGCCATGACCCGGTCGAGCGCACGCCGCGCCGCCGCCTGCCCCGCCGCGCCCAATACGGACCGCTGGTCGAGGATATAGATTTGCGCGCCCGCTCCGTCGCGTCGCACCAGACTGGGCTGCATCATCGCGATGATCAGGCAGGCATAGACCGCCGCCCGCACCGCCGCGTGCCCCCAGCGCGGCCGCGCCCGCATAGGCCACCAGAGCAAGGGCGGGACGAGCAGGAACAGCCAGGCCGCGACGGGAAAGAGGAAGGTGATGCTCACGTCTGTCCGGCCCTCAGGGAATCACGCGCCGCTGCACCAGCCACCACTCTACGCCCAGCAGGGTGCCAGCCGCGAGCAGCAACAGCAGAAAGGGCAGGTCCGACGGCCACGCTCCGCCGCCATGCTCCACCGCCGGGCGCGGACTGGTGTCGGCGGCGGCCAGCGTGGTGGCACGATCGGTCAGCGACACCGGCTGATCGCGCTTGGCCGCAGGTGCCGCCAGCGGATCTACGTCGTCCTGGGCTACGGACTGCCAATCCTGCCGCTGTGCAAGCCAATGGAGGCTGCGACTGACGAAAATCGGCATGGCGGGGCTTTGGACGAAGGGCGAACTTGGCGCGAAGATCGCGCGCCATGCCGTGACCTGGCGCCGACGGGCATCGTGGATGTCCACTCCAACCGGGCGGTGGAGCGCATCGGCCAGCGCCCCGGCGTCGAGCCCAGCCAGGCCAAGATCGTCCAGACGCAACGCGACCGCGCCGCGTTCGGCCTCGCCCGACCCCGCGAAGGTGAACGCCTGCGCCGCCGCATCGGACAGGACGAGGGCGGGCCGCCCGGCGGCCTGAACCGCCCGCGCATCCCCCACCACGACCTGCGCTTGCGCCGCCGTGACCAGCAGCAGCGACGGATCCGCCGCCACCGCTTCGCGAATGGCGGGCGGCGTGCCCCCCAGCAAGGCGAGCTTGATCGGACGGCGATCGACCACCTCGATCGCAGCCTTGTCATCCGCCGCAAAGCCGTCGCCCTGTGCCAGCGCCACGCCGACGACTTTGCCGGTCGCGTCGATGTCGCGGGCCAGGAAGCGCCCGCCGCCCAGGGGCTCGACCCGCGAAGGCGTGAAGCCGCGCCCACCCGTCGCCCAGCGCAGATCGGCTGCGTCGGGCGATGGCTTATGCGCGGCGGCGACCGTGACCAGCAGATCCGCCTTGCCGACCTGTCCCGACGCCGCCGGGGTGACGCCCAGCGCCACGATGCCGCGATTGCCCGGCACGGGATCGGCCAGATAGCCGTAGCGAAGCCCCGCCAACCGCCCGGCAGGTCGCGCCGCGCCCCATGCGCCATAATAGCGCACCGTTCCTGCACCGGCCTGTGCCATCCATGCCGCGAAGTGCGATGGCCGCGTCTCGGCCGACACCATGTCCAGCCTTCGCGACAGCAAGGACGCGCTCTCCCCCGGTGCCAGCAGCCGGGTGCCGATCACATCGCCCAGGACCACCTCGCGCCGATCCGCCGGTGTCGCGCGCACATCGGCCAGCAACGCGCGCTTCGCCGCTGCCAAGTCGCCGCTGCCAGTCATCAGCGCCGAATTGTCGAGATAGAAGCGCTGCAACCCGCCACCGCTCGCCACCGACGCCGCTTGCGGGTGCGCCGTCGCGATCCATAGCAACAGCGCGATCGCCAGGATCAGCAGATAGGCCAGCCAATAACGGAACCGCCCTCCCAGCATCCGAACCGGTGTGTCGCGCACTGCCTGCGCCCAAAGACCGGCGGTCGGCAGGCGGAGCACCCGACGCCGGGCACGCAGCCGTTGCAGCAGGAAAACGATGCCCGCCAGCGCGACCATCCCGCCCAGCGTCACCGGCCAGCCGAACTGGGTAAAGCTCATGGCAGGATGCTCCCTGCCGTCAGGACCGGCATCAACTGGTCGAGGACATCGCGATCCGCATCCAGGCGGACCAGTGTCGCGCCCCGCCGCCGCGCGAAGCCGTCAAGGCCGTCCGCAAAATCCCGATACGCCGCACGATAGCGCGCGATCAGTTCGGGCGTCACGGTCAACCCGGCACCCTCATGCTCGCCGTCCTCGATCACCACATCACCGTCCAGATCGGGCAGCAGCATCGGGTCCGCATCCGAGGCGCGGGTCATCTGCACCAGGAGCAGTCGATGGGGCAGCGTTTCCAGTGCGGTCAGAACGCCGTCCAGACCGTCATCATCGAAGAAGTCGGACACCAGGATCACCAGTCCGCGACGCAATCGCATAGCGGCCAGCTTGGCGATCGCACCGGCCAGCGCGCTGCGCCCCACGGCCAGCTGGGCGGCAAGCGTCTGTGCGACGCGGGCAATGCCGCCCTTGCCGGACACATTCCGCATCGCCGTGCCCATGTCGTCGCTGACCGTCATCAGGCTGACCGCGTCCTGCTGCCCCAACGCAACGGCGGCCAGCGCCAGGACGGCGCGCATCGCCGGGCCGATACGGGGCGGGCTTTCGACGAACATGCTGCGCGATACGTCGAGCAGGATATAGACCGGCAGGTCCTGCCGTTCCTCGAACACCCGGACGAACGCCTTGCCCAGCCGCCGATAGATGTTCCAGTCGATCGCACGCAGATCGTCGCCCGGCACATAGGGCTTGAAGTCGGCGAAGTCCGATCCCTGCCCGCGCGCGGACGTCCGCTGATCGGCCAGGCGGCCGCCCTTTTGCGCCGCCGCGATCCGCAGGGTCAGCGCATTGACCCGTTCCAGAAAGACGGGATCGAACAGCTCGTCGAAGCCGGGGGCGCTGGACAGCATCACCGATCGACTCCCGTCCGGGCGAAATAGCGTTCGAGGAGTCGGTCCTCCTGCACGCTGCGCGTCCGCTCGGGCAGTGCAGCACCCGGCCCCTGCCCGGCTCCACGCGACTGGGCGGCGACAGTGCCCGATGCCATGGCGCGCGGAGGGGCGTTGCGGGTCGTGCTGCTCACCGCACCGGCGTTGACCGTTCCGATCACCCGATCCTCCATCGGCACCGCCAGCATCAGCGACGGCGAGCCGCGAGCTCGCTTGGCCCCCTCCTGGCCGTCACCGCGATTGGAACCCTGTTGCCCATTATTGTTGGCGCGCCCGGAACTGCCCGAGCCTTGCGACTGCTGGCCCGATTGCTGGCGGTTGCGCGAACCCGAACGCTGCTGGTCCTGGCTCCCCCCTGGATTGCGGGGAGCCGGCGGCGCGCCACTGGGTGTGGACACGCTGGCGCCAGCGCCGCTTTGATTGCCTTGCGGTGGCGTCGCACGGCTTTCGGGTGCCGTGGCCTGGGCATCACCGGCCATCTTCGGTTCACCGCTGCGCTGACCCTCGGCCGTCTTGCCCGGCTGCCCTACGTTATCCGCATCGGCCGAGCGCCCCGCGGCGCCGGGGCTATCGGCCCCGCCATTGCCCGACGATGCGGATGCCCCGTTTCCACCGCCTTGCGACTGCCCGAGGGGCGTGGCCGATCCGCCGGGGCTGGCACCCGCCTTGGTCATGCCCGCCGCCCCGGCCGCCCCCATCTGCGATCCCCCCGCGACGCCCCCGGCGGCCATTGCGGATGACGCATCCCGGCCGTGGCCTTCCGCATCCTGCTCGTTTCGATCGCTCTGGACTTCCGGGCCAGCGGCGCGAAGACCCATGGCCGCGCCAATCCTCTGCAAGACGGAGGGCTCCGCCACGCCGGACGGCACGGGCGAAGACGGCCGGATGCTCAACGCCACAGCGAGAATGACGAGGGCGAGCACCGGTATGACCCAACGCCGCCAGCCCTGCTCGACAGCGCGGGCCTCCGCATGGATCGGCGTCGACGCTGCCCGGTCCAGCCAGGGCATCGCCTCTTGCAGGGCGGCGCGGCGGAAGCCATCCCGCCGATCGTCCGCCAGGAATTCCGCAGCGATGACCGCCCGGTCCTTCAACGCCAGCGACTGATCGACCAAGGCCAGCGCCGCGCGACGCTCCACCTGGAAACGCGCCATACGCACGGCGACGGCCACCAGCAGAACAATCATCGGCACGACAATCGAGAAGATGATCGCGGGCAACACGGCGACCGGCCGCATCATCGCCATGACGAGCGTCAGCACCGGCACCACGATCGCCGTCCGCATGGCCAGATCGATCCCGGCACGCCAGGCCGCCGTGCACGCAGCGCCAGCCAGCGTCGCGCGCCCCTTCTCCTCCAGCCTGTCGAGCCGCTGATGGAGCAGCTCGTCCGATCGATCGTCCATCTGCGCCCCCGCCCTCAATTCAGGGCATCTGCAAGGATTTATGGCGGCTGGCTTGCACCAACCTTGCCACCCTTAGCCTTTCCCCTCGATCGCGGGATACCGATGCGCGTTTCATCTGCAAGGCTGATGCAAGCAAGTCATGGTTCCTGTCGGCGATCGCCATGGGCATGATGGGAACGTCGACGTGAAATCCGCCAAACGCGCTTTATGGCCTCTCTGCCTGGCCGGTACGGCAGCCTGCCTGTCCGTTCCCGCCTGGTCCCGGACGAAGCAGCCCATGCCCGCGCCGCAAGTCGCCGATGTGGCGTTCGAGCGCTTCACCCTGCCCAATGGCCTGACCGCGCTGGTCCATACCGATCATAGCAGCCCATCGGTCTTTGTCGGCCTGTGGTACAAGACCGGATCGCGCGACGAGCCGCCGGGCAAGACCGGCTTTGCGCATCTGTTCGAGCATCTGATGTTCCAGAGCACGGCGCATCGACCACAGGAATATATGGCCGCGCTGAATGCCATTGGAGCGGTGCGCGCCAACGGCATGACCCGCACCGACGACACCGTCTATTTCGAGACGGTGCCGACCAACGCGCTCGACTCCGTCCTGTGGCTGGAGTCCGATCGCATGGGTTATCTGGACGGAGGTATAACCCAGGCCCTGCTCGACGAGCAGCGGCGTGTCGTGCTGAACGAGAAGCGGCAGGGGGAATTGCGCCCGGAGGAGATGGCCTGGCGCCACTTCCTGACCGCCTTCTATCCCGCCGGTCACCCCTATGCCCACCCCACGATCGGTTCGACCGAGGATATCGAGGGCGCGACGCTGGACGATGTGAAGCACTGGTTCCAGGGCCATTACGGCGCGGGCAATGCCGTGCTGGTGCTGTCGGGCGATATCGACGCCGCCACGGCACGCGAAAAGATCACCCGCTATTTCGGCGCGATCCGCCCCGGCACGCCGATCAGCCGCCCGTTGCAATGGACTCCGTCCCTGACCGAGACGCGGCGTGACCGCCTTTACGGCGACTTCGCACAGACCAGCATCTCACGGAGCTGGCCCATCCCGAACACCTCGCCGCGCGACACGACATTGCTGTTGCTGGCCGCGCGCGCCATGGCCGGGCCGAAGGATGCACCGCTGGTCCGCGCCCTGGTCACGGATGCGAAGGTCGCGACGGGGGTGACTGCGACCGTCAACGAAAGCGCATTGGGCAGCGTCCTGAACCTCTCGATCGGCGTACGCCCCGGCGTCTCGCCCGAGGTGGCGAGCCGCGCGCTCGACGCCGCCCTGGCGGATTACGCGACCAAGGGGCCGCCGCCATCGCGATTGCAGAGCATCATTGCCGCCACCGACGCCTCGCTGCTCCGCTCGCTCGACGATAACGCCGCGGTCGGAAATCGGCTGGGCGAAGGCGAAGTCGCGCATGGCGATCCGGCGTATTTCCTCAAGCAGCGCACGTGGATCAACGACGCCCGGCCCGACGAGGTTCGCGCGGTCGCCGCGAAATGGCTGACCCGTCCCTATTATGAGATGATCACGATGCCGGTTCCGGACCGGCAGGCGGGCAGCGCGGATGTCGACCGCAGCCATATGCCCGCCCCCGGTCCGTTCAAAAGCGAGATTGCCTTCCCCCCGGTCACCACCATGACGCTGGCCAATGGCCTGAAGCTGGTCGTCGCCAGGCGGCCCGGAACCGCGACGGTCGACCTCGGCCTGCAATTCGCCACCGGCACGCAAAGTGATCCGGGCATCGCGGCGGATGTCGTCACCAATGCCTTTCACCTGCTGGGCGCAGGCGCCAAGACGCGGGCGGGCGAGCCAGTCGAACAGCGTCTGTCGCAACTCGGCATTCAACTGGGGGCCCAGGCAGGCCCGTGGAACAGCGGGGTTCGTTGGAGCGTCGCGAACAACCGGCTGGACGACTCCTTTGCGCTCGTCGCCGATCTGGTCCGGCATCCGGCCTATCCCGCGACAGCCGTCGAGGAGGCGCGCGCCACGACGCTGAGCGCACGAGGTGCGGAGGGCCGCAATCCGTTCGCGGCCGCAATGCCGCTGCTCAACCGGGCGATCTGGGGTGATCACGATCCACGCGGCCACGTCCCGACGACGCAGGATGCCGATACGATTTCGCGCCAGCACCTGGTCGATTACCAGGCCCATCACATCGTGCCCGGCGATGCGACGCTCTACGTCGTCGGCGATGTCACGCCCGACCGGGCCAAGGCCCTGGCCGAGCGATATTTCGGCACTTGGACCGGCCCGGCGACGCATGACTCCCTCCCTGTCCCGGTAGCACCGACCGACGCCAAAGGCCCCCATCTGATCCTGGTCGACGCCCCCGGCGCGCCACAGAGCAGCATCGCCGTCGGCACCCTCATCCCGCCCTTCGACAAGGATCGCTCGGCGATCGAGACCATCACCGCCGCCACGCTTGCGAATATCGGCTCGGGACGGCTCAACGCCAATCTGCGACAGGACAAGGGCTGGAGTTATGGCTTCGGCGGCGAGATACAGGATGCCCCGAGCGGCGACCGCCTGTTCGTCGCGCGCGGCACCGTGCAGGCGGACCGCACCGCCGACAGCCTGGCCGAACTGCGCCGCGAGTTTTCCGATTTCGCCGCGACCCGCCCGCCGACCCAGGCGGAGTTGGATGCCCAGCGCAATATGATGATCCGCGCCGCCACGCTGCGCTACTCGCGCAACGAGGCGTTTCTGGACTCGCTGGAAACATCGGGCAGCTACAAATTGCCCTATGATCGCCCGAACACGCTGGCCCAGCGTTTGAACGCGGTGACGCTCGGCGAGGTGCAGGACAGCGCGCGCCGCCTTGTGCGCCCTGATGCGCTGACCTGGGTCGTGATCGGCGACCTGCGGACCATCGAACCCCAAATCCGCGCACTGGGCCTTGCTCCGGTCGAGGTGTGGGATGTTCGTGGCCGCAAGCTGCGCTGATCCGCTCCTTCCCCCTTATCGTTCGTCAGGACCCGCCCATGTTTCTTCTCGCCGCCATCGCCCTGGCCCAGGCCAATCCCACCGCCCCAGCCTCGCCTCAGCCTCCCGTCACCGCGATCGCCCCGGCCCAGGCACCGCTATTGCATGATACGCGCGGGCGGCCGGTCATGACGGTACAGATCAATGGCAAAGGCCCCTTCCCCATGGTGGTCGACACGGCGGCGCAGACCAGCCTGCTGAGCCGGACCCTGGCGACGGAACTGGCGCTCAAGCCGTTGAACGGCGGCATCGGCGTGAACGGTGCGACAGGCAGCGAACAGGCCCGGCTCTATCCCGTCGACCGCATGACCAACCCGCTGCTCGATGCGCGCTATGTCGCGATGGTCGAACTGACCAATGGCGGCGTGACCGATGCACGCGGCATCATCGGCATGGAGTTCTTCACCCAACGCAAGCTACTGATCGATCGCAGCACGAACCGTATCGCCGCCGAACCTTCTGCTCCGGCCGGACCCGGCTTTGCGACGATCGCGGGCGTCAGGACCGGCGAGGGCTTCGTCCAAATCCCCTTGACGCTGGATGGTGTCCGCATCCCCGCGCTGATCGACACCGGAGCGGCGGTCACGATCATCAACACCGCCGCGTTCCGCCTGCTCGGCTGGAGCGATAGCGATCCGCGTCTGAGCGACGGCGGGGAAATCCGCGGCACCTCGGCCGAGGGGCAGAAGATTCGGATCGCGCGGATCGGCAAATTGTCGATAGGCGGAATCGGGCTTTCGAACGTGCCGATCGCCATTTCGAACGACGATGACACCAAGCCTTCGATAATCCTGGGCAATGATCTGTTGAATCTTTTCCCCGGATACGCCGTCGATTTTCCGCTCGCACAGCTGCAGATCAAGCTACCTGCCAAAAGGTAAGACCCGACAATTATTCAGTTTCGGATATGCACTTTCGCCGTGCATGTTGGCTTGTGTACAGTCGCGGCATTTGATGGATCGCGTCGACGATGAACCGATCCGGCTCTGACATCCGGATTTTTGCGATGCATCCGTAGGGCATGAAACCGCTCAGCGCCTTGGCCGCGTAGGCATAATCATAAGGCGTCATGAAGTTGGCGAGGTGCGTTCGCATCTCGTCGCGGCCTTCGTAACGGAAGCGTTTGACGCCGTATTGCTGCTCCGACGGCTCGCTTGGACGCTGCGCTCCCGTGACGTACCCGTCCCATACGGCCTCCATCCATTCCATCGAAAGGATCGCGCCATCAATAGACAGGTGGTAAATCCGCCGTCGCGTCCCCACATAGAGATTATCGCGCAACTGCCTGAGCGCCGCGCGACTGAGAGCCCTGTCGCTCCCGCTCATCGGGATAGCGCATATGGACATCAACTATATTCTCAGCCGTGAGCAGGTTTCCCTTCACAGGGCTTCGGTGGCGGCGTCCGCGCCAGCCCGGATTGCGCACCAGGGGTTGGCGACCGCTTATGGTCAACTGTTGATCGACAGCTCCTTTCCCCACCGCATCCCCATTGCCCTCCAGTTCAGGCCCGCGCCGTTGGACGACATCAACAGGTGGGAGGACGATGGGGGGCAAGCCACATCGACGGCATATGACCGCGCCGCAAGCGAAGGAGCGCCAGCAAATGCCCTTCCCCTCAAAGGCTGAATATTACGCCTCTCGCGCCGCCGACTGTCGCGCCGCGCAGGCCGCCGCGCCCGATCCGGCCAGCGCCTTCGCGCATGGAGAACTGGCCGCGAGATATGACGCCTGTTCCGCTGCCGCCTCCGCCTCGTTCGGATCGGGCAGCCCATCGACTCATGGAGACCGGGATGAACGCGCATCGACGTTGGAAACAGACGTGCATCACGGACCTTCGCAGTCGCCTGGCAGACGGCCAAGCCCCTGACGCGATCGCGACCGCCGTGGACCGAAGCGTCGACGATGTCGCGGCCATGATGAAGCGGCTCGGATGTGCGACTCTACGATGACAGCGGCAGCCCTCAGGCGCGGCGACCCGCCGCTTCCGACGGACGGCTCTACCGCCGATCTTACCTCTCACCCTCATTCCGCGTCGATCCGGCGCTGACCGCCGCCCCGGGGGCCGAATTGCCCCCCATTTTACAAGGATCATGACATGGCCAAGGGACAACAGCGCGGCAATCGCGAAGCACGCAAGGCGAAGAAGGAGGAACCGCCCAAGCAGAACGCGTCCAATCCTTCGCTGAAGGGCACGCCCCAGACTCCGCCGCCAAAGAAGGGCTGACGCCCTGCCCTATTTCTCTACCTTAGAAAGGCCGGTCTCATGCAGCCATCGCTGATCCTGTGTCGCGCACGCGAAGAACATCATCTGGCCATCTCGCGAGCCGCCACGCTCGACAATATCCGGGTCGTCGCCAACGCGGCCGCCGCCGCCTGGGCCAAGGAGGGGGTAGCCGCCGGAATGCGCGAAGACCGCAAATTGCGCACGCGCCAATTTGCGGAAGGACAGCCGCGAGGCGACGAACCGACCTCCGCCGGGTGGGGCGATCTTGCCGAGGATGCCGACCGGGCCCATGCCGACGCCGGATGAGGCCGCCAGCCGGTCGGGCCAGTCGGTCAGATATGTGACCAACCCCGACCGGAAACGTGCGTGGGTCGCATCGATCGGGCTGCGCAGGCACATGGATCGGGGATGATCGAGCGAGCCTGCCTTTCATCCTAGGTGCCGCACCGGATCGCCCCGGTCGAGCGTCAGTCCGAGCCCTCGTCGGGGTCCATGCTCCGTCCCGCCTTGGTCAGCTTCTCGGTCTTGTGCGGATCATTCTTCGCGACGTCATCGGCGTCCGCGCCTTCTGGGGGTTGTCCGTTCGGGTTCGGGCTCTTGTCTGGCGTATCGGGCATCGCGTCTCTCCTATGAAGGATCAACGGCACAGCCGCAGGATCGGCTCCGTCCGGCCGGATAGGCTAACCTGCATCGGTCACTTTGTCCGCGTCCACGCGGAATATCCACCCGATCGAGTGACTTGCCGGCATCGGCGTGTCTTGCAATCCGGCGCATCACCATCATATATTGTGCAGTGCAGCAAAATGGTGGAGACCATGTCTGTGCAGACCCCCGTCAAGGATGCTGCCGATGCCGAAGCTGCCCCATCTCATGATCCCCCCAGTCACTATGCGCCATGTCGACCAAGCGGATCGATTTGCGGGAAATGGCCAGTGGACCACGCTCCAGCAGTTCGGGACCAACCCCGGCAATCTGGTTGGCCATGTCTATCGCCCGGCATCGTTTGCCGCCGATGCGGCACTGGTCGTCGTCCTTCATGGCTGTACCCAGACCGCCAGCGGCTATGACACGGGCTCGGGCTGGTCGCAGATGGCAGATCGGCACGGCTTTGCCCTGCTCTTTCCCGAGCAGCAGCGGGCGAACAATCCCAATCTATGCTTCAACTGGTTCAATCCCGACGACAGCCGCCGGGGATCGGGCGAGGCGCTTTCGATCCGTGAGATGGTCGCGGCGGTTGCCGCCGCAGATCCGATAGACCCTGCCCGCATCTTCGTGACCGGGCTGTCGGCGGGCGGCGCGATGGCGTCGATCATGCTGGCCACCTACCCTGAGATATTCGCCGGGGGTGCAATCATCGCCGGATTGCCCTTTGGTTGCGCGGCGACCATTCCCGAAGCGTTCGACCGGATGCGCGGACGCGGCCTTCCGACCCACGGGGAACTGGCCGCGCTGGTTCGCAACGCATCCGGCCATGACGGGCCATGGCCCACCCTTTCGATCTGGCAGGGTAGCGGCGACACGACGGTGAACCCCAGCAATGCCGGGGCGATCATCGCGCAGTGGCGCTCGCTGCACGGTGTCGGGGCCGAACCGGACCGGGTCGAAGCGGTGGATGGCTATCCCCGGCGGATCTGGCGCAATGCCGATGGACGCGACGTCATCGAGGAATTCAGCATTACCGGCATGGGGCATGGCACGCCGCTCGATACCCGGGGTGCCGATGGCTGCGGCACGGCGACGGCCTTCATGCTCGAGGCCCATATCTCGTCCACGCGGCATATCTGCCGCTTCTGGGGGCTGATCCCAGCAGGCGAAGAGGCCGACATCCACCATATCGCCGCCAGCCCGCCGGCTGCCCCGAAGGCGCCGAACAGACCGGGTGTGCCCACAGGCGCGGAGCGTTGGCCTTCACCGGGCGGCGCGGTCGGACAAGTGATCGAGGACGCGCTGCGTACCGCCGGACTGATCCGCTAGTCCGGCCGTGCAGCTCCATATCCGGCACCAGACCCGTTATTTGTACAGCCGGGCGGTACGTCTTTAGCCGCATTGGCTGATGCGGGCACCGCGCGATACGTATGAACTCCGTGTCCTGTCGCGACCGGCCGTTCCAACGCACAGATCATGCCCGTGACCGGCGGCTATATCGGCACCGCCGAAGATGCCGCCGGCATGACGGTCGATGTCACGGTCCGCCGCATCGATCAGGACGCGGCCGTCCTGTGGCGGTCGCCGCGAGAACGATGAATCAGTTCTTCAAGGTCCGCGATTTCTGATCGTCATGGAGGTGGCTGTCGTCACCATTCTTCTCGGTGCTGGCGTCGTCCTCGCCGCCGCCATTCTCGTCATCGCTTTCGAGCATCTCGGCATTCTTGCCTTGATCGGAACGAGGCGATGCCCCCTCACGACCCGCCTTGCCGCCCGCATCCGTGGCTGGGCCATCCGCCGGGCCTTTCTGACCATTCGTCATGCTATTCTCCTTGGGGCTAACGTCTGGAACGATCGGCCTGACCTAAGGACCCACCCCGATCCGAGTATCGAAAGGCGAACGATGCCGCTTACATCTTTTCGGGTATCGCCGGCGTTTGCGCATGAGCGCAGATTTCGCGCAACGTCGCGTAACGTGACGCCAGATCCAGATGGATCGTCTTTACCGCCGGATCAACGGCGGCGCGGGCAATCTCGAGTTGTTGCTCGGCGCGTCGCTCATAATAGCTTGCGTCGTCTTCCCTGCTCATGACCGCGCACCCCTATTTGGTGCACATGCAGAACTTCGCTCGATGACGAGCCAATGTTACGACATGACACCATGCAAACGTCGCGTCATGCACTAGCGGTATTTGACGATGCGCGTGATAAACCGCTATGTTATCGCATGTTACCGTTACGATATCGAGGATCGGGAAGAATTCGGCATGGGTGGCTGCGAACCGTCCTTACAGCCATGGGAAAAACCCAATGCTTCGTCTTTAAGGATGTCGCTGGCCTGTTTCAGATAGCACGCCGCGAGTTGACCCAGCTGTGCCTGATCCAGTCGCGCCAGATGACCATCCAATGCCTGCACAACTTCCCAAAGCGTTTCCATCGACGAGTCGCGGGTCATGCGTAGCCACCTATTGCCGACAAAAACAGGTGCCTAATGTGAACCGTCGATAGTCCCACGACGAGCATAATCTTGTTAATTGTAGACAATATAGAACGGCAATATAAAGTTTGATAATTCATAGCTAAGCCGGTTGCATGGGTAATCGGTTCATCACCAAGCTGCGCGGGCTTGCCGATCTCGGCGAGCCAGAGATAAGCGCGCTGGAGCGCCTCACAGCCCGTCCCAAGGCCATCACAGCCCGAAAGGATCTGATCCGCGAAGGAGACCCCCCCGGCCCGGTGTTCGTCATGCTGGAAGGCTGGGCATACCGCTATAAAGTGCTGCCGAGCGGCACCCGCCAGATCACGGCGTTTCTGATGCCGGGTGATGCCTGCGACCTGCACACCGAAATGCTGGCCGAGATGGATCACAGCATCCAGACCGTAACCGCTGCTTCGGTGGCGACCATCAGCCGTTCGGACATGAACGAACTGATGGGGTCCTATCCTCGCATCGCAACGGCCATGTATATCGCGCAGTTGGTCGACGAAGGGACCCTTCGCGCCTGGATCGTCAGCCTGGGCCGCCGCTCCAGCGTCGAGCGCGTTGCCCATCTGATCCTGGAATTGTTCCTGCGCGCGGTCCGCATCGGGCTGAGCGACGGGACGCGCATGGAATTACCGCTGCCGCAGGTGGTGCTAGCCGACGCATTGGGCATGACCCCGGTTCATATCAATCGCATCCTGCAAGAGCTGCGTCGGTCGGGGGCGATCGAGCTGAGCCGGGGCGTCCTGCGGATCATCGACCCGGCGGCCTTGACCCACATATCCGGTTTCGATGCCAATTACCTTTACAAGAGAATGAAATAGGCACCAGCACACGGCTTACCTTAACTGCCTATATTGTCGCCGGTAGATATATGGGGCATGAACCATAGATCGTCGGCTGATGCTCCGAGGCGCTGACGGCTGTGGGCGAAAAGGCCTGCGCCTCTGATGAGGCCAGCGCCATGCCCAAATTCTTTATCCACGCCATCGATTCCAGGCTCAAAACCCGCGACGACGGGACGGAATTCGATACCAGCGAAAGCGCCCTCACCTCCGCGATCCATAGTGCGGCGGCGCTTGCCGTCGATGAAATCCACAAAGGCCAGACAAATGCGGCGATCGAGGTGCGGGTCGAACGGGCCGATGGCACGCCGCTGCGTCGTGCCATCGTGTGCATGTCGGTCTCCTCCCTTCTTCCTTGATCGAAGAAGGGCAAGGCTTGCAGGTCACAGTAGAGGGTCGCTGACGACCCGATCCTATAGCCGGGCAGAGATTAGTTCGGGCAGGCGAAGACGAACGTGGGCAGACGGCATCAGGCGTCCACCGCGCCGATCTGCTTGAGCATGCCCAGATTGTCCATCAGCGCCCAATGTTCCTTCAGCTTGCCGCCCTCGAAGCGGAACAGGTCCATCACGACGAAATCGACCGGCTTGTGCGTGGCGGGCACACCCAGCCCGTCGCCCGAATGGATCGCCTTCATCCGCAGATGGATCAACACCTTGTCCCCCTCAGCGACGGAATCGAGGATGGGCAGTTCGATCCGGCTGAAATTGCCGTGCAGGAATTCGCCAAGCTGACGCATCCCGTCATGCCCGCGCACGACGAACGGCAGGCCCGGATCGTGGCGGACGAAGTCGTCGGCGATATGCTCTTTCCACCACGCCTCGTCGCGCGCGGCGAAGGCGGTAAAGTAATCGCGGGCCAGTTGCGCGTTCGCAGACATGTCGGTCATGAGCGTCCTTTCAAAGATAGGGCTTGGTGTCGCGGAAGGCGGGGCGATCGGCGGTGGCGGTGACCAGCGCGTCGAGCCGGGGCATCGCTGCCACCCACGGCTCACCCGCAAAGCGCAGGTCCAGATAGTCCCGCGCTACCACCGCGGTGATGACCGCGATGTCGGGCGTGTCACCGTGATAGGCGGGTGGATCGGCCTCCAGCGCGGCCAGACCGTTAACGATTGTCCGAATGCGCCGCTGCCCCACCCGGTGCTCGGCAAAGTCGGGATCGATCTGCATCCGGTTGGTGACGATATTCGCCTGGGCATCGATCACCCCCATGGCACGACCCGCCAGGCTGACGATCCGGTCGACATCGCCCGCCAGCAGCGACGGCTCGGGCCGGGTTCGCTCGAGCCACAACAGGATCAACAGGCTTTCGGTCAGCGGCAGGCCGCCCTCTATCTCCAGCGTGGGCACGCGCGCGGCAGTGTTGAGCTTCAGCAGAGCCGCATCATCGTTCCAGGGATTGACGATTTCGGTGGCCGACAGGTCGAAGCCTTTTTCACCCAAGGCGATCCGCGCGATGCGGGCATAGGGCGAAGTGGTGTTGGTCAGGATACGCATCAGGCGTCCTCGTCGCGAACCGCGCTGAACCCCAGGCGCGGGAGATGGACATGAACCGTGCCCGCCGCCCCGGTGACGTGCGCGATGACCAGCTCGCGCGTGTCCGCCGCGACCAGCGTGCCACGGATCGGGTCGTTGGCCTCGTCCGCGATGACGAGGACGGGATCGCCCTCGGCCAGACCGCTGGGGTCGGTATCGCGGACGCCGGTCGTCGCAATGGGCTGCGCGTCCCGCGCGACCGAAAGGGCATCGGTCGGGGCCATCGCGCTATGCTGGCCATGCCCGATGGCGGCGATACGCCCCATCCAGTCCGACAGGTTGTCGAACGGCAGAAGCGCCTCGATCGCCGCACCGCCATTGCTGCGCGCGAACCACAATGGGTGCCATGCCGCGAGATCGGCGGCAGTCAGCCTCTCGCCGAACAGGAAAGGACGGCCATCCGACAGCATCTGCGCAAGCAGGTCGATGAGGCTTGCCACCCGCTGGCGGTCGAGCGGCGCGGTCTTCATGCTCGCCGTGCGGGAGAAGTCGTGGTGCATGAACGCGATACGGTCTGCGATGAACTCGGCCGGTACGCCGTCGCCGATGATCGACGTGGTCAGCGTCGCCGCAGGCATGAACCCGGCCATATCCGCCCAGCGGGCAAAGGCCATGATCGCACCGCGCTGCTCCGTCGGGTAGAGCGGCTTATCCGGATAGCGGCGATCCAGCTCGTCGAGGATCAGCGCGGTGTCGCAATAGATATCCGCGCCGAATTGCAGAACCGGAATCCGGCGATAGCCCGCGGTGAGCGGCACGGTATGCGGGCGCGGCGGCCAGACGGGTGTCTCGACCGACGCCCAGACCACACCCTTGTGCCCCAGTGCGGTGCGCACCTTCTCGGCAAAGGGCGACAGGTCGTAATGGTGCAGGATGGGCGTGGTCATGCGCAAAGCTCCGACAGCATCGCCTCGGCCTGGGCGACTGTCATCTTGCGGGCCGAGGGGCAGGCGATGATCGTATCGGGCCGCGCCGTCGCCGGGTCGTAATCGCGAGCGGCGATGCCCGCATACAGGCCGGGCACCGCGCGCCGCGCCATTTCCGCCACCCGGTCGCGCGGCAGTTGCTGGCTGGTGAATTTCAGCGGAAAGGCGATGTCGCGGTAGAGATCACGCACGGCGTCCGAAGCCGCCGCGATGCATTCCGCGCGGGACAGGCCGGTCGTGTCGACCTCCAGCGCCTCGGCCAGCGGGCGGACCTTGTGCGGCAGCACCGCCAGATCGAAAGCCAGCACCTCGGGCAGCAGGATGCCGACGCCATATGGGTGCGGAAGGTCGAGATGCCCCTCCATCGGCAGCGACAGCGCATGGCCATGGCCCAGTCGTGCGTTGCCGCAGGCAATATTGGCCATGCACGACGCGATCAGATTGTCGGCCCGCGCGCCCTCGTCATCCGAATTGATCGAGGCGCGCAGCGAACCGTGCTGCAACCGCACCGCCGCGATCGCCAGCGCGTCGGTGATCGGTGATCCGATGGCGCTGACATAAGCCTCGACCGCGTGTGTCAGCGCGTCGACGGCTGGAAGCGCCGCTACCCGCATCGGCAGTGAGGCGAGCGTGACGGGATCGAGGATCGCCGCATCGGGAAAGCTGAGTGGCCCGCCGCCCAGCAGCTTGAGGTGGCGTTCCTCGTCCTTGACGATGGTCCATTGCGACACCTCGGACCCCGAGCCCGCCGTGGTCGGGACCATGATCATCGGCAGGGCGCGCTTGTCGAAACTGCCGACGCCGGTGCATTCCGCCATCGGCTTGTCATTGGTCGCGACGATCGCGATCCCCTTGCCGGTGCACATCACCGATCCGCCGCCGATGCAGATGACGCCGTCGATCGCGGCGCGGCGAACCCGCCCGCCCTGCTGGTCGATATGCGAGCAGCGTGCGTCGATGCCGACCTCGTCGAAACGCTCGGTCGCGATCCCCGCCTCGGCCAGCGCATCGAGGGCGGCGGCATGAAAACCCTGCGCCGAGATGACGGGATCGGAAACGACCAGCACGCGGCTCATCTTCAGATCGCGCGCGACCGTGCCGATCGTCGCCAGCGATCCCGATCCGGCGATCACGCGGGTCGGCATGTAGAAATTGGTGACCAAGACCATCTCTCCTCGAGCGATCCGATACTCTGCCGGATCGCCTTGTTCGTCGATGTTGCGGTCTAGGGGTCATGCGGCGCCAATAGGGCTTTTGTCGCGCCGCCATCGCCTGTCGTTATGGCTCAGCCGTGCTTGAAGATGGTCGTGCGGATCGTCGAGGCGTCGTGCAATGCCGCAAAGCCCTTTTCGCGGCCATGGCCGGACTTCTTCATGCCCCCGAAGGGCAGTTCGATGCCGCCGCCCGCGCCGAAGGCGTTGATATAGACCTGTCCCGCCCGGATCTGCCGCGAGACCCGCAGCGCACGATTGCCGTCGAGCGTCCACACCGCCGCCATCAGGCCGTAATCGGTGTCGTTGGCGAGGCGCACGGCATCCTCTTCGTCCTCGAAGGACAGGACGGCAAGAACCGGGCCGAACACTTCCTGCGTCGCCAGTTCATGCTCTCGCGGGACCGGGCCATAGATGCGCGGCGCGACGAAATAGCCGCCCTCCGGCACCCCTTCGGCGACCTTGCCTTCCGCCAATACCGGGACGCCCGCACTTTGCGCGCGTTCGAAGAAACCCTCGATCCGCTTCTTCTGGGTCGCGTTGATGACGGGGCCCAGCTGATGATCCATCTCCGGCGTGCCCGCCGTCAGCTTCGCAAATTCCTCGGCCAGCGCCTTGGTCACGGCATCAAAGACGGACGCCTGGACCAGCGCACGCGAGCCCGCCGAACACGTCTGCCCCGAATTCTGCACCATGGTCAGCGCGATCGTCTTGGCGGCGGTGGCAATGTCGGCATCCTCGAAGACGACATGCGGGCTCTTGCCGCCCAGCTCCATCGTGACGCCGATATGGTTCCTGGCCGCCGCCGTCTGGATCAGCGTGCCGACCTCCGGGCTGCCGGTGAACGAGATGAAGTCGATCCCCGGATGATTGGACAACGCGTCGCCCGCCTCCTCGCCCAGCCCCGGCACGATGTTGATCGCGCCCTTGGGAAAGCCGATCTCGGCCGCCAGTTCGGCCAGGCGCAGCGGGGTCAGGCACGCATCCTCCGCGGGCTTGACGACACAGGCATTGCCCATGGCGAGCGCAGGGCCGACCGTGCGGCCGAACATCTGCGCCGGGTAGTTCCAGGGGATGATATGACCGGTGACGCCGTGCGGCACATGCTCGGTCGTGACGAAATAGCCGGGCATGAACGGGATGGTGTTGCCGTGGACCTTGTCCGCCGCGCCGCCATAATATTCGAAATAGCGCGCGGTCGCGACCATGTCGTTGCGCGCCTGGGTCAGCGGCTTGCCGGTGTCGCGGCTTTCCAACTGCGCCAATTCCTCGGCGACCTCGGTAATCCGCAGACCCAATCTGGTCAGCAGGCGGCCACGCTCGGTCGCCGACAACTTGCCCCAGTCACCCGCCAGCGCAGCGCGCGCTGCCGCCACCGCCCGGTCCACATCGGCCTTGTTGCCCGCCGCGATCTCGGCAAACTTCACGCCCTCGGCCGGGGCCATCACGTCGATCGTGCCGCCGGAGGCGGATGCCACCCATTCATTGTCGATGAAGACACCCTTGGCGGGCAAGATGGCGGCCTTGGTCATGCGCTGAACATCCTCTGCTTGCGGCGGCTTTCAGGGTTAACCGTCAAAGCCGCGATCTTGATCCAGGATGTGCTGGCTCGCCGAACGCATCGCCAAGATGCTTTTGCGCTGGCGCCCATAGGGCGTCGTTATGCCCGATCAGACACTGACCCGCATCCGCGCCTGCCCCCACGCCCCGGCGCGCACCAAGTCGCGCAAGGTCCGTCGACACAGCCGCTCGACCGCGCGCATCGCGGTGGTCAGCGGGCGGTCGGCAGGCTCGACGATATGGACGGTACGCTGGAAGGCAGGCTCGAACGCCCAGGACCGGAGCGCCCCGGCCGCCACTTCGGCGGCCACAGAATGATCGGGCAGGACGGAAAAGCCCAGCCCGTCCGCCACCAGCGACTTGATCGCGCCATAGGCGTCGATCTCCCACCCCGTGGTCAGGGAGACCTTGGCACGGGCCGCCTGATCGTCGACCAGATCGCGCAGGCCATGGCCGGGGCTGGGCAGGATCAAGGGCAGCCCGGCCAACTGCGCCATCCCGACCGACCGGCCGGGCGGGGACATGGCATGGATTTCCGGCTCCCCGGGCGCGCCAAACAGGACCAGCGTCTCGGTCAGGATGCCCGTTGAACGCAGCTCACGATCCTCGACAAAGGCGTAGAGCAGGCCCAGATCGACCCGCCCCTGCCGCAGCCAGTCCAAGACATAGCCGCTCATCGCCTCGGCCACCCGCAGGCGGACGCGCGGCAACTCGGCACGGGCGGCGCGGACCAGCGGCGCGCCCAGCACCTGCGCGATAGAGGACGGCAGGCCGATCGCCACCTCTCCCGCCGGTTCGGCATCGGTATCGCGAATGGCGCGCTCGGCTTCCTCGAAACGGGCGACGATGTCGCGGGCATGGGCAAGCAGCGTCGCCCCCGCCTCGGTCGCCTGGACGCCCTGTGCCGTCCGAAACAGCAGCGCGACCCCCAGATCCGCTTCCATGTTGCGGACATGCAGGCTGAGCGAGGGCTGCGCGACGTTCAGTCGTTGCGCCGCGCGCGAGATGGAACCGCTTTCGACGATGGCGATGAAGTAGCGCAGCTGTCTGACGTCCAAGGGCGGGTCCTCTCTCTCCGCCGCCGCGCATAGCGCGCCGCCCGCGACACGTCACCCGGCGGCGAACTCCGCGCGCAAGCCTGCGTCGTGCTCGCCCAGGGCCGGTACGGGCCCGAATGCCGGGTCCTGATTGTTGATGCGTGCGCCGGGGGCCAGATACCGGACCGGTCCCGATGGCGTGTCGACCGTGACGTAGCGATTTTGCGGATGCGCGGCCAGATCGGCCATCGAGCTGACCCGGCCATAGGCGATCCGCGCCCGCTCCAGCCGTTCGATCATCTCGTCGCGTGTCGCCGCCGCAAAGGCCGCCGACACGATCGCGTCCAGCTCGTCGCGATGCGCCACCCGCGCGCTGTTGCCGACGAAACGCAGATCGGTCGCGACCTCCGGCTGGAGGAGGACATCGCGGCACAGATTGGCCCATTCGCGTTCGTTCTGGATCGAGAACAGCACGGCCGAGCCGTCACCGCAGGTATAGGCCCCGTAGGGCGCGATCGTCGGGTGGTTGAGCCCCGAACGGGCCGGCTCCTTACCGCCATAGACATATTGCAGATAGGGCACGTTCATCCAGTCGGCGAGCGCGTGGAACAGCGACACGTCGATATGCCGCCCCTCGCCGCTGCGCATCCGCCCGATGATCGCCTGCAGCACCGCCTGATATGCGGTCATGCCTGCCGAAATGTCACAGACCGACACGCCCACCCGCGCCATGCCATGGTCGTTGCCGGTAATCGCGGACAGCCCGCTTTCGGCCTGAACCAGCAGGTCATAGGCCTTCAGGTCGCGATACGGCCCCTCCAGTCCATAACCGGAAATGGAACAGGTGATCAGCCGGGGATCACGCGCGCGCAAAGCCGCAGGCGCAAAGCCCAGCTTGTCGATGACGCCGGGGGCCAGGTTCTGAACGAAGATGTCGGCGCCATCGATCATCCGCGCCAGGATCGCACGATCGGCCTCCTGCTTCAGGTCGAGGCGCACCGATTCCTTGCCGCGATTGAGCCAGACGAAATAGGCGCTCTCGCCATGAACCAGATGGTCATAACCGCGCGCGAAATCGCCTTCCGGACGTTCGACCTTGATGACACGCGCGCCGCCGTCCGCCAGCCGGCTGGTGAGATAGGGTGCCGCCACAGCCTGTTCGACCGACACCACCGTCAACCCCGCCAACTCGCCCATCATCCCATCCTCGATTTGAGTGCATCGTCGGATGTGGCTTTCGCCGATCAGGGGCGCAAATAGCGTCGCGGTCATACTGTCATCGCATCCCGCTATGCCCTTTGTGGGCCACCGTATCGCAGGCTGTGGCCAAGACACGAACATGTGCCCGCTGGTTCGATCGTCGGCACCGTCAGCCTATCTGAGCAGGCGCTTCGGTGTGTCGCCGCTGGCCGCACGGACCTTTTTTGCGGCGATCTTGGTCTCGTTGCGATCGTGATGGGCATGGTGGTGGTGGTGGGCGTGACGGCCAGGTTCGAAACAGGGCGTGGCGTCCGCCATGGGCGCCGCCACGTCGAAGCAGTCGTTGCTCATGTCGCGCTGGCTCTGGGCGGCCAGCGCAGGGACGGCGACCAGGCCGAGCGGAAGAGCGATCGTCCAGAAATCGGGGCGGCGCATGTGAAACCCTTTGAACCGAGACCGTGAGATGCCCCCATTGTCGCCCCGAAGGCCGCGTCTGCCGACTTAAATGAATTTAACCTGCGGCGATGCGTCTTGGCCGCCATGCGGGTGTGCGGTTATGCCGCACGTCATGGCAGATATTCTGGTCATCGAAGACGACGACGCCACCGCTGCGGCCATCATGGCCGAACTGGCGCGTCATGGGCATGTCGCCAGTCGGGCCGCGGACGGCGATAGCGGGCTGGACCTTGCCACCCGCGAAGCGTTCGATGCGATCACCCTGGACCGGATGCTGCCCGGACTGGACGGCCTGACCCTGGTCGCGCGCCTGCGGGAGCGGCATATCACCATCCCGGTCCTGATGCTCAGCGCCTTGAGCGACGTCGACGAGCGGATCGCAGGGCTTCGCGCGGGCGGCGACGATTACCTGACCAAGCCTTTCGACTTCGCCGAAATGGCGATGCGGGTCGAGGTGCTGCTGCGGCGGCGCGAACAGGCCGAGGCGGTGGTGCTTCGCGGCGGCGGGATCGAATGCGACCTCGTCCGCCGCACGGTCAAGGTGGACGGCGAGCCGACCCGGCTGCTCCACATGGAGTTCCGGCTGCTCGAGTTCCTGATGCGCAACCAGGGCGAGGTCATGACCCGGCGGATCATCTTCGAGCGGGTCTGGGGCTATTATTTCGATCCCGGCGCCAATCTGATCAGCGTCCATATCGCCCGGCTGCGCAAGAAGATCGACCGGCCGGGCCGACCGTCGCCGATCCAGACGGTGAAGGGAGAGGGCTATCTCTTCGAGAGCTGACGCGCCATTGCGCTGGCGCGACATCATCGGGATCAGCACCTTCCGCCTCTCGGCCATGCTGGGGGCGGTGTTCGTCGTCGGGCTGATCGCGATGCTGGGCGTGGTCTATGCCGCCACCGCCCGCGACCTGACCGCACGCAGCGACCGCATCCTCCATGCCGCCGCGCAGCGCCTGTTGCAGGTCCCGGCGGACCAGTTGCCCGACCGCGTGCGATACGAGATGCGGCGCGACCGGGCCGGTTTCAACTATCTGGCACTGATCGCGGCCGACGGTACCCCGATCGTCGGCAATGTCCGCCTGTTGCGCCCCCTGCCCCCCGGCCATCCCGTCGATGTCGAGGACGGATCGCGCGGCCCCTTCCGCCTGGTCGCGCTGCGCACCCGCGAGGGCGAAACGCTGCTCGTCGGGCGCGACATCAGCCTGCTGCGCGACCTGCGCCATACCATCCTGGAGACGCTGATCGTCAGCGGCCTGCTGACCCTGCTTTGCGTGGCGGCGGCGGCGATCTGGTTCAGCCGCGCACCGCTCCGCCGCGTGCGCGCCCTGCAACGCGCCAGCCGGGAGATCGCGGCGGGCGATTTCTCCGTTCGGATGCCGATCGCCGGGCGGCATGACGAACTCGACCAGTTCGCGACGACGGTGAACGCGACGGTCGAGGAGGTCGGCCGCGTCGTCGCGCAGGTGAAGGGCGCGACCGATGGCATCGCCCATGATCTCCGTACCCCCCTCACCCGCGTCCGCGCGACCCTGAACGCACTGCGCCACCACCCCCATGACGCGGACGAAGTGGCGGCGGGCATCCGGCAGGCGACCGGCGACCTCGACCTGGTGCTGGAGCGGTTCGCCGCCCTGCTGCGCATCTCCGAACTGGAAGCGGGACGCCGCCGTGCCGGGTTTAGCAAGCTCGACCTGGGCACCCTCGTCACACAGGTCGCCGACCTCTACGAACCACTGGCCGAGGATCGGGGTATTGCCCTGTCGGTGGCTACCCGGTCATGGTCGGTGGAAGGCGACGACAAGCTGTTGTTCGAGGCGCTGAGCAACCTGCTCGACAATGCCATCAAGTTCGGGCGGCCCGGCGGTCGGGTCGCGATCGCACTGACCGAAGGCCCGGACGGGCGCGCGATCGAGGTGCGTGACGACGGACCCGGCATCGCAGCCGGGGAACGCGATGCGGTGCTACGCCGGTTCCACCGGGGCCAGGGGGCGCAGGACATTGCGGGCAGCGGCCTGGGCCTCAGCCTGGTCGTCGCGATCCTGCACCTGCATGGCCTCAGCCTCAGCCTGTCCGATGCCGGGCCGGGACTGTGCGTGCGGATCGCGCTGCCCCGTCCGGAGTGAAATTCATTTAAGTCGCCTGCGCCCCCGAATGGCGCGATGGAGGCCCCGTCGGCGACGCGCAGCGGGTTCCCCACCCCCCTTGATCCCCGCGCCGTTGCCGACACCGCCCATATCCGACGGTCACCGGGACGCCCATGCTTCAGCTCGTCAAGCTTGCCCTCGCCAAGCCCTATACCTTTGTCGTCCTCGCGATCCTGATCGTGCTGGTCGGCGGTATCGCGGCGGTGGAAACGCCGACCGACATCTTTCCCGACATCCGCATCCCGGTGATCGCGGCGGTCTGGACCTATCGCGGGTTGCCGCCACGCGACATGTCGGGGCGCGTCATCTATTATTACGAACGCTCGCTGTCCTCCACGGTCGGTGACATCGACCATATCGAGAGCCAGTCGCTGTCGGGCGTCGGTATCGTGAAGATCTTCTTCCGCCCCGGCGTCGATATCCGCACCGCCACCGCGCAGGTGACGTCCGCATCGCAGACCGTTCTGAAGCAGATGCCGCCGGGCATCACGCCGCCGCTGATCCTGAACTACAATGCCTCGACCGTGCCGATCCTTCAGCTCGCCCTGTCGGGCAAGGGCCTGTCCGAGCAGAAGATCTACGACCTGGGCCAGAACATGATCCGCCCGGCGCTGGCGTCGGTGCAGGGCGCGGCGATCCCATCGCCCTATGGCGGCAAGGAACGCCAGATCCAGATCGACCTGGACCCCGCCGCGCTTCAGGCCCACCGGCTGTCGGCGACTGACGTCGCAAGCGCCCTGGCGCAGCAAAACCAGATCGTGCCCGCCGGCACCGCGAAGATCGGCCAGTATGAATATAATCTCCGCCTGAACAACAGCCCCGACGCGATCGACGAACTCAACGACCTGCCGATCAAGACCATCGACGGGACGACCGTCCTGATGCGCGACGTGGCGCATGTCCGCGACGGATCGCCGCCGCAGCGCAACGAGGTGCGAGTCGACGGCGCTCGCTCGGTTCTGATGACCGTGCTGAAGAGCGGCTCGGCCTCGACCATCGCCATCGTCGATCAGGTCAAGGCACTGATGCCCAAGCTGGAGGCGACATTGCCGCCCGGGCTGAACGTCAAGCTGCTGTCCGACCAGTCGATGTTCGTGAAGGCGGCGGTATCCGGCGTGATGCGCGAAGGCGTGATCGCCGCCGCGCTGACCAGCCTGATGATCCTGCTGTTCCTAGGCTCGTGGCGCTCGACCGTCATCATTGCCGCGTCGATCCCGCTCGCCATCCTGGCCGCCATCGCCGGGCTGGCGCTCGCCGGGCAGACGCTGAACATCATGACGCTGGGCGGGCTGGCGCTGGCGGTCGGCATCCTGGTCGACGACGCCACCGTCACCATCGAGAATATCAACTGGCACCTGGAACAGGGCAAGTCGGTGCGCGACGCGATCCTGGACGGTGCCCGGCAGATCGTCGGCCCCGCCTTTGTGTCGCTGCTGTGCATCTGCATCGCCTTCGTGCCGATGTTCTTCCTGCCGGGGGTCGCCGGCTTCCTGTTCGCACCGATGGCGATGGCGGTGGTGTTCGCCATGATCGCCTCTTTCATCCTGTCGCGCACCCTGGTGCCGACGATGGGCAATTACCTGCTGCGCGATCATGGCAGCGCCCACACCGCCGAGGTGATGGCGACGCATGACGCGCAGGCCGGTCGGCCGGAAAGCCGCAATCCGCTACGCCGGTTCCAGCATGGTTTCGAGCGTCGGTTCGAGGCGGTGCGCAGCTATTATACCGGCCTCCTCGCCTTCGCGCTCGCCCGCCGGCGACCATTCGTCATCGGCTTCATGGTGGTGGTGCTGATGTCCTTCGCGCTGGTGCCGATGCTCGGCCGTAACTTCTTCCCCGCCGTTGATGCGGGCCAGATCAGCCTGCATGTCCGTGCACCCGTCGGCACCCGCATTGAAGAGACGGCCGCGCTGTTCGACCATATCGAGAACCGCATTCGACAGGTCATTCCCCCCGATCAGCTAGACACCATCGTCGACAATATCGGCCTGCCGGTCAGCGGCATCAACCGCGCCTATTCCAACACCGGCGGCGTGGGCCCGCAGGACGGCGACATCCTGGTCACGTTGAAGGAAGGCCACCGCCCGACCGCCGATTTCGTCAAGGCATTGCGCGAACAGTTGCCGCAGGATTTCCCCGGCTCGTCCTTCGCCTTCCTGCCCGCCGACATCGTCAGCCAGATCCTGAACTTCGGCTCGCCCGCCCCCATCGACGTGCAGGTCGCAGGCCCCGATACAAAGGGGAACGAGGCCTATGCCCGGATGCTCGTTGCCCGCCTGTCGAAGATCCCCGGCCTCGCCGACGTCCGCCTGCAACAGGCGTCCAACTATCCCGAATATGCGGTCGACGTGGACCGTGCGCAGGCCAGCCGCCTCGGCATCACCGAGAACGACGTGACGCGCAGTCTCTCCGTCAATCTGGCGGGCAGCGCGCAGGTCGCGCCGACCTTCTGGCTCAATCCCAAGAACGGCGTGTCCTATCCGATCGTGGTGCAATCGCCGCAATATCGCGCTAGCACCATCGAACAGCTCGACAACCTGCCGATCACCGGTGCCACGCCCGGCAGCTTTCAGACGCTGCAGGCGCTGGGCACTTTGCACCGCGAACCCAGCCCCGCGCTCGTCTCGCACTATGCGGTGCAGCCGGTGTTCGACGTCTATGCGACGCCGCAGGGTCGCGACCTGGGCGCGGTCGCCGCCGACATCAACAAAGTGCTGGCCCAGACCAAAAGCCAGCTGCCCAAGGGCGCGACCGTGGCGATGCGTGGGCAGGTGGAAACCATGAACACCGCCTTCACTGGCCTGATCCTTGGCCTGGCGGGTGCGGTCATCCTGATCTACCTTCTGATCGTCGTGAACTTCCAGAGCTGGATCGATCCGCTGGTGATCGTGTCCGCCCTGCCCGCCGCACTGGCCGGGATCGTGTGGATGCTGTTCGCGACCCATACGCCGCTCAGCGTGCCCGCCCTGACCGGCGCCATCATGTGCATGGGCGTGGCGACCGCGAACAGCGTGCTGGTGGTCAGCTTCGCCCGCGAGCGGCTGGCGGCGTGCGGCGACGCGATCCAGGCCGCGATGGAGGCGGGTGCCACCCGCTTCCGCCCGGTGCTGATGACCGCGCTGTCGATGATGATCGGCATGGCCCCGATGGCGCTGGGCCTGGGCGAAGGCGGCGAGCAGAATGCGCCGCTCGGCCGTGCGGTCATCGGCGGCCTGCTGTGCGCCACGCTCGCCACCCTCGTCTTCGTGCCCGTCGTCTTCGCCATTGCGCACCGCCGCCGGAAGGCGACCACGCCCACCCCCCTTATGCCCATCGGAGAAGCCAAACATGCATGATGCCGCCCCGGCCCCCGCTGTGTCGGCCGACACGCCCACGCCCAAGGGCCTGAAGATCGCCGGCCTTGCCGCCGTCGTCCTGGCGATCGGCACGGTCGGTGTCGGGATCTCGACCCGAAGCCATGACGTCGCAGCGGCGGCCAGCTGGTCCACGACCAACGCCATTCCGACCGTCCACCTGATCCCCGTCAAGGGCGGTGCGGCAAGCCAGGCGCTCGACCTGCCCGCGACGCTGGAGGCCTGGGAGGCCGCGCGGCTGTTCCCGCGTGTCGGCGGCTATGTGCATAGTTGGTCGCAGGACATCGGCGCGCATGTCGCCGCCGGACAGGCGCTCGGCGTCATCGATACGCCCGAACTCGACGAACAGATCGGCCAGGCCCGCGCCGCGCTGGCCAGTGCCGTTGCGCATGAAAAGCTGGCGCGCAGTACGGCCGCCCGCTGGAGCGACCTGCTGACCACCTCCTCGGTATCCCGGCAGGAGGTCGACGAGAAGAATGGCGACCTGGCGGTCAAGGCGGCGGGCGTCGCCGAGGCGCGCGCCGCCCTGTCGCGGCTGGAGGCGATGAAACGCTATGCGGTCGTCCGCGCGCCCTTTGCCGGGGTCGTCACCGCGCGCAATGCCGAGGTGGGCGATCTCGTCGGTCCCGGCACCGCCGCGCAGTCGCCGATGTTCGGCGTGGCCGACACCCGCCGCATCCGCGTCTATGTCAACGTGCCGCAGTCGCTGTCGGCCACGATCAAGCCGGGCATGACCGCGACGCTGAGCGTCCCCGCCTTTCCGGGCCGCCGTTTCACCGCCACGGTCGCGGGCCTGTCGAGCGCCATCGATCCGCAATCGGGTGCCTTCCGCGTCCAGCTTCTCGCCGACAATCCCGACGGCCTGTTGAAGCCCGGCGGCTATGCCCAGGCGCGCTTCGACCTGCCCGGCCAGCCGGGCACCGCGCTAGTGTCATCCAGCGCCATCCTGTTCGGCGCGGGCGGCGCACAGGTCGCCACGGTCGACCCGCGCGGGCATATCGTGATGCATCCGGTCCATATCGGGCAGGACAATGGCCCGACCGTGCAGATCCTGTCGGGTATCACGCCCGGCGAACAGGTCGTCGACAATCCGCCGGACTCGCTGGCGCAGGGCGAGCTGGTCCGCGTGGGGCAGAATCGTCATGGCTAAGCCCGTGTCCCTATCGATCGCATCCCGCTGGCTCGCCGGCACGGCACTGGCGCTTCTGGGCGGGTGTTCGATGGCCCCCGCCTATCACCCGCCGGTCATCCCCGCCCCTGCCGCGTATAAGGAAATGCCGACGGCCGGGAACACGGTGTGGAAGACCGCCGATGCGGCGACCACGACCCTGCCCGCCGCCTGGTGGACCGGCTTCGGCGATCCGCTGCTCGACCAGTTGGAAGCGCGGATCGACAGCGACAATCCGACGCTGGCGGGCGCGCTGGCTCGCTATGACATGGCCCGTGCCACCCTGGCGGGCGCGCGTTCCGGGTTGTTCCCCCGTGTCGAGCTGACCCCGAACCTGACCCGCAACCGACAGTCGGACGAGCGTCCCTTGCGCGGCGGGTCGCAACCGGATTTCTATAGCGCCGCAACACTGGGCGGCGACATATCCTATGAGGCCGATCTGTGGGGGCGCGTGCGCAACTCCGTGGCCTCCGGCCGTGCGCTTGCCGAAGCCAGCCGCGACGACCTGGCGGCGGTCAAGCTCGCCCTGCAAGGCCAGCTGGCCTCGGACTTCGTGCGTTTGCGGGGGCAGGATCAGCAACTGGCGCTTCTCGCCCAGACGATTGATGCCTTCGCCAAGGCGGATGCCCTGACCCGCAACCGCTTCCGCGGCGGTATCGCGACCGGGATGGATGTCGGCCGGGCCGGTGCGCTACTCGGCGAGGCGCGCGCGCAATATGCCGTGTTGCAGGCGGATCGCGCCGTGACCGAACATGCGATCGCCAGCCTGGTCGGACAACCTGCCTCGGTCTTCTCGATCCCGCGTCGCGATACCCCGCTCGCCCTGCCCGCCATTCCGGTCGGCATCCCCTCGACCCTGCTCGCCAGACGCCCCGATGTCGCGGCGGCCGAGCGGCGCATGGCGGCGGCCAATGCGCGGATCGGCGTCGCCAGGGCCGCATTCTTCCCACAGATCATGCTGGGCGGCACAGGCGGGTTCCAGAGCACGGCGCTGGCGGGGCTGGTCGCCGCCCCCAATATCTTCTGGGCGATCGGACCGGGCGCGATCCTCAACCTGTTCGACGGCGGGAAGCGCCGCGCCGATGTCGCCGCCGCGCGCGCTGACTGGGCCGCTGCCGCAGCCGATTACCGGGTCCGCGCCCTTGGGGCATTCCAGGATGTCGAGGATGCCCTGGCCATCCTCCATCATCTTGATGAAGCCCAGACCGCACAGAACGAAGCGGTGGCATCCGCCGCCAAGGCAAGTCAGATCGCGCTGGACCGTTACATCAAAGGCGCCACCACCTATCTCGATGTGGCCACCGCCCAGGAAAGTCTCCTTCGAGACCAGCAAAGCGCCCTGTCGTTGCAGAACCAACGCCTGACCGCGAGCGTCGCCTTGGCCCGTACGCTGGGCGGAGGATCACCGACAGCCAGTGAATAGCGGGCCGACGAGATGCCCCAGAACCGAGCCCTCATGCGCTTGGCCAAGCATCCCCGCATCAGACACGCAATCATCTGGTCGTTCGGCATCACAAACGTGGTCGAGACGGGACAAATGCCGCTTGCGGATGGTCACCCGTATTGGCCGCCCGGCAAATGCAGACGGCGCAGAAGAAACAACGCCGCAGCATCCCTCAATTTGGAACAGAAGCAATCGTTTGGCGCTTGTGAATGTGATCATTCCGGGAGCTATGACATTGACCGATACCACACGACGCACATTCGTGACGGGTGCAGCCGTCACCGCTGGCGCCATCGCAGCGACAGCCGCAAATGCCGCAACGCAGGGTAGCGGCAACAATACCGCGACGACATCGGCGGCCGCAGCCTATCCCAAGCCCCCCTATCCCGCACAGCGCCAGCCTTGGCCCGGTCTTGCGTCGAAAATGACCCCGCGCCCGGACCACGGTGAGAAAAGCTACAAGGGCTCAGGCAAACTGGCTGGCAAGAAGGCCCTGATAACCGGCGGCGATAGCGGCATCGGCCGGGCTGCGGCGATCGCCTATGCGCGAGAGGGTGCGGACGTCGCGATCAACTATCTACCCGCCGAAGAACCGGACGCTCGCGAGGTCGTGGCCTTGATCCAGGCCGAGGGTCGCAAGGCGATCGCAATTCCCGGCGATCTGCGTGACGAACGTTTTTGCCGCCAACTGGTGAAGCAGGCGAGCGAACAGCTGGGCGGCCTCGATATCCTCGTCAACAATGCGGCACGCCAGCAGACGCGTCCCGGTATCGCCGATATCTCGAGCCAGGATTTCGACGACACGATGAAAACCAATGTCTACGCACCGTTCTGGCTGACGAAGGCGGCACTCGAGCGGATGAGCGCGGGCGCGGTCATCGTGAACACCTCGTCCGAACAGGCTGGCAATCCCTCGCCCGACATCGTCGACTATGCACTGACGCGCGCCGCGGTGCTGAACTTCACCAAGAGCATGGCCAAGCAAGTCGCCAGCCGCGGCATCCGCGTGAACGCCGTTGCCCCCGGCCCGTTCTGGACTCCCCTACAGGTCAGCGGCGGAGCGACGCCTGAGAAGTTGCGGAACTTCGGCGGAGATTCGCCAATGGCGCGAGCAGGCCAGCCGGCGGAAATTGCGGCACTTTACGTGGCCGCCGCCGATCCGTCGTTGAGCTACTCGACGGGCCAGATTTTCGGTTCGACGGGCGGAAACGGTCAACCGGCATGACCAATCATGCCGCAACTCTTCGGAGTTGCGGCACGCAACAGGCGGTCCCAATGCCGATCTCGAAACTGCCACCAACCCGTGAGCGGTCATCCGAGATGGGTGGAACCCGGGTCGACGACAGCGTCGCCGCTCGATGATGCCACTGGACATCCTCCTTTTTTCCGGTCTATGTTATGTTGTAACATAACTCGCCGGATGATCGTCATGACACGTCTTTCCCAGTCCGATTCCCGCCTTCCCGTGACCGTGCTGTCGGGTTTCCTCGGCGCCGGAAAGACGACGCTGCTCAATCACATCCTCGCCAATCGCGAGGGGCGGCGAGTGGCGGTGATCGTCAACGACATGTCGGAGGTGAATATCGACGCCGATCTCGTCCGTGGGGGTGAGGCCGCATTGTCCCGGTCGGAGGAAGCCTTGGTCGAGATGACCAATGGCTGCATCTGCTGCACGCTGCGCGACGACCTGCTGGCCGAGGTCCGCACACTCGCCGAGGCGGGGCGGTTCGATTACCTTGTTATCGAAAGCACGGGGATTTCGGAGCCGCTGCCCGTCGCCTCCACCTTCTCGTTCCGCGACGAAGAGGGCGTGTCGCTAGGCGATGTCGCGCGGCTCGACACGATGGTGACGGTGGTCGATGCCCTGAACCTGCTCACCGATTATTCGAGCCAGGATTTCCTGGCCGACCGTGGCGAGACATTGGGAGAAGACGATACCCGCAGCCTGGTCGGCTTGCTGGTCGAGCAGATCGAGTTCGCCGACGTGGTGATCGTCAACAAGGCGTCGTCGGTATCGCCGGAACAGCTTGGCATCGTGAAGAAGCTGATCGCCAGCCTCAACGCGGATGCCGTGATCGTGACGGCCGATCACGGCCGCGTCGACCTGGACCTCATTCTCGACACCGGGCTGTTCGACGAGGAAAAAGCGGCGCGCCATCCGCTCTGGGCGAAAGAGCTGTACGGCTATGCCCATCACCAGCCCGAGACCGAGGAATATGGGATCGAAAGCTTCGTCTATCGCGCCCGACAGCCCTTCGATCCGGCGCGTTTCCATGCATTTTTGACCGATGGCGGCCTCGACCATGTCGTGCGCGCCAAGGGGCATTTCTGGTTGGCGACCCGGCCAGACTGGATCGGCGAACTCGCGTTCGCGGGCAGCCAGACCGAGACGGCCCGCATGGGCCGCTGGTGGGCGTCTATCCCGAAACACCAATGGCCCGATGACGGACGGTTCGAGGAATTCGTCGCCAGGCATTGGGACATGATCTGGGGCGACCGGCGGCAGGAACTGGTGTTCATCGGCATCAACATGGACGAGGCACGAATCCGCGCGAGACTGGATGCCTGCCTCGTTTCCGCCGCTGCCTTCACCCCCGCGCTTTGGACAGCGCTGCGCGATCCGTTCCCGGCATGGGGCGCACGCCAGTTGGAAATCGCTGAATGACGCTTGGCATGGTCGAGGACGTCGGTGCCTTGGCCTGTAAGTCCATCGTGATGATCTTCGCTCGGCGCCAATCAAGACGCCGTGTCCCTGCGCAAGATCAACGCGTTCCGGGCAGCGTTCGGCATCGGCGTGCTCCAGGATGCTATCAGCAGCCCCGCGGCAGGTAGCTACATCGCGAGTTGTCCCGAAAACGAGGGCGGAAGGGACGCCAACCCTTCGCAGTGACATCTACACCTTTTTACACTATCCAAGCTCCGTGCGCCGCCTCCTCCCCCTCCTGGCCTGCTTGATGCTGATGCTGACGACTATGTCGGGCATGGCTCATGCTGCCGATGTGGCGGGGGGCAGCATCGCTGGTGTCGAGTTGGCCGCGCATACGGACGGCGATAGCGACGAAGTCCCTTCGGATAGCGACAAGGGCTATCCGCATCATCACACCGTCTGCCACGGACATGAGGTCGGCAAGCCGATGCAGGCCGGTGCGGCATGGGCGCATGTTGCGCGTGGAATGCAGGCGGTTGCCTCCCTCATTGCTCCTTTGAACGGCACGGCGGGCACCGTCGACCTGAGGCCCCCGCAAGCCTGACGTTCCGAACAGGGCGCGCATTGGCGCGCCCGTGTCGTTCATCGTCAGGAGTCCCTATTCATGTATCGCACCCTTGCGGCAGTCCTGGCCGCAGCGTCGTGCGCCTCCGTGGCGCCGGCGCAGATGGACATGGCCGCGCCCTTGGCATCGACCGAGCCCGTCTATACCCTTGAGCAAGCTGTCGCCGCAGCGGGGGGCACTGCGCCCGCTACGACGGCAGCCTCCGCCGCCATCGATGCGGCGCGCGCCGGCCGCAACGTCGCGGGCCTGCGCCCCAACCCGGTCGTACAGGGCCAGGTAGAAAACGTCATCGGATCAGGCCCATATCGTGGTCTGCGATCAGCTGAGACAACGGTCGGCTTCGCTGTTCCGATCGAACTCGGCGGCAAGCGGGGTGCCCGCGTGGCGGTCGCGAACGCCCATCTGGCCCGGACCGAATTGCAGGCGGCCATCATTGCGGCCGATGTCCGGCTTCAGGTCACGCAACTCTATATCCAGGCGGTGGCAGCGGATCGCCGTGTCATCACCGCGCGCGATCAGGCGCGGATCGCAAGCGATGCGTCGAAGGCGGCTGGCATTCGCGTCCAGGCCGGGCGTGCCTCTCCGCTGGAGCAGCAGCGCGCGGACGTCGCCCGCATCAACGCGGAGGCGAACGTCGAGCGACAGTCGCGGTTGGCCGATGCGGCGCGGGCGAACCTTGCACGTCGTATCGGACAGCCGATCAACGGAACGCTCGACTCCGGCTTGCTCGATCGTCTGCCGACTATCGCGACATACGGCCCAATGCCGCCCGTCGATACCTCCGGTACGCTGGCGCTGGCGGCAGCGAATGCCGAACTCAGCGTGGCCGATGCCGGGGTCAGGCTGGCGCGTGCAAACCGCGTGCCCGACCTCAATATCGGACCGGCGCTGCGCCGCCTCGAGGCGACCAACGACACCGCCGCAGTGTTCACCGTCTCGATCCCGATCCCGCTGTTCAACAATGGACATGCTGCGATCGCCCAGGCGACCGCGCAGCGGACCCAGGCGGAGGCGCTACGTCGCGCCATGACGCTAGACGTCGAGCAGGCGATCACCGACGCCAGGGCTGAAGAAGCCAATGCCGCGACTGCCGCACGCGCGGCAACGGGGCCTGCAGTGGCGGCAGCACAGGAAGCCGCGCGAATCGCCCGGATCGGCTACCGCGAAGGCAAGTTCGATCAGCTCGATCTCCTCGATGCGGAACGAACGCTCGCGGAAACGCGCGTCGCCGCGATCGATGCGCTCGCCAATTATCAAAACGCCCGTGCGCGGCTGGAGCGACTGACCGCCCCCGCGCCGACATCCACGATATCGGGGGAAACCCAGTGATGAAGACGACCTATCTCGTCGGTGCAGGCGTGCTTGTGCTGATACTGTCCGCCTGCGGCGGTAGCCGTGACGCCGGCGATCAGAGCGCCGGCAAGGAAGTTGCCTCGGCGCCCCAGGCAGCCCCCGTCCAGAAGGGGGCGGTAACGCTGTCGACCGACCAGATCCGCGCGGCGGGCGTCGAGCTTGGTCGCCCGATCATAGGCGGCGCAGACACGATCGACCTGCCTGCCATCATCGAGGGCGATCCGCAGGGGACGCAGGTCGTCTCCGCAGCGATCGCCGGACGCGTCGTGTCGCTGACCCGCAACCTCGGCCAGTCGGTCGGACGCGGACAGACGATCGCCGTCATCGAGAGCCGTGAGGCGGCACAACTCAAGGGGGAGGTCGAGGCAGCGCGCGCGCGCCTGCAACTCGCCAATTCCAACCTCGCGCGCGAGCAGCGCCTGTTCGCGCAGAAGGTGTCGCCCGAGCAGGACCTGATCGCGGCTCGTACCGCCGCGACCGAAGCGCGGATCGCGTTGCGCCAGGCGCAGAGTATGATCTCGGCGGCGGGGGGCCACGGAGGCGGCCTCAACCGTCTCGGCATCGTTGCGCCGATCTCGGGCCAGGTCATCGCCCGCCCGGTCGTGCTGGGACAGACTGTCGCGGCAGACGCCGAACTCTACCGCATCGCCGATCTTGCGCGGGTGTCGCTATCGCTTAGCCTGAAGCCGGACGACGCGAGCAAGATTCGTCCCGGCAATATCGTCACCGTTCGCGCAGCGGGTCGGCAGGCGACGGCCCGCATCGCCTTCGTTTCACCTGCCCTCGATCCGCAGACGCGTTTGGTGCCCGCGATCGCGACGCTCGACAATCACGGCGGTACATGGCGTGTCGGCGAGCCGGTGACGGCCTCGATCCAGCTCACCGGCAGCGGGCGCGACGCGGCGATCCGCGTACCGACGACGGCGGTGCAAAGCGAAGACGGTCGCTCGGTCGTGTTCGTGCGAACGACGACCGGCTTCCAGGCAACGCCAGTCGTTCTGGGTGATGCGTCGGGCGATACCGTCATCGTCCGCTCCGGCCTGACCGGGCGCGAGCAGATCGCCACCACGGGAAGCTTCTCGCTCAAGGCCGAACTCGGCAAGAGCGAAGCGGCGGAGGATTGATCGCATGATCGCCCGCATCGTCACATGGGCGGTCGAGAAACGCTGGTTCGTCCTGCTCCTCACCGCCATCGCCGCGACCATCGGTGCCTTCTCGCTTCGGCAACTGCCGATCGATGCCGTGCCCGACATCACCAACAACCAGGTCCAGATCAACGTCCGCGCGTCAGCACTGTCGCCCGAGCTGGTCGAAAAGCAGGTGTCGTTCCCGATCGAGACCGCGCTCGCCGGGACGCCTGGCCTCGAATATACCCGCTCGCTCAGCCGCAACGGCTTTGCACAGATCACCGCGGTCTTTTCGGACAAGACCGACATCTACTTCGCCCGCCAGCAGGTGGGCGAGCGGTTGCAGGGCGTCCGGGAAAGCTTGCCGGACGGCGTGAACCCGGAAATGGGCCCGATCGCGACCGGGCTCGGCGAGGTGTATATGTATACCGTCCGGCTCCAGCATCGTGCCGACGACACGCACAAGCCGGGTGAACCGGGGCAGCAGCCCGACGGCAGCTACATCACGCCCGAAGGCGAGCGACTAACGAGCGAAGAGGACAAGGCCACCTATCTGCGAACCGCGCAGGACTGGATCGTCACGCCGCTGCTCAAGAGCGTCCCGGGCCTTGCCGGGGTCGACTCGATCGGCGGCTATGCCAAGCAGTTTCTCGTTGTCCCCGACGTGGCGAAGCTCGCCTCGCTCGGGATCACGCTGACCGACCTAGGCACCGCGCTGGAGCGCAACAACACCAGCGTCGGCGGAGGCTTCGTCAACCGCAACGGCGAAGGTATGGCGGTGCGATCCGACGCGCTGCTACGCAACACCGCCGAGCTGGGGCGCACCGTCGTCGCCTCGCGAGGCGGGGTGCCGATCACACTCGATCAGGTAGCGACCGTCAAGACCGGCCAGGCCATCCGCATGGGATCGGCATCGGAGAACGGCACCGAAGTCGTGGTCGGCACCGCGATCATGCGGATCGGCGAGAACAGCCGCAATGTCGCGACCGCGGTAGCGGACAAGCTCCGATCGATCAACGCCTCGCTGCCACCCGATGTCGTCGTCCAGCCCGTGCTGAACCGCACCGCGCTAGTCGATTCCACCATAAAAACCGTGGCGAAGAACCTCTTGGAGGGCGCGATCCTCGTGATCGTCGTCCTGTTCCTCCTGCTCGGCAATTTCCGCGCGGCGATCATCGCGGCCCTGGTCATCCCGGTGACGATGATGCTGACCGGGTTCGGAATGCTCCGCGCCGGCGTCTCGGCAAACCTGATGAGCCTCGGTGCGCTCGACTTCGGCCTGATCGTCGACGGCGCGGTCATCATCGTCGAGAACTCGCTGCGGCACCTCGCCGAGTTGCAGCACGACAAGGGCCGGCTCCTGACGCTGAAGGAGCGGCTGGCCACGGTCGCGACCTCGGCGCGAGAGATGATCCGTCCGTCCGTCTACGGGCAGGCGATCATCATCCTCGTCTATGTGCCGTTGCTCACCCTGACCGGGGTGGAGGGCAAGACCTTCGTGCCAATGGCGCTTACCGTCATCATCGCGCTCGCCTTCGCCTTCGTGCTGTCGCTCACCTTCGTGCCCGCGATGATCGCGATCGCGCTGTCGAAGCGCGTCGAGGAACAGGACGGCCGGATCGTCGCATGGCTGAAGCGCCGGTACGAGCCGGGACTGACCAAGGCCATGAAGCGCCCGGCGATCACGATCGGCGCTGCGGTCGGCAGCCTCGTCCTGGCGGCGCTGGCGTTCACCGCGCTGGGTCAGGTGTTCCTGCCCCAGCTCGACGAGGGCGATCTCCTCATCCAGTCGCTGCGCATACCGGCGACCTCGGTCCAGCAGAGCCAGGCGATGCAGGTGCCGATCGAGCGGATGATGTCGCACCAGCCGGAGGTGAAGTTCGTCTACTCCAAGACCGGCACCGCCGAGCTGGCGTCGGACCCCATGCCGCCCAATGCGACGGACATGTTCGTCATCCTCAAGCCGCGCGAGGAATGGCCCGACCCGAAGCTGACGAAGGCGGCTCTGGTCAGTCGGCTGGAGGGCCAGCTCGCCCGTTTCCCCGGCAATGCCTATGAGATCACCCAGCCGATCCAGATGCGCTTCAACGAGCTGATCGCGGGTGTGCGCGGCGACATCGCGGTCAAGGTGTTCGGCGACGACTTCGCGTCGATGAACCGCACCGCGGAGCAGATCGCCAGCGTGCTCCGCAAGACGCCGGGCGCTGTGGATGTGAAGGTCGAGCAGACGACGGGCCTCCCCATGCTCGACATCCGCGTCAACCGCGACGCGATGGCGCGGCTCGGCGTTACCGCGCAGGACGTGCAGGACACGATCACCGCAACGCTGGGCGGTCGCACGGCGGGAATGATCTTCGAGGGCGATCGTCGCTTCCCGGTGGTCATCCGCCTGTCCGAGACGCAACGTGCGGACCTGAACCTGTTGCAGCAGGTCCCGGTGCCGGTCGCCGGAGGCGCGTTCGTGCCACTGTCGAGCGTCGCGGACATCCGCATCACCGACGGGCCGAACCAGATCAGCCGCGAAAATGGAAAGCGGCGGGTGGTCGTCCAGGACAATGTCCGCGGCCGCGACGTCGGATCGGTCGTCGCGGAGGCGCAGGCGACGATCGCGCGACAGGTCCGCCTCCCCTCGGGCAGCTACCTCGAATGGGGCGGTCAGTTCGAAAATCTCGCGTCGGCGAGCGCTTGGTTGAAGCTCGTGGTGCCCGCGTGCTTCGTCCTGATCCTGTTCCTGCTGTACGGGGCCCTGGGGTCGGTGCGGGACGCGGCGATCGTCTTCACCGGCGTGCCCTTCGCGCTGGTGGGCGGCGTGCTGCTGCTGTTCGTACGCGGTATGGACTTTTCGATCTCGGCTGCGGTCGGGTTCATCGCGTTGTCGGGTATCGCGGTCCTCAACGGTCTCGTCATGGTCAGCTCGATCCAGGGGTTTATCGCCGGCGGCATGGACCGGGCGGAAGCGGCCTATGCCGGAGCGCAGCAACGCCTTCGTCCGGTGGCGATGACGGCGCTGGTCGCCAGCCTCGGCTTCGTGCCGATGGCGCTTGGCCACGGAGCAGGTGCCGAGGTGCAGAAGCCCCTGGCGACAGTCGTCATCGGCGGGCTGATCTCCGCGACGCTGTTGACCATGTTCGTATTGCCGACGCTCTATGCCCGCTTCGGGCAGCGGGCGATCGGCACGACGGCCGACGACAGTGCGGAGACGGACGTCGCCCCGACGATGCAGGCCGCACATGCGCCTGACTGACCATATCCGCCTCGCACGCGGATCGCATCGGCACTCGAGTTACGAAAGGCGTCGATATGGATGGAAGGCTCTGGGTCGTGTGCGCAGCGGTCGGTGGTATGATTCCTGGTCGAGAAGTGGGCCCCTATCTGGGCCGCTACGCGGGCATCCTCGGTAGTTTCGTACCTTTGGCGATCGGTGGACCAATCCTGCCTAAACACCTCTCCGGCGCTGCGTGAGACAGGGACGCCCGGCCGATCCCATCGAACCTCCGAGAAGCTTTCGGCAGCTAAGGAAATTTGCAGGCCGCGACGAGCCGCTACCGGACATTCCTGCCCCATTCCCTAACCAGAGCTTAGGTCATTCGATGATTTGAACGCCAGGCACGGAAGGAACGATTGATGTCAGGCTGTCCCCGAAGCAGGATATACCCAGGCTCTCAAAATCGATGCGATACTCCAAGGAACGCCTGCATGTCAGGTGCGGCCCTGTTCAGCCCGACGTTCGTGCCAAGATCGAATTGCGTGTTGTGATCCGATTGCCAGGATACCGCCAAGCTGCCCAGAGCGGGGGTACCACGTACGGTCGGGTCCGGATCGTCGTCGCGCAAGACCTGCGTGCTCAGATCGATTTTCAGCGTCTCACTGAACTCATATTCGATTTCGGCCGCGCTGCCGTACAGCGCATGGCGGCCCCGACCGTCGTCATTAACCGCCGCCGACACGATCGGGGTGACTTGCAGCGAGACCGTCTTCGACGTGCGATAGGTGACGGGAAGCTGGAACGTCGCGCCCCAGTCACCGGCGCCGATCGGCTGGCGTCCCACCGGCACCAGCGCGGTGGCGATGCCAGACATCGCCAATCCCGTATCGCCCTTTCGTTCGACGATCGATGTCTTGATGCCAATGCTGGCGTCCCCGACCCGGTGCGTCCGCATTACGGCACCGTCCGCGTCGCGGTCCCGCTGAACGCCGAACGGCGTCCATCCCAACCGCAACTCGGTCTTCCCGCCCATACCGAAGCGGATCAGCGTGTCCCCGATCAGTACCGTGTCGACCCGCTCGCCATCGCGACGCTCAAGCGTCCAGTCTGCCAGTCCCGTTTCGGTCTGCAAGCGGCCGGCTGCCGTGATGCACGCGCTGGTCGTCAGGCCGGGGCGCTCGCTGCACAGCCGATCGGCATTGCTGTTCTGCGCTGTAGCCGCCACCGGAACCCATGCTAGGCCACAAGCTAACGCTTTGATCAAATTGCGCATTATTACCCCTTCACGAGCGGCGTAGCGCAAAGCGACCGACCATGCCATGGACTATCGCGCCTATTCTCTCGACCGCACCAAAGCTGTGAAGTGGCAACAGAGCGATCGAGGACGGTGACCGAGGACCAGTCATTCAGAGCGTCCTATTCGTCTCCCGGCGTCCGCCATTCGTTGATCTTGTAACTGACGGTCCAACAGGGCTCACGCCATGGCGGACAAGCGGCGAGGCTTGGAGAAAGCGCGATGGCGACCTTCTGCACGATGGAGGGCAATAGCCGCAATGCGGGGTATGCCATGTTGTCCAGCCGTCAGGGCACAGAAACGCAGGGAACCTTCCAGCGTCCGGTTCCCTTTCTCTGCTTCATCTTCTAAACGTATAATTTGGCCTGCCGTGGGGGCGGGAGATGTCGGACATAAGGCTCAAGGAAGCGACGGCAAGAATGGTAACGGACGCCGATCACGCCACACCGCGCATGGCCGAGCTGGTTGCCGGACATGTCTGGAGCAACAGTCCGCTGGGAGCGCGCAGCACCTGGCCAGCTTCGTTGCGGATCACGGTCGATACGATGCTGGCGTCGCTGCATCCCATGTGTCTGATCTGGGGTAGCGAACGCATCCTCCTCTACAATGACGGCTATGCTCCGATCCTGGGCACCCGCCATCCCGGCGCGCTCGGGCGACCGACCATCAAGGTGTGGCCGGAACTCTGGTATGACATCGAGCCGCTGATCGACCGCGTCTTCGCTGGCGAGAGCGTCGCATTCCGCGACCAGCCCTTGACCATGACGCGTAACGGCTTTCCCGAAGAGACGTGGTACGATTTCGCCTACTCGCCGGTGCGGGACGACGAGGGCAAGGTCGTAGGCCTGCTGAACGTCACGTCGGAGAGCACGGCACGCGTGACCGCCCAGCGAGAACGTGATCGCTCGGTGGACGAGCTCTCGGTCAACGACGCGAAATGGCGCGACCTGTTCGAGACGCTGGAAGAGGGCTTTGTCCTTGGCGAGGTTATCCGCGATGGCGCGGGCCGGATCGTCGACTGGCGCTACGACGAGGTCAACAACGCCTGGTACGATCTGGTCGGTGTCGAACGCGGCTGCGCGGTCGGACGGACGATCCGGGAGGTCTTTCCCGGTGTCGAGGATGAATGGGTGACAGAGATCGCCCGCGTCGTGGAGACGGGCGAGGCGATACGGTTCACGCGCCAGGTGGGCAATCTCGAACGTTGGTATGACGGCATATGCCAGCCCGCCGGAGCCGATCGGTTCACCATATTGTTCCTCGAGGTCACCGAGCGCATCCAGTCGGAACGACGGCGCGAAGCCCTGGCGGAACTTGGTCGCGTGTTGCTGGCCATCGGCGATCCGGACGAAGTCGTGCGTGCGGCGGCGGCGATCATCGGACGCACGCTTGATGTCGGCCGCGTCGGGTACGGCACTCTTGCAGAGGACGGAGAGACCTTCACGGTGCCGAACGATTGGACGGCCGAAGGCTATCCGAGCCTCGCCGGCACCTATCATATGGATGATTACGGGGGTTATGCGGACGACCTTCGCCAGGGTCGCACCGTCGTCATTCCCGACATCCGTCTCGATCCCCGCACGTTGTCCAACACGATAGCGCTGGACAAGCTGGCGGTCCGTAGCCTGGTCAACCGGCCGATCGTGGAGAAGGGGCGAACGGTTGCCGTCCTCTACATCAATTCTGATACCCCTCGCGACTGGACGCCCAAAGAGCTGGCGTTCATCGCCGACGCCGCCAATCGGACCCGCGCCGCGCTTGAACGGCGTCGCGCCGAGAAGGACGTGCGAGAGACCGCAACCTTCATGCGCAGCGTCCTTGCCGCGTCCACCGATTGCATCAAGGTCGTCGAACTGGACGGCACGCTTTCGTTCATGAGCGAAGGCGGCATGGAGGTGATGGAGATCAGCGACTTCAATGCGGTCCGCGGATGTCCGTGGCCGGACCTGTTGAGGGAAGACGGCCCGAGACAAGCCCGCGAGGCGCTCGAAGCGGCGAAACGGGGCATCACGACGCATTTCGAAACGCCGGCCGACACGTATCTCGGCACACCGAAACACTGGTCCGTATCCGTATCGCCGATCCCCGGCCCTGATGGCGAAGTGGCGCGCATCCTGTCGGTTTCGCGTGACCACACCGAGCTTCAGAAATCACGCGAACAGCAGCAGCTCCTCAACGGCGAACTGGCGCATCGCATCAAGAACACGATGAGCGTCGTGCAGGCGATCGCCAACCAGACGCTCGGCAAGGCAGAGGATCGGGAGGCGGTCGCCGCGTTCGGCAAGCGGTTGGGTGCGCTCGCTTCCGCGCATGACGCGCTGACCCACGACCATTGGTCGGCGGCGAAGCTGGGCGATGTCGCGCGCGGCGCGCTGGAAACATTCGGCGAGGATCGCTTTGCGCTGGCCGGACCCGAGGTCACGATCGGGCCACGCGCGACCTTGGCGCTGACCCTCATGCTGCACGAACTCGCGACCAATGCCGCCAAATATGGCGCGCTGACGGTGCCGGACGGCAAGGTCACGGTGAACTGGGCGGTCCACCGCGAGGGCGATCAGGACGTGCTCCATCTGGGCTGGGCCGAGCGAGGTGGCCCGCCTGCGGTCGAACCGACGCGCAAGGGTTTCGGCTCGCGGATCATCCGTATGGGTCTAAGCGGCTCCGGGGGCGTTAAGCTGCGCTACGAAGCACAGGGCCTCACGATGGAGGCCTCTGCCCCCCTTTACCAAGTTCAAGAGGCGTAACGCGCAACCTGACGACATGGGACAGTCTCAACCTATCATGCGCTGGCCGGTGCTGGTCGTCGAAGACGAGCCGATCCTGCGGCTCGACGCGATCAGCATGGTCGAGCAGGCCGGCTTCGAAGCCGTCGAGGCGCTGAGCAGCGCCGACGCCATTCGGCTCCTCGAGGAGCGTCTGGACATCCGCTTGGTCTATATGGACCTCGACATGCCGCGCAGTCGCAAAGGCATCGAGATCGCAGCGGCGATCCGCAAACGCTGGCCGCCGATCGAAATCATCCTGACCGCGGCGTATTTCACGCGAGAGAGCGTCGAGCTGCCCGAACGGGTCGAGTTCTACCCCAAGCCGGTGGATCATATCGAGATCGTTGAAGCCATGCGGCGGCTGATCGGACATGATCGGACAGAACAGTCCTAAGCGCACCATCGCCTTTGTCCGCCGGTGCAAGGCTAAATTAGGCTTCGCCGGAAAGTGGTGAGCTCCTGACGGTGGGAGTGTCGTCGATCACCGGCCTTCGGACAAATCGAGACGGTCATCCGCCTGAAACCGCTCTATGACCCCGTTGCTGGCGGCAGGCACACCTTGGTCACGAACCCAGGCCTATGACTAGATTGGCGACAGCACAGCTTGGCCACACTGCCCGGAAACCGTGCTCGACCTGTTGCTGCCGTCGAAGTTCGCGATGTGCCTTGGCTGTTCGTGACGGATGAGATTCGTCACGTCCACGGCGGGCAGGTTGCGGGGCATCGACCCATATTCGGTCGTTCGGGTGCTGGTTTGGCCCACCCGACTTCTGCCATTCATCCATCTTCGGCATGGGCGATACGTCGCTCGTAAAGTAGCGATTAGCCGCGACGAACGGCACGAACACTGCGTAGCGTACAGGATTTCGGACCATGAAATCATGCGGATCGTCGCCGTCGCGAATGTCAGGCGCTGCTACCCCGCCTTTCGAGCGTCATGATCCGCCGCGCAGGCTACGGTCAGGCCACCATATTGGTGTGGACATAGTACGGCGTGCCCATGTCGACCAGCGGGATGAGGGGACGGCCGATATGATAACCCTGTAGAGCGTCGCAGCCGATTTCCCGACACAATGCGAGTTGTTCCGGCGTTTCGACCCCCTCGGCATGGGTCACGACACCCAGCTCGCGTCCGAGCGCAACCGTCGCCCGCAGCACCGCCATCGAGCGCGGATCGCTAGCCGCGCGGAGCACGAAGCTGCGATCGATCTTGATCCGGTCAAAGCTCAGATCACGAAGATGGGACAGCGACGATTGCCCGGTCCCGAAATCATCCAGTGCGATTTTGAAGCCGAGTTTCCGAATACGCTCCAACCGGCCTGCGACCTTGGCGGCGTCGTGGATCAGCGCCGTCTCGGTGATTTCGATTTCCAGCCGCTCAGCCGCCAAGCCATTAGCTATGACGGCCTGTGTGAGGTGGTCGAGCAAGGCATCCGATGCCAGCTGCGCCGCAGAAACGTTGACCGCTACATAGAGATGCGGCGACCAACCCGCCAGGTGTCGACATGCTTCCGCGATAACCCACCGCCCGATTTCGTCGATCAGGCCTGAGTCCTCAGCGATGGGAATGAATATATCGGGCGAAATCCATCCCCGAACGGGATGTTGCCATCGCAGCAATGCCTCATAGCCGCAGGTGATGCCCGAAGCGAGGTCGGCGATCGGCTGAAAGGCCAGGCGGAAGCCCCCGTCTTTCACGGCGCCATGGAGGCCGTCAACGATCTCCTGTCGCTGGAGGAGCGCTTCTGTCATGGCGTGCTCATAACAGTGAGCGCGCCGACGGCCCGCCCGTTTCGCGTCGTAGAGGGCGAGGTCGGCACGCCTCATCAATTCCTCACCCGACAGCCCGGCTTCCCACTCCGCTACACCGATGCTGCATCCCGGCTGGAGGCGATAGCCGTCAATGATGACGGGATTGGATATCTCGGTGACGACCGTCTGGGCGAACGTCCTTGCCTCGCCGATCGGCAAGGCCATCACGATAGCCATCTCGTCGCCGCCCATCCGAGCAACGAAGCTTTCCGAGCTGACCAGGCGATGCAGGACGGCCGCACAATGGATCAGGAGCTTATCGCCTATGCCATGGCCAAATGTGTCGTTGATCTCCTTGAATTCATCAAGATCGATCAGAAGCAGGCTGAACGTCGCGGCCTTGCCGATCATGGCCGCAACGTGATCCTGAAGCGCCCGGCGGTTGCCAAGATTGGTCAGGACATCATGATGTGCGTGAAAACTCAACTCGCGGCTGGCCTGCCTTTCGGAGGTCACGTCATTGAATGTAAGGACCACGCCTTGTCTGATCACCGGGCGGCACCGCACGACATAGGTTCGGCCGTCCTCCATTTCGCACTCGCGGTCGAAAAGCTCACCGAACTGAACCCACGCCTTCATTGACTGGTCAACAATGGACCGTTTGTCGGGATGCCAGTTTCGGTATCGTGCAATAGTGTCGAGAAAGGTGTCGATGGTCACGCCAGTTCGCAGCGCCTCGGGCGGCGTATCGAACAGGGTCAGGAAGCGCTGGTTATACTGGCGAACACGCCCTGCCTTGTCGATAAAGACCAAGCCGTCGGAAATGCTCTCGATCACCGCCTTGAGCGTCTGCGCTTCCCGCTCGCGTCGCAATCGCGCCTGCGAGGCAGATAGAACGCCGCCCAGACAGGCGATCGAGACGGCAAAGGCCGTGCACGCCGCGACGAGGCCCGGTGACATGGCGCTGCCCTGGACGATCGCCAGCCGCGCGTTAACGATGTCGCCAGCCAAGCTGATAAAATGGATAGCGCACACCGCGCCGACAAATGAGATGCCAGTCGCCAGCCGCGGGAAACTCCGCGTATCACGGATTTGCCAGCTGATCAGGATCGCCGTACCGATCAGCCCACCGATCAGGTTGGTCATGGCCGAAAACTGGTGATTGCAATCGATCAGCGCGGACAGGCCGACGGCATGCATACACCAGATTCCGAAACCCGCCGTCGCGGCGAGCGCGATCTTCGTGCCTAGGCGCTGTACCTTGGCAAGGGCCGCGATGGGCACGCCGACCATGAGGATCCCCACCATAGCAGACAGCGCGGTGCGATGCGGTGCATAGGTCAGGATCAAATCTGGGCGGTAGGCGGTCATCGCGCTGAAGTGGGTCGACCACACCCCCAACCCTGCGGCCAGCGCCAGCCCTCCGTCGCGCCAGCCAATATGGCTGGTCCGGGCATGACGAATTTCGGCCGTAAGCAGCGCCACCAACCAACCCGACGTCAGGCAGATGCCGATAGACACCGCCAGAAGGTAAGCGGAATAAGGCAGTATGAAGGAGATCAAGGGGGCCCTATCACGGCATTAAGAGTGGCAGCGTATATCACATGTCCTGATTAACAATCTATTTTAGTATAACGATTTAAAATAGCCCTCCCAGCTACGGTCGAGCCAAGGCCGGATCCTATCGCCATGCTGCCACACGGCCAGCGACAGGGTAGCGCCATTCCTGCAACTAAGGGGTAACGGTGGCCCCGTCACCGACGCAACATCGGCCATGTAGAGCAATCGGGCGGCTTTCCTTGAGTAGCCTCCCGCTCGGCAGGTACTCTGAGGGTAGCGAGCTGACGATCGAACCTAAGCCGCTTTTGCCCCCGTCAGACGCTCCCAATTTGCGAAGGCGAAACCACGGCGCGCAGCGTCGTCGAGGTCGACGGTTTCCAAAAAGCGACGTGGCTCGCCGCCCGGTCGGTACTGATATGGGAAGTCGGTCGAGAACAGCAGACGATCCGGGCCGACGATCTCCAGGCACTGCCGCAGATAGGCTTCGCTCCACATGCCACTGCCGGTGACGTAGAGGTTGCTGCGCGCATATTCATGCAGCGATCGGTCGAGTTCGAGCGCTCGGCTCATCACGGCCGACGTCCGCTCGAGATAGAACAGCACCACCTCGCCCCAATGACCAAGGATGATCTGAAGCTCCGGCAGTTCGTCGAAGACACCCGCCGCCGCCAGTCTGACCCATTCCAATCCTGCCTCGTAATGCCAGCCAAGACCGAAGGCGGCGAGTGCGAGATCCGCCCTGTCGCTGATCCCGGAGTAATTGGACGCGCGTACGTCCGGTGCGGGCGTTTGGGGATGGATGAACAGAGGGACGCCCAGTTCTGCGGCTTTCCCCAGCATCGGCCGCAGCGCCATATGGTCGAGATGCCGGTCGCGTGTCCGGCCACAAAGTAGCGCGCCCTTCAGCCCAAGTTCTTTGACCGCGCGCTCCAGCTCGCGGGGGGCGGCGTCCGGATCGGATGTCGGGAGGGCCGCAAAACCCTGAAAGCGGGTGGGATGACGCGCACATGCCTCGGCGATGAGATCGTTGACGCGCCGGGCAGCCTCCACCGCTGGTCCAGGCTCGAGATTGTGGAGACCCGGCGTGGTCAGGGACAATACCTGGACGTCGACGCCCTGCTCGTCCATCAGCGCCAGACGGCCAGCACCTAGGTCGGCCAGACGCTCACCCGTTACACCCCCGTCTGCGATCGCAGATACGGGATCATGTGGAGGCGGCGCTGACGCCCAGGCGTCACGGACATTTTGCGGCAGGACATGTTCTTCGATGGCGATCAGGCGCATGGACGTCTCGCATAGGATTCCGGAATAACCGGTACATCCGCCGCAAGCTTCCCTGATGCAAGGGCGCTCGCTCGACGTGATGAAGAAGCCCGGCTGCGCCATAGCCCATTCCACCAATCGGAAGCCCAGTTGCGGTCATCTGGTGTCGAAACCAGCCCCCAGATTTCAGCCCTTCATTCGCGTTGGGCTCGACACGGGGAAAAGCAGTGCGCGTGTCTGGCCTGCGGTGGCTGGAGCGCGATCAATCCCTGTCAGGCTGTCGGCAGCGGCAGGAGAATACGAAACAAGGATCGGTCCTTGGTCCTCTGATAGATAGCGTCCCCGCCATGGGCTCGGGCGATCGCCTGAACGACGGAAAGACCAAGTCCCGATCCACCGGAATTTCCAGTGCCTCGTACGAACTGGCGAAATGCGCTGCCCTCGAGCTCGGGGGAAAGTCCCGGGCCTTTGTCCATGACCGTGATCGTCGCCTTGTCCCACGAAAAATCGACCTCGATCTGCAAGGTGCATGGATCGGCATGGCGGCGCGCATTGTCGACAAGTGCAATCACCGCCTGTCGGATGCGTGCCGCATCGGCCCGGACGACCCCGGTCTCCAACGTCATCTCCAGTTCGAAACCCGCTGGCGACAGCATGGATGACAGGATCGGCCGCATATCCTCCAGCTCGGCAGCCAGATCGACATTCGCGACCTCCAGTTCCAGTCGCCCGCTCTCGGCCAGGCTGACGCTGCGCAGGTCCTCGACCAATCGGGTCAGGCCCTCGACCTGCTTCATCAGGCCGACCACCAGTTCGTCGTCGAGCGGAAAGACGCCGTCCCTGGCCCCCTGAAGCCGCCCCCGCAGGATGGTCAGGGGGGTGCGCAGTTCGTGCGCGATCTGCGCGTTCCAAAGTTTCACATCGTCGGACATGCGTTGCAGCCGGTCGGCCATAACGTTGAAATCGGCGATCAGCAGCGCGGCCTCGCCATGCGCGACACGTACAGGGGGTATCCGGGCCGTCAGGTCACCCTCGGCAATCTGGCGCGCCGCCTCGCCCACCGCGCCGAGCGGCTGCACGATCCGCCGCGCCAACCGCACCGCGACCGCCAGCGCCAGAACCACCCCGATCACACAGCCCGCCAGCGTGATGCCGACATCCAGACCCGTGGTATCGGCCACGCCCGGTGGCAGCGGCGCGACGATGCGCAGCCGCTCCAGCACGCCATAGACGATGTAGAAGGCAGCCGTGCTGACCACGACCGCGACGAAGGCCAGGGTCGCCATCGCCACCGACAATTGCCGGGTCAGGCTGATCCGGTTCTTCATCCGCGCGACCATAACCGGTATCCGACACCGCGCACCCCCTCGGGCATGTCGGGCACCCCCGCCTGATCAAGCTTGCGGCGAAGCTTGCTGACATGGCTGTCGACCGTGCGGTCCAGTGCGTCTGATCCGGGCAGGCATGCGTCGAGCAGCTCGCTGCGACTGAACACCCGGCTCGGCGTGCGCGCCATATGGGCGAGCAGACGAAACTCGGTCAGGGTCAGTGCTACCTCGCCGCGTTCAGTGCGGACCATATGCGCGGTCGTGTCGACCTCGACCGGGCCGACCCGCAACATACCGTTCGCCCCCTCCCCGCCCGACCGGCGCAGCACCGCCTTGACCCGCGCGACCACCTCGACCGGGTTGAACGGCTTGACGACATAATCGTCCGCCCCGATGCGCAGCGCCTGGAGCTTGTCGATGTTCTGGTCCAGCGCGGTGGTGACGACGACCGGCGTATGGCCCCGCCGCCGCACTTCGGACAGCACGCCCCACCCGTCGATAATCGGCATCGAGATGTCGAGCAGCAGGATATCGGGCTTCAGCGCAAGGTGCAGGTCCAGCGCGGTGCGCCCGTCACCGGCATGGACGGTCCGGAACCCCTCGCGCTCCAGATAGGCGCGGATGATCTCGGCGATGTCGCGGTCATCCTCGGCGATCAACGCGAGCGGGTTCATGCGGCGGGTCCACAGGGCATGGCCATGTTCCTATCAGCCGCGCCGGGTGTACCACCAGCCCGCCTCCACATAGTCTCCACATGATCTCGACGCAGGCGCAACGAGCCACGCGGATAGGCGGCGGCATGATGGGCCGATCTCTCGTTTGCCGCACGCTTCCCGCGCTGCCACTCCTTCTGCCGATGGCAGCGTGGCTCAGCGGCTGTTCCGCCGAAGCTCCGGCTGCACCGGCGGCCCCGGTCACGGTGCTGACCATGCGAGTCATGCCGGCCGAGGTCACCGCAACCGACGAACTGCCCGGCCGGGTCGTTGCGTTCCGCACCGCCGAAATCCGCCCGCAGGTCGGCGGCATCGTCCAGCGCCGCCTGTTCGAACAGGGCGCGGCGGTACGCGCCGGGCAGATGCTGTTTCAGATCAGCCCTGCCCCTTATCGCGCCGATGCCGACACGGCCAAGGCGACCGTGCAGAAGGCCAGCGCCGCCTATGCTCGCGCCCGTGCCCAGGCCGATCGCTTGAAACCGCTGGTCGCCGCCGACGCGATCAGCCGCCAAAGCTATGACGATGCGGTCGCCGCACGCGAGCAGGCCGCCGCCGACCTGGCCGAAGCGCGCGCCACCTTGCGCCGCCGCCGAATCGACCTGGGCTTTTCGCGGGTGACCGCGCCGATCGCCGGGCGGATCGGACCGGCCAATGTGACCGAGGGGGCACTGGTGACGGCGGCGGACGCGACGCCGCTGGCGACGATCCAGCAGATCGACCGGGTCTATGTCGATGTTCGACAGCCGGCCGAACGCTTTGCCGAATTGCGCGAAAAGGGTGCGGCGGCCGGAGCGGTCCAAATCCTCACCGCCTCTGGCCGGGACCATCCGGCGCAGGGACGCATCCTGTTTTCAGGGATCACCGTCGATCCGGGCACTGGCGACGCGTTGGTCCGGGTCGAGGTGCCCAATCCCGGCGAGCGGCTGCTGCCCGGCATGTTCGTCCGCGCCCGCCTGCCGCTTGCAAAGATGCCCGCTGCGCTGACCGTGCCGCAACAGGCCGTGACGCGCACGGGCGACGGCACGCCGCAGGTCAGCGTGGTCGACGGGCAGGACCGGGTGCATATCCGCCGCGTCACGCTCGGCCCGTTGGTCGATGGTCGCTATGTCATCGCGTCGGGACTGCGCGCCGGTGAAACGGTCGTCATCGAGGGGCAGGATCGCGTCCAGCCCGGTACTCCGGTCATCCAGCGCCCTTGGCGTGGTGGCACGGCGGGCTGAGCCATGGCGCAATTCTTCATCAACCGCCCGGTCTTCGCCTGGGTCATCGCCATCGCGATCGTCCTGATGGGCGTCATCGCGATCCCGCAAATGCCGGTCGCCCGTTTCCCCAGCGTCGCGCCGCCGACGGTCAGCATCTACGCCAGCTATCCCGGTGCCACACCACAGACGCTGAACGACAGCGTCGTCTCGCTGGTGCAGCGCGAACTGTCGAGCGTGAAGAACCTGCTCTATTTCGAAAGTTCGGCCGATACCTCGGGCTCGGCGACGATCACGGCGACCTTCCGCCCCGGCACCGACCCGGAGCTGGCGCAGGTCGACGTGCAGAACCGGCTGAAGACCATCGAGCCGCGCCTGCCGCAGGTGGTGCGCCAGACCGGCGTGACGGTCGAGTCCGCTTCGTCGGGCTTCCTGATGATCGTCAGCGTGTTGTCCGATGGGCGCCAGGACGAGGTCGAGCTGTCCGATTACATGACCCGAAACATCGTCGACGAGTTGAAGCGCATTCCCGGCGTCGGGCGCGTCCAGAATTTCTCGGCCGAGCGCGCCATGCGCATCTGGATCGATCCCGCCAGGCTCGCCGGATATGGCCTGACCGCGACGGACGTAACCGCAGCAATCGCCGAGCAGAATGTCCAGATCGCCCCCGGCGCGCTGGGAGCCGAGCCGACCGCCCATGGCCAGCGCGTGCTGGTCCCGCTGACCGCCGACGGGCAGCTCAAGACGCCCGATGATTTTGCCGGGATCATCCTGAAGGCCAATGCAGACGGATCATCGGTAACGCTGGATAAGGTCGCCCGTATCGAACTGGGCCGGCAGAGCTTCGGCAACGACACGCGCGAGAACGGCAAATTCGCTGCCTCGGTCGGTATCCAGCTGACGCCGGGTGCCAATGCCGTTGCCGCGTCAAAGGCGGTCCGTGCCCGCATGACCGAGCTTGCCCATGCGTTGCCAGCGGGCATGAGCTGGTCCGCGCCGTTCGACACCGCGCCGTTCGTCCGCATCTCGATCGAGAAGGTGCTGCACACGCTGGCCGAGGCGATGCTGCTCGTCTTCCTGGTGATGTACCTGTTCCTGCAAAAGGTTCGCTACACGTTGATCCCCGCCATCGTCGCGCCGATCGCGCTGCTCGGCACGATCGCGGTCATGCTGGCGACCGGCTACTCGATCAATGTGCTGACCATGTTCGGCATGGTGCTGGCGATCGGCATCATCGTCGACGACGCGATCGTCGTCGTCGAGAATGTCGAGAGGCTGATGCACGAGGAGAAGCTGTCGCCCGCCGATGCCACGCGCAAGGCGATGCAGGAGATCACGCCCGCGATCATCGGCATCACGCTGGTCCTGTCGGCGGTGTTCATCCCCATGGCACTGGCGGCCGGATCGGTCGGCACCATCTATCGCCAATTTTCGATGGCGATGGCGGTATCGATCCTGTTTTCCGCCTTCCTCGCGCTCACCCTCACCCCGGCGCTATGCGCCACGCTGCTCAAGCCACTGGACTCGGAACGGCCCAAGAACCGTTTCTTCACCTGGTTCGACCGCCAGTTCGAGCGGGCGACACGCGGTTATCAGGGCTGGGTCGCGACGTTTATGAAGGCGAGCGGGCGGATGATGCTGGTCTTCGTCGCGATCGTCGGGATGCTGGCTATCGCTTTCGTCAACCTGCCGTCGTCCTTCATGCCGGAGGAGGATCAGGGCTATTTCATGACCAGCTTCCAGCTTCCGGCCGATGCCACCGCCACTCGCACCTTGGCGGCGGTCAGGGCACTGGAAAAACATATGGCCACCCGCCCCGGTGTCGAGACGACCGAGTCGATCCTGGGTTTCGGCTTTTCCGGCTCCGGCCCCAATGCAGCGATGGTCTACACCATGTTGAAAGATTGGAAGGACCGGGGCGGCACGAACGTCGCCAAGGAAGTCGCCGCCGCCGATGCCGCGATGGCCAGGGACGTGCATGAGGGCCAGGCGATGAATGTCATGCCCCCCGCCATCGACGAACTCGGCACCTCGTCGGGCTTTGCACTGCGGCTGGAGGACCGGGCGGGCAAGGGTCGCCATGCGCTCTTCACCGCGCGCGACATGCTGGTCGCCTATACACAGCGCAGCCCCAGGCTGACCGGTGTCTATGCCGAGGGGCTACCGTCTGGCACCAGCGTCCGGCTGGACATCGACCGGGCCAAGGCGCGCGCGCTCGGCGTGTCCTTCACCGCGATCAGCGACATGATCGGCACCGCGCTGGGCAGCAGCTATGTCAACGACTTCCCCAACAAGGGACGATTGCAACAGGTGATCGTGCAGGCCGAGCCTGCCCACCGCATGACCCTGGACGATGTGATGAAGCTGCGCGTGAAGAACGCAGCCGGGGGGACGGTCGCGCTGGCCGAGTTGGTGACGCCGGTGTGGAGCAACAGCCCCCTCCAGCTGTCGACCTATAACGGCTATCCATCGGTCAGCATCACCGGCAGCGCCGCGCCGGGCGTGTCGAGCGGCGATGCCATGCGCGAGATGGAGCGGCTGGCCGCCGAACTGCCGCCCGGCTTCGGGATCGAATGGACCGGCCAGTCGCGGCAGGAACGCGAAGCGGGCGCGCAGGCCCCGATGCTGCTGGCGCTGTCGATGCTGGTCGTGTTCCTGGTGCTGGCCGCCCTCTATGAAAGCTGGTCGATCCCGATGGCGGTGATGCTGGTCGTGCCGCTGGGCCTGATCGGGGCGGTGTCCGCGGTGATGCTGCGCGGCATGTCGAACGACATCTTCTTCAAGGTCGGCCTGATCACCATCATCGGTCTGAGCGCCAAGAACGCGATCCTGATCGTCGAGTTCGCCAAGCAATATCGCGAGGCGGGCAGCAGCCTGATCGACGCCGCCATCGCCGCCGCCCGCGTGCGCCTGCGCCCTATCGTGATGACCAGCCTGGCCTTCACGCTGGGCGTCGTGCCGCTGATGCTGGCGGGGGGTGCGAGCGCCGAGACGCAGCACGCAATCGGCACCGGCGTGTTCGGGGGCATGATCACCGGCACCGTGCTGGCGCTGATCTTCGTGCCGACCTTCTTCGTGGTGGTGGTCGGCCTGGCTGAACGCTGGCGCGCGCGCCGGGCGAAGGGGGCATGACGATGCGATACCTGCCCCTCCCCCTGTTGCTGGCGACCACCGCCTGTTCGATGACGCCGAAGCTCACCCTGCCGACACCGCCGGTCGCCGAGGCCTTTCCGATCGCGAGCGGCACCGAGGCGCTGCCCGAATGGCGCGGCATGTTCGGCGATCCCCGGCTGCAAACCCTGATCGCGCTCTCACTCGACGCCAATCGCGACCTGCGTATCGCCGCGCTGAACGCCGAAGCCGCGCGGGCCCAGGTGCGCGTACAGCGCGCCCAGTCGCTGCCCGCCCTCAACGTCGAGGGCGGCTATACCCGCCAGCGGCAGCCCGCCGTTGTCGCTGGAGCAGGTGTGGGCCTGACGCCGGGGGGCGAGGCGACGGGCTTCACGTTCGGTCAGTTCAGCGCTCAGGCCGCGCTGACCAGTTTCGAAATCGACCTGTTCGGCCGCCTGCGCGCAATGAACGAGGCGGCCTTCCACCGCTGGCTCGCCTCGGTCGAGGCCCGGCGCGCGGTGCGGCTGGCGGTGATCGGCGCGGTTGCCGACGCCTATTGGAACGAGCGGCTGGCCGACGAGCAACTGGCGCTGACCCGCTCGACATTGGCCGACTGGCGTGCATCGCTCGACATCACCCGGTTGCGCAGGGACGCGGGCCAGTCGAGCGGCGCCGATATGGCGCAGGCCGAGGGGCTGGTCCGGCAGGCCCAGGCCGATCTGGCGCAGCGCGAGCGCGAACTGGCGCAGGCGACCAACGCGCTGACGCTCGCGGTCGGTGTGCCGCTGTCAGGCGACCTGCTGCCGCCCACTCCGCTGATGGAACAACCGATCCGCACCGCGCTGGCGGCGGGGACGCCGTCCGACCTGCTGGCCCGCCGCCCCGACATCGCTCAGGCCGAGCAGGATCTGCGCGCCGCCAATGCTGATATTGGCGCGGCGCGTGCGGCTTTCTTTCCGCGCGTGTCGCTGACCGCCGCCTTCGGTTTCGCCAGCCTGGCGCTCGACAGCCTGTTCCAGGGGGCGAACCGATCCTGGTCCTATTCGCCCGCGATCAGCCTGCCGATCTTTCGCGGCGGAGAGCTACGCGGCAATCTCGACCTTGCCCGACTGCGTGCATCGACCGCCGTCGCAAGCTATGAAAAGGCGATCCAGACGGGTTTCCGCGAAGTCGCCGATGGGCTTGCCGCACAGGCAACCTATGGGCGGCAGGTGACAGAACAACGCGCCGTCGTCACCCAGGCCGAACGTCGTGCCCAGCTGACCGATCTCGCCTATCGCGCCGGGCAGACCAGCCGCCTCGAACTGCTCGACGCGCAGCGCGCGACCTATGCCGCGCAACAGACCGCGCTGATTGTCCGGCGCGACCAACTAACCGCCGCCGCCGCGCTCTACCGCGCGCTCGGCGGCGACACCGAAGCCCAAGGAACGCCGCGATGACCCGTCATGACTGCTATACCCTGCCGATGCGGCTGCTCCACTGGACCCGCGCCGCGCTGATCCTGGGGCTGATCGCGCTCGGCTGGACGATGACTTCGCTGCCCGACAGCATCGCCGCCAAATTCGAATGGATGTATCCCGTCCACAAGGAGTTCGGTGTGCTGGCCTTCGTGATCGGCACCATCGCGCTGGTCGTGCGCAGCCGGTCCGCCCTGCCCCATCATCCTGCTGGGCTCGCCCGGTGGGAGGTCATGCTGTCGAGCATCGTCCAATATGCGATGCTGGCGCTCGCGATCATCGTACCGGTGATGGGCTATGCCATGTCCAGCTCGTTCACCCAGAGCGACGGAGTGCCGTTCTTCGTCACCGACCTGCCCGAGCTTCTGCCCAAGAACGACCGCGCCTTCGCCGTCTTCGCGCTCGCGCACAAGGTGCTGGCCTATACGCTGCTGGCGCTGGTCGCGCTGCATGTCATGGGCGTTCTCAAGCACCGCTTCCTCGATCGCGGACGGGCCGCCGACGTCCTGCCCAGGATGTTATAAGCCAGACCATTGCGATGGAACAGACCCCGGCGGGCGTCGATCCCGGCCCCGGCTGGCAGTGGCGCTTCTGGTCGATCTTTGCCGGACAATCGCTGTCGCTGATCGGATCGGCGATGACGCAGTTCGTGCTGATCTGGTGGATCACCGACACGACCGGCGATCTCGGCGCGCTGGCGACGGCGGGGCTGGCCGCGCTGCTGCCCCAGGCGCTGCTGGGGCCGGTCGGAGGCACGTTCGCCGATCGCTACAGCCGCCGGATGCTGATGATCGTCGCCGACCTGCTCTCGGCCTTTTGCATCGTGGTCCTGATTACCCTGTTCCTCAGCGGCCATATCGCCTTGTGGCACATCTATCTCGCGATGTTCGTCCGCAGCGCGGCGACCGCGTTTCAGATGCCCGCCGCCTCCGCCAGCGAGGCGATGCTGGTGCCCCGGCATTTCCTTCCCCGCGCCGCCGGGCTGAACCAGACGTTGATGGGCATTGTGACCGTCGCCGCCGCGCCGCTGGGGGCGATTGCGATCGCGCTGATGCCGCCCGGCATGTTCCTGCTGGCCGCGATCTTCTGGGCGTTGAGCGGCCTGTTCTTCATCTTGGGCGACGCGCCGTTCACCGCTTTGATCCAGACGACCGTTCCCAATCGATTACAGGGGCGTGTCCTTGGACTGCTCGGCACGATGATGGGACTGGCAGCCCCTTTCGGCCTGTTGGTCTCTGCTCCGCTTGGCGGCTTGATCGGCGTCAGGTGGATGTTCGTTTTGACCGGCGGCCTGGGGACGCTCGTCAGCCTGTCTGCGTTCCTCTCCAGCGAGTTGCGCGACGCCGATTGACCAAGGGCATCTGGTCGCGGACTTCATAAAAAAGACCCATTTCAGCCATTCATCGATCTTGCTCCTGCGCCGTTTTCAAAAAAATCGAACCCGGTCACCCCAAACCATGACATCTGTCACTACGTGAGCCGCGTGCCATGGCGCAGGGAACGAGCCTCACCGACGAGGTTGAACGATGTTCCTGACTGCCTTCGCACTTGCCGCCGCTCTGCCGCCTGCTGCCGCTGCCACCCCCGCGACAGCATCTCCAGCCGCCATCGCCCCGCAACCCATCCGTGACGGCGGCATGACCGCCAATCTCTACCGACCCGCGCGTCCCGGCCGCGCACCCGCGATCATGCTGCTCGGCGGGTCGGAAGGCGGCCTTGGCAAGGGGGCCGCTGCACAGGCGGCGGCGCTGGCGGCCCATGGCTATGTCGTCCTTCAGCTTTCGTATTTCGGCAGCCCCGGCCAGCCTGCCGCCCTGAAGTCGATCCCCGTCGAAACCTTCACCCGCGCACTCGACTGGTTAAAGACGCAGCCTGGGGTCGCCGACAATCGCATCGGCATCGTCGGCACGTCCAAAGGCGCCGAGGCAGCGTTGCTTGTCGCCTCGCGCCGAAGCGATCTCAAGATCGCGGTGCTCGGCGTCCCCTCCAGCGTCGTTTGGCCGGGGATCGACCGACAGGGACTCGTCACCGAAAGCTCATGGACCGAGGGTGGCAGGCCGGTGCCGTTCACGCCCTATGGATGGACGGGGGAATGGCGCGGCATCCATGCCCTGTATGCCGACGCGCTGGCCGATCCGGCCAAGGCCGCAAAGGGCGCCATCCCGGCCGAGCGCGCGCAAGCCGCCATCGTGATGGTCTGTGGCGAGGCGGATGGGCTGTGGCCGTCCTGCCCGATGGCGCGGGCGGTCGAAGCACGGTTGCACGCCGCCAGTTATCGACATCCCGTCACGGTGCTTGCCTATCCCGACGCGGGCCATGCCGCATTCGGCCCGCCCCCCGATCCTGCCTGGCAGGCGGCGAGCACGGCCGCTTCGCTTGGCGGGAGCATCGCCGGCAACCGCGCGGCGCGGGTCGATGGCTGGCCGAAAGTCCTGGCCGCACTCGATGCCGTGCTGATGCCGGAGGCCGGTCGATGAGCGGCGATCTGTCCGACGTCGCGCGGCTGGCGCGCGTGTCCAAACGGCTTGGCGGACGAAGCGTCCTCGCGGAACTCGATCTCGGCATCCGCGCCGGTGAGGTGACCGCGCTGCTGGGCCCGAACGGCGCGGGCAAGACGACCTCCGTCTCGCTGCTCACCGGACGCATCGCGCCGGACACGGGCACCGCAGAGATTTTTGGGCTCGACCCGCGCCGACCCGCCGCGCGCCGCCGCCTGGGCGTGATGCTGCAAAGCGCGGGCCTGCCCGACGTGCTGACGATCGGTGAGCTACTGACGCTGCAATCGGGCTATTACATCGACCCGCGCCCGCTGGACGAGACGCTGGCGCTCGCGGGGCTCGACGACCTTGCCGACCGCCGCTGCTCGGCGCTTTCGGGCGGTCAGGCACGCCGCGTTCATTACGCCCTGGCGATCTGCGGCCGCCCCGACCTGCTCGTCCTCGACGAACCCACCGCCGCCATGGACCGGGCCTCCGCCCGCATGTTGTGGGGCACCGTGCGCGCCCTGGCCGATGACGGAACGGCGGTGCTGCTGACCAGCCACGACCTGGCGGAGGCCGATGCGCTGGCCGACCGGATCGTGGTGATGGACGCCGGGAAGATCGTCGCCGACGACACGCCTGCCGCCCTGCGGGCACGAGCGGGAGGATCGGTGATCCGCTGCCGCAGCCGACTGACGCCGGACCGCGCCGCGTCGGCACCGGCGGTCAGAGACGCTGCCATGGACGGCGCGGACCTGCGCATCGTCACCGCCGATGCCGCCGCGACCGTGCGCGCGCTCCTCGATGCCGATACCACGCTCATGGATTTGCGCGTCGCCGATGCGACGTTGGAGGATGCGATCACCGCCCTGCTTGTCGCCCAGCCGGAAAGGATCGCCGCATGACCGCGCTCGTCGCAATCCCGAACGGCGTGTGGCTGCGCGAAGCGGTCGCCGAACTCAAGCGCACGTCGCGATTGCCCCAGTTCCTCGTTCCGACCGTGGTGACCCCCGCCGCGTTCTATGGCCTGTTCACGCTGGCGGTCGCCAGGTCGCCCTCCCCCGAATATGCCCTTGCGACCTTGGCGGGCTATGGCGTGTTCGCCGCGACGGGTCCGGCGCTGTTCGGCTTCGGTGCCGGCGTTGCCATGGAGCGCGAGCAAGGTCTGATCGAATTGAAGCGCGTGTCGCCGATGCCGGCCGGTGCCTATGTCACGGCGAAACTGGTCGCCGCCGTCGCCACCACCGCGCTGGCGCTGGTGTTGATCGATGCACTGGCGATCATCGCAGGTGTCCGCTTGTCGGCGGCAAGCTGGGCCGCGCTGACCCTGCTCCATCTCGGCTCGGCGATCCCGTTTGCGCTGATTGGTTTCGGCATGGGCATGCGGATGAGCGGCAAGGGCGCGGTGGCGGTGGCCAACGCCGTGTTCCTCGGCGGATCGGTGCTGGGCGGCCTGTGGATTCCGACCGTCATGCTGCCCGGCTGGATGCGGACGCTGGGCCAGATCACGCCGTCCTACCATCTCGGCCAGCTCGCGCGCGGGATCGTCGGCGTCGATACGCTTGGCTCGTCCTTCGGCCATGCGACGGCGGTGGCCGCGATGACAGCCGGGGGAATCGTCTGGGCCTGGAGCGGATGGCGGCGGAGCCCGGCTTGACCGAACGCGCCTACAACGCCGACAGTGGCGCGATGCGCACGGCGGAACAGCGATGGTGGGACGGGCCGTGGCCGTGGCTCGTCTACCTCGTCTTCCTCCCCCTACCATGGCTGTGGAAGCGGCCCGACGCGGCGACGCTTATCGCTTCGGCGCTGGCGGTGGCGGTCTTCCTGCCCCTCTACGTCCTGGCGCATCGCTGGCAAGGCGGGAAGCTGTTCGGCGCCTGCGCCGCGATCACCGCGATCGGCATCGCCCTCGCCGCCTGGCCGGTGGGATGGACCGTCTTTCCGATCTACGCCGCGTCGGCGATGGGGCATGCCCGTCCGCGACGCGTCGCGACCATCGGCATCGCCGCGATCGCGGTGGCGACGACCGTAACCGGTCTCGTGCTGAGCCAACCGACTTTATGGTGGCTGCCCGGGGTGCTGCTCGTCGTCATGACCGGCGGCGGGACCATCTCGCGCGAGGCCTTTTACGAGCGCACCCAGGCGCTGCTCGCGACCCAGGAAGAGGTCCGTCGCCTCGCTGGCACGGCCGAACGCGAACGGATCGCACGCGATCTGCACGACGTCGTTGGCCGTACGCTGACGCTCGTCGCGCTGAAGGCCGATCTTGCCGGCCGACTGCTCGAGCGGGACATGGTTGCGACACGCGCGGAGGTGGAGGCGATCGCCGACGCCGCACGTGCCGGCCTAGCCGATGTCCGCGCGGCGCTGGCCGGGCAGGCTGGCGGTGGCCTGGCGCAGGAAGCCTCGGCGTCGATCGCCGCGTTGCGAACCGCCGGCGTGCACCCGACAATGAAAGGCGACGCCGCCGACGTTCCTGCCAACGCCGGCGCGGTGTTGGCGATGACGCTGCGCGAGGCCGTCACCAACGTCATTCGCCACGCTGACGCCCGGCATTGCACGATCCATATCGTCGCCGACACGGGCCACGCCCGCTTGGTCGTCGAGGACGATGGCGTCGGCTTTTCCCGCAGCGAGGGTAACGGCCTGACCGGCATGCGCCAGCGACTGGTCGCCGCAGGCGGTGCCCTGCACCTCAGTCCTGCCCGACCCGGCACCCGCCTCGAAGCGAGCGTGCCGACATGACATCCATCCGTATCGTCATCGCCGAAGACCAGGCGCTCGTGCTGGGCGCCATCGCCGCGTTGCTCTCTCTGGAGCCGGACTTCACGATCGTCGGTCGCGCGGCCGATGGCGACGTGGCGCTCGCGATGGTGCGGAATCTGGCGCCAGACATCTTGCTGACGGATATCGAGATGCCGGGTCCAACCGGCCTCGACCTTGCGAGTCGGCTGGCCGACGAGCGATCGCGCACCGCCGTCGTCATCGTGACGACCTTTGCTCGGCCGGGCTATCTTGCTCGGGCACGGAGTGCCGGTGTGCGCGGCTATCTGCTCAAGGACGCACCGGTTGACGACCTGGTCGCCGCGATCCGCACCGTCGTAGCCGGAGGTCGCGCGATCCCCGCCGATCTCGCAGCAGCGGCCGGTGAGATCGGTCGCGATCCGCTCACCGATCGCGAACGCGATACGTTGCGTCTCGCCGAGGAAGGGCTATCGAACAAGCACATCGCCGATCGGCTCGGTCTGTCGCCCGGGACCGTCCGCAACTACCTGTCCGACGCGGCAGGGAAACTCGGCGCGGCGAACCGCATCGAAGCAGGTCGCACGGCACGGCGGAACGGGTGGTTGTAGCCCATAAAGGCTCAGTCCCCATGTGCGGCCACCTCGCCGATCCCGGGCCTTTATTCAACATGAGAATGTAACCAGCGCCGCTCGCCTCCCTCACGGACGGCGAGAGGTTCGGACCGACCACGCGCGCCTTTGATCAGGGCGCGAAAGCGACGCCTGGCGCGCTTGAAGGCACACCGCTGACAGCGACGGGCTGACCCGAATTCAGGCATTCCGACGTGCTCGGCGCTCCCCTGAAAGCGGGCGCGCGTTGATCATAGCCTGGCCGCGATACGTTCAACCGCATGACCTTCACTTACCTTCACCTTCGACGACAATAGCCGTTCCATCCGGAGACCAGGGCGAAACCTTGTGCATGATCCGCTCGAAGCGATCCGATGCGAGATGGCCGGCCAGCCATGATTGCAGCCGTGGCAGGGGCAAGGCGTCGAACCACCCCCGATCGACCTGGGCGAACTGCCTGACGAACGGCATGAGGGCGGCATCCGTAAGGCCCGTCTTCGTGCCGCAGAGTTGACCGCCTGCCTCGATCCGCGTCTCCAGAGCTTTTAGGAACGCGAAGCCGCAATCGCGATGCCGGACGGGGTCCGAGCCGTGGCGATCGGGATATTTATACCGGTCGAGATGGTGCTTGAACACGTCGTCGTTCGCCGCGATCAGTGCAGCATCGTCGCGCGCGAGCCAGTCTTCCGGGTCTCGGAACCGCAGCGCCCACCGCATGATCGCGAGGCTTTCCTCGATCACCCCACCCTGCGCCGTTACGAGCACCGGCACCGTGCCCTTGGGGGATGCGGCAAGCATTTCCGCAGGCTTGTCGGACAGCCTGACCTCCCGAAGCTCATGACGCACCCCGCTGACGTCCAGCGCCAGTCGCGCCCGCATCGCGAAGGGACAACGACGAAAGCTGTAGAGGATCGGGTCAGTCATCCCGCCGCCATAGGACCCATTCCTTGCCGCAAAAATCCCCCCGATCGGGGAAAGTCCAAGGATGCGTATGGGATAAGCGGATTGCCCTATCCTGGCGGCAATGGAATGATGCGCCGATGCGGATACGAACATCAGCGGCCTTCGCCCTCCTCCTGGCGGGTCACGCGAACGCCCAGATCGTCGCCCAGCCTTCGGCCGGCACCTATTCGCGCGCGGTGGCGGCTGGCTACAAGGCCGCCCTCTATTGCTCGGGGCTCTTCAATGCCGGGCGCACCCCGGCGCAAATCGATGCCGACGAACTGACCGGCATCTATCCCGATTATGAGAAGATCGTGCCGACGCTCGTCGCGCAGGTCGACCGCGCGCGCGGGTCCGTCGCCGTCGCCTTCGACCCCGCGCTGCCGCCGCGATACGCCATCTGGCGGGGCGGCCGCGGCTGCGTGACGCTGCCGATCGGCAGCGAACCACCGGCGGGCACCGCATCGGCCGCGCCCCCACCGATTGCCGGCGCGGATCCGCGTCCATGGCCGCAGGGCGATGCCGGTATCGCCGCGCGCCCTGCCGCGCCGCTGAACGTGGCCATCGGCAAGGCCTTCGCCGACGGCTATGGCGCCGGCGCCAAGACGGTCGGCGTGCTCGTCGTGCAGGACGGCAAGATCGTTGCCGAACATTATGGCCCCGGTTTCGGGCCCTATGTCTCGAACCGGACCTGGTCGGTCGGCAAGTCGATCGCCGGAACGCTGATCGGTCTTGCCGATACCCGCGCCCTCCAGGCCCCCGCCGCCATACCGCAATGGACGGCAGGCGACCCACGGCGATCGATCACGCTCGACCACCTCCTGCGCATGGCGTCGGGCCTGCACAGCGACACCGCCGGCAACCGCACCGACGCGATCTATTTCGGCGGCACGGCCGTGGACGAGCAGGCGGCGTCCTGGCCCCTGGAGGCCCCGCCCGGCACGCGCTTCCGCTATGCGAACAACGACATCCTGCTTGCCGTCTATGCCACGCGGCAGCGGATCGGCGAGGACCGCTATCGCACATGGCCGAACGATTTGTTCGCCAAGCTCGGCATGGCGCATACGGTCGCGGAGACGGACTGGCACGGCAACTATGTCCTCTCCAGCCAGGTGTGGTCGACCGCCCGCGACCTCGCGCGGCTCGGGCTGTTCTGGTCGCAGGACGGGGTCTGGGCGGGCCGGCGCCTACTGCCGGCGGGCTGGATGCGCAGCATGACGACGCCGAGCGGACCGCAACCACCCAGCGGTCCCGGCTATGGCGCGACGATGTGGCTGTTCGGCCCCCAACAGGGCCTTCCCGAGGGCAGTTTCGCCGCGCAGGGCAATCGCGGGCAATATGTGATGGTTATTCCGGGGCGACATCTGGTGATCGTCCGACGGGGCGAGGATCCTGGCGCGGCCCGTTTCGACATCGCACGCTTTGCCGCCGATATCGCCGCAGCGCTGCCCTAGCGCCGCGCGCCCTCGCTTGGCGCACGACTGCCTCGTGAGCACGGTAGTTCGTGCCCGGTTAGCTGACAAGGGCTGCGACGCAGACGTCATCCGTGCCATAGCCACCCGCTAAGACCAACTGCCCAGCAGCATCCTCGGCATGGTCCGTCTCACCACCGCCAGATACCGGGTCAAATTTGTTCACGCCGCCGCGCCGGCTGCGCCATCAATATCAGCCTTCTGGCCCGCCTGCGATGTGGGTTGGACAGAGCTCTCACTTTCGCGCGTGTCTCAATTGATCGGATCGCAGTCGCCGCCGCTGCTATCGCCGTGGCATGACGTCACGCCCCTTCTCCGGCGACCCGCCGCACGAAAGCCCGCTGACCGCCGATGAGCAGCAACGGATTGGCAGCCTGTTGTCGAGCGTTTCGACGCAGACGCTGCTGCAATCGCTGGTCTCGCTGTGCGGGATGAACGACGATGCGAGGCTCATCATCGGCGAGCTGGTCGCCCGCCTGCCACCGGAACGGCCATCGGGCGACGTCGATTAATTGTCGGTCATGCCGATATAGCGGATCGCGGTATCGGTGCCCCCATTGCTGACCCGCAACGACCCGATCCGCGCGCCGCTTGCCGAGCGGACTATCAGATCGATGTCATAGTCACTGCAATATTCCAGCTGGACGAGGTCGTTCATCGGATTTCCGGGGATCGTGTCCCACACCTCACCCGTGACGCGCAGACCGGAACAGCGGACCGCCCGGATAAACTGGCCGTTGCGGCGGCCGCGCAACGTCACGTTGCGCAGCGTCACGTTGCTGCAATCGGTCAGATAGGCGGTCGGCCCGTCCTGGGTCGCCGCGCCGAAATCCAGGTCGGCATTGGCGATCGTCACGCGATCGATCACGCAACCCTGCGCGACGCCATTATTCTGCATCATCAGCGGGCAGCCGGTCGGCCCCTGCGTAATTCGCCCCTTGATCCCGGTCAGCGTGACGTTGCGGATCGTCGCTTTTCCCGTCGTGGTACTGGTATAGAATTTGATGCACGAGAAGGAGGCGCTGTTGAGGGTCATCGTCGTCAGCGTGATCCGATCCATCACCGCATCGATCGACTCCTGGTTTTCGGAGGTGAATGACAAGGCGTCGTCGCCGCTCTGCACGGCGATGTTCGATCCCGTGACCTTGCTGCACGCGCCGAAGAAATGAAGGCCGTCGGCGCCCGGCCGGGGGACGCCGGAATTGAGCGTCAGGCCGTTGATATGACCACCGGCGGCATTTTTGATCTCCATCGCGAAGCCGGTCAGCGGGCCCTCCGTCCGAACGCCGATAACGGTGAAGCCATCGGTGTCGACGATCCCCAGGCCCTTGCGCGTCGCGCCGGCAGGGTCTGATGCCGCGCCGACAAAGGCCCCGCCTGCACCGACGATCGTGACGTTGTTGAGCCGTTTGCCCGAACGGTTGGTCAGGCAGTAAAGCGTGCCGACCCGCGGTCCGTGATCATTGTAGAGGTCGCCGCCGACGACGATCCGCGCGTTGCTGGCATAGCCTAGCCCCGTCGCGGCCAGGCGGTGACCACCGGGCGGAATCGTGAAGGGAAGACGGCTGCCAGCCGCGTCGTCGAGCGCGGCTTGCAGCGTGGCGGTCATGTCGGGATAGGCCATGGGGTTCGTCATTCCCCTGGTTAAGAGCACCGACGGTTAACGTTCCCCGACCACCGCCCCGCTATCCGACTTTGTTACATCATTTGATGTATTTACGGGCGATATATGGAAGGCATTAATATTCTGGCAACGCTGTTTGCCATCTTGGGGCGGCATGAAGTTCAACGACCTTCCCCAAGATCGCCGCCGGTTCCTGCGCCTTGCCGCCGGCTTTTCGACCGGCGCCCTGCTATCGGGATGCGGTGGCGGTGGCGGCTCCGACGACAGCGTGCCAGTGGTCAGCGCACCGGTCGCGGTGGTGCCCGCCGCGCCGCCCTCGGCCGCCGTCACACATCCGCTCAACCTCGCGCTGATGCTCGCCTATCTCGGCGCGCAATATCATGCGGTGGCGTCGCGGGGCAGTGGCCTGCCCGCGACGCTGACCGGCGGCACGGGAAATGCCGGGGCGGTGACGGGCGGACGGCGCGTCACCTTCGCCGACCCGATGATCGCGGCACTGGCGGTCGAACTTGCCGATGAAAAGGCGGCGCAGGTTGCCACGCTGCGCACCGCGATCGGTACGGCCGTGGCGGCGCAGCCGGCGATCGACCTGTCGACCGGCACGACCAGCGCCTTCGCCATTGCTGGCCAGCGCGCCGGCATCGTCGCCGGGGGGCAGGCTTTCGATCCCTATGCGGGCGACACAGCGTTTCTGCTCGGCGGGTTCCTGATCGAATATGCGGTCGCTGCCAGCTATCGGACGTTGCTCCTCACCGGCGGCGACAGCGCCGCCGCCACCGCCGCATCGAAGCTCCTGGCCGATGCGATCTATCAGGGCGGACTGATCCGGTCGCTGCTGGATCATCAGGCCGATGCGAATCCCGCGATCGGCGCGGCGCTGACGCAAATGAGCGCGATGCTGACTGCGGTCGACGGCACCAATGTCGGCGACCAGACACTGGGCGGTAATGGCACGGGCGCCAATCTGCTCGACGCCGATGGCAGGCCGATCCCCTTCACGCGCGCGACGGGGCAGGTGCTGAATGCGCTCTACCTGTCGAACGGCGGGGCGGGTGGGTTCCTGCCGATGGGGGCGAACGGCGTCGCCTGACGCGCGATGCCGAACATGGTGTCGCCGCAGCGATAGAGGGCGAACGACCAGCCCTCTGCCACTCCCCACAGCGTGATGCGATCGCCCCGCCCCTGGAAGACCAGCGTATCGAGCGGCATCGCCAGCCCCACACCCAGCGCCTTGCCATAGGCCTCGCGCAGCACCCAGCGGCCAGCCAACTCGACCAGCGGATCGGACGCCGCCGCGACGATACGCCGTTCACACGGTGCCAGCCACGGATCGCCCGGGGCGGCGTTCAGCGCGATCCGCGCCAGCGTCTCGACATCCAGGCCGATCCGACCCTTGCTCGCCACCATTTCGGCATGACAACCGGGCACGGCGCTGCGGCTGGCAATCCCCCCTGCCCGATGGATAGGTTCGTCGCCGAAGGTCAGCACCCCCTCCGGCAGTACCGCCCGCCACCCCCTGTGGTGCCGGACCGCGACTAGCGGCCGGATGCAGGGCGCCAGCGTGCCGTCCAGGTCAGACTGCAGGGCTGTCGCGGGTCGGATCGGCACGGTCCGCCAATAGCGCCAGTCGGGGAAAATCGGCGATCATCACGATCCCGCTGCGCATCGTCACCAGTTTTTCGCGACGCAACTGCGACACGATGCGATTGATATGGACCAGACTGAGGCCCAGCAATTCCGCCAGCGTATCCTGCGTCAGCGGCATCGGGAAGGTGCCTGCATGGACGAAGCCGATCGCCGACAATCGCTGGTGCAGTTCGAGCAACAGGTGCGACACGCGCTGCAACGCATTCTGGCAGCCCAGGCGAACGATATGGTCGAGCAGCCCCATCTCCTCTCCCCGGTCGATCGCGGCCAGCGCGCGGACCAGACCCGGATGATCGTCGGGTTGATGCCGCACCGCCTGCACCAGCCGACCGATGCCGATCGTCCGCACCGGGGTCAGCGCGACCACCGGATTAAGCGCCAGCGGCCGCCGCTCGCCGCGATCGCCCATCATGTCGCCCGGCAGCAACAGGCCCAGCATCTGGCGGCGTCCATCGGGGAGGATGCGCGGCCGGCACGCCCAACCACCGACGATCAGCCGAGGATGCGGACTGCAATCCTCATGCGGACAGATGCTGGTGCCGGCGGCATGCGGCTTGGGCTGTTCGCCCAGCGACAGCACCAGCTCGATCTCGTGGGACGCCAGCGTGGTGAGATTGCGCAATCGGTACAGCAGCAATTCGGTGCTGAGCGCCCGGCCGGTGCCGCGCGGATCGGCGGGCGTCGCGACACTCACGGTCAATTCGCATAATAGGTGCTGTAGGAGCCCATGAAACGCGCCGGATCGCCATAACCCGACCGCGCCAGCGCATGGAGATCGACACGGCTCAGCGCCACGCCGCTCACCTTGACACCCAACGTCTGGAGCAGATGGATCGCCATCTCGACCGCCGCATCGGGCGTCTTTCGCCAGCGCACCAGCAGCACCGTCGCGTCCGACTTCTTGGCGACCAACCGCCCGTCGACCACCGGCAGCACCGGTGAGGCATCGAAGATCACGACATCGAACCGCGCCTTCAGATCCTCGATCAGCGTATCGAAGCTGCCATTCCCCAACGCCGCCGATCCACTGAGGCCCGCGCGCAACATCGGCAGGATAGTGAGCGGCGAGTCCACATCGGGCACCAGCGCCTCGTCCAGCGTCGCCGCACCCTCCAGCACCTGTTGCAACCCGACCGCAGGCCGCAGGCCGAGCGCATTGGCGATGCTGGGGCGGCGCATATCGGCATCGACCAGCACGGTGCGAACCCCGCTCATCGCGACGATGCGGGCAAGGCCGATCGAGGCGGTCGTCTTGCCCTCGTTGGGCAGGGCGGAGGTCAGCGCGATCGTCCGCACCGAGCCGCTGGCGGCGGATTGCAGTACCGATGCGGCAAGGTTGCGATAGCCCTCGGCATAGGCCGATCCGCTATGGTCGACCAGCGCACTGATCGGGTCGCTGCCACCGATATGGCGCACCGCCGAGCCCAGCGTCGGAAGACCCGCGAGATAGGGAAGCTGCAACCGCCCCTCCACATCCTCCAGCGTGCTGATGCCGTGATCGGTGCCCTGCCGCAGGAACACGACGCCTAGGCCGATCGCCGTCGCCAACAGTGCGCCGACCAGCAGGTTGATCGGCCGGTTGGGCGCGCTGGGCCGTGTCGGCACCGCCGCGAAACTGGCGACGCGCGCATCCGACTGGGTGGTCGCGCCCTGCGTCCCGATCTCGTTCAGGCGGGTGAGCAATTGCGCATAACTCTGGTGCGCAGTGTCGGAGCGCAGCTGCAATCCGCCGAGCGCGATCGAGGCGACGTTGTTGTTCACCACCTGCGCCCGCGCCCCCCCGGCGCTACCCGCCAGCGACCCGGTGCGCCGCGACGCCACCTCGCGCTGGGCTTCGAGGTTGGAGATGGTGCGCTTGATCTCGCCCTGGATCTGCGAATCGATGTCGGCCACCTGTCGCTGCGCGGCGGCGAGCGGCGGATATTTCGCGCCGTATTTGCCGTCGAGATCGGCGACCTGGGCGCTGACGACGGCGCGCTGACTGCGCAATTGCTGGATGACGGGCGAGCCCAGCGCTTCGCCAAGATCATCCCCCTGCGAGCCACGGGCAAGCTGTTGGCGCGCCGTCTGCAACCGCGCCGTCGCCTCCGCCTCACCGGCACGGGCGAGCGCGACCTGGCCGTCGAGCGACGACAATTGTTGCTCGGCGATCGTGCCGCCCTGCACGCTCATCAGATTGTTGGCGACCTTGTAGCGGCCAAGGGCACTGTCCGCCGCCTCGACCTCGCGGCGTGCGCCGTCCAATCGGCTGCGCAGCAGTGCCGCCGCAGCCTCGGAGCCCTCGCGCTTTACCGACCCCGATTGCCCCACGAAGGATTGCGCATAGCTATTGACGATCGCCGTCGCCAACTGGCGGTCGTGATGTTCGAACGACAGGGAGAGGGCGAAAGTCTGCGCGGTCCGATGCACGTCGATGCCCTGCACCAGCCGCTCGATCGCGGCATCGCGCCGCGCCGCCATGGGCACCGGCTTCGGCGTCGCCGCCAGCATCGGCACGCGATCGAGGATAGGGGCGAGGACGGAGGGCGTCCGCATCAGATCGTCGAACCGCGCATCCTCGGTCAGACCCAGGCGGTCGACGACCAGCCCGGCCAGCGTACGGCTGCGCAGCAGTTCAACCTGCGTATCGACGCTCGAATCCGCCGCGGGATCGCTCAACGCGCTCGTCCGGTCCGATCCGATCTCCGCCGGGCGCGGCGCGATCACCAACGTGGCCGTCGCGGTATAGCGCGGCGTCTGCGCCCAGGTATAAGCCGCCACCAGCAGCATGATCCCGCCAGCAACCGCCAGGAACAGCACCAGGTGCCGGCGATAGGTCTTGATGAGGTCCATCATCCCGCCATGGATTGCGGGGCGGTCCTGAATGGCGGGCATCGCGTGGATGCCGTCATAACGTGCGGGCAGGCTGGCCATCGTTGCGGCTCCGATCACTGGGGGGATCAATTCTGAAAGGTCAGGGTTGCGGACACGCGATGGTCGCCGAAGTCCGTGACCCCGACGGCGCAGGTGCAATCACGCGCCAAATACCGATAGCCGAGCCGCGCATTCCAATGGTTGCGCGACAGATAGGTCAGGCCCGCATCGACATAAGGCAGCCGGTCGCGCCGCTCGATCCCGCGATAGGTGTCGCGGTAATAACCGACCTCGGTCGACCAGATGATGTAGCGCCGCAGTTCGTGATCGGCGCGCAGCGATCCGCCGCGATGCAGCACCCCGCCGGTGCCGGGGACACCGCTGTCCTGGATGCTGCTCTCCGCCGTCGCGGTTATCGTCCACAGACGGTTGGGGAAATAGACGAGCTTGCCCAGCGTCCCCAGCCCCGACAACGATTTGACCCCGGCAAGGTCGAAATTCTGATGGATATAGCCGACGCGCACGTCTCCGCGCAGCAGCGACGTCACCTCGAAACTCGACCCGACATAGAGGCCATAGCCCTTCGAATCGCGGTTGCCGGTGGTGGCGAAACGATAGTCGATCGTGTTGACGCTACCCGCGCCATAGATCGACACAGCCGGGCTCAACGCCCGCTCTGCGCGGACCAGCAACTGGTAGCGGGTCCGATCGCGGTCGCGGGTGAACAACGTGCCGCCGGCGGTATCGGTCGTGTCGCGATAGCGCAGGTTCGCGACGTCGCCACGGACGATGACGCGGGTGCTGGCGCTCTCGATCGTACCGCTCGCATAGGCGTTGAGCGCGTTATACTCGATCGGCTTGGCGGCGTTGATCGGCGAGTCGGCCGCAAAGCGCGGGGTGATGAACGTGCCGTAGCTGGCCCCGGCCGTCAGCGCGCTGAGCGGCCCCACGGCGACGCTACCCTGCAATCCGACCAGCCCCTCCTCGGTATTCTCGCTCGTATAGCGGGCGTAACGGCGTATATCGCCACGCGCATAGGCGGCGACCTGATACGGCCCGCTGCTGGTGCGCACGGTCAGTTCGGGTCGGATGACGGCGGCGAAATCACTGCGCCGGTCGACGTTGTTGGCGAACAGGTTGGACGTATAGAGCCCCCCGATCGACAAGCCGGCAAACACGTCGAACGCACCCACCGTCGTGCCTTGCGCCGTGAAGGCGGGCAGCATGCGGTCGGCGACGCCCACGTCCCGCGAACGGGTGAAGACCGACTGGGCAGTGGTGATCGGCGGCTCGGGCGGCACGATCACGGTCGGCACATCCTGCACCAGCTGCGCCGCCGCTGCGCCCGCCGTTCCGCATACGAGGACCAGCAGCGATGCGCCGCGCGCCAGGCGCCTGATGTCCAGGGAAAGGATCAAAACCAGCGCTCCTTGATGCGGATCGTGTCGCCCGGGGCGACCATCGTCTTGGCCGTGACGTCTTCCGTCACCTCGGCGTCGGTACCCGCGTGCTTGATGAGCACCTGCTTGGTCTTGGCGCGATAGGTATAGCCCCCCGCCTGGGCGACCGCGCCCAGCACGGTCAGCCCGTTGGCGAAGGGATATTGGCCGGGCTTGTTGACCTCGCCCAATATGTAGAACGGGCGGGTGGTCAGCACTTCCACCGCGACGCGCGGGTCCTTCACATAGCCGTCCGAAAGCCGTGCGACGATCCGGTCCTGCAATTGCGTCGAGGTGAGGCCGCGCACATCGACCTCGCCGATCAGCGGCAGCGAGATGAAGCCCGACCCCCCGATGGTGAATTCACCGCCCAGCGCGGGATCGCCGAACACCACGACGCGCACCCGGTCGCCGCCTGACAGCGCATAGGCGTAGATGGGCAATGTCGCGGCCGGATCGGCGGGCGTTGCAGCGCTTGCTGGCACGCCTGTTCGTGCCGGGTCGCCGATCTGTGCCGCCACCGGCCAGGCGAATGGCACTCCGACGATCAATGCCGCCGCCAGCATGATTGCGGACGCACGGAACGGGCCTTGCGTGGACATGCGTTCTCCTTCGGCGGTCACCCGCCTTGCTTGAATGGTCAAATTTTCGGCTCCGCACGGAAATATTCCGCACGTCCAGAATTTACGCGATGATTACATCGAAACAAACGACGCTCGACGAGACGGCTGCTGGCCGCCCGGCTCGCAATTCAACTCTTATGATATGTCTAGTATGCGACATCCACCGGAGCGACATTAACTTATAATGCATTTTTCAAAATCGTTGATAAATCATTACATCATTAGATGTTTGTGGGGCCAGGTTGACCTTTGAAGGCTGCAAATCCCATCAATTGATGGGCTCATGCATGGCGAGGGCGCGTTTTCCTGCGGTTATCACCAGTCGTGAGGTGTCCCCATGATCGCCACCCGAAACCCCTCGCCCTATTTCCACGCCCGTCCCCGCCTGCTCCAGGCGGTGGATGTCACGCTCGCCTTTCTGGCGCTGACGATACTCTCACCAGTCATGCTGGTGCTGGCGTTGCTCATCGCCATCGGCAACCGCGGGGGATCGCCATTTTATGGACATCGCCGCTACGGCAAGGAGGGGCGCACCTTCCTGTGCTACAAGTTTCGGTCGATGGCGCTGGATGCCGACGCGCGTCTTGCCCGACTCCTGGCCAGCGATCCGGCCGCGCGTGCCGAATGGCATCGCGACCATAAGCTGCGTCGCGACCCGCGCGTGACGACGATCGGCCGGTTCATCCGCAAGACCAGTCTCGACGAGTTGCCGCAGCTGTTCAACATCCTGCGCGGCGAGATGAGCCTCGTCGGGCCGCGTCCTATCGTCGCCGCCGAAGTACGCCGCTATGGCAAGCATTTCGCCGATTATTGCTCGGTACGGCCCGGCATCACGGGGATTTGGCAGATCAGCGGCCGCAACGACACCAGCTATCGCCGCCGCGTCGCGATGGACAGCCTGATGGCGAGGCGGATGTCGCCCCGTCTGTACGCCCGCGTGCTGATCGGCACGGCGCGCAGCGTGCTGACCGGCCACGGCGCCTATTGAGGACGAAGGACCGTGTCGTAGACCGCGGTAAAGGCGGTCGCGACCGCCTCCGGTGTGGTCCGCGCGATCACCCGGTCTCGCCCTGCTGGCGCGCCGGGGCGGCCCGTTTCGATCAGGCGCGTCATCCGCTCGGCCAGCGCCTCGACATCACCGGGCGGCACCAGCCACGCGTCGTCGGCAATAATCTCCGCAATCCCGCCGCTGCGTGCGCCGATGACGGGAACATGCGCCTGATACGCTTCCAGCACCGTGCGCCCCAGCGGTTCGGCCCATAACGACGGCGCGACCAGCACGTCGATCCTGTCGAACAGGTGCCTCGGCGTCTGAAACCCCAGGAATTGGACCGGCAGCCCCTCGGCCAACGCCAGATAAGGGGCGAGCGGCCCCAGCGCGGCACCCGCGATTTCCAGTCGCCACCCCGTCGGCGGCAACAGCCGCGCCGCCTTCAACAGCGTATCGACGCCCTTTTCCGGGCTGATCCGGCCGAGATAGCCAAAGACGATCGGCCCGTGGAGCGGCGGCTTGGCATAGTCCAAAGCCACCCCCTCCACCTTCGCGGTGTTCCAGATCACCCGTCGCCGGTCAGGCGGGATGTCGTCGAAAAATCCATAATGCAGATGTCGCACCAGCACCTCCTCGCCGACCGCCGTCACCGCCGACACCAGCCGCTGGTCGAACTGCTTGGCGAAGGTCAGGATGCGGCATTTGAGGTGTCGGTGCGTGCACGGCCCGCTCTCGCGATACATCGAACTGGCCGCACATAGCAGGTCGAAGTCGCGCAACGTATGGACGATCGGGATGCCGCGCCGGTGCGCCGCGTGCCAGACGCGGGTCGAGATATCGACCATCGAATGGGTGTTGACGATGTCGGGCCGGAAGGCGTCGAGCACGGCGCCGAAGCGCCGCTCGATCGCAAAATTCGCCTGTTGCTTGAACTTCGCCCATTCGCGCTGGCGAGGGGTGTGCTCCAGCCAGTCCTCCAGCCAGAAGTCGTTGCCGTGCGGCATGCGGAATACCTGCACGCCGTTCCGCTCCTCCTCCACAGCCTCTCCCGGCGTCAGGCAGGCGGCGGCGACGTCCCACCCGGCGGCGGCCTGCGCCTCGGCGAGCATGCTGACCGATCGCTCCGCCCCGCCGACGATGTGCGGCGGGTAGAGGCTGGACAGGTGCAGCACCCTCATGCCAGCACCTCGGCGTAAAGCGCGTCATAGCCGTCGAGCATCCGCGTCGGCGTTACCGCCGCCAGAACATTCGCGAACGCCGGTGGCTGGGGCAGCGCCTCGCGGCCCTCCGCCATCACCGCCGCCATCCTTGCCGCCAACGCCGCCGCGTCACCGGGCGCGACCAGCCATTCCTCGCCGACCGCCCCCACCAGATCGGCGATCGCGCCCAGCCGCGATCCGATCACCGGCACGCCGCGCGCATAGGCCTCGACCACCGTCAGGCCGAACGGCTCGCGCCAGATCGACGGCACGACGAGCAGGTCGATCGTGTCGAGGAAGGCGTCGGGATCGGCGAACCCCAGGAATTCGACCGGCAACCCCTCCGCCAGCGTTCGGTAGGCGGCATCGCCCTCCTGCGCCCGCCCCGCGACGCGCAGCCACCAGCCGTGCGGCGGCAACAAGCGACAGGCGGCGAGCAAGGTCTCGATCCCCTTTTCCGGCACCAGCCGCCCGAGGAAACCGAAGGTGATGTCGCCACGCCGCACCGCTCGCGGCCCGGCGGCGGGAACATCGACCGCGTTCCAGATCACCCGCGCCCGATCGTCGCCCAGTTCGCGGAACAGGCCGAAGTGGCGATGCGTGGCGAGCACCGGGGCGGACACCGCCGCGACCGCATCGATCGACCGCGCAAACCGCCCCTTCCACGCACCCGTGACCCGGCATGAGCTATGTAGCGTCTCGCACGACCGCCCGTTGCGGAACAGCGACGCGCGTGAACAGATCAGGTCGTAATCATGCAGCGTATGGACGCTCTTCGCGCCGCTGGCAGCGATCGCCGACCAGATCATCGGCGGCAGTTCGACCATCGAATGGGTGTGAACGATATCCGGCCGGAACGCGGCGATCGTCCGTCCGAAATCGGCGGCGGCACGATAGTCGACCATCTGGCCCAGCTTGTTGGCGGTGCGCATCGCACGCGGCGCCGCGAACACCTCCTCCATCCAGACGAGGTTGCGGCTCCGCTGCGGCAGCACGATCACGCCATGCCGTTCGCCGGTATCTTGCGCTTCGCGCGTAAGATAGGCCGCACCGACCCTATGCCCGCGTGCGACCTGGGCCTCGGCGAGCATCGCGACCACCTTTTCCGCGCCGCCGACGACATGCGGCGGATAGACCGAACTGATGTGCAGGATACGCATCAGCGGCGCATGAACCGGCGGGCGGCGGGCGCGGTCAGCGTCAGGTAGCGATCGCCATATTCGCGCGACGGCTCGATCTCCGACCCCTCGTGCCATTCGTTGAAACTGGTGACGAGCACCCAGTCGGCATTATGGCGGATCGCTGCATCCCACAGCGTGGTATAGGTTGCGCCATCGAACCGCCCGACGGTCGGCCTCGGTGCCGCTCGGCCCGGCACGCGCGTGTCGTCGAAGCCGGGAATCACCGTGGCGCAGAACAGCTTGCCCCCCGCCATCCGCCGCCAGACCGGATAGGTCCGGTCCGCCCAGGCCGCCATCTGCGGCGGGGTCATCCCCTTCAGATAGGGGGCGAGGACATAGACATGGATGCCATCCATGAACGGGGCCCAGGCGGCGAAATCAGCCGTCTCGCGCGGCGACACATCACCGACCAGGAACGCCCGCCCCGCCGCCTTGCGCCAGTCGCGCGCAGGCAGGTCGCGCAGCGCCTGGAGGTAGAGGAACAGTACCGGCCGCCCGGCGACCTGCAGCCAATTGCCATGCGCGCCGTAGGTCCGGGTCAGATAGGCGATATCCCGCGCCGCGCCTGCCGCGCCATCCTTTTGCTGTTCCAGATAGACGGTGACATGCAGCCCCACCGCCGCCGCAGCGGCGAGGATCGCGGGCATCGCCTTGTCCTCGAACGACCCGATCCCCCACCAGCTGACGATCAGCGCGGTGATACCCGCCGCCTTCATCTGCGCGAAATGGGTGCGGATCACCGCCGGATCGTGGCTGTCATACAGGCCGAGCCGCGGATGGTTCAGCGTTGGGCTCTGGCGCGGCGCTTCGTTCTTCGGCCCCTGCCAGTGCGACCAGTTCCCGCTGGTCGCCGGATTGCCGTACCAGGGGTAATAGAAGGCCAGCACCTGTCGTGGGTAGCGCCCTCCCCCCTTGCCAATGGCGGGGGCGGCCGTGAGCGCGATGCCGCCCGCCATGATGCTGCGTCGTGAGATCATGAATGCCGCCCCGTGCTGAAGGTCGCCGCCCGCGCCCGGCCCCAGGCCGAACGGATCTGCCCGCGATTGACCGCGAGCAGTGCGATCTCGATCGTCAAGAACAGCAGCAACCGGTTGATCTGCCCCGGCGCGGCGATACTCCACAGCGAGGCCTGCTGGACCGCGAAATAGATCTGGAGGAACGTCCAGACAGCGAAGAATAGGCTGAGCGGAAAGCCCGATTCGAACGCCCGCCGGAGGTACAGCGCGGCGAACGCCACCAACGCGCCGAGCAAGGCCATGATGACGGCGACTCCGGCATAGCCGAACATCACCAGCGCCATCGCCTCGGTCCCCATGGTCAACTGCACCCAGCCCTGGTTCTTGCGGAAGCTGGCGGCAAGCTTGGAGGGGGAATAGCGCTCGATGAAATAATAGGTCTCTACGCCATTGGCGAAGGCGGAGGCGGGGGGCGACTTGTCGCCTAGCGTATCGATGTTGCGATCGACCAGATGGGCGTCCCAGTTGGTCATCCGCCGCGCGTCACGGCTGGCGATGAACCACAACTCGCCTTGGCCCGCGATCCGTTCGCCGACCAGCGTCACCGTTCGGTCGAGCGGCAGGCGGCCATAGCCCGAATAGATGTACAGGGTCGCGCCCAATGCCGCGCACAGCAGCGCGCCGACCGGCACCGCCAGCCGCAGCATCGTCCCCGCCAGTCGTCCCTGCCGCGTGAGCAGCAGCGGCATTGCGAAAAAGGCCACTTCGGCCAAGATCGTGAAGAACTTGTCGCCGAACAGGAAATACAAGCCGGTGAGACCGAGAAAGGCCACGATCGCAGCGGTCTTCAGCAGCGGCTGATAGCGCGGGGCGAACGCGACCGCGCCGAGCATGGCCGCGAACAGAAACTTGTTGTCGAGCAGGATCAACACCAGCCCGCTGCTATATTCGCGACGATAGAGAAAGCGGTCGACCCCCGCCAACAGCGGAAACCCGCCCTGCAGCCCGTGGAGGAAGGCGATGCCGCCCAGCGCCATGCAGAGCAGCACGACCGGCCAGCCGAGCCATGCCACCACCATGTCGAGCAGCGGCGCGCGCGCATAGGCGAGGACCGTCGCCTCGAGCCGGCGGAACACCAGCGCGAAGACGAGGAAGAACAGGGCGGTGAACGCCAAGAACGACGCGCTGGCATCGCCGGGTTCGCCCAGCCGGTTGACCTCCGGCATATAGGCCCCGGCCTCGATCACCAGCAACGAGACAAGCGTCGCGCCGCGGGTGATGACCAGCGGCAAGAGCAGGATCAGCCCCGCCGGACTGATCCGGCCGAGCAGCAGCAACAGACCACCGAACAGTACCAGCGAGCTGCCGGAAAACAATATGTTCGGCCACGCCGCGGCGAGCGACCAATTGGCCGCAAGCAGTGCGACGAGCGCCACTATCGCACCCAACGGCAATGGCCGGGTCGACCGGGTGTCCTTGCCCGCCGCTTCGTCCATGGCGGCCGTGCCGCCGCTGTTCATTGCCCGGATCATGTCACCGGCGGTACGACCGCGACCCGCCGCCCGATGCGTCAAATGAGGCAAGGCCGCGCCCTCCGTCATGGTCAGGGCGGTGCCGCCCACAGGAGTAGCCGTCGTGCTCGGTAAGAATATTCTCTCGATGTCGGGGCTCAGTCTCTACCGCAACGCCATCCAGTTCGGGATGAACATCGCCATCGCCGCCTTCGTCGCGCCCGGCGACTATGGCCTGATCGTGTTCACCACGCCGTTCGTCGTGCTGATCGCTATGCTGACCGACCTCGGCATGACCAGCGCGATCACCCGCGCGCCGACGCTGTCCCGCGACGAGGCGGGCGCGGCGATGGGGGCGATGATGACCGGCGGGGTTGCCTGCGCCGTATTGCTGGTCGCCGCCGCCTGGCCCTTGGAACACGCGATCGGCATGGCGGGCCTTGCTCCCGTGATGGCGGCGATGGGGGGAGTCGTAGTGCTGTCGATCTCGGCGGCGACACCCCGTGCGCTGCTGGAGAGACAGCTTCGCTATACGCTGATCGCGCGGATCGAGGCGGGGGGGATCGCCATCGCCGCCGCCGCCGCGCTGGTCGCCGCCTGGCATGGCGTTGGGGTCTGGTCGCTCGTCCTCTATAATTTGCTGGTGCAGGCGATGCGGCTGTCGGCCTTTTGGTGGACGGCGCGGACGGCGTTGCGCCCCAATACCCGCTTTCGCCAGCTCGGTACGCTGCTGTCGTTCGGCGGCTGGGTCCTGGCGAACAATATCCTCAGCTTCCTGGCGCGCAACAGCGACAATCTGCTGATCGGCGCATGGCTGGGGGCGGCGGCGGTCGGAGTCTATGGCCTGGCCTATCAGTTCATGCTCGCGCCGCTGATGGCGATAACCTGGCCGACCAGCGGCATTCTGATGGCGACGCTGCGCGATCAAGACCCGCACGGGGCCCGCGCCCAGGAGATGGTGGAAAGCGTGCTCGCGGCGACCGCGCTCGTGGTCGTGCCGGCGATGCTGTACCTGACCTTCGGCCTGGCCTTTCCCGTCTCCGCGTTGCTGTCGCCGCGCTGGGCGGCGGTGCCGGGGATCGTCGCGTGGCTGGCCCCCGCTGGCGCGTTGCAGGCGATCGCATCGTATAACGGCGCGCTGCTGATGGTCGCCGGCCACGCCCGCGCGCAATTCGCGTTGAGCGTGGTCAACACCATCGTGCTCGTCGCGACCTTCGTCCTCGCGCTGCCATACGGGTTGATGGCGCTGGTTCATGCCTATACCGCCGCGATCACATTGCTCAGCCTGGCGTTCATCGCGATGATCGTGGCGCTGACCGGACTGGGCCTGCGGCGGCTTGCCCATGCGCTGTTGCCCGCGATGTTCGCCAGCGGCGCGGGCGTCGCGGCGGTGGCGCTGGGGATCGGCACGCATCCGGCGAGCTGGCCGGAGTGGATCGGCGCCACCGCGCTCTATGCCGTGGTCGTCCTCGGCAGCTATGCGTGTCTCCACCTCCACGTCCGGCGCACCTTGGCGGTGCTGCTGGCACGCGACACCCCGCTGTCCGCGACGACCGACGCGCCGATTACAGGAACGTCGCCGGCAGGAACCGCCCCGTAGCGAACACCGCCTGGCTTTTGGCGGCGCGGAGTACGCCGACCGCATAGTCGCGCTTGTCCGCCTGCAACCGCGCATGGACCTGCGCGATCGTATCCTGCTCGCCGTCGCGCTCGGCATCGTCCAGCACCAGTGCGAAATCGGGCGGCAGGTCGCCCAGCATCGACAGGATGCCGCCGCGCGAATGTCGCGGCGTGCCGCGTGGCCCGTCGCAGACGATCGCGTCGAACCGCCGACCGGCCTGTGCCGCTGTCCAGTCATAGGTCATCATTGTCCGCCCGCCGACCCGCATCCGCCGCAGCGGCGTCACCAGCACCTCATGGCCGACCTGGCCTGCGATCCGTGCACCCCATTCGGGGTCATTCTCCAGCGTCAGAACCTCGCCGACGCAACCGCGCCGTTGCAGCATCGCCCAGAGCAACGTGCTCTGTCCCGCGCCGACATCCAGCACCGACGCCGGCTGGAACTCCGCACCGATGCGCAGGATCAGGTATAACAGGCTGTAATTCGCCGCGCCGCCGGTCGGGAAGAAGCGGTCCTCCTCGCCCAGCAACGCCAGTTCGCGCAGGAACAGGTCGCGATAGATCGCCTCCAGACCGGGTTCGGGGGCAAAGGCATCGGCGCGGCCCGTCCAGTGCCGCCATCGTTGGCGCAAACTCGGCATCTTCATTCTCCTGATGGGGTCGCGGGGGCGAACGCGCCTTTGGGTGCAGGCCGCACGAACCGCCGCGCCAGGGCAGCGGTCATGGGTCGTTCGATCCAGCGGTGGGCGGCAAGCGCGACAAGGATCGCCACCGCGACCGTCGCGGCGACCAGCGGCCAACCGGCGGACTCGCGAACGAAGGGCAGCTTCTGCCCGAGCTTCTCGGTGGCTATCAACGCGAAGGGGTGGAACAAATAGAGCGAATATGAGGCATCGCCGATCCGGGTGAACGGCAGGGCGAGACGCGGCGGGCGCGGCTCCGGGCCCAGCACCGCTGCCGCCAGCACCACCGCGACCGGCATCCCTGCGAGCAGCACGCGCGGCCAGGCATTGGCGACGGTCATGCCAATCGGTCCGTCGAAGATATGGGCGGGATCGGCCAGCAACAGCGCCGCGCCGCCGACCGCCAGCAGGATACGAACCCCACGCGGCAGGATGATCCCGCGCGCGAAGAACGCACCCATCAGCATCCCCAGCGCGAAATCGAGGATGATCGGCCGCGTCCAGAACCACAATGCCGACGGGCCCGGCAGGACGGTGCCCATCGCGACGCCAAGCCCCAGCAGGACGGCCATCGCCGCCAGCGCCCGCCCCCGTGGCAGCGTTACGACCAGCGCCAGCAGCGCATAGAACAGCATCTCGTAATTCAGCGTCCAGCCGAGGTCGAAGACGGGAAACAGCCGCCCGTCCCCATAGGTATCCGCCGGCAGGAAAGCATAGGAGGCCAGGATCGCCGCCGCATCGGGAAAGCGGTCGCCCCCCTTCCACGTCGCGACCGCCAGCAATGCGAGGAACAGCGTGGTGACGAGCCAGTAGAGCGGCACGATCCGCACCAATCGCCGCCGCAGGAATTCCGCGCGAGCGCCGGGTCGGCCGAACAAGCGGGTCGAGGCGTGGACGATGATGAAGCCCGAGATCACGAAGAACAGGTCGACCCCCGCCCCCCAAGGCACCAGCGTCGATCGCGCGAAGCCGCCGCCGGTCGCGGCGACGATGCCGACCACCGCGCTCTGGCTATGGCCGACGACGACCATCAGCGCCGCGACGCCGCGCATCACCTGCACGGTCCACAGCGTGTCCCCGCGCACCGGCGCGACCGCGCCGACCGGCTGCACTGCCTGCCGGCTTCCATCCCTGTCCCGGCCATCGCGATCCATGGCGCCAACCACCACAGCGCAGCGCCGGGCTTCACCTCAAATGACGCAATGCCCCGTCCTTCCCGCCGCTAGATCGATCGACAGCCACCATCGCTTCGGGGACCGGATGAAGATTCTTCACATTGCCGAGTCCGCACAGGGCGGCGTCGGCACCTATCTCACCGAAATCCTGTCCGATCAGGCACGGCGTTTCGGCGAGGCGAACATTCGCGCACTGGTGCCCGCGCAACATGCCGCACATCTGAGCGGCGTCGACCGCCGCCTGCTCGTCACCTGGCAACGGCGCGAGCGGTCCGCGTTCAGCATCCTGAAGCTGGCGGCGGCGATCCGGCGGCAGATCGCGCAGTTCGCGCCGACGGTCGTCCATGTCCATTCCAGCGTCGCGGGCGGCGTCCTGCGGCTGATGTACGGATGGGGGAAACGCCCTCCCTTTCGCATCGTCTATTGCCCGCACGGCTGGGCGTTCGACCGCAGTTCGTCGGGGATGAAGCGACGTCTGATCGAACGGATCGAGCGCGATCTGGCGCCCCGCGCCGACCGCATCGTCCTGATCTCGGAACATGAACAGCGCGAGGGGTTGCGCATCGGCATCGCAGCCGAACGCATGACGCTGGTGCTGAACGGCATCGCCGACCTGCACAGCGACCGGCCCGCACGATGGGTGGACGAGCGGGTGCGCGTTCTGTTCGTCGGTCGGCTCGATACGCAAAAGGGGTTCGACACCCTGCTCGACGCGGTAGCCCCGATCCAGGATCGCGTCACCGTGCGCGTTATCGGCAAGGCGGTGGCCGGGCCCGCCAGCACGCCGCGCCCCCATACGCCGCAGATCGAGTATCTCGGCTGGCGATCTTTGTCGGAGGTCGCGACAGAGATCGCCGCCGCCGACGTCGTCGCGATCCCGTCGCGCTGGGAGGGGTTCGGCCTCGTGGCGCTGGAGGCCATGTGCGGATCGCGCGCGGTCGTGGCGTCGAGCGTCGGCGGCCTGCGCGAAATCATAGTCGATGGCGTCACCGGCTATCTGGTTCCCCCCGACAGTCCCGAGCGGCTGATGCGCGCCCTTTCCCGGCATGACCGCGCGACGTGGCAGGCGATGGGCCGTGCCGGGCGCCTGCGCTACGAAGAGAAGTTCACCGCGCGTCGCATGAACGCCGAACTTGCCACCCTCTATGCCGACCTGTCTTCGCCCCCCGCCGCCGACCCGCAATATGATCCTGGAACGCCAGCGCTTGCGTAGCGGCAGGGTCGTCCTCCTGTCCGATTATATCGGTGGCGAGGGTCCGGGCAGCGGCGGGGCGGGCCATGCCGCGCTCGACAGCTATCGCGCGCTGCGTGCCGCCGGGGCGGATGTCCGCGCCGTCGCGGGTTTCGGCGGCGGCGGGGGGATCGCAGCGGACCGCTTCGCCTCCCTAGGCGGCGGCGACCTGCGCGCGGGAGGTGCCGGGGACATGCTGCGCGCGATCTGGAATCCCGCCGCACAGGTGGCGCTGGCAGGGGAACTCGCCGATGCCGACCCCGACACGACACTGATCATCCTTCACCAATGGACGCGCTACCTGTCACCGGCGGCGTTGCGCGTCGTCGGCCGCTTTCCGGCGATGATATACATGCACGATTACTTCTGGCCCTGCCCCAACGGCCTGTATTACGACTTCCAGCAAGCGCAGCCCTGCACGCGGCGGCCGATGCATGCGGCCTGCCTGACTGCGAATTGCGATCGCCAGGGCCGTGTCCAGAAACTGGGCCGCGTCGCCCGGCAGGCGGTGCGCCAGATTGCCACCCATGGCGATCCCGGCCGACGGCTGTTCCTCCACCTCTCCGAACATGCGCAGCGCACTGCGGCGCCGCTGCTCCAGGGCGAGCGCCACGCCATCCTGTACAACCCGCTGCCGCTCGGCGAGGCATGGTCGCCACCGCCGCACCCCCGGCACGACATCGGCTATTTCGGTCGGCTGGAAAGCGACAAGGGTATCGCCCCCTTGATCGACGCGATCGTCGCGGGCGGCCACACTGGCCTGTTCGTCGGCGAGGGCGCGCTGCAACCCCGCCTCGCTCAGACACGGGGCATCACCCACCACCCGTGGAAACCGCGTAACGCAATGGCGGCGGCGATGCGGTCGTGCGGGGTCGTGGTGCTGCCCTCGCTGTGGAACGAGACATGGGGCCTGATCGTGCCGGAGGCGATGGCCGCCGGTGTGCCCGTGCTGGTATCGCAACGCGCGGGATCGGCCGAGCTGGTGCGGCGCTTCGGCGGTGGCCAGACATTTGATCCGGGGCGGCCCGGCGATCTGGCCGCGAAACTGACCGGAATGCTCGGCACGCCGCCCGTGCCGACCCGGCAACACGACGCCCTGCGCGCCTTCCTGTCGCCCGAACGGCATGCGGCGCGCATCATGCAACTGGCCGAAAGCCAGTTCGGCCTCGACCTGCGCGACACCGCGCGCCGGGTCAGCGCGCGGGCTTCGCCGTCGCCAACAGCGTCTCCAGAATCACCGCCAGCCTGCCCCCCGCCGCCGCCCAGGTGAACGTCGCCGCCCGCGCCCGGCCCGCCGCGATCTTCGCCGCGCGCCATTCGGGCCGCGCCAACGTCAGCACGGCACACTCCCACTCGGCGGCATCGTCCATGCCCGCATAGACGACCGCGTCGCGGCATATTTCGGGAATTGCCCCGGCGGGTGCCGCCACCACCGGGCAGTCGCACAGCATCGCCTCGACCGGCGGCAGGCCGAACCCCTCGGTCCGCGACGGATAGAGCAGGCAGTGCGCCCCTTCGTACAGCGCGCGCAGCCCCGCATCGTCCACCCCGCCGACAAAGACGGCACCGGCAGGCGGATGCAGCCCCGCCGCCTCCAGCGTCGCGCGCGACGGCCCGATCACGACCAGCGGCAGGTCGATCCGCCCCCGCGCATAGGCCGCGAAGACCACCGCGACGTTCTTATAATCCGCGACCGACCCGAACATCAGCGTATAGCCCCCCGGCACCAGTCGATGCGTCGTGAGCACGCTGGGGTCGGCCGCCGTCTCCAGAACATGGTCCGCGCCATTGTGCAGCACCTGCGTGATCGCCGCCGGCGCGATACCGAACGTCGCCAGGCTGTCGCGCGCATAGTCCGACACGGTCAGCACCACGCGGCTCGACGAAGCGCCGCGCGGCACCAGCAGCCGGTATCCCCAGCGCAGCTTCGCCGGATAACTTTCGGGTGACAGGCGAAATTGCGCGTCATGCACCATGGTCAGCTTTGCGCCGTGCAGCCCCGGCGCCAGGTTGGCGAAGCTCGCCAGTACGCCGGTCCTCGCCGCGAAAGGCAGGATCGCCTGTTCCCACAACTGGCTGTGTCCCAGCCGCTGCGGCACTGGCACGATCCGGGCGAAAGCCGGTGCCCAGGTGGGCCGCGCAGGCAGCAGCAGTCGCATGTCCCATTCGGCCGGCGCTTCTCCAGCCACCGCCAGCGCATCCAGTTCGCGCAGCAAGCGGTCGGCGACGCGATGCACGCCATTGGTGCCGCCCGCATAGAATTTTCCGTTGAAGAACAGGCGTGCGGATATCGGCATGATGGTCGTGTAGCCACCGCGATCCCGCCACCATGCATCATTCGACGTATCGCGCCGCTGGCGATCCGCCATCAGCGTGGCGATGCGTGAGCCGATACGGCCGCGCGGGACGATGGGGGGCCCCATGCAACATGACGAGACGACGGCATCGACCGACACCGCCGGCTGGCGTTCGATGCCACAGGTGTTCGCGGATCATGCGCGCCGCGACCCCGATACGCTAGCGGTCGAAGCGAACGGCGAGCGGCGCAGCTACGCCGAACTGGCGGCGCGGGTCGAGACCTTTGCCGCACGGCTCGGCACGGGTGCGCCGGAGCGCCTGATCGGGGTGTGCCTCGCCCGAGACGTAGACCTGCCCGCCTGGCTGCTCGCGATCCTGTGGGTCGGTGCGGCGTATCTGCCGATCGATCCGACGATCCCCCCTGCCCGGCTGGCCCCCATGCTGGAGGATGCGCGACCCGTGCTGATCGTCGCGAGCCGACGACATGCGCATGTCGTCGCAGATGTCGGCGTACCGGTCCTGATCGCGGAAGACACGGGGACCGCTGCCGCGCCGCCCCCGCTCGCCACGATCACGGCGCGACACCTCGCCTATGTCATCTTCACCTCGGGCTCGACCGGCCGGCCGAAGGGGGTGGAGATCGAACATGGCTCGCTCGTCGCACTGATGGCGACGATGGCGGTCAGCCCCGGCTTCTCGCGCGGCGAACGGATGCTCGGCCTCACTCGGGTCAGCTTCGACCTGTCGGTGCCCGACATGTTCCTGCCCTTCTTCACCGGCGGATCGCTGGCGCTGGTGGAGCAGGCGGTCGCGGCCGATCCCGAACGGCTCGCCGCCGCCTTCGCTCAGTATCGCCCCGACCTCGCGCAGGGGACGCCGTCGACGTGGCGCGCGCTTCTGGAGCATGGCTGGACCGGCGTGCCGGGCCTGCGCATCCTGGCCGGCGGTGAGACGATGACCCGCGCGCTTGCTGACCGGTTGCTCCCCTGCTGCGACGCGCTGTGGAATATCTATGGGCCCACCGAAACCACCGTCTGGTCGACCGCCTGCCGTGTCGAGCCCGGCACTGGCGCCATACCCATTGGCTGGCCGCTGACCGGCATCGCGGTGCAGGTCACCGACGACATGCTCGCGCCGGTCGCCGATGGCGTGGTGGGGGAGATCGTGATCGGCGGCGCAGGCGTCGCGCGCGGCTATCGCCACCGGCCCGACCTGACCGCAGAGCGGTTCGTCCGCCTGGCCGACGGCAGCCGTGCCTATCGCACCGGCGACCTCGGCCGCGTCGATGCCACCGGCGCGCTCTTTTGCCTCGGACGGCTGGACGATCAGGTCAAGGTTCGCGGGTTTCGCATCGAACTGGGCGATGTCGAGGCGGCGCTGGCACTCCATCCCGGCATCGCGTGGAGCGCGGTGCGCGTCTGGACCGATCCGTCGGGCGAACCGACGCTGGTCGGCTATGTCGTGCCTCGCGCAGGCACGGTTCTCGATACGCGCACGGTGAAGGCGTTCCTCGCCAGCCGCCTTGCCGCCTATATGATCCCCGACCGGATCGTCAGCGCGGCAGCGATGCCGCTGACCCCGAACGGCAAGGTCGATCGCGCCGCCTTGGCCAATCCCTTTACCACGGCCGCCGCCGCGACGCCGGTCGCGGACAGCGTCACCGCCCGCCTTGCTGCGATCTGGAGCGAATTGCTCGGCATCCCCGATATTGCCGACGATGACGATTTCTTCGACCTTGGCGGCTATTCGCTGATGACGGTGCGGCTGGCCCGGCGGATCGAGGCGGACTTCGGCGTACGGCTCGCGCCGATCGAGCTGTTGCGCCATGCCACGCTGGCGGCGATGGCCGCGCGCATCGTGCAAAGCGAGGCCCCTGGGGCGGCGACGATGCTGCTCAACGCCGGCGGATCGCGCCCGCCGCTGTTCTGGCTGGACGCCGGGCCCCTCATGCGGACGATGGCGCGTGGCCTGTCCGCCGACCAGCCCTGCTTCGCGCTCAACACCGATGCGGCGGACGAGGCGGCGCTGGGCACGGGCGAGCTCTCGATCCCGGCGATCGCCACGCGGCTGAAGCGGCGGCTGATAGCCGAGCAACCGGTTGGCCCTTATTATATCGGCGGCTGGTGCCGCTGGGGGATCGTCGCGCTCGAACTCGCCGCGCAACTGATCGCGGCGGGCGAGAGCGTCGCGCTGTTGGTCCTGCTGGATGCCGAGCGGCCCGACCACCGGCCCCGCCCCGGCCTGCGCACCCGCGTCGCGCGCCTGCTGCGCCGCCATGTGCCCGATGAAGCGACGAGTTTCAGCCAGCGGGTCGAACTGGCGACGCACGGCTATCGCCCCGCCCGTTATCCGGGCGATGTGCTGCTGCTGCGCCCGGCGGACAGCATCGGCGATGCCGGTTGGGGCGCCATTGTCGACGGCACCCTGCTGATCGAGCGGACGCCGGGCGATCACATCACGATGGTGCGCGGCGCCCCGGTGCTGGCGCTGGCCGCCACGCTCGACGCGGCGCTGTACGCCGCGCAGCAGCGCTGGGCCGAACCGGCCCGTTCGGTCGAGGCGGTCCGCATGCGTTGAGCCGGAGCGGCAGCGCTGCTCGACGACGTGCCCGACGCGCCGTGGCAACTTGGCGATCGCGGCTACGACGCTGACTGGTTCAGGGATGCTCTGCAAGCCAAAGGCATCCAGCCCTGCATCCCAGGCCGGCGATCACGCAACGAGCCGGTTAGATACGACAAGCGGTGTTATCAAAGACCAAGCCGCATCGAGATCCTGTTCAGCTGCCTGAAAGACTGACGCCGCGTCACAACCCGCTACGGTCACTGCCCTACCGCCATTACCCTAGCCCCACCGTCATATTCTGGTATTAATCAACGAATACTGGCTATAATTTTGTTAAATTCAAATAAACGTGGATTTTATTGCGATAGAGGTACGTTGTAATTGAGATTTACTACCATTTGGTTCGGAGTGTAAGACCGTAGGTGCGAGGGTCTCCTAATGTGGCGGTAACGGCGCCTGTGTTATTGGCCGACAGAGACAGATAATAGGTTGAGTTCGTAATGTTCCGTCCCCAGAACTGCATGTCATATTGGCCATCGCCCGCTCTGATCCCGAACCGCAGGTTGACCAGCGCATAGGCCGGAATATCCGAATAGCGGCTCAGGCTGGCAGTGCTATTCGTCGCAGAGCGGTAGCTGTAATCCGAGCCTGCATAGACTTCGGCGCTGTGCCCGAAATTGATGCCGAGGGGCGCGCGGACCTCGCCCCCGGCCGAGGCGGCCCAGCGGGAGACGCCGGGCAGGCGCTGCCCACTCAAATCGCATACTGTCCGCCCCGTGATCTCGATCGGGCACGGTGCGTTGGCATAGGAGATGTAGCGGGCATCGTCATAGGTGCCCGATCCGTAGAGCGTCAGCCAGCGCGTCGGCGTGGCGCGCAGGTCCGCCTCGATGCCGCGGGTCCGTACCTTGGCGGCGTTGGTGAAGAAGCTCACGCCGTTGCGCTCCACGTCGACGATCGTCGTCTGATAATCTTTGACGTCGGTCCAGAAGGCCGCGACGTTCGCGGTGACCCGACCGTCCACCCAGGTCGTCTTCGCGCCGACTTCGTAACTGTCGATCGTCTCTGGACGAATGACGGGATTGGCGGCGAACTGGCCGGTGGTGGTGATGTTGGCAAGGTTGAGCCCACCGAATTTGTTGCCCCGCGCATAGGTTGCATAGGCAAGAACCGGTGCGGCGACCTTCCAAGACAAGGTCGCCTGGCCCGATAGTCGCCCGGCTTCGGTCCGCGCGGTGTAGAAATTCCGCACGCCATAGCGGGCGCGGATCGCCTGGGCCGCGGCCTGTTGCGCCGCCGTCAGCCCAGCGAGCGATGCGCCGGTCGCGTCCTGATCGAAGTAACCGGACTTGGTTTCGTAAGTATAGCGCAGGCCGGTCGTCAGATCGACGGCATCGGTGATGTGCCATATCGTCTGGGCGAAGGCGGCATAGCTGTCGGTGACGGGGCGTGAATGGCTGACGACGTCGTAGCCGTTCAACGCGGCCGCGCCGACGGCCGTATTGGTGGTCGGAGGTAGAAACCAGTCGGCCGCGCGGCTGCCATATCGGTTGACGGCCTCCGCCTCGATCGACTGATAGAGGTAATAGAGGCCTGCCACATAATCGACGCGCCGCGCGCCATTGGAGGCGATGCGCAGTTCCTGGCTGACCTGACGCTGCTCGTTACTCTGATGGAAATCCGCCCCTGCGTCGATGCTGGTGCCGTCGCCGTCATTATGGGGATACCAGTTCCAGGCGCGGTAGGCGGTGACCGACGTCAGCGTGGCAGGGCCGATATCCCAGTCCGTGGTGACGTTCACCCCGTGCTGGTTCATCCGGTAGCGCGGATTGGCGTCGGTATCGGTCGTCCGCAACTCCGGGTTCGCAGCGACCGGCGTATAGCCCAGCCGCGCGGATCGGTCGTAATAGTTGTTCGCGAACAGGGCGCCGTTGTCGTAATTCCGAATGGCTCCCAGCAGGATGCTCCCGGCCGTGAAGCTGCTCTGCCGTCCCCAATCGCCGACAATCCGCAGGGTCAGCGTGTCAGTGGGTTTGTAGAGCAGTTGGCCACGCAGGTTCAGGTCGTGAAAGTCCTGACCAAAGCGTCCGTCGAACCGGTTCAGGGTAAAGCCGTCGCGATCGGTCTTCGACACGAACAGCCGCGCCGCCAGATGCTGCGACAACGGCCCCGAGACATAGGCATGGAGCTGGCGGAAATCGTAATTGCCCAGACTGGCATCGCCGCCCGCTTGCCAGTCGAACGTCGGCTGCCTGGTCGTCACCACCACCGCACCGGCTGAGGTGTTCTTGCCGAACAGCGTGCCCTGCGGCCCGCGCAGCACCTCGATCCGCTCGAGATCGGCGAGGTCGAACACGGTCTGGCCCGGTCGTGCAAGATAGACGCCGTCAAGATAGACGCCCACTGCCGGCTCCAGTCCGTCATTATAGACCGCAACATTGTTGCCCAGGCCGCGAATATTGATGCTGGTGTTGCGGGGATTGGTGTTGGTGACGACCAGGCTGGGGGTCAGTTGCTGCAGGTCGCGCAGGTTGAAGGTGCGGGTCGACTCGATCTGGGCCGCTCCGAAGGCGTTGATGGCGATCGGTACGTCCTGGCTTCTTTCCGTCCGGCGGCGTGCGGTGACCAGGACATCCTCGCTCGCACCGCTATCCGGCACCGCAGCGGCCGTTGCCCTGCCCTCCCCGTTGGCGGCCAGCATGTCCTGTGCGGCGGCGGGCGTGGCCAGCACGACCGCACCGACGAGCAATAGGGCGCGGCGGCGATGGGCTCTCGAAATCGGCATGGACATTCTCTCATGGCGGGGACGGACATGCGGCAGAGACCGCCCGCCTAGGGCTATGAAAGGACGTTCACGAAACGAACGAAGTAATTCCTATCGATCTAGTAGGCAAATTATCATTGTCGCCGCAGCGCCAACCTTTATCCCGAGCGTGCGACCGCGCGCATGGTCGCCGACAATGGGAACAGACATGATCGGTGTGAGATTTCTGACGGTGGCCGCGTCGGCCCTGATCGCGGCCACTCCCGCTCTGGCCGCTCCGCCAGCATCAACCTCGGCTGCGGGCGAAGCGCAAAAGGCACCGAGGGATGCGCCGAATTTCCTGATCATCGTCGCCGACGATCTCGGTTGGTCGGATCTGGGTGCCTTCGGGGGCGAGATCGCGACACCCAATCTCGACGCGCTCGCCCTGTCGGGGGTGCGCTTCACCGGTTTCCACACCGCACCGACCTGTTCGCCCACCCGCTCGATGCTGATGAGCGGCGTGGACAATCATGAAGCGGGTCTGGGTACGATGGCCGAGCTGCTCGGTCCTGCGACGCGGGGGCAGCCGGGCTATGAGGGGTATCTGAACGACCGGGTCGCCTCCATCGCCGAGCTGCTGCGCGCGGGCGGCTATGCGACATTGATGGCGGGCAAGTGGCATCTTGGCCTGACGCCCGAGCGCGAGCCCGCCGCACGGGGGTTCGAACACAGCTTCGCCCTTCTCCAAGGCCTGTCGAACCATTTCGGCGCGGATCAGGACGAGGCCTGGACCAAGGCTGGGCTGGCGCCGAGTTACCGCGACGACGGCAAACCCGCCACATTGCCCAAGGGTCAGTATTCGGCGGATTATTTCGCCAGCCGCCTGATCGGTTATCTCGACGCGTCAGCCAAGGCCGGCGATCGCCGCCCCTTCTTCGCCTATCTGCCCTTCACGACGCCGCACTGGCCGCTCCAGGCGCCAGCGGAGACGATCGCCAAGTATAAAGGACGCTATGACGCAGGCTATGATGCGCTGCGTGCCGAGCGACTGGCCCGGCAAAAGGCACTGGGCCTGGTACCGGACGACGCCGTGCCGCACAGCGTCGAGCTGGCAAGGCCCTGGGCTTCGCTCAGCGCGGATGAACGGGCTGTCGAGGCGCGCAAGATGGAGGTCTATGCCGCCATGGTGGATCGCATGGACCAGAATGTCGGCCGGGTGATCGCCGCGCTGAAGGCGCAAGGCCGCTATGACAACACGATCATCCTGTTCTTTGCCGATAACGGCCCGGAGGGGAATGTGATCGAAGCGCCCAGCCCCCGCTTCAAGGTCGGCTCGCCCGATGCCGCCCTGCCCCCGGCACAGGCGCTCGGCATCGACAACAGCCTGGACAATATCGGCAAGCCGACGAGCTATGTCGGCTATGGACCGGGCTGGGCCCAGGCCAATTCGGTGCCGTCCTGGCTGGTGAAGGGCTATACGACCGAGGGGGGCATACGGGTGAGCGCCTTCGCGGCGGGACGCGGGGTGAAAGGCGGCGGACGGATCGCCAATGCCAATCTGGATGTGCGTGATGTCGCGCCGACCCTGCTCGACTATGCGGGCCTGCGTCAGCCGAGCCGGTTCGCAGGCCATGCCATCCTGCCCCATGAAGGGCACAGCCTGCGCCCCGTGCTGGCCGCCAGTGCTGACGGCATCCGATCCGCCGACGAAACGCTGGGCTACGAATTGTTCTTCCGTCGGGCGCTTCGCCAGGGGGATTGGAAAGCCGTCTTCCTGCCCAAGCCGACCAATCGCTACACGCGCGGCGGGGTCAGCACCGGGCGTTGGCAACTTTTCAACGTTGCTCGCGATCCGGGTGAAACCCATGATCTGGCCGCCGTCGAACCGAAGCGACTTGCCGACCTGATCAAGGCCTACGACCTGTATGCCAAGGCCAAGGGGGTCGTTCCGCTACCCGCCGACGCAGAGGCCGCGCCTGCTCCGGCGGCCCGACCATGAGGATCAGGATGGCGCTGCTCTTGGCGCTGGCCGCGTCCGGCGCGCTGGGCGCGCGAGCGCCGCAGCTCGGGCATCGCTGTCTTGCCAAGGATGCCATCGTCACCATCGCCGAGGGCGTCGTGCTGCTCGGCGAGGATGGCACGGATCGACCAGGGCGACCGGTCCGCGTGGCGGCATTCCGGATCGACGCGCATGAGGTGACAAACCGCCAGTTCGGGGCCTTCGTGGCGGCAACGGGATATCGGACACAGGCCGAACGCCAGGGCGCATCGGCCCTGTTCGTCGCCCCGACCGAGCCGGTTTCCCTCGACGATGCCGCGCGCTGGTGGCGGTGGACGAAAGGCGCGGATTGGCGTCATCCCAAGGGGCCCGGCAGTGACCTGACCGGCCGCGCGGACGAGCCGGTCGTCCATATCGATCGCGACGACGCCGCAGCCTATGCCCGCTGGGCTGGAGGGACCCTGCCCACAACCGAACAGTGGGAGCGTGCCGCGCGCGGCAATCAGAATGCCACCCGCGACCCGGTCGACTGGGCGTTCGATCACGACAAGCCACGTGCCAATGTCTGGGAAGGCGTCTTCCCCATGCGCGACACGGCCGAAGACGGCTATGCCGGGATCGCGCCGGTGGGATGCTTCGAGGCGAACGACCTGGGGCTTTACGACATGGTCGGCAATGTCTGGGAATGGGTCGCAGGCGATCAGAATGTCGGCTTGATCAAGGGCGGCAGCTACCTTTGCGCGATGAATTACTGCGCCAATTTTCGACCGGCCGCCTACCAGGCACAGGAACACGACCTTCCGACTTCCCACATTGGATTCCGCGTCGCTTATCCTATCAAAGGTCGGCAGCGCGGATGGGCCCTGCGCTAATATTGGATCCACACCGGGACGTTCGGCCGACAATCTGCGGTTCGCGAAACCGGCAGCCGCTCAGATATTGCCGATATGTTATCGGGGTGTCAGGCTGCTGAGCGCCGTGGGTCGGCAGGCAAGATATGGGGCAGCCATAAGGTGGCCGAGGTTTCGTGGGCGCGAATGTGAGGTGGGGATTTGAGTGATCCATCGTCGTTGACGGAAGGGCGCAGTCGGCTGCGGCGCCTGAACATCAATCTGCTCTATGCACTGGACGCGCTGCTGCATACGCCATCGCTGACGGCGGCGGCACATTCGATCGCGATCAGCCAGCCGGCGATGAGCGCAAAGCTGCGCCAGCTACGCGAGCATTTCGGGGATGAACTGGTCCTGTTTGGCGAGCGGCGGCAGCTGACGGCACTCGGCGAGGCGCTGCAGCAGCGCGTCGGGCGGTTGCTGCTGGAGGTGGATGACACGTTCAACCTCACGCTGGCGTTCGATCCGGCGACCGCGCGTCAGACCGTGACGGTAACCGCGCCCGAAGTCGTCGAGCTGATGTTCTTCAGCCGCATCGTTCCGCGACTGCGAGCGGTGGCCCCGGATATCACATTGAAGATGACCCCCTTTGTCCACGGCTCAGCACGGCGTCTCTTCGACCGGGGGGTCGATGTCGCGATCGTTCCGGAGTCGATGGCCGATCCCGGTCTGTGTGCCCTGCCGCTGATCGACCACGCACCGGCCGCTCTCGTTTGTGCGTCGCATCCGCTCGCCAACCGCCGCATCAGCAGGGAGGAGTTCCTGGCCGCTTCCCATGCGGCGGTCCATGAGGAGATGGAGCGCGCGATCTTCGGCGACTTCGCCGCCGACAGTCCATTCGCGCAGCGACGCGTCGCGATACGCACCGGGCTTCATTCGATGCTGCCCGGGCTGGCACTTGGCTCGGACCTCATCGTCACGACCAGCAACTGGTTCGCCCAACATCAGGCGGCGATTTTGCCGGTGGTCATCCCCGACCTGGATTTTGCGCGTCCGTCTAGCGGCCTTGTCGCCCAATGGCAGCCCTATCGCGATAAGGAACCCGTCATCCGCTGGCTGGTCGCCGAACTGAAACGCGGGGCAACCGGGATCGGCCAGCCGATCGACGTGGCGTTATAGGGGCATAACCAATTACAATTTGATGACGCTCCGGGGTGGGCGCAAGTTTCGTTCCGTCGAGGAACAGGATCGCAGCGGAGCCAAGCTCCGCGACAATCAGCGGCCGGCTTCGACACCGCAGAGTGAACCGTCGACGGACCAGGGCCGACGACGATCGACCGTTCCGCCGGGTGGCGGGACTTTTAGTCATGGCTGTGATGCGTCGCATGTGTGACGCGCATCCGACACGGTGTCCGCATGGGCATGGGAGCGCGTAGCCGTGGTGCCGCAAGAGGGGGGTATTACATGGTCCGTCGTCGTGCAGAATTGGGTATCCGGGGTGCCGCGATGGCATTGATGCCCATGCTCGCTTTGGGGGCGCCACAGGCGGCGTTCGCGCAAGGCCAGCGTATCTCGCTTCCCGCCATGCCGCTGGATGAGGCGCTGGCGCAGATCCGGCAGCAGACCGGTTCGACGATCGAAGCCGATCCCGATGCGATCCGCGGGCTGGCCGCCAGGCCGGTCGCAGCAGCGCGCGATGCGATGGCGGCCGTCCGGCAGGCGACGCGTGGCCTCAGGGTCACGGTCAGCCGGGGTGCCGAGGGCAATATCCGAGTCCTCAACGACATCGTCGTCGTCGCGCATCGCGACGAGGCGGAAACCAATGTCATGGTGCGTAGCACGACCACCTCGACGCGCACCGGCGAATCGCTGCGGAACCAGCCGCGCAACGTCCAGGTCCTGTCCGCCAAGCTGCTGGCGGAACAACAGGCACAGAGCCTGCCCGATGCGCTGCGCAATGCGGGCGGCGTCACGGTCAATGCGGCGACCGTGCAGGGCGGCGTCGGCTATACGGTACGGGGCATGTCGACAGGCGGTGTGTTGATTTCCACTGAGAGCTGACCCGGCGAAGGTATAAATTTCCACCGAGAAGTGACCCGTGTCTCAACCTCACCCCGGCTGGCTGCCTGGGGGTCAAGGAGTGATAGACATGGCGTTACTGAGCGTCATCCGGCGCTGGGCATTCCGGGATGGAATGTCGATCCGGGAGATAACCCGCCGCACGGGACTGTCGCGTAACACGATCCGCAAATACCTGCGGTCGGATGCGTTGGAGCCCAAGTTCCAGGTGGCCGACCGGCCGAGCAGGTTGGACCCGTATGCCGAGCGGCTGTCGGGCTGGCTAAAGACAGAGACGGCCAAATCGCGCAAGCAACGGCGCACGGGCAAGCAGATCCACGCCGATCTGGTCGCGTTGGGCTATGACGGGTCCTACAGTCGGGTAGCGGCTTTCATCCGGGCGTGGAAAGCGAACCGTCAGGTCCAGGAGCAGACAACGGGCCGGGGTACGTTCGTGCCGCTGGTGTTCATGCCCGGCGAAGCCTTTCAGTTTGACTGGAGCGAAGACTGGGCCGTTCACCTGCACGATCTGTACGGCATCGACCCCGGCCTTCGCCGGGGCAGGCTATGTCGCCCGATCTGATCTCGACGGTGACCGACGCCGTACTCGACGAGGTGGCGATCTGGCAGCCGCCGCCCAGGCCGTTCGAGAAGCTCGCACATCGCGTCGAGGTCGTCGGGCGAAGCGACCACCTTCGTATCATCCCGCAGCATCTCGCCGTCGGCGAGGCACGGCAAGTCAGCAATCAGGTCCCGGACGAGGCGCGGGATCGATGGCGAGAACGGACGGTCCTCGCCCCGCGTGAAGTTCAGCAGCCGCGTGCCGAAGTGCACCGCGCCCTGCTGCTCGACGATCGTGATCTCGGTAATCCAGGTCCGGCCGACATGGCTCGCGTCCGGATCGTCGATCGCAGCCGACCAAATCCTTCCGTTGTCAATGTCGAGCGCAGCGGCGCGAGCGACCGGCGCGCCGCCGCCGCCGACGTCGAAGGGGGCGCCGGTCTCCGCGTCGCTCGGCACCGCCTTATTGCGCGCGCGCATCCACGCGGATGCCATCCGCAAGGCGCGCTCGAACGGTTCGCTGCCGCCGATCTCGAACGTGACGCTCGACACCGATCGGATGATCGCTGCCGTCTCGATCCTAGTCTTGCCTACACCTTGACCAGCCATCGCTCCCCTGTTTGTCCAACCGCTCCTGGGCCATACTGCGGGACAGTTGGTCCCGCGTCGAGGGCCGGCGGCGCCTTCGATCCGACTTGAACTAAAATTCTTGAGAGCGATCCGCTGTCGAGGTTGATCAAGCGTGGCGCGACGGACAACGTTGTTCGCTCCGGCGGTGGAAAGATGCCATATTGCACGCTCATTAGCGCATCGGGCATCGGGCCGGATACGATGTGTAGTAGATGAGCGAGCGTCAGCTCTAACTACCCTACCCGCTATGGCGCGCGTTTGTTCGCGGCCATAAAGGCTTGAGCGGTTGATGAAACGAACGGTCCAGTCCTGCGCATTCCGGGAACGATCATCAGTGCTTCAGGAATAGCAGGTGTGGATGGCGACCTGCCATTCCCGGCGCGACTCGCGAACGTCGGCTTTGTCCCAAGCCGGTCGCCTTCGCTTCGGTTCGGAGTAACACGAACGAAACACCCCTCCCGGTTTCGCTCAAGTTGCTGTCGTGCGGTCAGGATAGATTGCCCGGCCGCTCCCTCTGCGAAGCGACTTGCATTATGCGGCTAAGGTAGAACCCGGCCGACATCCTTCGGCGCTGGAAGCCAGCAAGTCGACCGCCTGCCGAACAGGCGATAGCGGTTGCGGGCGATCCATCGGTAGGCCCGGTCGCGCAACCAGTGCGGCAACAGGCGGGCCGCACCCGCAATGCGCCACGGCCAGCCCAGGTCGGTGTAGATTGCGATCACCGCGTCACTGTCGCGCCAGACCCGATCGCCATCGACGACAAGAATCGTGTCGGGATCGGTCGGGTCAATCCCGTGCCGACGGAAGAATGTCGCACCGGTGGCGCTCTGCATCGCGGCCAGCCGGAAACGGTGCTGGCGATCGTGGCGGAGAATGAACTGGGCGTTGGCGGAGCACAGGACGCATCGTGCGTCGAACAGGATGATCGGGCCGTCAGTCATCGTGGCGCTCCATGCGGCCGGTGTAGCGGATGATCCGGCCGAAGGGCCAGAGGTCGACGGGCACGTCGAAGACGTAACGCCCGTCGTTTCCATATTCGCGGGCGTGACAATGCGGGCGGAGGGCAGAAGGCAGCGGGACGCCCAGGAACCGGAAGCCAATCAGGTCCAACCGGAGTGCGCTGTCCTCCACCGACACGCGGAAGATGTTGGTCGCCATGCCCATCCGCTCGATCATCAATCCTTCACGCTCGCCAAGCGTGCTGCCATAACGTCGTCGCGATCAACCGGGCCGTGGTCAGCGACATGCTCGAGCGGCCCAGCAGTATCGCGACGCTCGGCATTCCGTTGCTCGGCAGTGCCACCGTGCTGATCGAGCCGGATACAGTCGAGGCAATGGCCGCGCGTGCCGCCGCGCTGTCCCATCCCAAAGAGCCGATCGGGGACGCCGACACCAAGGATTGGGTCGTTTCGCAATATCTTTTGGTCACCGCCTTCGCCCATCTCGACGGCGACGCCCAGGTCCAGGTGCTCATCGATCTGCCCGAACACGGACCGCCGCTGGTCCAGCTCGACAGCGTGTTTCATCCGGCGAGCGCCGATATGGTCGATCGGCTGGTCGACCACGGGACTGCCTCGAGCGAGGAGCATCGGCTGCTGATGGCGCTGGCGTTCGTGGGCGGGTCGGACTCACCGATCAGCCCGGAGACACTCGCGAAAATCCGGTTGTTGACCGATCATCCCAAAGCGTCAGTGCGCGGTCTCGCGCTCCAGATATCGGCGGAGCATCTCGACGACGCACAGCTCACCGCCTTCGTGGCGAGCGGCTGGAGTGCCGCGACCTATCACCCGCGCGAGCATTTTTACGAACGCTGGCATGGCTCGTCGATGATGATCGCCGCGGCGAAGCGGGGCCTGTTGAGCGGAGCCGAAGCCGTCGCGCGTATCAGCACCGATCGCTATGGCGCGGCAGCGGAAAAGCTTGGTGCGGCCGCAGTCGGTACGCCGCTCGCCAGCCTGATCGGTCAGGCCACCGCGCGCGTGCTCGAAGCGGTGATGCCGTTCCGGCCACCGCGCGTTTCGTTGAGTGACACTGCCGATGCTGACGCCGTCCCCCGCTTCTCGCTCGAGGATGACGACGCCGATTTGCCGGATGACCAGCGCTTCGCCCGGATCGACGAAAGCGACGAGGCGTTCGCCGCGCGCCAGAAGGCCGGGTGGGATCGATTCCAGGCGTTCGAGGCTACGCTCACCAAAAGCGGTGCCGAGCTGATCCTGCGCGATATCGGCTCGAATGCGATGCGCGCGATCGCCGAAACCGACCTCGCCGCGCTTCAGGCCATTGCCAGGCAATTGCTCGATGTCCCGACCAGCCGGTTGCCGCGCATCGCTAATCTCGCCTCTCGCATCGCGCGGGCGCTGTCCACCGCAGACCCGGATCTCGCCGTCGCGCTGTTCCGCCGTTGCGCTGGCCACGAGGCCTTTGTCCGCATCACGCGTTCGGCGGGTTCGATCCCGCTGATGACTTGGGATATCTGGCACAGCGAGGATTCCGGCGCGATGGAGGCGTTGCGTCGCGACCGGCTCGCGCGCTGTTCGAATGACCACGCGCTGGCAAGTGAAGTGCTTGCCGCCTGCCATGCCGGACGGCAATCCTGGCTGGAGAATTATGCGACGCGCGAGATCGCGACCGGCCATCCCGTCGCCATCGCTCGGGCGCTGACGATCCTTGGCTTCGCCGATGAGAGCGAGACCGCCGGCGCGACGATCGCGCGGTTCGACAATCATCGCGGAATGGTCGGGCGGGCCGCCAAGGCAGCGCGGTTCGCCTATGATCGCAACCGCTGGTCACGCATCTGGTATCAGCACCTCGCCGAAACCGGCGACCGCGTCGACTTCTGGCGCTATGGCACCTTGCTCGCCAAGATCGCCGATGCCCGCATGGTGTTGTGGACCGGAGACTATGTGGAAGGCCCGCTGCTCGACCGGTTCGGCTATTCGCCCAACCGGCCGATCGAACGCCGCATCGAAGCGTGGAAGAAAAAGCGCGACGGCAAATTGTTCGGCCAGGACCAGCCACGCGATGTCTATCTCGAACCCGCGCCCGACGGCTTCGATCTGAGCGAGGAATGATGTGCGGTGCTGCGAAATGGTCGGAGCTGGGCGTCGCTATTTGGCGAAGCTTTCAATGGATGAATAGAGATACTGCCAGGCGTTCTTGATCGTCATGCGATTGATGCCGGCGATCTCGTCCGCGTCCGGCGTGCGAGTCACCGCTCCGAAATTCCGGTGCGCGGGGTCGTTCGACAGAAACAGGCAATGGCGGCTCGACAGCGGCAGCAGCATCGTCGGCTTGTTGGCGAAGTCGATCAACGGATTGCTGGAGGTCAGGAATCGTCGGTCGCTGCCCGGCGGGATCACGTTGAGCGCATAATAGAGCGGAACATAGCTCTCCCAATTGTCGAGTGCGGTCTTCAGCCGGACCATAAGCCAATAATCCTCGCTCCAGTGGCCGACCTTGTCGGGATGGACCGTCTCCAGCTCGCGCCGCAATCGCGGCTGGTTATGGTGCATGAACGAAATCGCCATGGCGAGCTTGCGGATATCGGCCGGGAACTGACCCTCGAGAATTTCCGTGATGACCTTCGACGCCATACCATCGATCACCGCGGTCTGCTTCTCCGCCCAGTCCGGCGCATAGCCGGGCGCTGGATTGCGCAAGCTGTTTCAGCGCTTCTTGAACCCGAAGCGCTCATTATTGCCCTTGGTGATCTTCCCCGTCTCGCTGTCGAGCCGCCACAGCGCGCCGGCCTCGGTCTCGAACCGCTTGAGATAATAGCGCGGCGTATAATGGTGCCGCTTCGAGACCGTCATGGCATCGCCTCCGGTTCATCGGCAGGGGCTTCCGGCGACGCCGACTTCCGGTCGCGCTCACGTGGTCCGTTCCACTTCGGCTTGTCGGGACGCGGCCCGAAAATGAACTGACCGAACGCATAATAGCCGCCTTCGGGCGCCGGCACGCGGTCGAGCTGTGCCACCGGCGACAGCGCAGCGGTGCCCGCGATCAGCGACGCTTCTCGCGTATCGGACGCGAAGATCGTGTGGTATCCAAAGCGGCAGATCAGCCGATTGATCCTGGCGATCGCCTTGCGGTTGGTGATCGTGCGGTGGCCGATGTCCGGCCGGCGCGGACGGCTGCGACCACGCAGGACCATCCGGGTCGTCACCGGAAACAGCAGCTCGATCCGGCCGGCGTCCTGCGCAATATTATAGGGGCGCATCGCCGGCGTCGGGACCCGCGGGTCATAATAGATCACCGGATTGTCGCTGGTGAGGAACGCGTGATCGGACGCGTTGTGCAGCACATCGAAGCTGAGCGTGGCGAACAGCTTGCCCATGTCGTTGAGCGCGTGCGCCATCATCTCGAGCGATTTTTGCGGGTCGATGGTGACCTGGATTTTCTCCATCAGGTCCGGGAAGCCCTCGGGAAGCGGCGGCAGCTTCCCGGCGGCGTGCATGAGCAGCGCCTGTGTGTGCACCGAGTGGCCGAGGTACAGCTCGGCGGGATCGCGGAACGCCGGCACCCGCACGCGCATGAGGCCGAGGAAGGCGATGATATGAGGCGCGGCTTCAAACATCGCCTCGCGGTTGGCGAGGGCTGTGACGATTGTCGGCCACTTCGTCTCGATCTCGCTGAAGATCGCCTCGAGTCGATCGTCGTCGCGCATACCCTCATCGTCGAACTGCGAATAATAATAACGCTCGAACCCGGTCGACTCCGGGCGCTGCCGGAAGGGCCGAGCAGGATCGTCCTTGCGGAAGACCTGCAGCTGCCCTGCGGCATCACAGAAATTCTTCAGGTAGGTGACCGGGACGTAGTGGTGACGTTTCGGCATCAGGTGGAACATAACAAAAACATTGCCGCGTTGCCAGGCTGATCTTGGCCGCACCAATCATTTCGGGTGAAATTGAGTGACTTAGTGGCTGCGGATAACGCGAGCGTGCCCATCTATAACGGGGCGGCACGCTGGGCGATCCGGCTCGATGCAGGCGACCTCATTTCAGGCTAACTATAACGCGTGGCTGGCGGCCAATCCGCCGCACGACATCGTGCTGTTGCGCGCGCAGGTTGGCTTGGCTTGATCGCGGCTGGGCCTTGCGCGGTGCGGTTGAGACAGAAGTCGCGGAGGCGGACATGCCAGAGTCCGAAGATCGGGCACCGCGGATCATTGGCTGCGACTAGACGGGTGCGATTGGAAAGCCTCCACGACGATAGGCACTGATAACAAGCTCGGCATCGGCGGCAATGGTCAGAAAACAGTTGGGTGAACTTCGTTTAGCTGCCTACAAGTAACATCACCATACCTCGCGTTGAGGTCGCGGTGGAGTCTTCATTCTTACGTTGTCGATCAGAAGCCGCCAGTTGGCTTGCGGCTCAATTTCAGTCGGCCCACGAGAACAGGGGTGCGATCGCTGAATGTCGGCATTTGATAAGACCCGGCGTTCGCCGCGTCGCCGGTGAACGGCCGAAAAGTCCCAAGGGCCGTCGAATTCTGAACTGTCGGCGACCGACCAGACTGCAAAATTCGGCGGCGTTGCTGCGAGCGGCGGCTCTTGCCGAAACTCGCCATCCATGTCTCGCAAAACAGCCGGTCGGCTCTGCGCCCTAACAGCCGTCGTTCAGGCCCGCCCGGGGCGATCCCAAAAGCTGTCCTTCGTTCAGCCGCACGGTACCCAGCGCGTCGTAACCGAGAGGCTCGATATCCACTTTGGTGCAGCTGATCCTGCGGGGCAAACCGCCCCAGTGCGTCAAGCTCCCCGAAGACGATCTTGGGTTTGCCACTGATAACACCTGCGCTTTCTACAAACCTCCTCGCCGATCGCGCGTCGATGAGCACGCTGCGCGGCCAACGCGCCCGATGGACTGCTTCTAGGCCCGAGACGGTCGCCGCTCGCGACGCGGCTCAACGGAAGAGGATATCGTGGTATGCAGCCTTAGTCGTCCGCAATGCTGGCGTGGCAACCTCCCGCCGTGTTGTAAGCGTGTCGTATCGGTCCAGGTGCGGATGGCCGTAGCTGTTCCCCGCGCCGTAGGAGAAGACGACGTCGCAAGGTCCGCCGGGCGTCACTGGCCAGTCCCGCAACAGGGACCGTGTGCCGTTCCTCAGAGGGTATTTCGAACCGTGATGGTAGGCGACAAGCCCGGTGAGCGTTGTTCCGGAGGTGCGAAGGGCGTCGAAGAGCGGGACCTCGTCGAACGGCGCATCGCCGGGAAGAAGAATGACCTGACCAGCCCCGTCCGACCGACGCAGGAGTGCGACCGCCACGCCTGTCCGGTTGCAGTTCTCGTGGACGGACGGTGATGGTGAGGACTTTGCGATCTTCTGCCAGAGAATGGCGTCACCGTTCTGTGCGCGGTATTCAAAGACCCTCCCAACCAGCGGCTCGGGGATGCACCGCACCTTCGCGAGGTCGGCCGCGAACCGCACCGCGCGCGGAGACGTCACCTGCCGGGGCACCAGCCAGTCCACGGCTTTTGCGGCCTCGCCTTTCGGGCCGGTCGACCAATGGTCCTCGTCCCAGTGGGTCACCATGACGAGCGCGTCGGTAGACACGGGTAACATCCGATCAACTTCCACTCGGCTTTTGCCCTCGAAGGGGTTGTCCTGCCTGCCGCCATAGTCGAGTTGCAGGATGGTCTCGCCGGCCTCGTTAAGGATCGCTATCGCATCACCCTGGCCAACATCGTAGATTCGGGCGCCGATGATCGCCCGCGCCCTAGCAACGGCCAGCGGTGCCTTGATGTGGGCGACATCGGCGCCGCCGATGCGCGCGCGCTCGAGCTTCCCGCTCACCGGCTGATTGTCACATGTTGCTGCTCGCGGCGCTGCGTGGCGGGGCGAACGGTATTGGTCGCCCGGACTCGTTCAAGCTCCGACTGGGTAAGCTGCTCTTCCTGCTCCTCGGACGTGACGGTCGCGACGCCGGTCGAATCGGGGCCGTCATCGTCGTCATCCGGAGGCGGCGCGCCCGTGGGGCCCTCAGGCCCCTCGTCGAGATTAGCGTCCGGAACGTGCGCCAGCGAGAAGATGTCGCGCAGCGGTTCTTCCTCGTGCTGTGACAAGGCTCTGAGGCCAAGGAGTCGACCAGATTCGAACTCGGGCTCCGGCGGACGCCCGACGTCGGGCTCTCCGATAAACACCGGTTCCCGGGCATCGAGGACGTCGCCGGCTGAAAGGTCGAGCTGGAACTAGTGATGGAGGCGCATGGTCCGTTTGCGCCGGCTTCGCGCCGCGGGATCGTCACCCGACCAGAACAGGTCAATGACCGGCACGGGGAAGCGCTTGAAGGCGTCCCGGAGCGCGGCACGGCGCTGCCTGCGCTGGTCGGCCGAGCGGATACCGTTAGGTGACAGGCCAACGATCTCCTTCATCTCGTCGAACAAGGACGCGCGGATGCCGCTGAAGCGGGCCCGCACGAACTTGCCTGCGAGAAGAGTCGGACGCGGTCGCAGCACGCCCAGCCCGGGCGCCTCGACCGCGGTGTCCGGGTACATCGTCGCCATCTCCTCGAGATAGGCAAGGTAGGTGAGAATTCTTGGTGATCCGAGGTCAGGCATAACGGACCTTATACCAATGACAGGTAGCCGTGCGCCAGCGACGCTATGCGGCGCGCTCCATGCCACCGAGGATCATGGTGCACAGCGCGTCGAACTCGTCGGGCTCGTGATCATCCATATGTTGGGACATAGCTGATCGCTTCTCACGATCGACGGCCAGGTCGGTGACCTGTTCTATCGGCAGAAGGGCGTCGTGTTACGCACGCCGTCGCTGGCCGAACGGGCGACCGATGTACCGCTGCTCGCCAGATTGTTCCTGCGGCGGGCGGCCGAAGGTCGGGCCAACTTCTTGCCGGACGCGCTGAATTGGTTGGCCGGGCCGGGGAAGGCCCGGCAACGTCCGCAAATTGCGCGCCGCCGTCGAATGCGCCCCAGCGCTGGCGATCCTGGGCGCGGCGGGCACCATCGTCACGTCCGCCGACCTCGCCTTCGCGGTCGGCGACGCTCCGTTACCGGTAGGGAGCGTCGCCACCATCGCCCCCCAAAGTCTTGAAGAGGAAATCGCCGCTCTGGAACGCCGCCGCATCGTCGAGGCGCTTCAGCGGACCGGGCACAACCACACCCATACGACGCGCGGACTGGGTCTGTCGCGCGTCGGCCTGCTCAAGAAGATGGACCGGATGGGGCTGCGCTGATCTCCGTGCTGTAACCGCGCCGGTCAGCCTCGCGTCCTCCGGCTCGCCGACTGACGCGTCGGGCGCGCACAGCGCAGATGCTTAGGAAGAAGATTAATGGTTTCAGGCGACGGCAGATGGCCGGTGACGATGGGCAGGCGGTCCACGACATCCGCCAGGATCTCCAGCCGCGTCGCTCCCGCATAGCGAACGGCATTTTCGCCGCCGATCTGCTGCCCGAGGAGGTCGGCCCGCGTCTATTCGAAGGTCTGCAAAGCCTTCAGCTCGGTGCTGACCATGTGTCGACCGCTATGCACCGCCTGGCCCGGCTTGATGAGCAACAGCAACGGCTTGATCTTCAGCCAGATGGTGTTGAAGAACACATCGCCCAACGGTCGGCCGCCCTTGCCGGGCACGATTTCCGGAAAGAGATATTCTTCGCCCGCCGCCCGCATCGCGGCAACGTAGTCCAGCAGGCCGAGCCGGCGAAGTTCCGCGCAGATGGGAACCTTTCGAGTGCTCTTGGCCGTTTTGACCCGTCCGGCGCGGGTGTTGCGGATATCGAAATACGGGACGCCATCTTCCTCGCCGATGTCCTCGACGAGCAGCTTGCATGCTTCCTCACGCCGCATACCCGAGTACCAGACAATCGGCATGATCCAATAAGCCGCATCATGCCAAATCCGGCCGTCACTTCCCTTCGTGAACCGGCCGTCCAGCGTTGGGCTGCCGGTCCAGATTCCGAGTGCGAACAGCTCTTGCCCCTGCTGGATGGTGTAGGGATCACGCTCCGTCCGTTCGTCGCGCTCCTCTTCCACGAGAATGTAGTCGGAGAAATCGAGCACCCGCATTTTTGTCTTGCTGGCAAGCCATGTGGACAGCTTTTTCAGGTTGGCGAAGTGCCTGTTGATCGTACCGACATCCAATCCGATCGTGAAATTAATGGCTTCTGCGCGCTTCTCCGCCTCCTCCACCCGGTCGGCAGCCTCAAGGCAGATGTCTTCGATGTTCATCGGCTCGTGCCGCACGGATTTGTGATGCGTGGAAGGCATGCGGTTGAGCTGGTCGTAGAACCGGTTGAGATCCTCCTGCCTCGTTCGCGCCAAGGGCTTGCCGCCATTCGACTTGCCGAACAAGAAGGCCGCCGCCTTAAACTGACGCCGCTGACTGTCGGCCCAAGTCTTGGCCTGCGACTTAGGCTTGTTAGCGGCCGCTTGAGTTGTGGTGGCACGCCCTCGGGCTTTTGGCTTGAGGCTCATATACGCCTCAACTACCTCCAACGGGCTCATGCGCGCGTAACGCTGCCTTTCCGCTTTCTCGTCCTCCTCATCCCATTGCTCGGGATCGGCCGCGACATTCGCCGCCGTCTGCGCGAACATGGGGGCTGGCGTCGGAGCTACGATTTGTGCAGGCGAAGGAGCCGCCGCGCCGAGGGGTCGCATAATGGTCGCCGCGACGGCCATTCGATTGGCCATGTCCTGCAACGCCGGATCGGCGTACGACGCCGCGGCCGCCGCTCGCGCCTGACACATGATCTGACGGGCGGCCTCACTCCGGTCGCCGGAGTCGTCGATACCCACGCGGCGCAATAAGTCTCGCGCTTCCTTCAGCAGATGCTCGGGCAATTCGGGGGTTCGGCCGAGCATCGCATAGAGATGCCCGCGTGCGTCGTCGTCCAAGTCGGCAAAGCGGCTGTCGAAGCCGCCAACATAATCGATACCAAGAAAATCAGTGAAGCCATTGTCGGCAAAATCGCGGTTCACCGCGCCATAGGTGGCCCGCATCTGCGCGAAGCGTTCCGCGACATGGCCTTCGCCGTCCTGCTGGATCGACTGGTGCTGATAGGCCAGCATATTCCGGTAGCGGATCATCTCCTCCTGAAATATGGCACTGGCCTGGTCGGCGGTAAGGCCGTCTCGCTCAATCTTCTCGTACAGGCTCATCCGCACCGTCTCGCTCCGCCCGGTCATGGCGACCGCGCGTCGACGCGCGACCGGCTGGTCCTTCGTTAGAAGGCTGACCATCGTTACTACGGTTATAGGTTTTGCGCTCGCTGGCGCCAAACGCAGTCTTCGCCGCCACCAATAGACCGCACTGCGGCGGGTGACGTTCTCGATCGCTGGCATCAGGGACTGGCTCCATCGACTGGCGTCAGTTGACCCCACTGCGATGGTTGAATCCCGGCCAAGCCTCGGAAAACCAAAGTTTCCCGTCCGCTTAGCTGGGGCAATCAGTGATTGGCTGGGGCGGCAGGATTCGAACCTGCGTATGACGGTACCAAAAACCGTTGCCTTACCGCTTGGCGACGCCCCAGTGGAGAGGCGCGCCTTATACCCGGCGCGCTGCTCTTGAAAAGCCCTTATTCCTTCGAAAAGATCAACCCAGGCGACGCATCCAGCCGTGCGGGTCGGGGGCCTGGCCGCGCTGGATGGCGACCAGTTGTTCGCGCAGGCTGGTGGTCAGTTGGCCGGGACCGCCGCTGCCGATGGTGAAGCGGCCCGCCGGCTCGGCGACGCTGCCGATCGGGGTGACGACGGCGGCCGTGCCGCAGGCGAACGCCTCGACCAGGCGGCCGCTGGCGGCGTCGGCGCGCCACTGGTCGATGGCATAGGGCTCCTCGCGCACGGTCAGGCCTTGCGCGCGGGCGATGGTCAGGATCGAATCGCGGGTGATGCCGGGCAGGATCGTGCCGGTCAGCGGCGGCGTCACAAGGCTGCCGTCATCGAACACGAAGAACACGTTCATGCCGCCCAGCTCCTCGACCCAGCGGCGCTCGACCGCGTCGAGGAAGACCACCTGGTCGCACCCGTTGGCGATGGCTTCCTTCTGCGCCAGCAGGCTGGCGGCATAGTTGCCGCCGCACTTGGCCGCCCCGGTGCCGCCGGGGGCCGCGCGGGTATAGCCCTGGCTGACCCAGATCGACACCGCAGGCGCGCCGCCCTTGAAATAGGCGCCGACCGACGAGGCGATGACCATGTAGAGATACTCGGCGGAAGGCTTCACACCCAGGAACACCTCGCTGGCGAACATGAAGGGGCGCAGGTACAGCGCGCCGCCATCCTGTTCGGGAATCCAGTTCCGCTCGATTTCGACCAGCCGCTCGACCGATTCCAGGAACAGGTTCTCGGGCAGCTCGGGCATCGCCATGCGCCGCGCCGAATCCTGGAAACGGCGGGCATTCGCCTCGGGGCGGAACAGTGCCGTACCGCCATCGGCCAGCCGGTAAGCCTTCATCCCCTCGAAGATTTCCTGCGCATAATGCAGGACCGACGCGGCCGGATCGAGCTGCAGCGGTGCGCGTGCGGTAATCTGCGCATCGTGCCAGCCCTGCTCGTCGCTATAGCGGATCAGGGCCATATGATCAGTGAAGACGCGCCCGAAACCGGGGTCGACCAGACGCGCGGACCGCTCGCTCGCCTCGACCGGGGTCTGGCTGGGATCGAACCGAAACGTAAGGGACTGATGCGCTTCCATGATCATCTCTCTGTTTTGGGTTGCCGTGGCCTAGGGCGTGTGAGTAGACGGGTCAACATGGCTGCCTCGAACCAGTCCGCATCGGCACAATTTCTCCGCGAGCCCGAACTTCGCAGAGGAATGGAGTTGCTGTATTTCGGCAATAGTCACCTTGTACGCTCAATCGATCGCGGCCTCGCCGCGCAGGGGTTGGGCCGTGCCCATCATCGTGCGCTCTATTTCATGGCCCGCAAGCCCGACATGACGGTCAGCGAGCTGCTCTCGCTTCTGGCGATCACCAAGCAATCCCTCGGCCGGGTGCTCAACGAACTGGCGATGCGCGATCTGGTCGAGACGCGGCCGGGCGATCGCGATCGGCGCCAGCGGCTGTTGCGGCTCACCCCGACGGGTGCCGCGATGGAGGCCGAGCTGTTCGACGCGCTGCGCGAAAAGCTGTCAAAGGCCTATGCGAGGGCAGGTCAACAGGCGGTGACCGGCTTCTGGACCGTGCTGGAAGGGTTCATTCCCGAAAACGAGCGGGCGCGGATTGAGGATTTGCGGTCGAACGACGGCTGAGGTTTTTCGCGCGGAGCCGCGAGGTCGCGAAGCGAAGAATGAGGTTCGCGCAGAGGCGCGGAGGACGCAGAGACGATATGGCCTGCGCAGCCTCATTCGGCTGCGCCGGGCGATCGATTGATATCGGACATGATGCCGATCATGGACTTGCCGAACTTCGCCCACTGTCCCTTTGGGCTTGATGCCTGCCGTGCAAGGGGACCAACTGCGCAGAGCCGCAATTCCGTCCTCTTGTCCGATCAGCGCCGGGCCGCTTGCGCCATTTCTCGATTACGCCGCTCGGAGGCGGCAACCGTGTCGGCCATGAGCCGCTTGAGCGCATCTCCGGCGTCAAGCACGTTCAGCCCTTCGCGGGTCGAGCCGCCCGGGCTGGCCACGCGGTCCGCCAGGACGGCAGGCGGTGCGTCGGCTCCGATCGCCATGGCCCCTGCCCCGTCGACCGTTGCAAGTGCGAGTTGCTGGGCCAGCGCGGAGTCCAACCCCAAAGCTATACCCGCCTGGGCGAGGGCATCGATAAAGCGGAATACGAAGGCCGGGCCGCATCCCGCCAGTGCGGTGACCGCATCGAACCGTGCTTCATCCTCGACCCAGGGTGCTAGGCCCAGCGGCCGGGCAAGCGCATCGGCGGCCGCCCGAACGGCGGGATCGGCCGAACGGGTGTAGAGTGCGGTGACCCCCTGCCCGATCGCGACCGGCAGGTTGGGCATCATCCGCACCACCGCCCCCGCCGGAATCCGGTCGGCCAGCACCTGTTCCTCGACACCCGCCAGGATCGACAGGAGCAGCGCGGGGTTCAGATGCGCCAGCGTCGGCGCAATGTCGTCGAGCTGTTGCGGCTTGAACCCAAGCATCAGGACAGCCGGCGTCTCGTCGACCGGCAGCGCGGTCAGCGAGCGGACTCCCTCCGGCGCGCGCGTCCCGCTGCGCGTGATGACGGTGACCTGCGCGGGGTCGAGCCCTTCGGCCAACCAGCGACGCAGCATCGCGCCCGCCATGTTGCCGCACCCGACGAGCCAGATCGGCCCCTCGGGGAAACGCGTATCGTTCATGCTAGGCCTCGCCCTGCGTCTCGATCAATGCGGCGGCCAGTGCCTCGCGGGGGGTCTTGCCGCCCCACAGGACGAACTGGAACACGGGGTAGAAACGCTCGCATTCCTCGATCGCCGACTCGACCAGCAACTCGGTCGCGGAGAGCGAGATGGTGCCTTCCTCGCCGCCATCGACCATCGCGGCGTGGCGGTACAGCAGGATGCCGCTGTTGGACCACAGCTCGAAATGGCCGATCCACAGCTGTTCGTTCACCAGCGCCAGCGCCTCATAGATGCTGGAGCGGCGATCGTCGGTGACCTTGATGTCGGGAAAGGCCAGGAATTGCAGGACGCTGTCGTCGTCGCGCCACAGCGCGCGCAACTCGTAGCTGGCCCAGCTGCCCTTGACGGTCGCGACGATTTCCTCGTCGTGACGCTCATGCTCCCATCCATGCGCGGCGAAATACGCCTCCAGCATATCGATGGGGGCCGAGTCATCGGCTTCATGATCGGTCGATTCAAGCATAACCGGCCTTTGCGAACAAACCCAGACCGATGCAGGTTGCACCGCTCCGGGTTCCGCCGCAAGCAGCAGCAGGCCGATTTCTGTGGATAGCTGCCCCCGTCACCGACGCAGGCAGCCCTCCCGACACAGGATCAGTGATCAGGATTCGGACCCGACCGTCGACGCGCCCAGACGCCCTTCCAGCGCGTCCAGGCGGGCCTTCAGCGCATCGGCCTCATCGCGCGCGGCGACGGCCATCGCCTTGGCGACTTCGAATTCCTCACGGCTGACGAAATCGAGCCCGCCGATCCATTCGCGCGCGCGGGTGCGGGCGCTCGACTCCGCCTCGCGGCCCATGCCCGCCACGGTGCCCGCCAGGCCGTTCATCACCTTGGCGAAATCGTCGAACAGCTTGTTGTCGGCCTGCATATCAAATTCCCGAAAATCGTTTCACAGCATTTGGGAGGTCTGCGCGCCCGGCACAAGCCTTTCCGCATCCGGATTGAGCTGGTCGATCCGCCAGTTGAGCACACCCGCAAAGGACAGCCAGACCAGATAGGGCACCATCAACCAGGCCGCGCCCTTGCGGATGCGCGAAAAGGCGATGGTGGTCACGATCGACAGGATCAGGATCGCGACGATGACGAACAGCGCCGCACTCACCCGATGCGCACCGAAGAACAGCGGCGTCCATGCCAGATTGAGCGCGAACTGGACCACGAACAGGCCGATCGCAACGCCCCGCCCGCGAGCGCCCCGCGCATGAACGATCATCGCCAGCGCCAGCCCGATGAGGATGTAGAGCGTCGTCCAGACGACGGGGAAGATCCAGCCCGGGGGGTTCAGCTCGGGCTTGGTGAGGGCGACATACCAGCTATTCTCGCTGCCCGCCGGCACCACCCGTCCGGACGCGAAGCCCAGCAGCAGGATCAGCGGCACGATGACGATCGCCCAGCGCAGGAAAGACATGCGCAACTGCCCCTTCGACGCGATCGTACCCACTCGTCTCTCTTTCGCCATGATGCCCGCCGGTCTGCCCGAGTGACGGGTTGCCGTAAACGGACAAGGTGAACGTTATCCTACTCGTCCCGTTCAATTTCGGGATGCGGCCACCAGAAACTCGATATTGCCCTCCGGGCCGGTGATCGGGCTCGGCACGACCCCGGCGACGGTCCAGCCGCTGCCCGTCAGCCATGCGACGACCTGATCGCAGACCCGCTGATGCACCGCCGCGTCGCGGACGACCCCGCCCTTGCCGACTTCTTCACGCCCCGCCTCGAACTGCGGCTTGATCAGCGCCAGCAGACGCGCGCCCGGCCCGGCAAAGGTCAGCGGCCGCTCCAGCACCTTGGCCAGGCCGATGAAGCTGGCATCGCAGACGATGATATCGACCGGTTCGGGAATATGCGCCTCGGTCAGGATGCGCGCGCTGGTCTGTTCGTGCACGATCACGCGCGGGTCCTGGCGCAGCGACCAGGCGAGCTGATTGGTGCCGCTGTCCACCGCATAGACGCGCGCCGCGCCTTTTTGCAGCAGCACGTCGGTGAAACCGCCGGTCGAGCTGCCCACGTCGATGGCGACCGCGCCGGTCACGTCCCAACCGAAATGGTCGAGCCCATGCGCCAGCTTGATGCCGCCACGCGAGACCCAGGGATGATCGCGCCCACGCACATCGAGCGCGGCATCCTCGGCCAGTTGCTGGCCGGGCTTGGCGATCTTGGTCTCACCGGAAAAGACGAGCCCCGCCATGATCAGCGCCTGCGCGCGCGAACGGGATTCCACGAGTCCGCGGTCCACGAGCATCTGGTCGACACGCAGCTTGGCCATGCCCCGCCCCTACCCCCCGGCTCCGTCCGTCGCAAGCGGTGTTCCGCTGGACGCGATCCCTATTGCCTATCTTTTTAGTAGGAATATCTTGTGTGTGAGGATCGGGAGTCGTCCCGACCCCATTCGAGGAGATGCCATATGGGTTCGTTCGCATCCTATGAGGCCCGCAAACCCACGGTCCTCACCGTGCCCGGGCTGGGCGGCTCGGGCCGCTCGCACTGGCAAAGCCTGTGGGAAGAGGCTCGACCCGACACGATCCGTGTCGAACTCGGCATGTGGTCGACCCCGCATCGCAACGCCTGGGTCACGCGGCTGGACCAGGCGATCCGGCAGGCACAGGCGCCCGTCATCCTGGCGGCCCATTCGCTGGGCTGTCTGGCGGTGGCGTGGTGGGCCGAATTGTCGCCGCAGCCCTATGGCTGGCCGGTCGCGGGCGCGTTGCTGGTCGCGCCGGCCGATGTCGATCGGCCCGATGCGCCGGACGCGCTAAAGGGCTTTGCGCCCAGCCCGCGCACGCCGCTGCCCTTCCCCTCGATCCTGGTCGCCAGCCAGGACGATCCGTGGATCTCGATCGAACGCGCACACAGCCTGGCGGTCGACTGGGGCAGCCATTTCGTCGATGCCGGGCAGCAGGGGCATATCAATGCCGCCAGCGGTCTGGGCTGGTGGCAGGAGGGCCAGGAACTGCTCGGCCGGGTCATCGCGGCGAGCGGGATGGACCGGCCGACGCCCTCGGGGCCATTGCCGCCCAGCGAAGCGCGCGCGGTGCTGGCGGTGAATGCGACGGACGCGGCGCAGGCCCATTATCTGGGGCGGTGAGGTTTGTGGCAATGGTCGAGGCGTCCGCTTCAACTTCGCTCAGCGTGAACGGAGGTGAAGAAAGCCCACTCTCCCCGCTCTGCACGAGCGAAGTCGAAGGCCAAGGGAAAGCCTCATGAATCCGCGTTCCCCGGCGGAGGCCGGGGCCCAGTTTCGCCGAAGCTGAGAGAGGATAGTGGCGCTGAGTGGGAAGCTATCACAATGGGTGGCTATAGCTTCCCACGCCAATTCACAACGCCATCGCCAACGTGCGGAAACTGGGCCCCGGCCTTCGCCGGGGAACAGATTTTGTTAAGGGTAAGCGCATGGCCTTCGACTTCGCTCAGGCGGAACGGAGGTCTTCGGTCCGCTCCGCCTCGACAGCTTCCCGCTCCGCTTCCGCCTTCGCCGCCATCGTCGCGGCCTTCATCCGCCGCCACATCCGCACGTTCACGCCGACCATCATGACCACCGCCAGCGTCGTGAAGACGATGACGGCGGTCCAGCCGCGGATCACGCGCGCGCGCCTTCGGTGACGCTCGCGCTGTTGTGGCGCAGCGCCTTCAGCACCGTCTCGACGATGGCATCGGCGTCCAGACCGGCCTGGGCATATTGCACCTCGGGCTTGTCCTGATCCTGAAAGACATCCGGCAGGCGCATGGTGCGCAGCTTCAGCCCGCCGTCGATCAGCCCTTCGTCCGACGCCATGGTCAGGACATGCGCGCCCAGGCCACCGATCGCATTCTCCTCGATCGTCACCGCGACTTCATGCGTGGTCAACATCCGGCGGATCAGCGCCTCGTCGAGCGGCTTGGCGAAGCGGAGGTCCGCGACCGAAGTCGACAGCCCCTTGGCCTCCAGCGTGTCGGCGGCCCGCAACGCCTCGGCCAGGCGGGTGCCGAGCGACAGGATCGCGACCTTCTTGCCCTCGCGCACGACGCGGCCCTTGCCGATCTCCAGCAGCTGCGCCGTCTCGGGCAGCGTCACGCCGACACCGTTGCCGCGCGGATACCGCACTGCGATCGGGCCGGAGTCGTGGTTGACGCAAGTATGGACCATGTGGACCAGCTCCGCCTCGTCGGCGGCGGCCATCACCACCATGTTGGGCAGGCTGGCGAGATAGGTGACGTCGAACGAACCCGCATGGGTCGCGCCGTCCGCGCCGACCAGCCCGGCGCGGTCGATCGCGAAGCGGACCGGCAGGTTCTGGATCGCGACGTCATGAACCACCTGGTCATAGGCGCGCTGGAGGAAGGTCGAATAGATGGCGCAGAAGGGCCGCATGCCCTGCGCCGCCAGCCCCGCCGCGAAGGTCACCGCATGCTGCTCGGCAATGCCGACGTCGAAGAAGCGCTCGGGATGTGTCTGCGCGAAGCGGTCCAGGCCGGTGCCCGAAGGCATGGCGGCGGTGATCGCGCAGATGCGCGGATCGCTGTCGGCTTCCTTGGCCAGCGCCTCGCCGAAGACATTCTGGTAGGCGGGCGGTCCCGGCGGCGCCTTGGCCTGGGTGCCGGTGATCACGTCGAACTTCTGCACGCCGTGATACTTGTCCGCCGCCGCCTCGGCCGGGGCATAGCCCTTGCCCTTCTTGGTGACGACATGGATCAGGATCGGGCCCTGCTCGGCATCGCGGACATTCTCGAGCACCGGGATCAGATGGTCGAGATTGTGGCCGTCGATCGGGCCGACATAATAAAAGCCCAGCTCCTCGAACAGCGTGCCGCCCATGGTCATGCCGCGTGCGAACTCGTCGGTCTTCTGCGCCGCCTTCTGGATCGGACGCGGGAAGCGCTTGGCGAGCTTCTTGAGCACGTCGCGCACGCCCAGGAACTCGCGGCTCGACACCATGCGCGACAGGTACGCCGACAGGCCGCCCACCGGCGGGGCGATCGACATGTCATTGTCGTTCAGGATCACGACCAGGCGATTGCCCGCCTGTTCGGCATTGTTCATCGCCTCATAGGCCATGCCCGCCGACATCGCACCGTCGCCGATCACCGCGATGCCCTTGCCCGGCGTGCCCGCCAGCTTGTTGGCGATGGCAAAGCCGAGCGCGGCCGAGATCGAGGTCGAGCTGTGCGCCGCGCCGAACGGGTCGTATTCGCTTTCCGATCGCTTCGTGAAGCCCGACAGGCCGCCGCCCTGGCGGATGGTACGAATCCGCTCGCGCCGCCCGGTCAGGATCTTGTGCGGATAGCATTGATGGCCGACGTCCCAGATCAACCGGTCGTCGGGCGTGTTGAAGACATAATGGAGGGCGACCGTCAGTTCGACGACCCCCAGCCCCGAGCCGAGATGGCCGCCAGTGGTGCCGACCGCCGAGATCGTCTCGGTCCGCAATTCGTCGGCGAGCTGCCGCAGCTGTTCGGGGGCGAGCCGACGCAGGTCGTCGGGCGTGTGAACCGTGTCGAGCAGCGGGGTCTGAGGAATGTCTGCCATCCGACCGGCTTATCCCAGCAAATCGGTGGTGTCGATTGTAACTGTTCACGTCTTCGTCATTGACGATGGCGGAAAATTGCCCCGAAAAGATGCGATGCTTCGTTTCCGCTGGGCCGACGCCGCCGACATTCCCGCCATAGCCCTGTTGATGGACCGTGCCATTTCGGTGCTGCAGCAGGATTTCCTGTCGCCGGAAGAAATCGTCGCCAGCCGCTCCGTCATGGGACTGGATACGCAGTTGATCGCCGACGGCACGTATCTGCTGGCCGAACGGGACGGGCGATTGGCCGCCTGTGGCGGATGGAGCGCGCGGGCGACGCTCTATGGCGGTGATCATAGCCATGGCCTGCGCGATGCCGCGATGCTCGATCCGGCGATCGCCCCCGCGCGCATACGGGCGATGTATGTCGATCCCGACTTCGCCCGGCAGGGACTGGGCCGCGCCATCCTCGAGCGGTGCGAGGCGGCAGCGCGCGAGGCGGGCTTTGCCGCGGCCGAGATGATGGCAACGCTGGCGGGAGAGCCGCTCTACCGCGCCTGCGGCTATACGCCGATCGAATCGATCCGCTCAGCCCCCGTCCATGGGGTGCAGGTGCCCCTCATCCGCATGGGCAAGCCGCTTTAGCCGCCGACCTGCGCCCTCAGGCGGGGGAAGACATCCTCGATCGGCCGAGTGTCGGGCAGGATATAGACATAGCCGCCCTTCTTGCGGAACGCCGGCCGCAACTGCCGGGCGTAAAACGCCTGGGGGATATTGATGCAGCCAAAGGTGATGCGGTTGTCGTCGGGCGTCGGCGACAGCATCCGCTCGCGCCGCTTCTCCCGCGCGCCCGCATCCTTCGGGATCGGATGCAGCGCGACCGATGTCGCATAGTCGACCCACAACACCCGCTGACCCGCCACCGGCAGGCCGAACTTCGCCAGATAGCGTCCGGCGGGAGTCGTCTTCTCGGCCGGACCGAGCGAGGCCAGCGTCTTGGTGCCGACGCCGGGGCTCGCCTCGTCGCCCGGCATGATGCCGATCAGGACGGGGACCGCCGCCTGCTGGGTGCCATTGGCAGCGAACAGGAACAGCGTGGCGTTCACCTTGTCGACCACCGCCCAGGGGAGGCCGCGATTGTCCTGCGACCCCGATACCCAGTCGATCACCCGCTGCGCCACCGGTGACGGGGTCAGAACCGGATCGGCCGCCACGACCGGCGCGGGCTTCGGCTTCGGCTTTACCTTGGGCTTCGAGGCGACCTTGCGCGCAGTGGCCTTGGCCGGTTCGACGGGGCGCGCCTCGACAACCGAGGGGGCCAGCAGGGTCAGGCCCGCCAGCGACAGGAGCAGGGATTTCATCGGGGCGGGAATATCATCGAGACGGCATACTCAGGCAAAAGGCCAGCCCCTCCCCCAAACGAGGGGGAGGGACCGGCATGGCGTTCGGCGACCGGGGTCGCCCGGACCTGCGTTATCAGTGGCGCGGGCGACGCGCGGGCTTCTGCTCCTGCACGGTCAGCCGCTGCTCGACGCCGTCGACCCGGCCGCCCAGTTGGTCGAGACGCTGGCCATTGGCCTGGGCCTGGCCCGATGCGGCCTGCGCCTCGGCCAGTGCGGCCTTGGCAGTGCCGTCGGTCTGCTGGAGCCGCTGTTCGAGTCCATCGACACGCTGGCTGACCGGCGCGATCTGTTCACGCACGAAGGACTTCGTCGCGCAGCCACCAAGGCTGACAGCCCCTGCGAGCGTCACGAGCGCGAGCACGGATTTGGATGCAAAAGCAGTCATAACAGTTCTTTCAATCGTTAACCAACCGCAACAACGAAGCGGAGCGGGAAAAGTTCGACAATCCCCAATCTGTTCGACCGTGCCAGTTATTCGACCAAATGATTACTGTCGATTTGTTCATCTTGCCATCTTTTCATCTTAGATCTGTTAAGATGAGGTTCATCTATTAGCGGTCGCGGCCGCCTCGTTTCGCAAACGGATCGCGGGGGATATCGTCGGCGGCTTGCGTCATGCGCGATGTCTTGGCGGGGGCAAGCTTGCGCGCCGCCACGCACTGGCGCAGGGCCGCGATCGCCGCGCCGCTGCCATCCAGCGACAGTCGTTCGACCGGTACGTCGCCGCGCGCAATGTCCAGCCGCTGCGACTTCGCCAGATAGGTCGGGAAGGCCGTCTCGAAACTGGAGACGAAGCCCCGCTTGCCGTCCGCCTCCAGTCCCACCGCGAAATGACGGGGATAGCCGCCGCTCGTCAGCCGGAAGTCGAGCGACAGCTTTTCCCTGGGCTTGATCGACCAGTTGTCGTTCAGGACAGTCAGATGGTTCGACCCGTCGCGGTCCAGCCCCAGCAGCAGCGTCGTGTCGCCCGGCCGGTCATAGATGCGGGTCAGGAAACACCCCTGCCCATCCTCGCTGGGCGCCAATGTCCAATCGCCCAGGGCTTTCCCCGGCACATCGGCGGCGACCACCGGGGCGCCAGCCGACAAGGTCGCCAGCGACAGGACAAGGGCAGCTAGATGGGAACGGTTGATGGTCATGCTGTTCGATCCTCCGCCTCGACCCTAGCGAGGCATGAGGGTCTTGGCCAAGCCCCGCGCCCGTCGCGGTCCTCAGACCATTCGCTCGCGCACCACCCGCTCCAGCACGTCGAGCGGCATCGCCCCTAGCGTCAGGACGCGGTGGAAAACCTTCGGATCCCACTTCGCCCCCGCCTTGGCTTTCGCTTCGTCGCGCAGCCGCGTCCAGACGGTATGCCCGATCTTGTAGCTGCACGCCTGCCCCGGCCAAACGGTGTAGCGGTCGATCTCGCCCTGGCTGCGACCGCGCGCGATGCCGGTGGTGGCGATCAGATAGTCGGTCGCCTTCTCGCGGCTCCACCGCTTGGCGTGCATGCCCGAATCGACGACCAGTCGCGTGGCACGGAACAGCAGCGATTGCAGATACCCCACCTGGCCTAGCGGATTACCCTCGTACATCCCCATCTCGTCGGCCAGTTGCTCGGAATAGAGCGCCCACCCTTCCGAATAGCCCGAATAGAAACCACGCCTGCGGATCAGCGGAATATCCTGGCTCTCCAACGCCGACATGACCTGCAGGTGATGGCCGGGCACCGCCTCGTGATAGGTCAGCGTCGCCAGGCCGAATTTGGGCCGGTCGAACGTGTCGCGCAGGTTGATGAAATAGATGGCGGGTCGCGAACCGTCGAGCGAGGCCGACTGGTAATAGCCGCCCGGCGCGCCCGCCTGGATCGCCTCGGGCACGCGGCGGATTTCGACCGGCGCCTTGGGCAGGACGGCGAATTGTTCGGGCAGGCGGCGGGTCATGGCGGTGACCTGCGCACGCAACTGCTCCAGCAAGGCCTCGCGACCGGGATCGGTGTTGGGATAAAGCTGATCCGGGCGCTGGTTGAGCGCGACCAGCCGTTCGCCCACGCTGCCCTGGCCCATGCCCTGCGCCTTCAGGATCGCATCGATCCGGCCGCCGATCTCGGCGACCTGCGCCAGGCCGAGCCGATGGATATCGTCACCCGACATTTCGGTGGTCGTCGCGGCGGCCGCGGCGGCGGTATAATAGGCCTCGCCATCGGGCAGCCGCCAGACGCCCGCATCATGCACCGCCCGACCGCGCAACTCGGTCACGAGGCCGCGTTGCCGGTCGAGCGCGGGGAAGACCTTGTCCGCCATCAGCCGGGCGACCGCCTGGGCGCGCTCCGGCGGTAGCTTGGCGGCCTTCAGCTTGGCGGCCAGATCGGTCGCGGGACCGGTCGCCTCGGGTGCCTTGTCACGCACGGCGGCGAGTTGCTTGAGCGTGGTGTCGAGGATGTAGTCGGGGGCAAAGACGCCCTTGCCCGCATCCTGCCGCTGGCGCTCCGTCTCCGCATCGATCGCGGTCGCGAAAGCCTCGACCCGCGCGACATAGGCGTCGGCATCGGCGGCGTTGGTGACGCGGTGCTGGCTCGCCAGGAAATCGGGCACGTCGCGATACGCCCCGGACAACTGGCTGAGCACATAGGGCGCATACCGCCCCGCGCTGGCGCCATAAGCGAATCGCTCGCCCGCGATCACCCGGTCCAGGCCATAGCCGACAATGTCGTAATCGAGCCGTGCCGCCTCGCCCAGCGTGTCGCGCGGGATCGTGCGCAGCGCGGCGCGTTCCTGCCTGGCGCGGGCGAACTGGCGCGCCTCACCCGCGCGCGAAGCATCGCCCAGCCGGGATTTCAGCGCGGCGCGCGGCCCCGTGTCCAGCCCAAGCGAGGTCGCCTGTTCCGGACTATCGTCCAGCCGGGCATAGAAGAAACGGTCCAGCATCGCCCGCAATTCGGCATCACGCGCTCCGCTTGCGGCCTGTGCGAAACGCGGCAGCGCGGTGGTCGCGGCGACAAGACTGGCGGAAGCGAGAAACTGGCGACGCTGCATGAAGTCTTACCCGTGACATTGGTGTTGGATCAAAGGCTAAGCTGCTGATCCTCCGAAGCAAAGCTAATAATCCGCGCCGGTCGGCGGCAAGCCCTGCATCGTTTCTGCATCGATAGCGGATGAAATGCACAGGGCGCGCACCACCCGCTCTGGACCGCGCCCCCGCATGGCGTACCCCGAAAAGGGAGTTCGGCATGACCGTCACGACATCGAGACGCTTCACCTTCCATGCAAAGCTGATCGGCGCCGCCGCGCTGATCGGGCTGGCGCATCTGTTTTTCTATGGCGAGGAGCCGGGCTGGACGCGGGGCGGCTTCGCGCTCGCCTGGACGATCATGCTGGTGTTGCTGCGCGCCGATGTCCGGGCCAGCCGCGCCGCGCGGGGCGCGGTCGCGGTGGCGGTGATGTTCGGCCTGATGTTGGTCGATGATCCCGGGCCGCTGAAATGGCTGTTGTTCGGGGTTTCGATCGGCATGGCGACGCTGTTGCCGCTCCGGCGGTTCGACGACGCGCTCCAATGGGCCGGACGGTTGTTCGTCCACGGCATCGGCAGCATCGCTGTCCCGTTCTGCGACGCTGCCCGCATCATGCGCGTCCGCCGCCGCCCCGGACGGAGCGCCGTCGCGCTGGCGGCGATGCTGGTCGTGCCCGCGCTGGGCAGCGCGCTGTTCCTGACCCTGTTCGCGCAGGCCAATCCCCTGATCGAACAGGCCTTTGCCGCGATCCGTTTCCCCGATCTCTCCGATATGTTGGCCCGCGCATTGTTTTCGCTGGTCTTCCTGGTGATGGTCTGGTCGAGCCTGCGCCCGCGCCGGACGCTGTTGCCGCCGGGCTTGGTGACATGGAACAGCGGGGCGATTGTGCCACAGATCGGGCGTGCGACCCTGGTCCTGTCACTCGTCACCTTCAACCTGATCTTCGCGGTTCAGAACGCGCTCGACCTTGCCTTTCTATGGAGCGGCGCGCCCCTGCCCCGCGGCGTGACGCTGGCCGATTATGCGCATCGCGGCGCCTATCCCCTGATCGTCACCGCCTTGCTCGCGGGCGGGTTCGTGCTGCTGGCCGGGCGGTCGCGGGATCGGCTGGTCCGCCGCCTGATCCTGCTATGGATCGCGCAGAACCTGCTGCTCGTCGCCTCCAGCATCCTGCGGACCATCGACTATATCGCCGCCTTTTCGCTCAGCGGGTGGCGGATCGCAGCGCTTGCCTGGATGGGCCTGGTCGCCTTCGGGCTAGTCCTGATCGTCTGGCGGATGTTGCGCGGGCGATCGGCGCGGTGGCTGGTCAACGCCAATGCGCTGGCCGCCGGCGTCGTGCTGACCGCCGGATGCGCCAGCGACCTGGGGGCGATCGCCGCACGCTGGAACGTCGCCCATGCCCGGAGCGCGAAGGATATCGACCTTTGCTATCTCGATGGCCTGGGCACCTCGGCGCTGCTGCCGCTGATCGCCCTCGAACGGCGGGCGGCGGGGCCGATCCTGCGCGACCGCACCGGTTACATCATCGCACGGATCATGTCGGAAACGCGGGCCCAGCAGGCGAACTGGCATAGCTGGACCTGGCGCAACGCCCGGCGGATGGCGGTGGCGGAGAAACGGATCGGCCTGCGCCCGGCCCCCGCCCCGCGCCTGTGCGGCGGCGAGCCGTGGCCGGTCGATCCGGCCGAAGAACAGCCCAAGTTGACGAGCGGGCCCCGGCCGTGATCCTGTGCCCCATGCCCCGCACGATCCTGGTCGCCGACGACGATCCCAATATCCGTCAACTGCTCGTCTTCGCGCTCGGCAAGGCGGGGCTCGACACGATCGAGGCCGCAGACGGCGAGGCCGCGCTGGCCGAGGTCGCCGCGCGCCGGCCCGATCTGGTCGTGCTGGACATCAACATGCCGCGCATGGACGGGCTGGAGGTGTGTCGCCGCCTGCGCAGCGACGGCGACACGCCGATCCTGTTCCTGTCGTCGCGCGATGACGAGATCGACCGGGTGCTGGGGATCGAGCTGGGCGCGGACGATTATGTCGTGAAGCCCTTTTCCCCGCGTGAGGTGGTGGCGCGGGTGATGGCGATCCTGCGCCGCACCCACGCCCATCCCCCGACGGTCGAGAGCGCCGGGGCGCTGATCCGGCATGGCCGCCTGACACTGGACATAGAGGGGTGGCAGGCGCGCTGGGCCGGGGTCGACATCACCCTGACCGTGACCGAATTCTCGATCCTGCGTACCCTGGCGGTCATGCCCGCCAAGGTGTTCGGCCGTGATGCGATCATCGACCGGCTGCACGGGCCCGGCTTCGCCGTCACCGACCGGACGATCGACAGCCATATCCGCAACCTGCGCGCCAAGTTCGCCGAGCGTGGCGGCACCGATGTGATCGAGACGCGGGCCGGGATCGGGTATCGGCTGGGGGCGTGCAGCGGCGAGGCGGCGTGATCGGTAGCGCTGCATTACGGGCCAAGTCCTGGGCCAAGCGCCACTGGCCGCGCCTGTCGCTGCGCACCTATCTCTTCGCCAGCTTCTTCCTGGTCGCCGCCCTCCCCGGTGTCGGGGCGGTGGCGTTGCGCGTCTACGAGAATACGCTGGTCCGCCAGACCGAGGTGGAACTCGTGGCGCAAGGGGCAGCACTCGCCGCCAGCGCCACCGCCTTATGGCCCGCCGCGCCGCCGGGACGGCCCGTGACGCGGGTCGTGGCGGATAGCGGCGGCCCTTACGGCGGCGCGGTCGCCACGGCGGTCGACCTGAACGCCACGCCGATCCTGCCCGAACGCCCGCGACCACAGCCCGCGATAGGGGTAGCACCGGACGCACTGGCCGCCGCCACGCGCCTCGCGCCGGTTATGGCGGCGACGCGGCAGACCACGCTGGCGTCGATCATCCTGCTTGACCGCGATGGGCGCATCGTCACCGGCTCGGCGCTTCGCGGCGACTATCGGTCGCTGCCCGAGGTGGCCGCCGCGCTGACCGGGCTGCCCCGCACCGTCCTGCGCCGCGATGCCCGCTACCGGGCGATCTATCGCTTCGACTGGCTATCGCGCGCCGCCGCGACGCGGGTGCATCATGCACGCCCGATACTGGTCGATGGCCACGTCGTCGGCGTCCTGCTGCTCTCGCGATCGGCGCGGTCGCTGTTCGTCGGCCTGTATCAGGACTGGGGCAAGATCGTCATCGGCATATTGAGTATCCTGGGGGTGCTGATCCTGCTGTCGGGCCTGTTGTCGCGCGGCATCGCCCGCCCCATCGAGGAATTGCAGGGTGCCGCACGCGACGTGGCGGCCGGGCGCGGCGCCGTACCCGCCATTCCCGCAACCGCCGCCATCGAGATCCAGGACCTCTACCGCGACTTCGCCGCCATGGCGCAGGCGATCGAAGCCCGCTCGCTCTACCTGCGCAACTTCGCCTATGCGGTCAGCCATGAGTTCAAGACGCCGCTGACCGGTATCCGGGGTGCGATCGAATTGCTGCAAGATCACGGGGCGACGATGTCCGACGCCGAGCGCCGCCGGTTCCTGGCCAATGCCGATGCCGATGCCGGGCGGTTGACCCTGCTGGTCTCGCGGCTGCTCGATCTGGCGCGCGCGGACATGACGGTCGCGGCAGACGGGGAAAGCGACGTCGTCGCGGTCGTGTTGAAGCTGGCCGACGCCCACCGCCGCGCGACTTTATCCATCATGGTCGACGCGGATTTGCCCGCCATCGCCGCCGCCATCGCGCCCGACACGCTGGAGGCCGTGCTGACCACGCTGATCGAGAACGCCGCTCAGGCGGGGGCCGATACCATCACGATCCGCATCGCGACGGGCGATCCCGTCACCGTTTCCGTTATCGACAATGGCGGCGGTATCCCGCCTGGCGACCGGGCGCGGATCTTCGAGCCCTTCTTCACCTCGCGTCGGACCAGTGGCGGAACGGGGCTTGGCCTGTCGATCGCGCGGGCGCTGTTGGCGGGATCGGGCGGCACGCTGTCGCTGGGTGAGGCGGATCGCGGAACCGTCATGGCCCTGACCCTGCCCGCCGCTCAGCGATAACGACCCATCACCACCTTCAGCACGACCGGCCGGTCGATGATGTTGATGCCATAATCGGTCTGGTCGCCGTTCCAGACCCGGTCCATGACCCAGCGGCCTTGCGCGAAATGCCCTTCCTCGACACGGACGACCATCGCACGGGGATCGGGTGTCGCGGGCTCGAAGCGGGCGCGGACGTGATCGCCCACCATCAGGAATTCGTCGCGTGACAGTTGGACGACGGCCATACCGCCGACCGGCTCGGCCTTCCACGGCGCGGGATCGGATTTCAGCCAGGTCCAGCTCTTTTCGCCGAACTGCCACTGGCCGAACTCGGCACGGATGCGCCAGTCGCCCAGCACCGTCTGACGATCGCTGCCGTCGTCGGGCTTGGCCGCGCCCCAGGTCGGATGCTCATACGCCGCCTGCGCCCAATCGCGCATCACGCCCGCGACCGCGCCATAGGGGCCGGCAAAGGCGTCGAGGTTGGCGGCATCCAGCGTCCGGGCACCAAGCGGATAATTGAAGAAGCCGGTGTCATCCATGCCGAACGGCGCGAACCCGATCGCACCACGACCCAGCGCGTCATAGAAATAGCGCGCGAACTCGCGTCCATTGCCGATCTCGGGCACCAGCAACGGATTGTCGGCGCGGGCAAAGGCGTCGAGGTACAGGGCCACATTGCCGCTGGCCCGGTCGTAGATATCGGGTGCCTCGGCATCGATCGCGGGCGCCGCGGCCTTCCAGATGTCGAGCACGTCCTGCTGCGGTCCGCCGCTGGCCACCCCGTCGGGGTCGGGGACGTTGGAGGGCCCCGCCAGCGCGGCATTGACGTACATTGGCAGCGGCTTGACCGCCTTCCCCGCGGCCACGATCTCATTGATGTAGCGCGCGGTATACCAGGTGTTGAAAGCCCGGTCCGCCTGCGCCCCGAACACCGTGCGCCAATCGCCGCGCGTCTTGCCCAGCTTGCGGGTCAGTGTCTCGGGTACGGCCTGCGCAAACAGGCGTTGCGCCATGTCCGAAAAATCGCGCGGGTTGCGATAGCTGCCGACCTCATTCTCCGGTTGGACCATGATGACGGTGTTTTGGGAGTCCTGGTCGCGCAGATAGGACATCAGCGCGACGAATGCGCGTTTGTCCGCCTCCAGGGTGGTGCGCGCCATCGGCGACAGGGCATAATGATCCTTGCCGTCGCGCGTCTTCATCCGGGGGAAACGCCGGTTGTCCAACTTGACCCAGTCGGGAGTATAACCGGGCGAGGTGTTCTTCCAGGTCGCGAACCAGAGCAGCACGACCCGCTTGCCATGCGCGCGCGCCTGTTCGAGCAGGGTCTGGACGAAGGAAAAGTCGAACCGGCCTTCTTCGGGCTCAATCTGTTGCCACGCGACGGGGATTTCGATCGTGTTGGCATGGATACGGTCCAGCATCGGCCAGACCTGCGGCAACGCTGCGGCATAATTGCTGGAATTGTTGACCTGTGCGCCCAGCATCAGGAACGGGCGTCCATCGACCATCAGGGCATGGCGACCGCCGTTGCTGACGATCCTCGGCACCTGCGTGGACTGCGCCGATAACGGCATCGCCCATCCCAATGCCAACATCGCCCATGTCATTGCCCGGCGCATCGCTTCCCCCTCCATCGTTCGGCTCTTAGTGCACGCGATGGCGACGGGCGGCAACGGGGGTAGGAAGCAGCGCGTATGCAGATCGGGGGGAAGCCGGACCCGCCACGCGCGCCCAGGTCACCTATGTCAGCCGAACAGGAACGCCCAGCAAGACAATGCTCAAGCGTCGTTCTTCAACCGACGATCTCAGATGCAATGGTCAGGAGCGATCATTCGCCCCGACCCGATTCAGACCGCTTGTACGGTGTCCGCCACCGCCACGACCGGCGCCGGGGTGTCGGTATGCGAACGCGCATCGCGTGCCGCCTCGGTACGGCGCGAACGCTGCGCCATGGCCGCCCAGGCGGCCTCGGAACGCAGACAGCGTTCACGCACATTGGCGAGGTCGGTGATCGCTGCCTGATCGCGACAGTCTGTGGCCCGTTGGTCGAAGATTTCGGAGTCGCGCATGATCACGCCTTTCATCGGATAAACAGGCCAGCAGGATCAGGTGGCAGCGGGGCCTTGCCGGTTTGAACCGGTATTGCCCCGCCGCGACACGAGATTAGTCGACGGGCTGGAGATTCACCGCCGCCATCTTGCCGCGCCGGTCTTCTTCCAGCTCATAGCCGACGCGCTGGTTCTGCTGGAGCGTGATCATACCGGCCCGCTCGACGGCGGAGATATGAACGAAGGCGTCCGTGCCACCGGCGTCCGGCGTGATGAAACCATAACCCTTGTCGGCATTGAAGAATTTGACGGTACCGTTCTGGCTCATAGCCTATTTCCTTGCATGACGGGTCGGCCGGGATCAGCGGACCCAATGGGGCCTCGACTGCAGGGAAAGAAGGAAGAAGGGCGTGCCAGGCGCCAAAAACCGTCGATGTGCGACTAAAGCAACAGGGATATGGGGATCAGGCCGCCAGATCGCAACCACCCGCATCCGAAGAAGGTGGTGCCGCGCGACGATATTCGTCCGCGATGCGCAGGATCTCGGCCTTCGTAAAGGTCATGCCGCCCGCATCGGCGACCGTATCGGTTTCGCGCCAATAATCGATTTCGGCCATGCGGACGGGGCGCATCGCCACGATACCCACCCAGTGCGCCAGCAGGACGTCGAGTTCGCGAAACCCGTTGGCGGTCACCCGTGCCCGAACCGTACGCCGACGCTCCGACAAGGCGGCGGCGGGTGTGGTCCATAGCGGTGCGATCCGATCCTCGACGACGCGTATCCCGTCCAATAGCGCGCGATAGGCGCGGCGCCGCTCGCCCGGAGTGATGATGACCGGCCCCTTGATGGACAATGTCCGTACGGTGGGGGCCCGTACCGACGACGTCCTGATCGACGGAGAATTCGGGGAGCGGGTATCGCAGCGGACCTGCGGCAGCGGGACGGTATCGATAGGGACGGCTCCGGCGCGACAAGCGGGAGCACGAATGTCTCTCAGTCACCAGCGCTTGCATAACCCAATCCGGCGATGAACGACGCTATCAGGTCACCACCGCTCCGTCGCGCGGAATCGGTCTGACCGAAGTAAATTTATCTCAGGATAATTTTTGCCGCCACCAAAAGACATTACAGACGTTTCATCAAAACCATCGCCATGACGGCCCCTTCGCTCGAGCGCCATGCGCTTGCGAGGGCACATTCTCTGGATGATGGTCGAGACAGGTGAAAGGGAGCCGGGATTTGGCCGAATGCAGTGAATTCTCGGTGTCGCGCCGGGGTATGATCGTCGGTGGCGCCGCGACCGCCATGGCCGTCTCCGCGCCAGCCACCGCCGTCGATGCCCAGAGCCGAAAGACCACCATGCCGCCCGATCCCGCCGCCATGCCCGTCACGATGAAGGTGAACGGCCAGTCCCGAACCCTGTCGATCGACCCGCGCACCACCCTGCTCGATACGCTGCGCGAACATCTGCACCTGACCGGCACCAAGAAGGGCTGTGACCACGGCCAATGCGGCGCGTGCACGGTGCTGGTGAACGGCGAGCGGATCAACAGCTGCCTCAGCCTGGCGCTCCAGCACGAAGGCGACAGCATCACCACGATCGAGGGACTCGGCACGCCCGAGAAGCTGCACCCGATGCAAGCCGCCTTCGTCCGGCACGACGGTTATCAGTGCGGCTATTGCACGCCGGGCCAGATCTGCTCGGCGGTGGCGGTGCTCGACGAGATCAAGCGCGGCGTGCCCAGCCATGTCCAGGCCGACCTGACCGCGAGGCCCCAGGCCTCCGGCATGGAAATGCGCGAGCGGATGAGCGGCAATATCTGCCGATGCGGCGCCTATTCGAACATCGCCGACGCCATGGCGGATGTCGCGGGAGCTAAGGCATGAAGCCCTTTACCTATGAGCGGGCGCGCGACGCGATGGCGGCGGCACGCGCCGCGACCAAGCCCGGCGCGAAGTTCCTGGCGGGCGGCACCAACCTGCTCGACCTGATGAAGATCGAGGTCGAGACGCCGACCCATCTGATCGATGTGCAGGATGTCGGCCTGAACCGGATCGAAAAGACCAGGGAAGGTGGCCTTCGCATCGGCGCCTTCGTTAGCAACACGACGCTGGCCGCAGACGAGCGCGTGCGCCGCGATTACGGCGTATTATCGCGCGCGATCGTGGCCGGGGCGAGCGGGCAGCTGCGCAACAAGGCGACGACGGCGGGCAATCTGCTCCAGCGGACCCGCTGCCCCTATTTCTACGACACCAACATGGCCTGCAACAAGCGCAAGCCGGGTTCGGGATGCAGCGCGATCGGCGGCTATTCGCGCCAGCTGGCGGTCGTCGGCACCAGCAGCGATTGCATCGCCACCAACCCCAGCGACATGAACGTCGCCCTGCGGGTGCTGGACGCGGTGGTCGAGACGGTGAACCCGGAAGGCCAGACCCGCGCCATTCCGATCGCCGACTTCCACCGCCTGCCGGGCAACACGCCGCATATCGAAACTGCGCTGCAACCGGGCGAACTGATCACCGCGGTCACCCTGCCGCGCCCGATCGGCGGCACGCATATCTATGAGAAGGTACGCGACCGTGCCTCATACGCCTTCGCGCTCGTATCGGTGGCGGTGGTGATCCAGAAGGATGGCACTGGCCGCGTCGCGGTCGGCGGCGTCGCACACAAACCCTGGCGGGTGGAGGCGGCGGAAGCCGCCATGCCGCAGGGGGCAAAGGCGGTGACGGCCCGGCTGTTGGCCGATGCCCGACCCACGTCGGACAATGTATATAAGGTGCCGCTCGTCGAACGGACGCTGGCGGCCGCAATCAGCCAGGCGAGGACCGCATGAAGTTCACCGAGCCCGCGGGCACCAATCCCATCGACCGCATGACCGTGGTCGGGCGCGCGCATGACCGCATCGACGGCCCGCGCAAGACGACCGGCATGGCGCCCTATGCCTATGAACATCATGCCGAGGCACCCAATGCCGCCTATGGCTGGATCATCGGCGCGGCCATTGCCAAGGGTCGTATCCGGTCGATGAACCTGGACGATGCGCGCGGTGCGCCGGGCGTGCTGAACATCGTTACCGCCAACGAGGCGGGGCCGCTGGGTAAGGGCAATTTCAACACGGTCAAGCTGCTCGCGGGACCCGATGTCGACCATTATCACCAGGCGGTCGCCATCGTCGTCGCCGAGACGTTCGAACAGGCCCGCGCCGCCGCCGGACTGGTCCGCATCGACTATGAGCGGGCCAAGGGCCAATATGATCTGGACGACGCGCTGAAGTCCGCTCCCCTGGCCGGTGCCGAGGAAGGCAAGCCGGGCAAGGAAGACCGGACGGGCACGTTCGAGTCGGCGTTTTCGGCCGCGCCGGTGCAGATCGATGCGACCTATACCACCCCCGACCACAGCCATGCGATGATGGAGCCCTTCGCCTCCATCGCGTCGTGGCAGGGCGATGAGCTGACCGTCTGGACCTCGAACCAGATGATCGCCTGGGGGCGTGGCGACTTGGCCAAGACGCTGGGCCTGCCCAAGGAAAAGGTACGGCTGATCTCGCCCTATGTCGGTGGCGGATTCGGCGGCAAGCTGTTCCTACGTGCCGATGCCGTGATGGCGGCGCTGGGCGCTAAGGCGGTCGGGCGGCCGGTCAAGGTCGCGATGCAGCGACCGCTGATGGCGAACAACTCCACCCACCGCCCCGCGACGACGCAGCGTATCCGCATCGGCGCGACCAAGGACGGCGCGATCCAGGCGATCGCGCACGAAAGCGGGTCGGGCGACCTGCCCGGCGGCGGTCCCGAGACGGCGGTCAACCAGACCAAGCTGCTCTATGCCGGGCCCAATCGACTGACCTCGATGCGATTGGCGGTGCTCAACCTGCCGGAGGGCAATGCGATGCGTGCGCCCGGCGAGGCACCAGGCATGATGGCGCTCGAAATCGCGATGGACGAAATGGCCGAAAAGCTCGGCATGGACCCGGTCGCCTTCCGCGTGAAGAACGACACCCAGGTCGATCCGGAAAAGCCCGAACGTCGCTTTTCGCAGCGTCAGCTCGTCCGCTGCCTGGAAGAGGGCGCACAGCGTTTCGGCTGGTCGCGGCGGAATGCCAAACCCGCCCAGGTCCGTGACGGACGCTGGCTGGTCGGCATGGGCGTCGCCTCCGCCTTTCGCAATCACATGAACATGAAGTCGGGCGCGCGCGTCACGCTGGGCAAGGACGGGCGCGTGTTGGTCGAGACCGACATGACTGATATCGGCACCGGCAGCTATACGATCATCGCGCAGACCGCCGCCGAGATGATGGGCGTGCCGATGAACGCGGTCGACGTTCGGCTGGGCGACAGCGACTATCCGGTGTCGGCGGGCTCGGGCGGGCAGTTCGGCGCGGCCAATGCGACGGCGGGCGTCTATGCCGCCTGTGTCAAGCTGCGCGAGGCGGTGGCGCAGCGCCTGGGCTTCAACTCGGCGGATCTGACCTTTGCCGATGGCAAGGTGTCGGGCGGCAACCGGTCGGTCGCCTTGCGCGATGCCGCCTCCGCCGGGGCACTGACCGCCGAGGACCGGATCGAGTTCGGCACGCTCGACAAGACCTGGCAGTTGTCGACCTTCGGCGCGCATTTCGTCGAGGTCGGGGTCGACGCCTATACCGGCGTCACCCGACTGCGGCGGATGCTCGCGGTGTGTGCGGCGGGACGTATCCTGAACCCGATGGCGGCGCGTAGCCAGGTGATCGGGGCGATGACGATGGGCGTCGGCTCGGCCCTGATGGAAGAGTTGGCGGTCGACAAGCGCTTCGGCTTCTTCGTGAACCACGACCTGGCGGGTTACGAAGTGCCGGTCCATGCCGACATTCCGCATCAGGAGGTGGTCTTCCTGGAAGAAGCCGACGACAAGGCCAATCCAATGAAGGCCAAAGGCGTGGGCGAACTGGGCCTGTGCGGCGTCGGCGCGGCGGTGGCGAATGCGGTCTATAACGCCACCGGCGTGCGGATCCGCGACTATCCGCTGACGCTGGAGAAGCATCTGGACAAGTTGCCCGCGATCGCCTGACTTGGCGGGGAGTGCGTGAGAGAATGGTGAAGGGGTGTTCCGCCGGCCGGAACACCCCTCATCCGATCTGCGGCCCTGTTTGAGAGGGAAAACGAACCGCGTTTAACCCCGCATCGCGGCCACCAGATCGCCATGACTGGGCAAGTCCGCCACCGCCCGGTCCCCAAATAGCCGAAGCTTGCGGAACAGCCGCTCCGCCTCGCCCGACGAACCGGCGGGCGTGCGATCTCCATCGGCAAATCCCATGCCGTAAAGAATATACTGATAGTTGAAATAGGCGAAGCTCTCGACATCCAACGTGAAGTCGAACCGCCCCGGCGGACGATAGCGCCACTGCTCCAATAGGTCGCGCAGCCGCTTCGAGATCGAGCCGGGCTCGCTATTGTCCCGCCAGAAGGGCTCGTCGCGGCGGCTGAGGCAGTAATGCAGCTTCAAGAAATCCACGATCGTCTGATACCGCGCGGTCATCAGCATGTTGAACCGCGCGGCGGGGGCCGCGACGGGGCCGTGATGCGGAAACAATTCAGCCAGCATCGCCACCGCCGCCTCGATCAGCACGATCCCGGTCGACTCCAGCGGCTCGAGAAAGCCGCCAGCCAGCCCGATCGCGACGCAGTTCCCGATCCAGGGTCGCCGCCGGTATCCGGGTTCGAAGCTCAGAAGCCGTGGCTCGAGCGTCTCCGGATCACGACCCAGATATGACGCCAACGTGGCCAGCGCCGCGTCGTCACCCATATGCGCATCCGAATAGACGGTGCCGATCCCCCGCCCTTCGGCCAGGCCGATGTCCCAGGTCCAGCCCCCCGGGTGAGCGGTCGCGATCGTCATGGTCTGGAGCGCAGGAACGCCCTCCTCGTCATGCGGCACCCGGCACGCCAGCGCGCGATTGGTGAACAGCTGGTCACGCACCGACACCAATCGCTCGCCCAGCACGCCCTCGATCAGTTCGGCCCGCTGGCCGGTGCAATCGACATAGAGATCGGCGGTCAGCACTCCCTGCCGATCGGTCATGACATGGTCGATCCGGCCGTCCTCGCCCACCGTCGCCCCGGTCATCCGGCCATGCAGGTGGCGAACGCCCAGCGCGACCGCATGATCGGCCAGTAACGCGACCAGCCGGTGCGCGTCGAAATGATAGGCATAGCTGAGCGGCCCGTCGAACGCCCCCTCCCCCGCCGATTTGGGTCCGCGTCCGGCCGTGGCCACGCGGTGCTGGATCGTCACCGCCTCGGCGAAGGGGCGGCGCGTGGCGGGGTCCTGCGCCAGCCAGTGCGCGACCAAGTCGACGCCATCAGCCTGAAAGGGCGGGTCGAACGGATGCCAATACCGATGACGCCACTCCGCCGCCGGGGCGTGACCCCAGTCATCGAAGCGGATACCCTGTTTGAAGGTCGCCCCCGCCGCGCGAATGAACCGCCCCTCGTCGATCCCCAGGAAGCGTAGCGTATTGCGAATGGTCGGAAAGGCGCCCTCGCCCACCCCGATCGGTCCGATCTCGGGTGCTTCCAGCAGCGTGATCATGACGCCAGGCCGATCGCCCAGGAAGCGCGCCAGATAGGCGGCGGTCAGCCATCCTGCGGTGCCGCCGCCGACGATCAGGATGGATTTTCCCTTTCCCTCCGTCACGCTTACATCCTCACGAACAGGTTGCGGAACCAGGGCGATCCCCCGCGCGCGGCCTGTCGCCAGTCCTCACCCACGGTCTCGGGCACGAAACCCCAGGGGCAGAACAGCTTGGGCCGCCCGATCTTGTACGCCGCGACGTGCCGCGTGACGAGGGTCAAGCCATGGACGAGTGCGGTCGCCACCAGCAGCGCATCGCGGGTCTGCGCATAGCCCAGCCCCGCCGAGCGCCGTACGACCGCCATATCGACCGGCAGGATCCGCCCCTCAAAGGCAGGCAGCACCCGATCAGCGATCCAGTCCCCCGCCTCACCGCCTTTGCGCGGTGGGGGTAAATCCTCCTGTAGATCGAGCAGCGAAACGGCGGACAGGAACAGTTCGTGACGCGGCACGCCCATCGCCCAATCGACCAGCCCCGGATCGGCACCGCCGCCCCGCGCCCCGCGCAATTCGGCCACCACTCCCGCATCCAGCAGATACATTAGCGGGTCCGGTCCCAGTCGCGCCGCCCGACGGGTGCCGGAGCCGCATCCTCGGGCATGGCAAGCAGGTCGACGATATTGTCGGTCTGCCCGGCCAGTTGCCGAAAGGCCCCGATGCCCAGCAGCACATGGGTGGGCCGCCCGCGATCGGTGATGAATACCGGCTCGATTCGCGCCAGCCGCTTGGCTCGGCTGACATCCTGGTTGAATTCCCGACTGGTCAGCGTCTTCATATCGCCCAAAACCGGATGCGGCCCACATCCGATATGTAGGCACGTGCCTACCTTGTAGCATCCGAAACACACTAAGCGAGGGGGCCGGGAAAATCGGTCGAACGCGGGAGAATTCCCATTGCAAGACGATGCCGCTTGCCCTCGCTATCCAGCGACCGTTCGCTCAGACGACGGGCACGGAGGGGGGACGCCATCGATGAATGACGCGATCGACAGTTTCTGGAAGACGGCCGGTGGCATGTTGTCGCCACACGGCCCCGCGACCGCGGGGGCGGCGGCCAGCTATGTTCCCGGCGACTACAGCATCCATTTCTTCCTTCAGCTGGCGGTAATCCTGCTGGCCTGTCGCGTGGTGGGCTGGGCGGGACAGCGTTTCCTGGCCCAGCCGCCGGTGGTGGGCGAGATGATCGCGGGCGTCGTGCTGGGCCCCTCGCTGCTCGGCCTGTTCTTCCCCGATTTGCAGGGGGCGATCTTTCCGAAAGAGACGCGCAACGTCCTGTATGCGGGGGCACAACTCGGTGTGGCGCTCTACATGTTCCTGGTCGGCCTGACCCTGCGGCTCGATCATTTCCAGTCCAAGGCGCGCAGCGCGATCGCCGTATCCGCTTCGGGTGTCATCGCCCCCTTTCTGATCGCGGTGGCGATCACGCCGTTGCTGTTGACCGTGCCGGGGCTGTTCGCGGCGGGGATCAGCCAGGCCAATGCGACATTGTTCCTGGGTGCGTGCATTGCGCTCACCGCCTTTCCGATGCTGGCGCGGATCATCAACGAGCGCGGGCTGGCCAACAGCCCGCTCGGCACCTTGTCGCTGGCGGCGGGCGCGTTCGACGATGCCGCATCCTGGTGCGTGCTCGCCATCGTGCTGGCGACCTTTGGCGGCGGCAGCGGCGTCGCCATCCTCGCGATCGGCGGGGCGGTGATCTATGTGGGCTTCCTGATCCTGTTCGGCCACCGCCTGCTCGCACCGCTCGGCCGCGCGGTCGAGGCCAGGGGGGAGATGTCGACCAATGTGCTGGCGGTCACGCTCATGGCCTTTTGCCTGTCGGCCTTCATCATGGATGCGATCGGGGTGCACGGCATCTTCGGCGGCTTCATCCTGGGCGTCTTCATGCCGCGCGGCCTGTTCGTCGCGGAGCTCAAGAAGAAGGTCGAGCCGCTGGCCGTCGTCCTGCTGCTGCCGATGTTCTTCACCTATTCGGGGCTGAACACGCGCATGGACATGGTCAACTCGCTGCCGCTGCTGCTGATCGCGCTCGGCATCCTGGCCGCCTCGATCGCCGCCAAGTTCGGGGCCTGCTACTTCGCGGCACGCGCTTGTGGCGAGGACAATCGCACCGCCATGGGGATCGGCGCGCTGATGAACTCGCGCGGCCTGATGGAGCTGATCATCATCAATATCGGGCTGCAAAAGGGCATTATCGGCCCCACCCTGTTCTCGATGCTCGTGCTGATGGCGATCGTGACGACCATGATGGCCAGCCCGCTGTTCGAATTCGTCTATGGCCGCAGGGCGCGGGTGATGGGCGAGATGGAGACCCAGAACAGCGCGACCGCGTGAACCGCCCATCTGCCGCAGACCCTGCTCCCGCCTTGGCGAGAGCGGGGTTTGTGGGGAGCGGTGGAAGCCCCGTCGACTTATAAAATCGTCCGTCCGAACCCAAACAATCGATGTTGCCCCTGCCCCCCGATAGTTTGATCCGCCTGATCTGAAATATGGTCCTGCCACCCGGGCGGCGACCGGAACGGTGCTACGGTTTGGCTCGCAAGCGCCAAGATGCAGGCCCGGCGGGTCGACAGCCTGGGGCAGGTCATGAAACCTCGGGATCGCGCACAAAAAAAGGGCGGCCGAGGCCACCCCTTCTCGTCCGACGGACCGGTCGTTGCCGACTGGCCCTTTCGGCCATGCCTGAAATCAAGCGGTCTTCTTGCGACGACGACGCGACGCAGCGACCAGACCACCGATGCCGGCGCCGAACAGGGTCAGCGTGGCGGGTTCCGGCACCGAGGTCGGCGCGCTGTTGAAGAAGGTCACGTTGTCCAGCTCGAACGCATCGGAAGAGCTGGCGAACTTCAGGCCACCGATCTTCTGGCCGGTCAGGCTGTTCAGCGTGTACGTGACATACTGATTATACTTGGGGTCGGAATAGGCGTTGCCGCCGTCGACGTTCGAACCCGGCGACGCCACGAAATTGCCCGAGAAGCTGTCGATGACGTTGCCCGCAGTATCGAGGATCGACAGCAGATTGTAGGAGTCGATCGACCCCCAATACAGGCTGACGCTCTCGAAGCCCGACTTGGTCGAGTCGGTTGCCTTCAGCGTCGCGGTCTTGCCACCGTTCACCGACAGATACTGGGTCGTATCGCCCAGCGGTGCGCTGGTGCCGTTGACATTGCCCGTCTGCAGAACGCCACCGCCGCTCAGCGAGAAGCCGTTCTGCGTGTAGCTTGCGCCGGTGCCCGCACCGTTGAAGTCGACGGTCGCCGTGCCGTAGCGCACCGCCGTCTGATCGCCGGTCGCCGAGGTGACCGTGCCCTTGGTCGGCGCGGTGGTGGTGGTGGTGGCGCTCGCCGGGGTCGAAACCACGACGCCGGTGGCGATACCTGCCACGGCGATCATCCTTGCAATACGAGCCATCTCCAGCCTCCCTGTTTTGTACCGAATATCAATATGTACAGTGTGATGGCCGATAAGACGCGTCATCGCCACACCCGATCCCCACCATCAGCGTCCCGATACGGATCAACCGTCCCGATACGGCGCATTTCCAGCGATGCCATCGGCTTAGGCGGCGCGGCGACGCCGCCGGACCACGCTGGCCAGCCCGGCAAGCCCTGCGCCGAACAGCGCGATCGACGCGGGTTCCGGCACCGAAACCGGCGTCGCCCCGAAGAATGAGACATCATCCACCTCGAAGGCGTGCCCAAGGATATTGGGCGACGAAAAGCGCAGGCCGCCGATCAGTTGCCCGTTGGCGGGATCGATTCGATAGGTGACATAGCGGTTGTTGCTGGCCAGCAGCCCGCCCGATACGTCCGCCCCGGTCAGCCGGTCGATCACCTGACCTGCCATGTCCAGGATATCCAGCACGTTGGCGCTGTCGATCGAACCCCAGTTCAGTGCGATGCCGCCATAGCCGAACTTCGGATCGGCATTCAGGGTCGTCGTGGTGTTGGGCATCGTGACCAGAAACTTGCTGTTATCACCTGCGGGCGCGAGATAATTCCAGTTGAAGAGCCCCCATTGCGATGACGATGCGACCAGCCCGCCGTTCAGCGAGAAACCATTGGGCAAGCCCGCGTTGAAGTCGACCGTCGTCGATCCCGCGGGCGGCGTCAGCTGCCTGGTGTAGCTGTCATTGGCCTCGGTCGTGAACGTCCCCGGCGCGGCCTGCACCGTCGTCGCGCCCGCCGCCATGATGGCGATCGCCGCAAGTCCGGATGCGAGACATGATGCCATGCGGCGATCGAAGCGGATCATGGGTCGTTCTTTCTCTGGGCCAATGCAATTTGCCCGGTCCTATCGCATTCGTGGCGGCGCGAGACAATTCCTTTACCGATCAAAGACTTCCCAAAATCTGTTTCAGGACAAGACATAGTGATTGCCATGCCGCCGGGCATTTACCTTATATCAAGGACAGCGGGGTGATAGGAACGCCCCGAGCCATCAACAGGGATGATCCATGACACGCCGCAAGAAGCTCCTCGTCATTCTGGGCGTCGTGCTCGTCCTTCTGATTCTCGCCGTCACCGTGCGCGGCTTGCTGCGCCGCCCCGCCGATCGTCCGACGCCACCGCCGGTCTTCGTCGAGCGCCCCACCGCCGCCGTCGATCCAGCCGTGGCCCAGGCCGCCGCAGCCAAGGCGCCGGGCGATGCCGCCGCGCAGAAGAAACTGGGCGATGCGATGCTGGCAAAGCGTCGTTTCGACGAGGCCGCCACCGCCTATCGCGCGTCGTTGGCCATCGACCCCAACCAGCCGCTGGCGTGGTCGGCGCTGGGCGAAGCGCTGATGCAGACCAGCAATAGCGAGGGCGTCGGCCTGCCCGCCGGTGCGGCGGAGGCCTTCCGCAAGGCGGTGGCACTCGATCCGCGCGATCCGCGTGCCCGCTTCTATTTCGCGATGGAAAAGGACCTAAAGGGCCAGCATGACCAGGCCATTGGCGAGTGGCTCCAGCTTCTTCGCGAAGTGCCTGCCGGGTCCGACGCGGATGAAGCCATTCGGTCGGCGCTGGCCGCCTCGATCAAGCGCAACGTCCAGTTGATCCGTCAGGCCGCCGACGAGGCGGGCCGCGCCCAGCCGCGATACAAGGCTCAGCAATAACTCATCCTATCAGGCGACGGAGAGGCGCGGACGGCGAGAGCGGTCCGCGCCTTTTTTGTGCGCATCGTGGGTGACGGGCCGATGAGGTTCCGAATATCTCCATGATCAAACAGCTTATCGGCGTCATTTAAGACGGCGTTTGCCCATGATCGGATCGGCGGCCCACCGATCCGATCATGAAAAACATGTCATATTTGCAAAGCAAATTGACTGCCCAGGCAATGATTGCCAAGGCAGCAATATGTCATCCACAACTTACGACAGCTTCGATCCGGAACGCTCGGTCGGCTATCTGACGAAACGCGTCTTCCAACTGGCGCGGATCGGCCTGGAGCCGGTGTTTGCCGATGAGGAAGTCACGCATATCCAGTGGAGCGCGCTGATGGCGCTCCATCACGGGCTTGGCGGTACGGCGGCCGAACTGGCGCGCCACCTCTGCCACGATACCGGCGCGACCACCCGTATTCTCGATACGCTGGAGGAACGCGGCCTGGTCGAGCGAGCGCGCAGCACCACCGATCGCCGGGTCGTCCGCCTGTCGCTGACCGATGCGGGGCGGATCGTGACCGATCGGTGCAAGGAAAAGGTCATGGACCGCTGGGACGGCTGGCTGGCCGACTGGCCGGGCGAGGATGTCGCACGCTTCGTCGGCTACCTGCTTCGCCTGCGCAACACTCTGGAGACCTTCGCATGAAGCGTTTTGCCCTGCTGACCGGCCTGTTGCTGGCAGGCTGTTCGGTGCCGCAGGCGCACCCCGTCGTCACCCCCACCACGCCCGACAGGCTGGGGCTCGGCAATGCACAGGCACCGCTGGTCGCCGCCGAATGGTGGCGCGGGCTGGGCGATCCGCAGCTCGACCGGATCATCGGCGACGCGCTGACCGGCAATCCCTCGCTCGATGTCGCGATGGCGCGGCTTCGGCAGGCGCAGTCGGTGCTCGCCGTGCGTCGTGCCGAGGATGGCCCGTCGGTGACGCTCGACGCGCAGGAACAGTATAACCGCATCTCTGGCCGCTACATCATCCCGCCGCCCTATGCGGGCACGTTGCAATGGCTGGGCCAAGCGCAGGCCAATCTGAACTGGACGATCGACCTGTTCGGGCGACAGGCTGCGGCGATCGACGCGGCGCGCGCTTCCACCCGCGCGGCCGTGTTGGACGTCACGGCCGCCCGACTGGCGCTGGCCGGGTCGGTCGCACAGACCTATGTCGAGCTGGCCCGCGCCGAGCGGCAAGCGGCGATCGCGCGCCAGACGATCACGACGCGCGGCCGCTCGCTGACCCTGGTGCAGGCGCGGATCCGGCACCAGCTGGCCAGCCAGATCGACGCGACGGGGGCACGGACGCTGCTCGCCCAGGCGCAGGTCGCGCTGGCACGCGCCGAAGCGCAGGCCGCATTGTCACGCAATGCGCTGGCCGCACTGGCCGGGCGGGGACTGGATTATCCCGCCACGATCGCACCGACCCGGATCGCGTTCGACCGCGCCCTGCCCATCCCCGCCACGGTGCCCGCCGACCTGTTGTCGCGGCGTCCCGATATCGCCGCATCCCTTGCCCGGATCGACGCCGCCGCCAAGGGACAGGAGGTCGCGCGCAAGGCGTTCCTGCCCAACGTCAATCTGACGGCGCTGGCCGGTTTCCAGGCGGTCGGGCTGGGCAATCTGTTTACCGCCGATGCGGGCACGGTGGGCGCGGGCCCCGCCATCCATCTGCCGATCTTCGACAGCGGACGGCTGCGCGCGGGTCTGGCGGGCGCGACCGCCGCGCTCGACCTGGCCACCGCCGACTATAACGACCGCGTCGTCGGCGCTGTGCGCGAGGCCGCCGATGCCGTCACGCGCAGCCGCACCATCGCCAACGAGCGCGCCCGCCAGGCCGAGGTCACCCGCGGCCTGGCCGAAACCCGCCGCCTGAACGCCATTCGCGTATCGAGCGGCCTGCAATCGCAGCTCGGGCTGATCGACCCCGACATCCGCCAGTTGGAGGCCGATCAGGCCGACGCCAACCTCGCCGCCGATGCGGTCCAGGCGCGCATCGCGCTGGCCGTCGCCCTGGGCGGCGGTTTCTCTTCTTCTTCGCAAGGTATCCCGCAATGAGCGACACCGAAGCCGCCCCCTCCCCGGCTCCCTCCGCACCGACCACCCAGGCTCCGACCGGCGGCAAGCCCAAGGCGCGCAAGACCGGCCTGATCATCCTGGCGGCGGTCGTCGTGATCGCCGCCATCGTGTGGGCAGTGTTCCACTTCCTGCTCGCCACGCCCGAGGAGGAGACCGACGACGCCTATGTCGCGGGGGACGTGGTGGCGATCACCGCCCGCGATCCTGGGCAGGTGCTGGCCATCCATGCCGACAATACCCAGACGGTAAAGGCCGGTGCGCCCCTGCTCGACCTCGACCCAGCGACCGCCGATGTCGGCCTGGCCGCCGCCGCCGCCGATCTGGCGCGCGCGGTGCGTTCGACCCGCGCCGACTTCACCAAGGTCAACCAGAGCGGTGCCGCGATCGTCCAGGCCGAGGCCGAACTGGCCCGCGCGCGGACCGATTACGCCCGCCGCCAGGGCGCCGCCGCCGAGGGCGCGGTGTCGGGTGAGGAACTGTCGCACGCCGCCGATGCGGTAAAGGTCGCGACCGCCAGCCTGACGCTCGCCCGCGCCCAGGCGGCCCAGACCCGCAGTGCCGTGCAGGGCACCGACGTGAACACCAATCCGGCCGTCATGGCCGCGATCGCCGCCTATCGTCGCGCCGCGATCACCCGCAACCACATGCACATCATCGCGCCGATCAACGGCGTCGTCGCGCAGCGCACGGTGCAGGTGGGTCAGCAGGTGGCCGCAGGAACGCCGCTGATGGCGGTCGTCCCGCTCGACCGGCTGTGGATCGACGCCAATTTCCGCGAAACCCAGCTGCGCGACCTACGCATCGGCCAGCCCGCGACGATCACCGCCGACATGTATGGCGGCAAGATCGTCTATCACGGCAAGGTCGTCGGCCTGGGTGCGGGCAGCGGCAATGCCTTTGCGCTGCTGCCGCCGCAAAATGCCAGCGGTAACTGGATCAAGATCGTGCAGCGCGTGCCCGTGCGCATTGGGCTGGATGCCAACGAACTGCGCCGGAATCCCTTGCGCGTCGGCCTGTCCGCGACCGTGACGGTCGACACCACCGACCAGAACGGCCCACGCATCGGCACCGCCGCGAACCAGACGTACAAGACCAGCACGACCGACGCCAACGACCCGGCGGTCGAGGCCCGGATCGCTCAGATCATCGCGGCCAACCGCTGATGGCCGGGGCCCCTGCACGGGGCGGCGCGGGGGATGGCCCCGCGCCGCTGAAAGGCGCATCGCTCGCGCTGATCGCCTTTGCGCTGGCGCTGGGCACCTTCATGCAGGTGCTCGATTCGACCATCGCCAATGTTTCGCTGCCCACCATCGCGGGGAATCTGGGCGTCAGTTCGGACAACTCGACCTGGGTCGTCACCGCCTTCGCCGTCGCCAACGGCGTGGCGGTGCCGCTGACCGGGTGGCTGATGGGCAAGTTCGGGGTGGTGCGGACCTTCTGCGTCTCGGTCTTCCTGTTCACCGTCGCGTCGTTCCTGTGCGGGATCGCGTGGAACCTGTCCTCGCTGATCGGTTTCCGCATCCTGCAGGGCGCGGTGTCGGGGCCGATGATCCCGGGCAGCCAGGCGCTGCTGATCTCGATCTTCCCGCCGCAGAAACGGTCGACCGCACTCGGCATCTGGTCGATGACCACCCTCGTCGCGCCGATCATGGGACCGATCCTGGGCGGATACATCTCCGACAATTATCACTGGAGCTGGATCTTCCTCATCAACGTCCCCGTAGGGCTGTTCTGCGCGGGCGTGTGCTGGCGCGGGCTTTCCAGCCGCGAGACGCCGACCCGCAACCTGCCGATCGACAAGGTCGGCCTGATCATGCTGGTCGTCTGGGTCGGCGCGCTCCAGATGATGCTGGACCTGGGCAAGAACGACGACTGGTTCCATTCGCCCCGAATCGTGGTGATGACCGTGGTGGCGATCGTCGGCTTCGTCGCCTGGCTGATCTGGGAGCTAACCGACGCCAATCCGGCGGTCGACCTGTCGCTGTTCAAGGGGCGCAATTTCAGCATCGGCACGCTCGCCTTCTGCCTCGGCTATGCGGTGTTCTTCGCCAACACGCTGCTGCTGCCGCTCTGGCTCCAGACCCAGCTGGGCTATACCGCGACCTGGGCGGGGCTTGTCGCAGCGCCCAGTGGCGCGGTGGCGGTCGTGCTCACCCCGATCGTCGCGCGCCTGTCGGGCAAGGTCGATGCCCGGATCATGGCGACCATCGCCTTCGTCGCATTCGGCGTATCCTATTGGATGCGATCGGGGCTCAACACCCAGGCGAGCTTCAGCGATTTCGTCCTGCCCCTGATGGTGCAGGGAATCGCGATGAGCACCTTCTTCCTCGCCATGTTGACCATCGCGCTGGACGGCGTGCCGCAAGCGCGTATCCCCTCGGCGACGGGCATCTCCAACTTCGCGCGCATCACGGCAGGCAGTTTCGCCGCATCGCTGACCACGACCATGTGGGACCGGCGCGAAGCGATGCACCAGGCTCATTTGTCCGAAGCGATCGGCCAGGGCCCGGTGTGGCAGATGGCGAAGACCGGCCTGAACCATCTGGGCCTGACCGACACCCAGGCCGCCGCCGCCGTCACACGGCAAATGGTGGGTCAGGCTTATCTGCTGGCCTCGACCGACATCTTCTACGTGTCGGCCGGGCTGTGCGTCGTACTGGCCGCGCTGACCTGGTTCACCCGGCGTCCCAAGCCGCATGACGGCCCGATCGCAGCGGATTGATGCAAATTTCCTCCCCTGCAAGGGGAGGTGGCAGGGCAAAGCCCTGACGGAGGGGGGCTTCCACGAGGAATGTCCTACGCGGAAAGCCCCCTCCACCACGCGGCGCATGGTCCCCCTCCCCGTACCGGGGAGGATTTGCTACGCTCCCCGAAAAGGGAGAGCGATGATGCTGAAAACGCTGATGATGATGGCGCTGGTCGCGGTGGCGCAAGTGCCGTCCGATCCGCATCTGCCGGCCAAGGTGGTCGATACCGTCGCCCCCACCCTGCCCGCTGGCCTGAAGCACGGTGTCCTGATCGTCTCGAAGACCAATGGCTGGCGGCATTTCGAGCATATCCCGCATTCCAACGCGGTGCTGGCCGACATCGCCACGGGTCTTAAGCGTCCCAGCTTCACGACGGAGAATGCCGCCGTCTTCAACGACGACCAGCTTTCGCATTTCTCGGTCGTCGTACTGAATAGCGCCAGCGGCGAGTTCATGACCGCGGATCAGCAGGCCGCGCTGGCCCGTTTTGTTGCGCGCGGCGGCGGCATCGTCGCGCTGCATGCGGCGGGCGATAACAGCCATACCGCGCCCTGGTATGTCGACACCATCATCGGCACGACCTTTACCGGCCACCCCAATGGTGCCGACCATATCCAGCCCGCCCGCGTCGAGATCGTCCAGCCGCGCCATCCCGTCATGGGGGGCGTCAAGACACCCTGGATCCCGCGCGACGAATGGTACAGCTTTGATGGCAATCCCGCCGCAAAGGGCATGACCGTCCTCGCCCAGCTGGACGAGGCGAGCTATCGTCCCGGCGACAGCCTACGCATGGGCACCCACCCGATCATGTGGATCAACCCGCGCGCCAAGGGGCATGTCTTCTATTCGGCACTGGGGCACGAGCCGCAGCTTTATGACGATCCCGCTTATCGCCGCATCCTGACCAACGCGATCCGCTGGGCCGCGGCGCGGTGATCAGCACTCGACGACGTTGACCGCAAGGCCGCCGAGGCTGGTTTCCTTATATTGGGATTTCATGTCCTCGCCGGTCTGGCGCATCGTTTCGATCACCTGGTCCAGGCTGACGATGTGCTTGCCGTCGCCGTGCAGCGCCAGATAGGCGGCGTTGATCGCCTTGATCGCGCCCATCGTGTTGCGTTCGATACACGGGATCTGGACCAGTCCGCCGATCGGGTCGCAGGTCAGGCCCAGATTATGCTCCATGCCGATCTCGGCCGCATTCTCGACCTGTGCCGCGCTGCCGCCCAAGGCCGCCGCCAGCCCCGCCGCCGCCATCGAACAGGCGACGCCGACCTCACCCTGGCACCCCATTTCGGCCGCCGAGATCGACGCGCGTTTCTTGTAGAGCATCCCCACCGCCGCCGCGGTCAGCAGCAGCGTGCGGACGCCGTCGCGCGTCGCACCGTGGACGAAGGCTTCGTAATAACGCAGCACCGCCGGGATGACGCCCGCCGCCCCGTTGGTCGGCGCGGTGACGACGCGCCCACCGGCCGCATTCTCCTCATTGACCGCCAGCGCCCACAGGCTGACCCATTCGAAGACCAAGCTGGGGTCGGTGCGCGGGCCCCGGTCGAGCAGCTTCTGCTTGATCGCCTGCGCGCGCCGCTGAACCTTCAACCCGCCCGGCAGGATGCCCGATGCCGCACAGCCGCGTTCGATCGCCGCGCAAATGGCATCGCGCACCCGGTCGAGGAAACCATCGGTTTCGCTGTCTTCGCGCCATGCCGCTTCGTTGGCGCGGACGATCTGGGCGATCGACAGTCCGGTTTCCTCGGTCCGCTCGAGCAGTTCGGCACCGGAGGCGAAGGGATGCGCCAGCCGCCGGTTGGTCCGCGTCGGCTCGCCCCCCTCCATCCGGATCGCGCCGCCGCCGATCGAATAGAAACGGCGGATGACCGCGCTGCCGTCCGCCAGGAAAGCCGTGAAGACCATGCCGTTGGGGTGCGCGGGCAGGAAACCCGGCCGGAACAGCAAATCCGCCTCATGATCGAAGGGGATGGCGTGGCGTCCGTCGAGCGTGATCCGCCCCGTGCCGGTGATATCGGCCAGAAGCACCTCGATCGCATCGGGGTCGACCGTCTCGGGCGTCTCCCCCGCCAGGCCGAGCAGGACCGCGCGGTCGCTATGATGCCCGCGCCCGGTCAGCGACAGCGAGCCGAACAATTCCGCCTGCACCCGCACCGGCATCAGCCCGGTGTCGAGCATCTCGGTCGCAAAGGCCTTGGCCGCGCGCATCGGGCCGACGGTATGCGAGCTGGACGGGCCGATGCCGATCGTGAACAGCTCGGTGACGCTGACGGCGGCGACACTGTCCTCGCCACGGGGCAGCGTGATCGCGGGAGTGACTGGCAGGGTCAAGATAGTTCCGATTGTTACGACTTTGCCACTGCGTAGCGCAACGATCGGGAACTGACCAGCCCGGCCTTGTGCCGGGCGCGGCGAATCAGGTCAGCGGTGCCAGAATCTCGAACGCCTCGGGCGCCAGCGGCGTCTGGAACTGGCAGCCCGCCGCGAAGTCGGTCGCCCAGACGACGTCGGCGGCTACCTCCCCCACCTGCGGCAGGCGCAACAGGATCCGCGATCCCCGGCTGAGCGACGTATAGGTCTGGAGCCTCGCCCCCTGAACCGAGATGTCCAGCACCCGGCATAGCGCGCGGGCGAGCCCGCCACGGTCCAGGTCGGCATCCAGGACCGTTGTCGCACGCGGCGAGCGGCGGGTATCCGGATGGGCGGGTTCAAATTCAGCGGCGAACATGCGGCAATACTACGCGTCGCTGGTTAATAGAGCGCAAACCGCGTTTCGAAAATTTTCGCCGCCCCCGAACGCAAGAGGTCCGGCACTCCCCGAGGGAAGCACCGGACCCATGTCAACGCGCCGATAGGGCGAATCGATTACTTGCGGAGCGTCAGACCACCGCCGAAACGCTTGTTGAAGCGCGCGACCTGACCGCCGGTGTCCAGCAGCGAGCCACGGCCGCCGGTCCAGGCCGGGTGCGCCAGCGGATCGATGTCCAGCTGCATAGTGTCGCCTTCCTTGCCCCAGGTGGAGCGGGTTTCGAACACGGTGCCGTCGGTCATCTGGACCTTGATCATGTGATAGTCGGGGTGCGTATCGGTCTTCATGATAGTGCTCCGGAATATGGCTGGTTCCGACCAGCCTGAAAACGGGAAGCGCGGCCCATAGCGGACCGCGCCCCCTTAGTCAAAATCGCGACTCGGCCGGATCAGGCGGCCTTGGGCGGATCGGCGATCATCGCGGTGAAGTTCGCCTCGGCCACGGTCACCCCGTCGATCTTGGCGACACCGGCGAACTTGCAGACGCTCGAGCGCTTCTGCACGAACGTCACCTCCAGATGGAGGAGAACACCGGGTTCCACGGGCTTGCGGAACTTGGCCCCGTCGATCGCCATGAAATAGACGAGCTTGCCCGACCCCGCGAGGCCCAGGCTTTCTACCGCCAGGACACCGGCGGCCTGCGCCAGCGCCTCGACGATCAGCACGCCCGGCATGATCGGACGGCCGGGGAAATGGCCCTGGAAGAAGCCCTCGTTGATCGTCACCGCCTTTACCGCGCGGATCGACGTGTCGAGGACGATTTCCTCGACACGATCGACCAGCAGCATCGGGTAACGATGCGGCAGGGCCGCCATGACCCGCCCGATGTCGAGCGGGCCCATGGTGGTCTTTTCCGACTCGCTCACGGACGAATTACCGGCCGCTGCTCTGGCGACGCGCCGGGGCGGTCGCGGCGGGGGCGGCGGCAGGCGCGGCACCGGCGGCGGCACCCTGCTGGCCCTGCTGGCCGGGTTGCCAGTTGGCGGGCGGCGTGATGCTGACGGTCGGGACCAGCTTGTCGAGCTCGGCCGTCACGGCCGAGGTGATGTCGGCGGTCGGCTGCATGAACAGCACTGCCTGCGGGCTGACCAGCAGGCTGACATTCTTGGCGCGAACGGCGTTCTGCACCGCTTCGCCCAGACGGGCCTGGATCTGCTCGATGGCGTAACCCTGCGCGCGCGCGGCGGGCTGGGTCAGACGGGCGAGCTCCTGCTCACCAGCCTGCTGACGGGTCTGGATCGACTGGGCCTGGGTGCGCAGCGCCGCTTCGTTGGCATTGGGGGCCGAACGGGCGGTCTGGAACGCCTGGACCAGCGGCTCCAGCTCGCGGCCGATCGCGGCGCGGCGGGCTTCGGCCTGATCGAGCTGGGCCTTGTAGGTCGTCTCGATCTGCTGGCGGGCGGCGGTCCAGGCGCGCGAACCGGCGATCGCACCCTGCGGGTCGGCGACGGCAACGCCGTTCACCTGCGCGCTGGCGCTGGTCGCGACGGTCGCGGCGGGCGCGACGAGGGCCGCCGCGAGGAGGAGCTTGGAAATCGTCTTCATCAGAACTGCGTCCCTACGTTGAAAGTGATGAGCTTGGGGTCGTCGCCCGGCTGCGTGACCAATGCCTTGGCAAGGTCGATGCGCAGCGGTCCGAATGGTGAATTCCAGTTCACACCGACACCGATCGAAACGCGCGGCCGCCACGTGCCGCCATAGAATTGCTCGACCGCATAGCTGGTATTCTGGGCCACCGTGTTCGCGCTGGTGCCCGAGCAGGCGCCGCCCGACGTCGCCGAGAAGCCGACGGCGCAGGTCGTGAACTGACCCGCATTGTCCGCCCCGGTCGGCACGACATACAGCTGGCGACCCTGGCCATCCACGGCCAGCGCAGGCGCCAGCGTCGGCGAGCCGTCCTTGTTGAACAGCAGGTTGCCGCTGGCATCGCGCGCCTGCGGGAAGTTGAGCGACGGCAGCGGACGGGTGATGCCCCACAGGCTACCCGCCTGGACGTAGATGCTGGGCCGCAGGCCCATTTCACGCGCACCCGAACCCAATGGCAGTTCCAGCTCGGCGCGGGCGAGATAGTAAGCGCGGCCACCCAGCGCGTCGTCGACGATCTGGTCGCGATCGGTCTGGCGCGACTGGCTACCGTCCGCACCGATGACATACGGGATACGCAGCACGCGGGGGCCGACGCCGCGAATGTCGAAGCCGCGGAACTGCGGCTCGCCCAGATAGAAGCGATCGACGATGCGGACCGGATCGATGCCCGGTCCACGGCTGCTCTCCAGCGAGTGGATATAGCCGCCCTCGCCCTGCAGCGAGAACACGAAGCCCTTGCCGAGCCCCTTGAACTTGGCCGCCTGTGCGCGGGTGCGGATATACTTCACGTCGCCGCCCAGACCCGCAAAGTCCTGGCTGAACGAGAATTGCTGGCCAGCGGTCGGGCGCAGGCGGCTGTTGAGGCTGTCGAAGATCAGCGAGTAGCCGACCGACGAGGTCCAGCGATTGCCGATCGAGTCGCACAGATAGCGGCCCGCCTGCTGGAAGTTGCAGGTGCCGTCCGCGTTGAAGAAGGACGACGCCAGGCCGACCTCGTCATAGGTCAGGCCATAGCGACCCGACAGCGACCAATATTCGGTCAGCGGCACGCCCGCGCGAACCTGGAAGCCGGTCGACACCTGGCTGTAGGTCGTCTGGCGGGTGGTGCCCAGATAGTTGAACGAGTTGAAGTCGCGGCGGAACACGTCGACGCCCAGCGCGATGTTCTTGTCGAACACATAAGGCTCTGTAAAGCCGAGTTCGATCGACTTCGAATAGGCCGAATAGTTCACACCCGCGCGCAGTTCCTGGCCCTTGCCGCGGAAGTTGCGCTGAGTGATGTTCGCCTGGATGATGAAGCGTTCCAGCGACGAGTAACCCGCCGACAGCTGCAGCGAGCCGGTCGACTGTTCCTCGACATTGGTTTCCAGGACGATGCGGTCGGGCGTCGAACCGGGGTTCTGCTTGATCTCCAGCTTTTCCTGGAAATAGCCGAGCGAGTTGATGCGATCCTGGCTGCGGCGGACCTGGAAGCTGTTGAAGGCGTCGCCCTCGGCCACGCGGATTTCGCGGCGGACGACCTTGTCCTGCGTCTGCGTGTTGCCGTTGATGTCGATCCGCTCGACATAGGTGCGCTTGGCCTCGGCGATGTTGAACGTGATCGACATCGTCAGCGCTTCCTTGTCGCGCTGGAAATCGGGTTCGACGTTCGTGAAGGCATAACCGAACAGGCCCGCCGTCTGGCTGAGGCTGTCGATCGAGTCCTCGACCTGCTTGGCATTGTACCAGTCGCCCTTCTTCATGGGCAGCGACTGGGCCAGCTTGGCATTGTCGAAGTCGCGGATCTGGCTGTCGACCTTGACGTCACCGAACTTGTAGCGGGGGCCTTCCTCCACCACGTACGTGATGATGAAGTCCTTCTTGTCCGGCGTCAGCTCGGCGACCGCGCTGGTCACGCGGAAATCGGCATAGCCGTTCGTCAGGTAGAACAGACGCAGCTTCTGCTGGTCGGCGGCCAGACGATCCTGGTCGTAGCTGGTGGCCGACGACAGGAAGCGGAACCAGCGCGACTGCTTGGTGTACATCGCACCGCGCAATTCGTCGTCGGAGAACTTCTCGTTGCCTAGGATGTTGATCTGGCGAACCTTGGACTTCGGCCCCTCGCTGATCTCGAACACCACGTCGACGCGGTTCTGGTCGAGATTGACCATCTTGGGCTCGACCACCGCGCCGAAACGGCCCTGGCGGCGATACAGCTCGACGATGCGCGCGACGTCCTGGCGAACCGCGGTCCGGGTGAAGATCTGCCGCGGCGCGAGCTTGATCTCCTTCTTGATCTTGTCTTCCTTCAGGCGCTTGTTGCCCTCAAGGATGACCCGGTTGATGATCGGGTTCTCGCGCACGCGCAGCACGATGTCGCCGCTTTCGACGCCAGTGATCGAGAAGTCCGCGAACAGTTCGGACGCCTGAAGATCCTTCAGCGCCTGGTCCAGCGTTTCCGGCGTGTAGGGAATGCCGACCCGCAGCTTGGTATAGGAGAGCACCGTCTCGGGCTCAATACGCTGAGCACCCTCGACGCGCAGCGTCTTGATCGTGCGGACCGGCGCAGGCGCCACCGCCTGAACCGGCGCGGCGCCTGCCGCGGGTGCGCCCGGCCCCGTACCCGGCGCGGTCTGCGCCATGACGGGAACACCCGACAGCATCGTGCCCGCCAGCAACATGGCGCCTGCGCGCACCGTCTTCATACCCGTCATCGCTGTCACAAAACCCACCCCAGAAAAGTCGAACCGACCCCTGTCGTCCTCGCGCCCTGCCCCATCGGCGTCACCCGATCAAGCCAGCGATATTTTTCCATAGCCCGAAATTGCCGAGATCGTTGAACGTTACGAACAGCATCAGGGCCAGGATCGCGACCAGACCGCCACGAAACGCCCACTCCTGAGCCGCCGGCTCCAGGGGGCGTCGTCGCACCGCTTCGATCGCATAGAAGAAAAGATGACCGCCATCCAGCATCGGCACTGGCAACAGGTTGATGAACCCTAGATTGATGGACACCAGCGCGATAAAGAAAACGAAGGCGTCGAGGCCCAGCGAGATCTGCTCGCCCGATACCTTGGCGATCGAAAGCGGCCCGCCCAGTTCCTTGGCGGAGCGTCGCCCGGTAATGACCTGGCCCAGCGTCTCGACCATCATGCGGACGATCTCGCCCGTCCGTTCCACCGCCACGACGGGCGCGCGAAGCAGGCTGACCGGCCGCATGTCGACCGTGCCTGCACCGCGCAGGCCTAGGCGGCCGACCCGGTACTCGTTGCCGAACCGGTCGCGCTGTACATCGGTGCCGATGGTGGCATCGGTCGTGAACGCCCGGCCGTCGCGTGTCGCTTCGATCGTCACCCGCTCGCCAGCGCGGATCTGCACATAGCGGGCGATGTCGGCGAAATCGGTGACGGCGCGGCCGTCGATTGCCGTCACCCGGTCCCCGGCGCGCAAGCTCGACGCGGCGGCCGCGCTGCCCGGTGCCACCTGTCCGACGACCGGCGGCACCACCATCTCGCCATAAGCATAAGCAAAGCCCGCCAGGATCAGGATGGCGGCGACGAAATTGATCGCCGGGCCAGCCGCGACGATGATCGCACGCTGCCACACGGGCTTGGCCTGAAACGTCCGCGCGCGCTCCTCGGGCGGCAGCGAGAGCCAGGCGGCATCCGCCTGGCTGGCCGGGTTCATGTCGCCCGCGAACTTCACATAGCCGCCCAGCGGCAGCCAGCCGATCTTCCACCGTGTATCGCGCTTGTCGGTGAACCCGAAAATCTCGCGCCCGAACCCGATCGCGAAAGTATCGGCCTTCACGCCGAACAGCCGCCCGGCGAGGTAATGCCCCATCTCGTGCACGAACACGAGCGGGCCGATGGCAAGAACAAAGGCCAGGATGGTCAACAACAGGCCGGGGGCTTGGCTCAAACGATGCAATCCTCAACACGCTCGGCCGCCAGTTCCCGCGTGCGCGCATCGACGGCGATCACTGCGTCGAGCGTTTCCGGCGGGGCCGGGTCGTAGCGATGGAGAATATCCTCGACGATTGCGGCAATTTCGAGGAAGCCGATACGCCGCGCCAGAAACGCCGCGACGGCGACTTCATTTGCGGCGTTCAGGATGGCCGGAGCCGCACCGCCTGCCTCCAGCGCCGCACGCGCCAGCCGCAGTGCGGGAAAGCGCACCGGGTCGGGCACGGCAAAGTCCATCCGCCCCAGCGCGACCAGGTCCAGCGGCGCCATCGGGGTCGCCATACGGTCCGGCCAGGCCAGGCAATGCGCGATCGGCACCCGCATATCGGACGGCCCCAGCTGGGCCAGCATCGACCCGTCGATATAATCGACGGCCGAATGGATCACCGATTGCGGATGAAGCACGATCTCGATCCGGTCGGCTGGCACGGGGAACAGCCGCGCCGCCTCGATCAGTTCGAGGCCCTTGTTCATCATCGTGGCGGAGTCGACCGAGATCTTCGCGCCCATCGACCAGTTGGGGTGCGCCACCGCCTGTTCGGGGGTGACGCGGCGCATGTCCTCGGTCGTCCACTCGCGGAACGGGCCGCCGCTGGCGGTCAGGACGATCCGGCGCACCCGCTCGGGCCGCTGAAAATCGAAGCACTGATAGATGGCGTTGTGCTCGCTATCGGCAGGAAGCAGCGTCGCCCCCGCCTTCGCCGCTGCCGCCAGCACCACCTCGCCCGCCGAGACGAGCGGCTCCTTGTTGGCCAGCACCACCGTGCCGCCATTGGCGATTGCGGCCATGGCAGGCTCCAGCCCGGCGCAACCCACGATCGCGCCCATCGTCCAGTCGGCGGGCATGGCGGCGGCCTCGATGATCGCGGCACGACCGCCCGCCACCTGGGTGTCCGTCCCGGCCAGCGCCTCGCGCAATGCGGGCAGGCAGCTTTCGTCGGCCACCACCGCCCATTCGGCGCGAGTCCGCCGGGCCGCCGCCGCCAGCTTGCCGACGTCGCAATTCGCGGTCAGCGCACGGATACGGTAGCGCTCGGGCTCCCGCTCGATCAGGTCCAGCGTCGAGCTGCCGACCGAACCGGTCGCCCCCAAAATCGTCACGCTCCGCATCAGAACAGGTCCGGCAACAGGATCAGAAGGGCGGCGATGGGCGCGACGGGTACGATGCCGTCCAGCCGGTCCATCACGCCGCCATGGCCAGGCAGCACGTTACCGCTGTCCTTGACGCCCGCGCGCCGCTTCAGCGCGCTCTCAAACAGGTCGCCGCCTTGCGCTAGCACCGCCAGGAACGGCGTGGCGACCACAAGATGCAGCGGCAGGCCATGCGCCCAGCGCATGACGAGCGCGAGCAGCGTCGCCGCCCCCACCCCGCCGATCAGGCCCGACCACGTCTTGGCCGGGCTGATCGAAGGCGCGAGCTTGGGGCCGCCGAACTGGCGCCCGACGAAGAACGCGCCGCTGTCACAGGCCCAGACCAGCGCCATCGCCCAGAGTGACAGGGCCAGGCCATCGTCATGCAGGCGAATCGCCAGCAGCGAAAAGACCGGCAGGCCGACATACAATGCACCGACGCCGAATTCCGGGCGGCGCGACACGATGGTCAGGAAGAAGAATGTCGCCGCGATCAGGCCCAGTGCAAAAAAGCCGGGCCCGGCGGCAAGACCGGGCGCCATGATCGCCAGCGGCACCGAGAGCGCGAATTGCGCCAGCCGCTTGCGCGAACGGTCCACCTTCAACAGGTCCGACCATTCGGCCATCATGAACAGCCCGACGACGACCGCGAGCAACCAGAATGCCAGGCCACCCAGCGCCAGACACAGGCTGGCGACCGCGATCATGACGATGCTGGCCAGCACCCGCTTGGTCAGGTTGGACATGCTCTTGACCGGGGCCGCATCGGGCGTCCCGGTCGGCGGGATTTCAGGATCGGTCACAGGCCGCCGAAACGCCGGTGTCGTCGGCCAAACTCGGCCACCGCATCGGCAAGCGCGGCTTCGTCGAAATCGGGCCAGAGCGTATCGACGAATAGCAATTCGGCATAGGCCGCCTGCCACAACAGGAAATTCGACAGGCGCTGTTCACCCGACGTGCGGATGACCAGGTCGAGCGGCGGCAGGCCGTTCGTCTGCAATTCGCCCTCGATCGCCTCGGGCGTGATCGCATGCGCATCGATTTCGCCGCCCGCGACCTTCAGTGCCAACCGCCTGGCGGCCTCGACCAACTCGGCCTGCGCGCCATAGTTCAGCGCGATCGCCAGGATCGGGCCGGTATTGGCCGACGTCCGCGCGACCGCGTCGTCGATCATCGCGACCAGATCGGTCGGAAAACGATGATAGTCACCGATTACCCGCAGCCGGACATTGTCCGACACCAGTTCGGCCAGGTCCTTGCGCAGGAAGATGCGCAACAGACCCATCAGGTCGCTGATCTCTGTTTCGGGCCGCCGCCAGTTTTCCGAGGAAAAGGCGTAGAGCGTCAGCGCCTCGATCCCCTGCGCCCGTGCCGCGCGCGCGATACGGCGCACGGCATCCACCCCGGCCTTGTGACCGGCGAAGCGGGGCAGCAGACGGCGTTTGGCCCAGCGGCCATTGCCGTCCATGATGATCGCGACGTGACGCGGGACCGCACCCGTATCGGGCACGGCCACCAGCGACCCCAGAGCCGTCTGGGCCGAGGCGGCCGGAGGACTCACTTGCCCAGGATTTCCTTTTCCTTGGCCGCCGCTGCCGCATCCAGCTCGGCGACGGTGGCGTCGGTCAGCTTCTGGACCTCGGTCTCGTGACGCTTGCGTTCGTCCTCGCCGAACACGCCCTTCTTCTCGTCGGTCTTCAGGCTGTCCATGCCGTCGCGACGCACGTTGCGCACCGCGATGCGCGCGCCCTCGGCATATTTGTTGGCCAGCTTGGCGAGTTCCTTGCGGCGCTCCTCGGTCAGGTCGGGGATCGGCAGGCGCAGCGTCTGGCCGTCATTGATCGGGTTCAGGCCCAGACCCGCCGATCGGATCGCCTTTTCCACCGACGAGACGTTCGACTTGTCCCACACCTGGACCGACAACATACGCGGCTCCGGCGCAGAGACGGTCGCGACTTGGTTCAGCGGCATGTGGCTGCCATAGACCTCGACCGTCACCGGATCGAGCAGCGCGGTCGACGCGCGACCGGTGCGCAGGCCGTTCAGGTCGTGCTTCAGCGATTCGACCGCGCCCTGCATGCGGCGCTCGAGGTCGGACTTGTCATAGGCTGGCATGATTTAAGCTCCTGTATTCTGGACGATCGTCGACACACCCTGGCCCGACAGCACGGCACCGAAATTGCCATGTTCGCGGATGTTGAAAACGACGATCGGGATATTGTTGTCGCGGCACAGCGCAATGGCCGAGGCGTCCATGACCTTCAGGTCGTCGGACAGGACGGTGGAATAGCTGACCGTGTCGTAGCGGGTGGCGGTCGCGACCTTCTTGGGATCGGCATCGTACACGCCGTCGACGCTCGTGCCCTTGAACAGCGCGTCGCACTTCATCTCGGCGGCGCGCAGCGCGGCACCGCTGTCGGTGGTGAAGAAGGGCGAACCGACACCGGCGGCGAAGATCACCACGCGCCCCTTTTCCAGATGCCGCATCGCGCGGCGTCGGACAAAGGGCTCGCACACGCTCGACATCGGAATCGCCGACTGGACGCGGGTGTCGACGCCGATCTGCTCCAGGGCATTCTGGACGGCCAGCGCGTTCATGACGGTCGCCAGCATGCCCATATAGTCGGCGGTCGCCCGCTCGATCCCCTTGGCCGCCGCCGACAGTCCACGGAAGATATTGCCGCCGCCGACGACGATGCACAGCTCATAGCCCTGGGCACGGACATCGGCGATTTCCTGCGCCACGCGCGCGGTGATGTCGGGCGAGATGGCCAGGCCACCCTCCCCCATAAGGACCTCACCCGACAGTTTCAGAAGGATACGTTTGAAAGGCGGGGTGGTCATCGTTTCTCGTGTCTTGGCCATGAAAGTGGCGCGGACCTTAGGCGGCGACCGGGCGGCGGGCAACCATGGAGCGGTGGGTCGCGGGGATTTTCGTGGGACGGTTCCCAGTCCACGCGGCCCGGGCGGTCCGATCGCTGCTCAGGACAAGCGGCGCAATCAAACGCCGTTCTTTCCTGCGCTTGCTCGGAAAGAGGGACCGTCGCGCGTGCCATGACGGAGGGGCCAGGCGGGCCCCCTCGACCATGTCCTGCGGCCGCGCGCGCCTCCCCAAGCCCAGCTTGGGGAGGATCGGACAGGCCACTTTACGCCCGTTCACCCTTCCGCATCGCTCGGGGCGGACGAAGGTGAGAAATCAGGTCACACCCCGGAGGCACCGGAAACAAAAAAGGAGCGGCCACCCTGCGGCAGCCGCTCCCCTTTCACCTGACCGTCCCATCACGGGACGATGCCGGAATTACGCCTTCTGCGGAACGCCCGAAGCGGCAGCGACTTCGGCGGCGAAGTCCGACGCTTCCTTCTCGATGCCCTCGCCCAGCTGGAAGCGGACATAGTCCACCAGCTTGATCTCGGCACCGGCGTCCTTGGCAGCCTTGGCCACCACGTCGCTGATCTTGGTCTTGCCGTCCATCACGAACAGCTGGCTGACCAGCGCGTGCTCCTTGCGGTACTTGGCGATGCCGCCTTCGACCATCTTGGCGATGATGTCGGCGGGCTTGCCCGATTCGGCGGCCTTTTCGGTCGCGATCGCGCGCTCACGCTCGATCTCGGCCTCGTCCAGATCGGCCTCGTTCAGCGCCTTCGGGAATGCGGCGGCGACGTGCATGGCCAGGTCGCGACCCAGCTTCTGCAGAACCTCGTCCGAGGCATCCGATTCCAGCGCGACGAGCACGCCGATCTTGCCCAGGCCCGGCGCCTGCTGGTTGTGGACGTAGGACACGACCGCGCCCTTCGACACTTCGAGGCGCTTGGCGCGACGCAGCGACTGGTTCTCACCGATCGTGGCGACGTTGTTGGTCAGCACTTCGGCGACGGTGCCGCCCTGCGGCATCGCTTCCGCCTTCAGCGCTTCCACGTCATCGCTGGTCTTCAGCGCGATCGCGGTCACGTCCTTCACGAACGCCTGGAACTGGTCGTTCTTGGCGACGAAGTCGGTTTCCGAGTTCACTTCGACGGCAGCGCCCACGGTGCCGTTGGTGGCGACGCCGACCAGGCCTTCGGCTGCGGTACGGCTCGACTTCTTCTGCGCGGCCGCCAGGCCCTTCGTGCGCAGCCAATCCAGCGCGGCGTCCATGTCGCCAGCGGCTTCGTTGAGCGCCTTCTTGCAGTCCATCATGCCCGCGCCGCTCTTTTCGCGCAGGTCCTTGACCATCGCTGCGGTGATATCGGCCATTGTCTCAATCCTCTGTCTGAAAAGGGGGATGCGGGTAGGGCCGCCCCATCGGAGGCGGCCCTTAGCACGGCTTGCATGTCAAGCCGATGTCATCGGCCGGAGGCAGTGCCCGCCCGGCCGATGATCGCCCCGCCCGCATCGCGGGGCATGTTCCACGCGATTACGCGTCGATCTGGCGCTCGGCCTCGACGGCCTGCTCACCGGCCTCGGTCGGGGCGACGGTCAGCGCTTCCTCGACGGGCGGCTCGGCCATCGCACCGAAGTCGGTGCCGCTGCGGCGCTGCTGCTCGTTGTTACCACGGGTCGCGGCGATCGCCACGGCTTCGCAGTACAGACGGATCGCGCGGCTGGCGTCGTCATTCGCCGGAACCGGGAAGGCGATGCCGTCGGGCGAGACGTTCGAGTCGAGGATGGCGACGACGGGGATGCCCAGCGTGTTGGCTTCCTTGATCGCCAGCTCTTCCTTGTTGGCGTCGATCACGAACATGACGTCCGGGATGCCGCCCATGTCGCGGATGCCGCCCAGCGACAGCTCGAGCTTGTCGCGCTCGCGGGTCAGGTTCAGCACTTCCTTCTTGGTCAGGCCATGCGTGTCGCCCGACAGCTGCTCCTCGAGGGTCTTGAGGCGCTTGATCGAGTTCGAGATCGTCTTCCAGTTGGTGAGCATGCCGCCTAGCCAGCGATGGTTGACGAAGTGCTGGCCAGCACGACGCGCGGCGTCGGCGACGGGCTCCTGCGCCTGGCGCTTGGTGCCGACGAACAGGACCTTGCCACCGCCAGCGACGGTCGAGCTGATGAATTCCAGAGCGCGCGCGAACAGCGGCACGGTCTGCGACAGGTCGAGGATGTGGACGCCGTTGCGGTCGCCAAAGATGTAGGGCTTCATCTTCGGGTTCCAGCGGTGGGTCTGGTGGCCGAAGTGCGCGCCGGTTTCGACCAGCTGCTGCATGGTGACGACAGGTGCCGCCATAATGTAATTCCTTCCGGTTAGTCCTCTGGGAAGCGGATGACGCGGCGGGCAAAGCCCATGCGCACCAGAATATGATGCTTCCCATGCGGTGTTGAGGGGCGCGCCCTTAGCCCAGTCGGCGACCCAGTGCAAGCGGGCAATGATGTTCACATCTGTTCCGGCCGCTCTTGACGGCGGAACATGATTGGAACATAGAGAGATCACAACAAGGAATTCCGGTTGATCGTCGCATAACGGCATCGCAACATCCTGAAATTGGTACGATTGGTCGTGCTGTCGCGATGTTGATGACGGAACTGGATGGAAAATCGGATGGTTACGGTCGGGTTAATATGCCCGGCCAGATGGTTAGGCAGGAGGCGGACATCATGATGATCGTGGTCAGTGTTCTGGTTTTCACGGGTGCCTTGGTCGCGGCGATCGCGACCATTGCGGTGATGATCGCGCCGCAATGGCGTCGAATCCTGCATCTGGCTACGGGCCATGTCGAACCAGCCTTCACGCCGCTGGCGACCTTGGTCGTCGCCGAACGGCGTATCGCGGTCAGGCGTTGGGCGGCGGGCTCGCCAGCCCTTTCGCCGCTGTCGCGGCGCCGCGTGGCCGCTTGAGCCTGGCATAGGCGAGCATCGTGAACGGGATGCTCGCCAGATAGACGAGGCATAGCGCGGTCAGCGCATGCCAGGGTGCGGAGATCAGGGCGACGCCGACGACGACGATGATCGCCAGCGCTTCGAACCGCACATGGCGGCGCAGTCGGAACGAGGTCCAGGACAGGGTCGCGACGCTCGAAACCATCAGCAGTGCGACGAAGGCGACCCAGGGTGCGACCAGATAGGGCGATGCGAAAAGTTGCTCACCCGTCCAGAACCAGAGATACAGCGGCAGCATGGCAAGCCCCGCTCCCGCAGGAGCCGGAACGCCGGTAAAGAACCCGGCGGTCTTGCGCGGCTGATCGGTGACATCGAGTTGCGAATTGAACCGTGCCAGCCGCATCGCGCAGAAGACCGCTTGCAGCACCGCGCAGATCCACCCGATGCGCGGCAGGTTTTCCAGCGACCAGAGATAGAGGATCAATGCGGGCGCCACACCGAACGAAATGGCGTCCGACAGCGAATCGAGTTCCGCCCCGAACCGGCTTTCGCCACGCAGCAGCCGCGCGATGCGCCCGTCCAGACCATCGAGCACCGCGGCGACCATGATCATGGTAACGGCGGCTTCCCAGGACCCGGCAATGGCGAACTTTACCCCCGTCAGCCCGGAGACGAGCGCCAATGCGGTGACCGCATTGGGCGCGATCGCGCGCAGGGGAAGACCGCGGGGCGGCTCGCCATCGGCACGACGCCGCGCGAAACGGGGGGACAGGGCCATGGGATCGCGGCTTATTGCGCGATGCCGGTCATCGGCTTGCCGCCGACGCGACCCAGCACCGTCTCGCCCGCAACCGAACGCTGGCCGAGGCAGACCTGCGGCATGACGTCATCGGGCAGATACACATCGACGCGGCTGCCGAAGCGGATCAGGCCGACACGCTGCCCGGCGGCGACCATGTCCCCGGGCTTCACGAAACCGACGATGCGACGCGCGACGAGCCCTGCGATCTGGGTGAAGCCGATCTTGCGACCGTCGCGTCCCTCGACCACGAAATGCTGGCGCTCATTCTCGTCCGACGCCTTGTCGAGATCGGCATTCAGGAACTTGCCCGAGATATAGACGACCTGGCGGATGACGCCTGCCACCGGCGTGCGATTGATGTGCACGTCGAACACCGACATGAAGATCGACACGCGGACGAGCGGCGCATCGCCCAGTTCGCCGACCAGCTCGCGCGGGATCGGAACGCGCTGGATCATGGTGACCAGGCCGTCGGCGGGCGCGACGATCAGGTCGTCACCCTGCGGCGTGGTGCGGATGGGATCGCGGAAGAAGGCGGCGATCCAGATGCACAGGCCGACGAACGGCCAGAACAGCACCTTGGTGATAAGCGTCGCGAGCAGGGTCAGGCCCGCCCCGATCAGCACATATTTGCGCCCTTCGGGATGGACGGCGGGAAAGCGCCACTTGACGGTGGTGGTCGCGACGGGGGGCTTTTCAAGCGAAGGCATCGGACCTGTCTACCTGTCCACCGGCCATCGCACAATCTTTTCGGTTCGTCCCGGCCCTTTCGCGATCATCAGGCACGGCCCAAGCGGTGGTTGATCCGCCGCGCCCCCTCCCCTAGACGCAGGCCAAACCTGCCTAATCTGAAGGATGCGCATATGGCGAAGATCAAGGTGAACACCCCCGTCGTGGAGATCGACGGCGACGAAATGACCCGGATCATCTGGGAATGGATTCGCGAACGCCTGATCAAGCCGTATCTCGACATCGAGCTGGCCTATTACGACCTGTCGGTCGAGAATCGCGACGCGACCGGCGACCAGGTGACGATAGACAGCGCCCACGCCACCCAGAAGTATGGCGTCGCGATCAAGTGCGCGACCATCACCCCCGACGAGCAGCGCGTCGAGGAATTCGGCCTGAAGAAGATGTGGAAGTCGCCCAACGGCACGATCCGCAACATCCTGGGCGGCGTGGTGTTCCGCGAGCCGATCGTGATCAAGAACGTGCCCCGCCTCGTCCCCGGCTGGACCCACCCGATCGTCGTCGGCCGCCATGCATTCGGCGACCAGTATAAGGCGACCGACTTCAAGGTGCCGGGCAAGGGCAAGCTGACCCTGAAGTGGGAAGGCGAGAATGGCGAGTCGATCGAGGAGGAGGTGTTCAACTTCCCCGCGGCGGGCGTCGCCATGGGCATGTACAATCTCGACGATTCGATCCGCGACTTCGCACGCGCCTCGATGAACTATGGCCTGAACCGCGGCTGGCCGGTCTATCTGTCGACCAAGAACACCATCCTGAAGGCCTATGATGGTCGCTTCAAGGACATCTTCCAGGAAGTGTTCGACGCGGAATTCGCCGACCAGTTCAAGGCGGCGGGCATCGAGTATCAGCACCGCCTGATCGACGACATGGTCGCCTCGGCGTTGAAGTGGCATGGCGAGTTCGTCTGGGCCTGCAAGAACTATGACGGTGACGTGCAGTCGGACACGGTTGCGCAGGGCTTCGGCTCGCTGGGCCTGATGACCTCGGTCCTGATGACCCCGGACGGCAAGACGATCGAGGCGGAAGCGGCGCACGGCACCGTGACCCGCCACTATCGCCAGCACCAGCAGGGCAAGGCGACCTCGACCAACCCGATCGCGTCGATCTTCGCCTGGACCGGCGGCCTGAAGTATCGCGGCAAGTTCGACAACACGCCCGACGTCGTGCGCTTTGCCGAGACGCTGGAAAAGGTCTGCATCCAGACCGTCGAGAACGGCCAGATGACCAAGGATCTCGCGATCCTGATCGGCCCGGACCAGCCCTGGATGACCACCGAGCAGTTCTTCGAGGCGATCCGCGTCAACCTCGAAACCGCAATGGGCAACTGGCAGTAATTTCTACAGCCTGATGCGAGGAAAGGGCTCGGAGGCATTGCTTCCGGGCCCTTTTTCTTTTGCCTAGCTGAAACGCAGACCCCGTCCTCACCGATCGGCGGAGACGGCTATTCCCGCCCTTCCCGCTCCAGATAGGCGATCACGTCCGCACGTGCGAGCGGGTCGGCCAGTCCGGGAAACGTCATCTTCGTGCCCGGTGCGAAGCGTTGCGGCGAGGTCAGCCACCGGTCCATCGTCGCCCGGTCCCACCGCCCGCCGACGCGGTCCAGCGCCGCGGTATAGCCATAGCGAGCACTGCCGCCCGCGACCGGCTTGCCCATGATGCCGTGCAGGTTGGGCCCCGCCCGGTCGAGTTCCCCCTTGCCGATGGTGTGACATGCCAGGCATTGGCCGAAGGTGTTTGCGCCCGCATTTGCATCGGCCACCCGCATGAGCGCATCAAGCGAGGGATTGGGGCCCGCCGCCTTCAACCGTTCGGCCCGGTCGCCGTCTCCACAGGCGGTGAGCACGACACATGACAAGAGCGCAAACGCGATGCTGAGACGAGACGATTTCATCGCATCGCCCTAACGCCGCCGCCGCGCCCCACCCCATTGGACGAATCGCCCCATATCCGTTTCGTCCGATTAACGACCTGACAAGCGCGGCAAAGCCGGGCTAGTCTGTCGCCATGGCACTTCGGTTAGACAATCAGGGCTTTTCCGACGCCCTTGTGATCCTCGGGTCGGCGGGGATCGTCATTCCGGCCTTTGCGCGCTTTCGGGTCAGCCCGGTGATCGGGTTCATCCTGGTCGGCCTTCTGGTCGGGCCAGCGGGGCTGGGATCGCTCGTGCCCCATGCACCCTGGCTCTATTACCTGACCATCTCCAACCCGGAATCAATCGAACCCTTTGCCGAGTTCGGTATCATATTATTGCTGTTTTCCATCGGCCTGGAGCTATCTTTTCGCAGGCTTTGGGCGATGCGCAGGCTGGTCTTCGGCACCGGCGCGGCGGAATTGATCGGCTCGGCGGTATTGATCGGCACCGCGCTTCACTTGCTGGGCCAAGGCTGGGCAGGCGCGATCGGACTGGGCCTTGCATTGACCCTGTCCTCGACCGCGCTGGTGCTGCCGCTCGTCGGCACGACCAGTCCGGTCGGACGCGGGGCGTTCGCGATGCTGTTGTTCGAGGACCTCGCGCTGGTCCCGATCATCTTCGCACTAGGCGCCATGGCACCAACCGCCAGCGACGAGGGCTGGGTTGGCATAGCGGGTGTGGCCCTGCGCGGCGGCCTGACCGTGGTCGTCATGTATCTGGGCGGCAAGTTCGTCCTGCCCCGCCTGTTCGCCCAGGCCGCCCGCACCAAGAGCCCCGAGCTGTTCCTTGCCGCCTCGCTGCTGGTGGTCATCGTCGCCAGCGTCGCGACCACCGCCGCCGGGCTGTCGCCGATCGTCGGCGCGCTGCTCGCCGGACTGCTGATCGCCGAAACCGAATATCATTCGGAGGTCGAGGTGATGACCGCACCCTTCAAGGGCCTCGCGCTCGGCGTGTTCCTGATCACCGTAGGCATGAGCCTGGACCTGCGTCTGATCGCCAAGAACTGGGACATGCTGTTGCTGGCGGTGGTCGGCGTGGTCGCGGTGAAGGCGATCGTTACCTATCTGCTGCTGCGTGTCGCCCATGCCCGCCGCGGGGTAGCGGCGGAAACGGGCCTGTTGATGGGCAGCCCGTCCGAAACGACGCTGATCGTCCTCGGAACGGCGGCGCAGGCGCAACTGATCCTGCCCTCGACCGCCAGCTTCTGGCAGACGGTGACGGCGATCGGCCTGACCATCACGCCGCTGCTCGCCAAGGCAGGCCGGGTCATGTCGCGCCGGATCGAGGCGAAATCCGGCGACCTGCCGCCCGAGCCCGAGGCGGATGGCGACACCGGACGCACCGTGGTGATCGGCTTTGGCCGCGTCGGCAAGATGATCGCCGACATGCTGACCATCCATGGCCAGCGCTATGTCGCGGTCGAGGCCGATATCGATTCGGTCAGCGAGGCGCGGCGGGCGGGCTATCCGGTCCTGTTTGGTGACGTTTCGCGGGCCGAACTGGTCGACCGGCTGAACCTGCCCGCCGCACGAGCGCTGATTCTGACGATGGATGATCCGGTGCTGACCGTAAGATTGGCGCGCCGCATCCGCGACGCAGCGCCGGACCTGCCGATCATCGCGCGCGCCCGCGACATGGCCCATGCGACGGAGCTGTACCGGGCTGGTGTCAGCGAGGCGGTGCCCGAGACGCTGGAGAGCTCGCTGCAACTGTCGGAGGCGGTACTGGTCGATCTGGGCGTCGCGATGGGGCCGGTGATCGCGTCGATCCATGAGAAGCGCGATGAACTGCGCCAGGTGATTCGGCGCGAGGCGAAATTGCAGCGCGAGCCCAGGATACGACGGCTCAAGCGCTTGGGGGAATAGATGTAGCCTCTATTCCTCCCCAAGCTCGGCTTGGGGAGGGGGACCATCGCGAAGCGATGGTGGAGGGGCATACGCCCCTCGCCCCTCCACCACGGCCTACGGCCGCGGTCCCCCTCCCCATCTTGCGATGAGGAGGAACTGGGGGTCAGCCCAAGCGGCCGAGTGCGGCGTGAAGGCGCGCGGCTTCGGCCATCTTGTCGGCATGGTCGGCGCGGGCCTTTTCCACCGCTTCCGGCTTGGCACGTTCGACGAAGCTGGCATTGCCCAGCCGCCCGCCCAGCGCGTCGCGCTCCTTCTCGACCGCCGCAATCGCCTTGGTCAGGCGCTGACGTTCGGCGTCGAGGTCGATCACGCCTTCCAGCGGGAGGACGAAGGTCGCTTCGTCCACCACAACCTGCGCGGCACCGCCCGCGGCTTCACCGACGGCGGCCTCGACCCGAGCGAGACGCGCGAGTGCCGCGGCCTGACGCACCAGCCGTTCCTGGGTGTCGACATGGGCTTCGCGCACATACATCGGCAGGCGCGCGCCCGGCGGCACGTTGAGCTCGGTGCGCGCGGCGCGGATTTCGCTGACCAGACGGATCAGCCAGTCGATCTCACGCTCCGCCTCCGGGTCGAGCGCACGGGCGTCGGCCATCGGCCAGTGCGCCACGATCAGGTCATGATCGCGCGCACCCATCGCGTGCCACAGTTCCTCGGTGATGAAGGGCATGAACGGGTGGAGCAGGACCAGTATCTGGTCGAGCACCCAGCCAGCGACCGCGCGCGTCTCTTCGCCACCCGCTTCGCCGCCCTGGAGGACCGGCTTGATCAGTTCGAGATACCAGTCGCAGAAACGGCTCCAGACGAACTGGTAGATCGCGTTCGCCGCGCCGTCGAAACGGTAGTCGGCCAGCGCCAGGTCGACCGCCTGCACCGTCTTCACCGTCTCGGCGATGATCCACTTGTTGACCGCGAGGGTCGCGTTCGGAGCTTCCAGCGTCGCGGATGCGCCGATGCCGTTCGCCTGGGCGAAGCGCGCCGCGTTCCAGAGCTTGGTCGCGAAGTTGCGATAGCCCTCGACACGGCGTTCATCCATCTTGATGTCGCGGCCCTGGCTCTCCATCGCGGCCATGAAGAAGCGCAGCGCGTCGGCGCCATACTGGTCGATCAGACCCAGCGGATCGACCGTATTACCCTTTGACTTCGACATTTTCGAGCCATCGGCGGCGCGGACAAGACCGTGGAGATACAATGTCTTGAAGGGCACATCTTCCATGAAGTGTATGCCCTGCATCATCATCCGCGCATCCCAGAAGAACAGGATGTCGAAGCCGGAAATGAGCACGTCATTGGGGTAGCGCCCCGCCAGCGTCTTGTCGCCATTGTCGGGCCAACCGAGCGTCGCGAAGGGCCAAAGCGCGGAGGAGAACCACGTATCGAGCACGTCCGGGTCGCGGGTCAGGGTGACGCCCTCGCCCGCTTGCGCCTGTGCTTCCTCCTCGCTTTCGGCGACGAACACGCGACCATCCTCGGCGAACCACGCCGGGATCTGGTGGCCCCACCAGAGCTGGCGGCTGACGCACCAGGGCTGGATGTTTTCCATCCAGTTGAAGAAGGTCTTCTCCCATGCCTGCGGCACGATCTTGATGTCGCCCGAGCGCACTGCCTGAATCGCAGGCTGGGCCAGCGTCTTGGCGTCGACATACCATTGGTCGGTCAGCCAGGGCTCGATCACCACGCCGGAGCGATCGCCGAACGGCGTCTGGATCGTGCGCGGCTCGGCGTCGTGTTCTTCGCCGTCCTTGTCGACATGCGGGATCAGCACGCCCTCGTCCTTCAGCCGCGCGACCACCGCCTTGCGCGCGTCGGCGCTCGACAGGCCGAGGAACGCGTCGGGGATCAGCCCGTCGGCGGTCTGAACGATGCACGCCTTGGCATCGAGCATGTTGAGCATGTCGCGCGCTTCGATGCCCGCGCGGCGGCCGACCTCGAAATCGTTGAAGTCGTGGCCGGGCGTGATCTTGACCGCGCCCGAACCCAGTTCGGGATCGGCATGTTCGTCGGCGACGATCGGGATCAGTCGGCCGGTGATGGGCAGCCGCACCTGCTTGCCGATCAGCGCGGTGTAGCGCGCGTCGTCCGGATGGACCGCAACCGCCATGTCGGCGAGCATCGTCTCGGGCCGGGTCGTCGCGACCTCGATGAAGCCCGATTCGTCTGCCAGCGGATAGCGCAGGCGCCAGAAGTTGCCCTTCACTTCACGCGTCTCGACCTCCAGGTCGCTGATCGCGGTGCCCAGCCCGGCGTCCCAGTTGACCAGCCGCTTGTCGCGGTAGAGCAGGCCTTGGGCGTACAGGTCGACAAAGACCTTCAGCACCGCCTTGCTGAAACCCTCGTCCATGGTGAACCGCTCGTTCGCCCAGTCCATCGAGCAGCCCAGGCGGCGCAACTGGCCGGTGATCTGGCCGCCGCTCTCCGCCTTCCACGTCCAGACCTTTTCCAGGAACTGGTCGCGGGTGAAGTCGGTGCGCTTCTGCCCCTTCGCGTTTATCTGGCGCTCGACGACCATCTGGGTCGCGATGCCCGCATGGTCGGTGCCGACCACCCACAGCGCATCCTTGCCCTTCAGGCGGGCATGGCGGACCAGGATGTCCTGCAACGTGTTGTCCAGCGCATGGCCGATATGCAGGTTGCCGGTGACGTTGGGCGGCGGGTTGACGATCGTCCAGGGTTCGGCATTCGGGCGGTCGGGGCGGAACAGGCCCTTTCCCTCCCAATGGCCATACCAGCGGGCTTCGATTGCGGCGGGGTCGAACGTCTTGGGCAGCTCAGTCATGCCGCTGCCTTAATCACCCGCGTCGCCGGACGCCAGATGCTATCAGGTGCGGGCCCCGGGCCGATCGAGCACCGCGCGAATGCGTTCGTTCAGATCGGCGCGGCGATAGGGCTTGCGGATCAACTCGTACGAGCGCGCGCCCTCGTCGATCGCCTCGTCGGCAAAGCCGGTGGTCAGCAACACCGACAAATTCGGATAGTCGCGCCGCACGACCTGCGCCAGGGCAACGCCGTTCATGCCGCCGGGCATCAGGATATCGGTGAAGAGCAGCGCGAAATCGCTGTCCTTGGCCAGACAGTCGAGCGCCTCGCGCGCGCTGCGCGTCAGGACGACATCATAGCCCAGGTCCTCGAGCATCGATTTGCCCAGATCGCCGACATCGTCCTGATCCTCGACCATCAGCACCCGCTCGACCCCGCCGCTGCGTGCAGGGAGAACCGGGGCACTGCGGCGCTCGGTGACGCCTGCGGCGCGGGGGAAGTACAGCGCGATGGCCGCCCCATCGACGTCCTGCTCGACCGCCGCCAATCCACCCGACTGGCGCATGAAGCCATAGACCATGGCGAGGCCCAAGCCCGCCCCCTTCCCCATTTCCTTCGTCGTGAAAAAGGGGTCGAAGACCTTGTCGGCAATTTGCGGATCGATGCCGGGGCCGTTGTCGGCCACGCGCACGACGACATATTCACCGGGCTCCAGACTGGCGGGCCCCTCGGCACTGTCGGCGTTGTGGATCATGTTGCGGGTGGACAATGTGATCTCACCCTGCCGCCCGTCGCGGGCCAGCGCCTCGCGCGCATTGGTGACGATGTTGAGCAATGCCATCTCGGCCTGGACCGGGTCGATCCGGCAGTTCCAGAGATTCTCCTCCAGCCGCTGGCGAAGCGCGATACCGTCGCCCGCCGTACGGTTCAGGATCGGGCGGAAATCCTCGATCAGCTGGTTGAAGTTGAGCAACCGGTCGCGCAGTTCCTGCTTGCGCGCAAAGGCGAGCAACTGCTGGGTCAGCGTGGCACCGCGGGCCGCCGCCGCGCCGATCGCCTCGACCGCGCGGCGTCCGCTTCGGTCGGCCTGGTCGACCCGCGCCTCAAGGATATCGGCATAGCCGATGATGACCTGGAGCAGATTGTTGAAATCATGAGCGATGCCGCCGGTCAGCTTGCCGACCGCCTCCATCTTCTGCGCCTCGTGCAGCGCATCCTCGGCCTCGCGGCGGCGCGAAATGTCGAGCTGGCTGCTGAAGAAATAGACGAGCTCGCCCGCATCGTCATAGACCGGCGAGACGAACAGCGCGTTCCAGAAGGTCGAGCCATTCTTGCGATAGTTGAGCAGTTCGACCGCGATCTCGTCGCGTCGCGCGATCGCCGCCCGCACCTGCGCCACCACGTCGCGATCGGTTTCGGGGCCCTGGAGAAAACGGCAATTGGTGCCGAGGATTTCCTCCTCGGAATAGCCGGTCATGAAGCTGAAGGCTTCGTTGCAGAAGACGATTGGATTGTCGGGTTGCCGGGGATCGGTCACGATCATCGGCATCCGCGTCGTCTTTACGGCCGCGAAAAATATGTCCGACTGACCCGAATGCGGCTGACGCGCATCGGCGATCGGAGGCGACGACACGTGCGAACGCGTCGATTTCGGCAGATCGGGCGTCTCAGGTGTCGGGTTCATGGTCAACGAACCCGGACGCGTGCCGCCGGTTCCGCATCGCATCGCGATGCGGGTGGAAAAGCCGGCGGACAGATTAGCGACCTTCGCGGGTGATCCGGGCGATCTCACGCGCGACCATTGCCTCGACCATCTCGGGCAGATGGGTGTCGAGCCAGTCGCGCAGCATGGGGCGGAGCATGTCGCGCACCAGCCCTTCGAGAGTGCCGTCGCTGGTGGGTTCGGGCTTGACCATCATACGGCTGAGCGCCTCCAGGGAACCACGGCTGGCCTCGGCCGCACGCGGGGACACGATCGCCTCCTCGGCCTCGTCGTCATCGCCCATGGCGGCATGGTCGAACGACGGAGCGGGCGGCGCGGCGGGGGCCGGTGCGGGAGTGGGCGCGGGCCGGGCGACATGCGCCACCGGCTCGGGTGCCGGCGCAGGCACGGGATCGACCACGGCACGCATCGCCGATTCGGCGGCACGCGCGGCGGCAGCCTCGACCTTCATGCGCAGCGGCATCGGATCGCTGAGTTCCAGCACCTCGGCCGAATCGTCGTCCATCACCGGCGACGGCACCGGACGCGGCTGGCGACGCTGCCGCGCGGGCACCTCGCCCTCTTCGGCAATGATCCTTTTGATCGAGGAGAGAATTTCCTCCATCGACGGCTCGGCGCTGATCTCACCCATGACCGCAATCCCCATTGAAGCCCCCCAAGGCCCCCGTCGGCCTTATTGCCGACTTGGTGCCGTTGCACCTGTGGTTAATGCGGGGCTCCTGTCAACAGGAGCGTTCACATCGGCGTCGAGCGGACGGGTGATCGCCGCCGTCTGGGCCGGGGTTCCGGCGGTGGTGCTGGCGACCGGCGCGGGCTCTCCATCGCCGCCCCAATCGCTGATCCTGTTGCGAACGCGCTTGTAGTTGGCGACCGGATCATAGAGCGAACCGCCGTCCAGCCCCAGGTCGCGCGCCTCGGCATTGCCCATCGCCGCGATCAGCGCGAAGCCCGCGACATATGCGTCGCGCCGGGCGGTCACCAGCGTCACCTGGCTGTTCAGCAGTTCCTGCTCGGCGTTCAGGATGTCGAGCACGGTGCGGGTGCCGACGCTGTTCTCGGCCCGCACACCCTCCAGCGACAGCGAATTGGCGCGCACCGCTGATTCGGCCGACAGGATCACCTCCTGCGAGGATTGCCACACGGCATAGGCGGAGCGGACCTGCGCCACCACCTGTCGCTCGGTCGCGGTGGCGTTCTCGAGCGCCTGGCCACGCAAGGCCTCCGCCTGACGCACCTGCGCCGCCGGACGACCGCCCTGGAACAGCGGCATCGAAACCTGCACGCCGACCGTCGCGTTGACACCCGATGCGGGCACGTTGGGGACGTTCAGCGACCCCAGATAATTGAAATAATTGCCGCTCGACACCGCCGCCAGGCGGGGCAGCCGGTTGGCGCGCGCGACGTTGATGTCATAGCGGGTCGCGTCCGCCGAGCGGCGCGCGGCGATCAGCTGCGGATTCTGGTCCAGCGCGACGCCCACCGCCGCATTGGGCGAGGCGGGCAGCGTCGGCAGCGCGGGCGGCTGCTCCAGGCCCACAGGCGCAATGCCGACGATGTTGATGTAGTTCTCGCGGCTGGAGATCAGATTGGCCTGCGCCGACTGAAGCTGCGCGCGCGCCTGGGCCAGACGCGCCTCGGACTGGGCGACGTCGGTCCGGGTCAGGTCGCCGACCTGGAACCGATCGCGCGAGGCGCGCAGGTTCGTGTCCAGCACGTTGACGTTGCGCGTATTGAGATTGACGATCGCCTCGTCACGGATGACGTTCATATAGGCGGCGACGACGTTGGTGAAGAGATTGGCCTCCACCCCGCGCAGCTGCGCGCGGCCCGCATCGACCCGCGTCTCGGCGGCGCGCACCGCATTCTTGACCGCCCCGCCCTGATAGAGCGGCACCGACAACTGCACCTGGCCCGTGCCGACGCGTTCCGGGTTGAGGAAGTTGTTGTTCGCCACGACGATATTATCGATGATCTGGCCGGTGGACTGCAACGACGGCAGCCCGTTGGAACGCGCGATCGGGACATTCTCGTCGGTCGCGCGCTGGGCGGCGCGCTGACCGGTGATCGTCGGATTGGACTGGTACGCCCGCACCATGGCTTCTCGCAGCGTTTCGGCCGAAGCCGTGCCGGCGAGCAGAAGGGCCGCGCCGATCGCGACGCCGGAAGTCAGGCCAGAAGTCAGGTGCAGGCGCATGGTCCCTCAGAATTGAAAGGCGCGAGGACGGGCAAAGCCCGGCAGGATGGCGCATTCGGCATCGGCAAAGGCGCGCACGCCGTGGCCGCCCTCGGTCCGGCGACCGCTCGCCAGACGGGTGACGCCGTTCTCAACCAGACCGGTCACGATGCGGCCGCCGACCTTGACCTGCTCGATCAGGGCGGCGGGCAGTTCCTCGACCGCGCCGTCGATGATCAGCACGTCATAGGGCGCACCGGCGGGATGACCCGCGTTCAGCGGTGCCTCGACCACTTCGATCTTGCCCTCGCCCGACAGCGCGGTGCGGGCGGCGGCGGCGAATTCGGCCTGCTCCTCGACCGCGACGACACTGGCGACGATGTCGACCAGCAGCGCGGCGGTGTAGCCGGTGGCCGCACCGATCAGCAGGACACGGTCACCCGCCTCCAGATAAGCCTCGGTCAGCAGGCGGCCGGTCGCCATCGGCAGGTTGATCGCACGGCCATGGCCCAGGTCCAGCGTGCCGTCCCGGTACGCCACGGCGCGCAGTGCCTCGGGCGTGAAGACTTCGCGCGGCACCCGCGCCATCGCGGCGACGACGCGCTGGTCGTTGACCGCGGTCGTACGCAGCTGGCTGACCACCATGGCGTGGCGCATTGCGTCGAAATTCGAGGAGTCATTGCTGGTCGTCATCATGGCCCATCCCTGTCGCACAACCGTTTTAGTTGCGCAATACACTAAATTGGTTCCCGCCGCTTCTATCGCGGCCAGCCCCCGACGCCAAGCGGCGTGGACGACAGGTAGCGCCAACGAGCACTCGACTGTTAATCGGGCGCAGTTATCGTGTGGGGAACGCACGAAGGGGCAGCGATGGGAACATGATCAGACCATGAGCCATGCCGACCCCATCGCTGCGACTTACACCAGGATGGAGGCGCAATATGTCAAGTGTCGATAGGAGTATGTAATCAGCCGCCGATTGCTTTTGCCGAACGTCATCCGCCGAAATGCCGGGCGGCAAGCCTGACGCGGAAATTCCGGGTACTTTTTCAAACCGACTGCGCACTGCCTGTTGACACCACGATGAAAACCGCAGAAATGCCCGCCTCCCACACATCGAGGCGCGATGGCGGAGTGGTGACGCAGAGGACTGCAAATCCTTGCACCCGGGTTCGATTCCCGGTCGCGCCTCCAGATTTTCTGGACATATCAGGGCCATAGGCCACCTCACGCCAGCCGGGACCGGCTGCTGCAATGTGCCAGCTCGTGATTCGCGCGCGCCCTCCCCATCGCCAGCGACCGACACGAAAAGCGGTGGACCATGCCGTTGCTCCATGCCTAAGTCCGCCTATCGATGGGCGTGAAGGGATCGGGAATGCGGGTTCTGGCGATGATGACGGCGTTGGCGATGGCTGGCACGGCGATGCAGCCCGTGCTGGCGCAAGGCACCTTGTCCGCGCCCCGCACGACGGCACGCACGCCCCGCGACGCGACACCCTCGGCGGTCGAGTACGACATCGCTTTCCCCCGCGCAGAGCATCATGAGGCACAGGTCAGCGTGACCTATCGCGACCTGCCCACCGGTCCGGTCCGTTTCCAGATGGCACGCTCGTCGCCCGGCCGTTATGCGCTGCACGAGTTCGCCAAGAACGTCTATTCGGTGTCCGCCGTTGACGGCGCCGGCCGTCCGCTGCCGGTCCAGCGCACCGACCCCTATGGCTGGACGGTGCCCGCGCATCAGGGCATCGTGACCATCCGCTACACCTTGTTCGGCGATCGGGGTGACGGCACCTATGCGCAGATCGACCCCACCCATGCGCGGCTAAATATCCCGGCAACGTTCCTATGGGCGGTGGGCCAGGACGCGCGGCCGGTGCGGGTGCGTTTCCACCCCGCGCCGGGCTGGAAGATCGCGACCCAGCTTGCGCCGACCGCCGAGGCGGACGTCTTCACCGCGCGCGACCTGCAATATTTCATGGACAGCCCGGTCGAGCTGTCCGCCTGGGACGCGCGCAGCTGGACGGTGACCAGCGGGCCGAAGTCCTACGGCATCCGCCTGACCGTCCATCATGACGGCAGCGCCGCCGATCTCGATCGCTTCGCCGCGATGGCGCAGAAGGTGGTGGCGCAGCAGATCGCCATCTTCGGCGAGACGCCCGCCTATGACCACGGCACCTACACCTTCCTGGCCGATTACATGCCGCAGATCAGCGGCGACGGCATGGAGCATCGCAACTCCACCGTCATCAGTCAGGCACGCTCGCTGGCCGCTGCGAATTTCTCGCAGATCCAGACGCTGAGCCACGAATTCTTCCACAGCTGGAATGTCGAGCGCATCCGGCCTGCCGAGCTGGAGCCGTTCGACTTCACCCGCGCCAACGCCACGCCCTCGCTGTGGCTGGCGGAGGGTTTCACCCAATATTATGGGCCGCTGGCGGTCGTTCGTGCGGGCGAGATGCCGCTCGACGACTATGTCGCGCAGCTGTCGGGGACGCTGAACGGCCTGATCAACACGCCGGCCCGCCATTATGGCGGACCGCAGGAGATGAGCCTGCGCGCGCCCTTCGTCGACGCGGCGCAGTCGATCGACCCGACGAACCCCAACATCTTCACCTCCTATTATCCGTACGGCGCGGTCATCGCACTCGCGCTCGACCTGGAATTACGCCAGCGCTTCCCGCAGCTTTCGCTCGACGATTACATGCGCCAGCTGTGGCGCAATCATGGGCGACCCGAGCGGCCCTATCGCCCCGACGACCTGCGCACCGCTTTGGCGCAAGTGACCGGAGACCAGGGCTTTGCCGACCGTTTCTTCGCGCGCAGCGTCACCGCCAGCGGCCTGCCCGACTTCGCACCGCTGCTCGCGCAGGCCGGGCTGACCCTGCGCGCTGCCCACCCCGGTGCCGCGTGGGCGGGGGCCGCACCGGTCGCGGGCGATACCGGCCTGACGCTGGCCCGGCCGACGACGCCGGGATCGCCGCTTTATGAGGCGGGGCTCGACAAGGGGGACCAGATCGTCAGCGTCGACGGGCGCAGCCTGACCACGCCCGAGGCCTGGACCGCGCTGCTTGCAAGCCATGCACCGGGCGACCGCCTGCCCATCGTCTATCGACAGCGCGGGGGTGAGCGTCGTGGCACGCTGATCTTCATCGCCGATCCGACGATGGAAATCGTGACGAACGAGCGCCTGGGCCAGCCGCTGACCCCCGATCAGACCCGGTTCCGCCAGGCATGGCTGGGCGCCAAGCCGGTGCCCGCCCCCTCGCCCATCGTCACCGGCCTGCGGTGAGGATGGCGACCGAAGGTGCGGAATGGGAACATTGCGTCATACTGATCGGTTTGCCACCTTCATGATCTCGGGGGACATCATGGATCGCGGCTCTTGCAGCGGCGATGACGCCATGCGAATGCGCGTCGAGGAGCCAGCTTTTTCGTGAACCACAATGAAATTCCGGGCCATCTGGCCACCTATCTGGACCAGTCCCCGATCGCGTTGGCACTGGCCGATGCACGGGGTGACAATCCCCTGATCTTCATCAATCATGGTTTCCGTCAGCTTACCGGTTACACTAGCGAAGATATGGTCGGGCATAACTGTCGGATGCTGCAACGCGACGCCGACAATGTCGAAGCGCGCGATCGCATTCGGGAATTCCTGGCCAACGACCGGCAGCTCAACGTGCGCACCATGCTCATCAACTTCCGGAAGGACGGCTCGCCCTTCGTCAACCTGCTGTACATGTCGAAACTGCGTATGCTGGGCGGCGACATGCCCTATATCTTCGCATCACAATTCGACGTCAGCCGGTCGCAGCCCGAGCGGTTGACCGCGTATGACGCCGAGCTCGGCCGCACGCTGGGCAAGCTGACCCCGATCCTGGCCGAAAGCGGCATGGTGCTCGAAGGATCGCTGACAGCCATCGCCAACACCGCCGCCACCATCGCCCAGGCAAAGCTGACCCTGTCGGACCTCGACAGAGCGGCCTTTCCGTGAGCGCCGAAACGAACCTGCCCCAGGCCGATACGATAGTGGATGGCGGCGGCGCATCGGTGCCCGCCGTCGGCATCGGCGCCTCGGCCGGTGGGCTGGAAGCGTTGCGCGAAATGCTGACGCCCGCGCGCGCGCCGACCGGCATGGCCTTTGTGGTGGTCCAGCATCTGGACCCCAATCACGAATCGATGCTCGCCCAGTTGCTGGACCGCCATACCAATTTGGAGGTCCGCCAGTGCGAGGGGTCGGAACGGATCGAGGCCGACCGCGTCTATATCATTCCCCCCGGCCGGGGCCTGGCCATTCGCGGCGGCGTGCTGGAGCTGACCGACTTCATCCAGCCGCGCGGCCTGCGCCGTCCGATCGACGATTTCTTCCTGTCGCTGGCCAGCGACCAGCAGGCGAACGCCGCCTGCGTCATCCTGTCGGGCACTGGGGCGGACGGCACGACGGGCCTGCGCGCGATCAAGGAAAATGGCGGCGTCGGCGTCGTCCAGAAGCCCGAGACGGCGCGCTATGACGGCATGCCGTTGTCGGCGGTCGGCACGGGCCTCGTCGATTTCGTCAAGCCGCCCAGCGAGATTCTCGACTGTCTCCACACCTTCTTTTCGCGCCGGGCGGGTGATCCGAAGGAGCAGGAGGCGGAGGTCGTCGCAGATCACATCGACGACCTTTGCCGCGTCCTGCGCAACGCGGTCGGCCATGACTTTTCGGGCTATAAGCGCACCACGCTGGTCCGCCGGGTCGAACGGCGGATGCATGTGCTGGGTATCGACACCGGTGCGGCCTATCTGGCCCGGATCAAGAGCGACGCCGACGAATGCGAGGCGCTGTTCCGCGACCTGCTGATCAACGTCACGCGCTTCTTCCGCGACACCGAGCTGTTCGAGACGCTTCGGACCAAGGCGATCCTGCCGCTGACCCGTGCCCGCGACCCGGACGAGGATATCCGTATCTGGATTCCCGGCTGCTCCAGCGGCGAGGAAGCGTACAGCATCGCCATGCTGTTCGCGGAGGCGGCGCGCGAAAGCGGGCAGCCGCTGGCGGTGCAGATCTTCGCGACCGATATCGACGAACAGATGCTGCAGATCGCGCGCGACGGCAGCTATCCGGCCTCGGCACTGGCCGACATTCCGGCGGCGCTGCGCGAACGCTATACCATACCGCATGCCGAGCGGTTCACCATCTCGGCCCAGATCCGCGACATGATCCGCTTTTCCAACCACAGCCTGGTCAAGGATCCGCCCTTTTCGCGGATCGACCTGGTGTCGTGCCGCAACCTGCTGATCTATTTCGACGACCGGTTGCAGCAGTCGGTCCTGCCGCTGCTCCACTATGCGCTGCGCCCCGGCGGCTATTTGTTCCTGGGCCCGTCGGAAAGCGTCGGGCGGTTCGATCATCTCTTTCCTGCGATCGACGGCCATGCCCGCCTGTTCGAGCGGACGCCGGGATCGCCCTCCTACCCCATCGACCTGCCCGGTCGCGCGAGCCCGACGCTGCGCCGACGTGGCGAGCGGGGCGAGCGTGACGGCGCGGTCCCCACCGGCGACGAGGTCCCGGCGATGCGCCGGATCGTCGATCGCTATGCCCCGCCCAGCATGGTGGTGGACCAGGACGGCGGCATCCTGGCGGCGTTCGGCAAGCTGAGCCGGTACTTCAACTTCCCCGTGACCCGCGCCGGCGGGTCGAGCGCGGTCACGCTGGCCCGGCCCGGCCTGCGCGAGGTGTTTGGCCCGATGCTTCGCCAGGCCCGCGACGCGCGCAAGCGGATCGCGGCGCGCGACGTATCGGTGACCACCGAATTCGGCATCCAGAAGGTCGAGGTCGTGTGCGACCCGATGGCCGACGGCTCGCTGCTGTTCCTGTTCCGCGACAGCGCGCCGTTCAGCCCGGTCGAGGCGAGCGATCTGGCCGACCTGGAGCCGGGCGAAGATCATATCGAGGCGCTGGAGGACGAACTCCGGCTGACCCGCCACCGGCTGCGCTCGACCGTCGAGGAGCTGGAGACGGCGAACGAGGAGCTGAAAAGCTCCAACGAAGAAATGATGTCGATGAACGAGGAGCTTCAATCGACGAACGAGGAACTGTCGACGGTCAACGACGAGCTGAAGACCAAGGTCGACCAGCTGACCATCGCCAATGCCGACCTGCGCAATTTCTTCGAATCGACCGATCTTGCCGTCGTCGTGCTCGACCGCAATCTGCGCATCCGCAGCTATACCGAGGCGGCACGGTCGATCTTCCCGCTGCAGCCCAGCGACAGGGGGCGATTGCTGGCCGACGTGTCGACCCGGCTGTCCAATACCGATTATCTGGGCGGTGCGGCCGATGTCGCGGCGGGCGGCCCCGCCACGCAGCAGCGGGTGATGACGCGCGACGGCGAACGCACCTTGTCGCTGCGCATCCTGCCCTATCGCACGCAAGGTGACGGCATCGACGGCGCGACGCTGGTCCTGACCGATATCACCGATGCGCTCAGCCTGGAGCGCGAACTGGCCGCCGAACGCGAACGCCTGGACCTGGCGATCAAGGCAGGCGGCATCGGCGTCTGGGAATATCGCGCGGGCACCGGCGAGATCATCCTCGACGAAACCGGTCGCCAGCTGTTCGGCTTTGCCGATCAGGAGGATGCGGGACGCGTTGCCCAGGTGTTCGACCGCATCCTGCCGGAGGAGCGGCCGGGCGTCGAACTGGCGCTGGCCGAGGCCATGGCGGGCCGGGGCGATTTCGAGATGACCTTCCGCCTGGACCTGGGCGGCAAGGAACGCTGGATCAAGGGATCCGGCCGGGTCGTCACCACGACCGCGCCGCATCGCATGGTCGGCGTGTCGATCGACGTCACCGCGGAATATGCCATCGCCGAGACGCGCGAACTGATGCTGCGCGAGATGAACCACCGGGTGAAGAACCTGTTCGCGATCATCTCCGGCATCGTCTCGGCAGCGGCGCGTTCGCATGACGACGTGACCGTGATGGCCGACGACGTGCGCGAGCGGATTGCGACGCTGGGCCGCGCGCACTCGCTGGCCTCGCCCGCGGGCGAGCAGCAGGCGATCGAGCTGGGCTCGCTCGTCCAGGCCACGATCGCCCCATATCAGGGCCAGTCGGCGATCGCGATGGACGGTCCCTCGTTGCTGGTCGACCGACGGTGCCTGTCGCCGCTTGCGCTGATCCTGCACGAATGGGCGACGAATTCGGTCAAATATGGCGCGCTGGCGCAGCCGTCCGGTACGCTGTCGGTGAACTGGACGCTGGCCGGGGGCAAGGTGCGGCTCGACTGGGTCGAAAGCGGCGGGACTTTACCGGATACGGAGGCGGGCCAGGGCTTCGGCACGCTGCTCGTCCAGACATCATCACGCCAACTGGGTGCGGAACTGGAGCGGAAATGCGTCGAAGGGCGTTTCCTGCTCAGCCTATCTTTGCCGGAGAGCATTTTGTCCCATGACTAAGACGATTTTGCTGGTCGAGGACGAATTCTTCGTCGCATTGGATTTGCAGTCGATCATCGAGGATGGCGGCTATCAGGTCGATGGCCCCTATGTCAGCGTCGAGGAGGTGCTGGCGCATCTCGACAGCGCCAAGCCCGAACTGGCCTGCGCGATCCTGGACGTGCGCCTGCGCGACGGAGAGGTGTTCCCCGCGGCGGAGCGTCTGCGCGAGGCGGGCGTCCCGCTGATCTTCCATTCGGGCCATGCCGACGAACAGGCGCTGCAATCGCGCTATCCGGGGGCCGCGGTATGCGGCAAGCCCTGCTCGCCCTCGCTGCTTCGCCGTACCTTGTCGATGGCGGTTTCAGGTCCGGCGGAAGGGGACCGGGCGGCAGGGTAATTTCTTTGGTGGGGTTGTTCTCGGTGAGACACCCTGCCCTCCCCCAACCCCTCCCGCTTGCGGGAGGGGAAAGGTGTCGTTGAGAGGTCCGGATTTTCTTCTCGCGCTCCCGTCCCGCAGGTGGGAGGGAAAAGATGCATCACCGAGGTCAACTCCCGCCATCGCGCGCCCAATCAATCGAACGCCCCCGGCCCCATCCGCCCCGTCGCGCGTAACAGCGCAGCCTGGGCGATCAAGACATCGACCTGCGCCCGCGCCACTGCCAGCTGCGCCGCGCGATAGCTTTGGTCGGCGACCAATATGTCGATCGTCGAGCGCAGGCCGAAGCCATATTCCGCGCGCACGCCCTTCAGCGCCAGGTCGGCGGCGCGCAGCCCCTCCGAGCTCGCCTTGAACCGGCCTTGGGCGGCGATAAGCGAGGCCCAGGCGGTATCGGCCGCCCGCACCACACCGCGCGCCGCCGCATCCACCGTGAACCGCTCGGCCCGTGCATTCGCCTCGGCCTGCCGCACGCGCGATGCGACCAGCCCGCCGGTAAGCAGCGGGACACGCAGCGACAGGCCGGCATTGGCCGCGCTGTCGAAACCGTTCGCGCCGCCACCTGCCCATTGCACGCCGCGCCCATAGCCGCCGCCCAGATCGATGGCGGGCGCCCGCTCGGCCCGCGCCTGGTCGATCCGCGCGACGGCCGCCTCCACCCGCCGCCGCTGGGCCAGCAGCAGCGGATGGCCCGCCTCCGCCGCCTCGCGCGCATCGGCGAGCGTGCGCGGCAAGGCGGTGGGGGCGGCGATCGTCGGCTCCAGTGCGCCCGCCTCGCGCCCGACGATCGCCCGGTAAGCGGCCGCCGCCGCCGCAACGGCACCTTCGGCATCGACCAGGTTGGAGACGACGCTGGCCCGCTGTGCCTCCAACTGGGCCACGTCGGTCTTCGTCGCCTGGCCCAGGCCGTAACGCGACTTCGCCTCCGCCACCTGGCTGTCGAGCCGCGCGATGCCGACCCGCGCGACCTCGACCGCCTGCTGCGTATAGAGCAAATCGGCATAGGCACCGACCACGCGCTCCAGCACATCGGCCTCGATATCGCGCAAGGCCTCGCCCCCGGCGGCGACATCGCCCCCCGTCGCGCGCACCGCCGACGCGACGCGCCCGCCAGTCCAGATCGGCAACGTCGCCGTCACCCCGCCCAGCACCGAACTCGCCCCCGTGCGCACGCCGGTATTGTCGGAACCCAACCGGTCATAGCCCGCCGTACCGGTCGCCCCGGCCGTCAGCCGCCCGGCGGCGCGCGCCTGGTTAGGCGTCTCGGCCAGGGCATCCTGCCTGGCACGGGCGGCGGCGAGTTCGGGATTGTCCTCCCACGCCGCCGCGATCGCCTCGCGCAGAGTTTCCGCCGAGGCGGGGGCGGCCACGACAAGCGCCGCCCCCAGGAGTAACCACCCCGCCCGCTTAATCATGACGCAGCGCCCAGGCGGGGGCGGCCCGGCTGGCCTTGAGCGACTGGCCCAGCACAGTCAGCACCGCGATGGTCAGCGCCAGCGCCGTCGCCGCCGCGAAATAGAGCGGCGACAGGGTTATCCGATCCTCGAACCCCGCCAGCCACGTCTGCATCGCGACGAAGGCGAGCGGCCAAGCGACCAGATTGGCGATCAGCACCGGCCGCAGGAACTGCCCGACCAGCAGCCTGACGATATCGGTGGCCGAGGCGCCCAGCGTCTTGCGAATGCCGATTTCCTTCACGCGCCGCTGCGTGTTGAAGGATGCCAAGCCCCACAGCCCGACGCACCCGATCAGGACGGCCAGGCCGGCACCAATGCCGAACAGGCGGGTGGCGCGATCGTCGGCCTGATAGAATTCGGCCAGCCGGGTGTCGGCGGTCTCGCCACTATACGGGACGGTCGGTGCCATGCGCTGCCACAGGTTTCGGACAGCCGCGTTCATGACGCGAGGATCGCCTGAGAAACGGATCGTCACGACGGTCGTGCCGACCTTCTCGATCTGCGGATAATAAACATAGTAGGTCGGTGCTCGCGGGGTACGGGGGGAGTCGAAGCGTAGATCGTCGACGACGCCGATGATCGTACGCGGCCGATCACCACCTACGGTCTTGCCGATCGCCTCCTGCGGCGAGCGGAAACGCAGACTGGAAAGAGCGCGGCGATTGACAACAATGTTGAGGCCCTTGGCCTTGTCCTGCTTGAACGCATCGTCGCCACCATGCGCATCGTCGAACAAGCGCCCCGCGACGAGGCGCGCGCCATGGGTCTCGAAAAAGCGCGGACCGACGATGACCCAGGCGAGCGACGGCCCGGTGCCGGCAACGCCCGGCAGCGGCACATTATCGCTGTTGCTTTCGCCGCTGCCGCCTACCGCTGCGTTCGAGAAGGTAACGTCGCGAACATTGGGCAGGTTTCGTAATGCCGACAGGAGCGCAGGCTTGCGCGACGGTTCGACCAGCGAGTCGGTCATCGAACGGACTACCAGCAAGCCTTCGCGCTGAAACCCCAGATCGGTATGCCGGATATACCGCGTCTGCGCGAGCAGCACGGCGGTGCCGATCATGAAGGCGATGGCCAGGCCGAACTGAACGACGACCAACGCCTCGCGCACCCGCGTACCCGTACGCCCGCCGCCCGGCGAGCGTGCAGAGGCGAGGACGGCGGCGGCTGGGAAGCGCGATAGGAGCATGGCCGGATAAGCACCGGCAACGATACCGACAACGACCGTCAACAGCGCTAGCCCCGGGACGACCACCATATAGGGAATGGTCAACGACAGACCACCCGCAGCATTGACGAGCGGCAAGCCAAGCTCGGCGACGATCAGACCGCCCATGCAGGCGACCGCCACGGTCAGGATCGCTTCGCCCAGAAACTGACGGATCAGCGCGATACGGTTAGCGCCCAGCACCTTGCGCATCGCGACTTCACGGGCGCGCAGCCCTGCACGGGCGGTTGCCAGGTTCACGTAATTGACGATCGCGATCATCAGCGTGAGCAGTCCGACCAGCCCGAGCGTCACGACCGTCGTCTTCCGGCTTTCGCTATCCTGGCCCTCCGGCTCGAGATGCAGGCGAGTCAACGGCAGCAATCGGAGTTGCTGCACCGCGGAGGGTTTCTCGCCGGGGGCCGCCAACTCCGTACCGCGTCGATCCACGAACGCCGTCAGCTTGCCCGCAAAGGCCCGAGCGGCGGCAGGGTTGTCGAAGCGTAGGAGGGTCTGGAGCGACGTGCTGCCCCAATGGAACCAATTTTGGGACGGTGGCGTGCGCGGCAGCGGTATCAGGATCGACAGCTTGAAGTCCGTGTTCGTCGGCAGCGTCTTGAAAACGCCCGTGACGCGGTAGTTGACCGGATTATCGGTCGCGATCGTCAGCGGCTGGCCGATCGGGTTGCGGTCGCCGAAATATTTCCGCGCCGTCGCCTCGTCGATGACCGCGTTCCCCGGTTGCGCAAGCGCGGTCATCGCATCGCCGCGCACCATGGGCAGCGGCATGACCCGAAAAAAGTTTGCATCGACCTGAGCGACATCTTCCGGCGTCGCCCGTCCGTCACGCAACACCGTGCCCCACTTCTCGCCGCCACGAATGCGCGTGCCGACGGTCCCCGGAAAGTCTTCGCGCAGCTGATCGAGCAGGCCGCCCATCGTATAGGGATAGGCCCCGTTCGCTGGGCTTTCCGGCAATGTCCAGTTGGTCTGAACGATGTAGACATTCTGATGATCCGGCAGCCACTTCTCATAGCTGGTCTCGAACCGGACATAGAGGCCCAGCACGAGGAAGACGGCGATGCCCACCGCCAGCCCCCCGATGTTGAGCGCGGCGAACAGCTTGTGGCGCACAAGCGAGCGATAGAGCGACAGTAGCGCGAAGCGGTTCATGGTTGCGTCCCCCCGATCACGCGGTCATCGACCGCAGGCGATGCGGGCGAGCCCGCTCTTGGACACGGTGCAGTGCGGATTGCCCTCGACCGTGACGTTGGCCATGCCGCTCGCGCTGACCTGCGCCGTTTGCGCGTTGCCCGCGTGGACCTTGGCGGTGCCGCTGGCCCCGATCGTCACGGCGGGCGCGGACAGGTTGCGCGCATCCACCTCGCCGACGCCACTGGCGTCGATGGTAAGTTCCCGTGCCGTACCCTCGACACGCAGGTTGCTGGCCCCCGAAGAGCCGATGCTCACCCGGTCGGCCTGCAGATTGCCAATGGTCGCCCGGCTGGCGCCGGACAGGTCGAAGCTGGCCGCTGCGCTACGCAGACCCGCAAGCCGAAGCACGCTCGCCCCGCTGGCGTCGATTGCAAAGGCGCGGGCATCGAGTGCGGGCAGGTTCATTCCCACCGCGCCGCTGACGTCCACCGCCTTGAGCGACGGCAGGGTCACGGCGATCGCCACCCGCCGGTCATGGCCGTTGCAGCTGTCGTTCCGGCGGCGGATGCGCAAGGTGGAGCCGGTCATATCGATCCGCAGATTGTCGATATTCGCCGCCCGCCCCTGCGCCGTCACGGCATAGCCGGACCCGATCGCGACGGTGACGATGTCGCAGCCGCTCAGTTCGATCCGGTCGAAGCCATGCATGGCGAAACCACGCGAGGTCGGGGCATTGCCCGGTGCGGCATCCTGTGCGGGCGCCGCGGCGGCGATCGACAAAAGGGCTATGGTGGAGATCATCTTCATCATGGAAATGTCCTTTTCAGATCGCGCGCATGGCGCTGGCGACGATACGGCCGTCGAGCATGTCGATTCGGCGCTTGGCGAGGTCAGCATGGCTGGGCGAGTGGGTGACCATGATGATCGTGGCGCCCGCGTCGTTCAGACCGGTCAGGATGTTCATCACCTGCTCGCCATTGGCGGTGTCGAGGTTGCCGGTCGGCTCGTCCGCCAGGATCAGCTTGGGATCGCCGACGATGGCGCGGGCGATGGCGGCGCGCTGTTGCTGGCCACCCGACAGCTGGTGGGGAAAGTGGCGCGCGCGGTGGGCGATGCCGACCCGGTCCATCGCCGCCGCCACCCGGCCGCGGCGCCCCCCTTCCTTGGCGCCCGCATCGCTGCGATAGGCGAGGCCCAGCGCGACATTCTCCTCGATGGTCAGCTCGTCGATCAGGTTGAAGCTCTGGAACACGAAGCCCAGCGTGTCGGCGCGGAACCGGGCCAGCGCCTTTTCGTCGAGCGCCGCCAGGTCGCGGTCGCCGAACAGATAGCGTCCCCCCGTCGGCCGATCGACCGTGCCCAGCGTGTTGAGCAAAGTCGACTTGCCGCAGCCCGACGGGCCCATGATGGCCAGGAACTCGCCCTCCGCGACATGCAGGTCGATGTCGTGCAGCGCGGTCGTCTCGACCTCGTCGGAGACGTAGCGGCGTTGAATATTTTCCAGTCGGATCATGGATGCTCCCCCTTATCGGATGTTCAGGATATCGCCCTTCACGGACGATGTGTTGCTGATGACGATGCGTTCGCCGGGATTGAGGCCGGACAGGATCTCGACCTGTTCGGGATTGCGGCGGCCGATGCGGACCTGGCGGCGGCGGGCATGGGCGCCATCGGGGTCGAGGACGAAGGCCGAACTACCGCCCGCCTCCAGCCAGCCGCCGACCGGCGCCACCACCGCGCGGCTCGCGGCGCCCAGGGTGATACGGATGTCGATCGTCTGCCCGCGATTGAGCCCGGCGGGCGCACGGACAAAGGTCAGCTCGACCTGGAAGCGGCCATCCTTCACCGCGGGCAGGACCTTCGACACGGTCAGCTTGGCGCCGTCCGTTGTGGTCGCGGTCTGCCCCGGCGCCACGCGGCCGAGATAATATTCGTCGACCTGCGCCACGAGCTTCCACGAACCCTCGCTGTCCACCTGCCCCGCCGGATCGCCGGGCTTCAGCGTCTGGCCAGGCTGGATGACGAAGTTGGTCAGACGCCCGCCCGACGGCGCGCGGATGGTCAGGCCCTCCAGGCCTGCCCGCACTGCCGCCATGTTGCCCGCCAGTCGCGTCTGCGTATCGGCCAGCCGCGCCGCCTGGGTCGCGGTGATCCGCACCTCGGTGGCGCGGCCCGACTTCAGTTGGGCCAAGCGCTTTTCCTGATAGGCGGCCTCTTCCTCGAAACTGCGGACGCCCGCATCCGACAGGAAGCCCTGGTCGTGCAGCTGGCGACGGATGCCCAGGTCGCGGCGCGCCTTGATCAGGTCATACTCCGCCTGCGCCACCTGGCCTGCGCGGTCGAGCGAGTTGCGCTCGATCCCCAGTCCTTCGCTGGCGACGCCGCCCAGCTGGCTGGCGATCTGCGCCTCGCGGGTCAGCACGTCGAGCTTCAGCTGCGGGTTGGCCAGCGTGGCGAGCGGCTGCCCCTCGGCGACCATCTCGCCGTCCTGGACCAGCAGCCGCTCGACCTGTCCGCCCGACAACACGCCGACCAGCGTGGTGACACGCGGCGTGACGGTGGCGCGGACCGGCAGATAATCGTCGAACGCCGCGCGCGTGACCTCGCCCGTCTCGACATTGGCGGCCGCGATGTCGGTCGATCCGGCGGCAGGCAGGATGCGCCAGATCGCGACGGCGGCGATCGCCAGCAAGGCGGCGATCACGACCGGGCGACGGCGCCACCACGGCGTCGACTTGCGCGCGATCCTGCGGTCCATTCCTGCCCCGGGGCCTGCCCCCGGCGAAGCGCTTGCGTGTACGGGTTGTTCGGTCATCATGGGTGGAGTGTCACCCAAGACGGCGGGAAAACCTAAACCCCCATGAATACGCCCTTTTCCAGCAACGCGGCCCAATCCGACCGTTCACGTCCGGACGCACCGTCCGGAAATGGACGGTCGGACGACCGGTCAAGCCCGCTGGCGATCCTGCTGATCGACGACAATCCGCGCATCGCCGAATCGCTCGTCCTGGCCATCGACCTGGCCGGGCACAGGCTGGACGTGGCGCAGGGGCCGGAGGACGGCTTTTCCATGCTGGCGACCCGGCGATACGACGCGATCCTGCTCGACCTGAACTATACCGCCGGGCGCACCGACGGGGCGGAGGGACTGGTCGTGCTCGACCGGTTGCTGGCCGACGATCCGGGTGCGTGCATCGTCGTCATCACCGCGCATAGCGGTATCCGGCTGGCGGTCACCGCGATGCAGGCGGGCGCGCGCGACTTCGTGATGAAGCCATGGCGCAATGCCGAGCTGATCGCCAAGATCGAACTGGCCGCCCGCCGCCGCCCGGCCAAACCCGATATCTTCGCGACCCCTGTCATGGGGAATAGCATGACGGAGCCCGCCCGACTGCTCGGCGACAGCGACGCGATCGAGCAGGTGCGCATGGTGGTCCGCCGGATCGGCCCCACCATGGCGGGCGTCGTCGTGACGGGTCCTTCGGGTGCCGGGCGCAGCCTGATCGCCGCCGCCGTCCACGCGGCTTCGGCGGCGGCGGGGGCGGGGGCGGAGACGCCGATGATGCGGATCGATCTGCGCGACCCGCAAGCCTGGGACCGACTGGATCAGGGCGGCGCGGGCACCACCTGGCTGTTGCGTCATCCCGACCGACTGGACGAGATGACCCAGGCGCGGTTGCTCGACCGGTTGCGCCCGGGTCGCTTCATCGCCATCGCCGACGATGCACGCGCGATCGCCCCGGCGCTGGCCCGGCGGATCGCCACGGTCGAGATCGCCGCCCCGCCGCTGGCCGCCCGCCGCCGGGACGTGCCGCTGCTCGCAAGGCATTTTGCCCGGCTCGCGGCCCAGCGGCATGGCCGCCCCCTGCCCCGCTTCACGCCCGCCGCCGAGGCGCTGTTCGCCGATGCGATCTGGCCCGACGAGATACGCGGGCTGGCCGCCGCGATCGAACGCGCGCTGCTGCTGGGCGAGGACGGTGTGATCGACGCCGCGTTGCTCGCCCCAGCCGTGCCGACCGCCGCCATCCTGCAAAACGCGGCACCGGGCCGCGCCAGCTTCGACCTGGACCAGAGCGAGCGCGGCATGATCGAGGCCGCGCTGGCAGAGCACCACCACAACGTCACCCAGGCCGCACAGGCACTGGGGCTCAGCCGTGGTGCGCTGTATCGGCGGATGGCGCGCCATGGCCTTTGACCCTGCGACCCGCCGGGTCGCCGCCGCCGCCGTTTCCGGGACCGCGCTGACCGGGATCGGCGCGCTGCTGGTGCTGGCCTGGCAAGGGGGCATGTTGGCAAGTATCGCCGGACTGGTGCTGTGTGCCGCCTGGCTGGTGGTTGCGGGCTGCTGGGCAACCCTGCGCGGCCTGACGGCCGGACAAGGCCGGGAAGAAGCGGCGCGGCCCGTCGAAGGGCCGCCGCTTTCGGCCCTGTTCGACCAGATACCCCTGCCGCTGCTGCGGATGGACGGCACCGCCGCACGGGCGCTCAACCGGGCCGGACGGACATTGTTTGCCACCGACGACCGGCTGAGCCCGACGCCGCCCGCACTGGTCGACCCGCGCGAGACCCGGCTGCGGCATGAGGGGAGAAGCTGGCGGATCGAGCGGGTCGCGGGCGGCGGCCAGGCGCTGGTCATGCTGGTCGATGTCGAGGCGGAACGCCGCGCTGCCGAGGTTCATGCCGATAACGAGATGATCGACATTCTGGGCCACGAACTGCTCAACGGCCTCTCGCCGATCGTGTCGCTGGCTGACAGCGCACAGGTGGCGGCGGAACGCGGCGATGCCCGCCTGCCCGCGATCCTCGCCACGCTGGCCCGGCGGATCGAGGGGCTGGAACGTTTCACTCGCGCCTATCGGATGCTCGCCCGGCTGCCCGACCCGGTGCGAACGGCCGTGGATATGGGCGAGATGGTCGACGATCTGTCGCGCCTGTTCGCCGAACGTTTCGGCGACCAAGTAGCGCTGTCGATCGAAATGCCCGATGGGACTGCTGGCTGGTGCGACCGGGATCAGATGACGCAGGCGCTCTGGGCGCTCCTCCACAATGCAGCCGAGGCGGCGCTGGTCGGGACGGTCGCCCCGGCGGTGACGCTCGCCGTGACGGCGGAAGCGGACCGGCTGATCGTGCGGGTGTCGGACAGCGGACGGGGTGTCGCCGCGCCCGAACGGGCCCGGATCTTCCGCCCCTTCCACACCACCAAGCCGGAAGGTTCGGGCATCGGCCTGACCCTGGCCCGCCGGATCGCCCAGGCGCATGGCGGCGAGCTGACGCTGTTGCCCGTCGCGGTTACGACGTTCGAGCTGGTCCTTTCCTCTACTATCAGGGGAGGAGTTTGACGGTCGTAAAAAGGCAGTTCCCTGCACGGACAGCGCCGATGCCGCGCGTCACCGCCGGGACCGGCATCGCCCCTATTACGCCTAGACCGCGCCCGGCTTGGCGAGCGTCCGCGCCACCGCGTCCCGCCACCCGGCGACCAACGGGGCACGCGCTTCATCGGTCATCGACGGCTCGAAACATTCCTCACGCGACCAGAGCCGTTCCAGCGCGTCGAGGCCCGACCACACGCCCGTCGCCAGCCCGGCATGGAACGCCGCGCCGCGCGCCGTCGTCTCCAGGTCGGCGGGCCGTTCGACCGGCGTCTGGATCATGTTGGCAAGGAAGCGGCACAGCCAGTCATTGGCCGCCATGCCGCCATCGACACGCAGGATCGCGGGCCCCTCGCCAGCATCGGCCTTCATCGCCTGAGCCAGGTCCATCGTCTGATAGGCGACCGCCTCCAGCGCCGCACGCGCCAGATGCGCCGCGCTCGCCCCCAGCGTCAGGCCATGGATGGCGCCGCGCGCATCCGGCTCCCAATAGGGCGCGCCCATGCCGACGAATGCGGGGACCATATAGACGCCATGACTGTCGGGCACCTGCGTCGCCAAGTCGTCCGTCTGGCTGGCATGGGTGATGACGCCCAGCCCGTCGCGCAGCCACTTCACCGCCGCGCCTGCCACGAAGATCGAACCCTCCAGCGCATAGGTCGTCTTGCCGTTCAGGCGATACGCGGGCGTGGTCAGCAACCGATGCTTCGATACGACCGCCGTCTCGCCGGTGTTGAGCAGCATGAAGCAGCCGGTGCCATAGGTCGACTTGGCCATGCCGTGCCGGAAACAGGCCTGGCCGAACAACGCCGCTTGCTGGTCGCCCGCCATCCCCGCGATCGGGATCGCCGCCCCCAGCAGATCGGGCACGGTCGTGCCGAAGACATGGGCATTGTCGTGCACCTCCGGCAGCATCGCCATCGGCACGCGCAGCAACCGGCACAGTTCCTCGTCCCAAATGCCGCGATGGATATCGAACAACATGGTGCGGCTGGCATTGGTGATGTCGGTGGCATGCACCGCGCCGCCGGTCAGTCGCCAGAGCAGGAAGCTGTCGATCGTCCCGAACGCCAGTTCACCCCGCTCGGCGCGCCCCCGCGCACCCTCGACATGGTCGAGCAGCCAGGCGAGCTTGGTCGCGGAGAAATAGGGGTCGATCAACAGGCCGGTCCGCTCCCGCACCAGATCCTTGGCACCATCGGCCTTTAGCGTCTGGCACAGCCTGGTGCCGCGTCGGTCCTGCCACACGATCGCGCGGTGGATCGGCTCGCCGGTGGCGCGGTCCCAGACGACGACCGTCTCACGCTGGTTGGTGATGCCGATCGCGGCGATCTCGGCCGGGACGACGCGGCTTTCGCCGATCGCCTTGCGCGCGGTGGCCAGCGCGTCGCGCCAGATATCCTCCGGGTCATGTTCGACCCAGCCGAGCGCGGGATAGTGCTGCGCGCATTCGGCCTGGGCGATGGCGACCCGGCGGGCGTGCCCATCGAAGACGATGCTGCGTGTCGAGGTGGTCCCCTGATCGATCACCAGAATGTGCGACGCCATCCTTCTCGCCTCTCTCAGCCTTCGTTCTGCGACGTCACACGGTTTCCGATGAACGTCGGTCATGTCGCTTTGTCGGTAATCGGTATATCAGGGACCGTGTTCGAAACCAGGGCGAGGCCGCATGACGGACCATGGCACGGATAGGGTCGACCTGCTGATCGTCGGCGGCGGCATCAACGGCGCAGGGATCGCGCGCGATGCCGCCGGGCGCGGCCTGTCCGTGCTGCTGGTCGAGCAGGACGATCTGGCCAGCCATACTTCGTCGGCGTCGACCAAGCTGATCCATGGCGGCCTGCGCTATCTGGAATATGGCGAGTTCCGGCTGGTGCGAGAGGCGTTGATCGAGCGTGAGCGGCTGTTGAACATGGCGCCGCACATCATCTGGCCGCTGTCCTTCGTCCTGCCGCAGACCCGGTCGCCGCGTCCCGCCTGGATGGTTCGGCTGGGCCTGTTCCTGTACGATCATCTGGGTGGGCGAGACAAATTGCCCGGCACCCGCACCGTCGCGCTGGAGCGTTCGCCGCTGGGCGCGGGGCTTTCGCCGCGAGAGGGCAAGGCTTTCGTCTATTCGGATTGCTGGGTCGAGGATAGCCGCCTGGTCGCGCTGAACGCGCTCGACGCGCAGGAGCGGGGCGCGCGGATCGAGACGCGAACGCGGCTGATCGACGCCCGCCGCGAGGGAGCGGGCTGGACCGCGACGGTGGCTGCGGAGGGTGGCACGCCGCGCAAGGTCCAGGCCCGCGCGCTGGTCAACGCCGCCGGACCCTGGGTCGCCGACGTCATCGGCCGGACGCACGGCACCCGGCGCGATCGCGGCGTGCGGCTGGTCAAGGGCAGCCATATCGTCCTGCCCCGGCTTTACGAGGGCGACCATGCCTTCATGCTCCAGAATGACGACCGGCGCATCGTCTTCGCCATCCCCTATGAGGGCCGCTTCACCCTGGTCGGCACCACCGACGAGCCCTGGACCGAGGCCCCGGCCAAGGCGTCGATCAGCCAGGCCGAAACCACCTATCTGCTAGACACCGCGAACCGGTATTTCATGCGCAAGGTCGATCCGTCGGACGTCGTCTGGAGCTATGCCGGTATCCGGCCACTCTACGACGATCATGCCGCCAATGCCTCGGCAGTGACGCGCGACTATGTCCTCGACCTCGACACCGGGGCGGAGGGTGAGGCGCAGGCGCCGATGCTCAACATCTTCGGCGGCAAGATCACGACGTATCGCAAGCTGGCCGAACACGCGATGCGCGAACTGGCCGCTTTCTTCCCTGCGGCGGGACCGGCCTGGACGGCGGGTGCGACGCTGCCCGGCGGGGACTTTGCCGACGCCAACTTCGACCGCTTCCTGGCCGACCTGACCGTACGCCATGGGCAGGTGCCGCCCGCGCTCCTGCGGCGTCTGGCCCGCGCCTATGGCACGCGCGTCGACAGGATCCTGGCGTCGGGTGATCTGGGCGAGGATCTGGGCGGCGGCCTGCACACCGCCGAAGTGGATTATCTGGTAAGAGCCGAATGGGCGCGGACGGCGGAGGACATTCTCTATCGCCGCAGCAAGCTGGGCCTGCATGTGCCCCCGCAAACGCCCGAGCGGCTGGCCCGCTATCTGGCGGAGCAAGGCGTCGCGTGATCTGAACGTCGTCGAGGCGCGTGACGAAAACACGCCCTGATAAAGCCGATCGAAAACCCGCCCGACCAATCCGATGCAAGTGCTTGACCAGCGCGCGGTTGCGCCCCCTATAAGGGCGGTGATGGACAACAATACGACCCAGGACCGGCTCTACCGGGAACTCGCCCGTACGCTGATCGCCGAGCTTCAGGACGGCCGCTATCCAGTCGGCACGCGCATGCCCGCCGAGCGCGAACTGGCGACCCGGTTCGAGGTCAGCCGTCCCGTCATTCGCGAAGCGCTGATCGCGTTGGAGGTCCAGGGGTTTATCGAGGTTCGCATCGGATCGGGCGCGCATGTCGTCGCGCTGCCGGGCCAGGGCGAAACCCCCGATTTCGGCGTGTCGGCGATGGAAGTGGCCGAGGCGCGGCTGCTGTTCGAACCCGAAGCGGCGGCGCTGGCCGCGACCCAGATCACCGACGCGGAACTGGACGAACTGGCGACGCTGGTCGACGCGATCGAGGAAGAGAACAACACCGTCGGCGGTGCCTTTCGTGCGGACCGGGCCTTTCACACGCTGATCGCCCGGTCGACGCGCAACAGCGCGATCCTGGAGACGATCGACCGACTGTGGGAACAGCGACTACGCTCGGCCGAGAGCGCGCTGCTCGACGCCAAGGTGTTCGAAATCGACGTACGGCCGATCGTCGAGCATCACGCCGCGATCCTGGAAGCGTTGCGCACGCGCGACGCCGTCGCCTCGCGGGTCGCGATGCAGCGCCACCTGACCGCCGCACTGGAAGGGCTGCTGATCGCGAGCGAAGCCCGCGCGGTCGCCGAGGTCCGCCAGGCCCTTGCCGCCAAGCGCGACCGGACCGCGCATCTGAAGATCTGACGGTCGGGCCACATTGATTTTCTTCCTGCCGCTTACAGGGGAGGAATAGCCTGCCCTGCGACCCCCTGCGCCACTGACATGCGCCCTACATAATTGCCGCGTATCGGCCCGCCTACAGGCGGTCGCGGTGGTTGCGACGGGGATGGCAGGGGGCGAATGATTTCGGGTCCACCAGGGGGGTGGTCATGACGGCGCTGCTCGCGCTGGTGCTGGCGGGCGCGCAAGCCGATCCCCTGCTCTCCGTCGATCTTGCCGCCGGTCCCGTGGCGTCGGGGCTCGACCGCCTGGCGCGACAGGCGGGCCAGGCCGTGGTCGCGCGGCCGGGCGATCTGGCGGGTCGCGATGCGGCGGCGCTGCGCGGACAGATGCGTTTGTCGCAGGCGCTTGCCCGCTGGTGTCGACCCGCCGGATTGTCCTGCCGCCAGATCGCGGGCGGTATCGTGGTGCGTGCCGAAACACCGCAGCACCGCCCCATCCCGGCGGTCAGGGCGCGCCCTGCTGCCCCTCCCCCACCAGCCCCGGTGATCGGGCCCGACGTCATCGTTACCGGCCGTCGCGGCACCACCATCCAGGGCGAGCTGGAGCGCAGCTATTCCGCCTCGCACCTCGACGCGATCACGCTGGCCCGGCGCCCGCCGCAGAGCCTGGCCGAGCTGTTGTCGGGGTTGCCCGGCCTGTGGGTCGACACATCCGCTGGTGCCGCCGCCAACACGATCCGGGTGCGCGGCATTCCACTCGACGGATATCAGGGGATCGCGGTTCAGGTGGACGGCCTGCCGGTCCAGCACGACACCTTGCCCTGGACCGATATCGACCAGTTCGTCCGCCCCGACCTGATGATCGAGAGCGCCGATTATGTCCGCGGCGGCCCGTCGGCGATCTTTGCCAGCAATGCGCCGGGCGGGGTCCTCAACCTGCGTACGCGGGCACCGGTTGACCGGCCGGGCGGCGCAGTGCGGGTGACGGCCAGCGACTACGGACTGGCGCGGTGGGAGGGCTATGCCACCGCACCCATCGCGCCGGGCTGGCGCATGATCGCGGGCGGCATGATCGCCAGCGATCCGACGGTGCGGCGGATCGCCGCGACGCTGGGCGGCGGGCAGATGCGGGCCCGGCTCGACCACGACCTGGGCGGTGGCGGCACGCTGAGTCTGGCGATCCATACCCTCGCCGACGATACGCTCAATATCTCGTCCTTTCCGATGCGGATCGTGCAGGGACAGATCCGTCCCCTGCCCGGCTTCGATCCCCGACGCGGCAGCTTTTTCGGGCCCGAGCTGTCCGATCTGCGTTTCGCGACCCTGGGTGACCGTCCGTTCGGGCGCAATAATCGCAACCGGATGGTCGTGCCGTCGCTGTCGCTGACCCAGCCGGTCGCGGACGGCATCCTCAGCGTGCGCGCCCATATCCGGGCATCGCGGACCGAGCGTTATGCGCTGTCCTCCTCCGGCAATGCGATCCCCGCCGCGCAGGCCTTGGCCGAGGCCGCCCCGCGTCTCGCCGCCGCCTTTCCCGGCACGGCCAGCGTCACCCTGACCCATGCGAGCGACGGGACGGCCTTTACTCCGCTGCCCGACAACGACCTGGTCGTCGCGCTCAACCCGGTCGCGGCGGATACCCGACTGGCCGAAGGGCTGGCCGATATTTCCTATGCCCGGCGGCTGGAGGCGGCGGGCCGTCATGACCTGACCCTGGGGCTCTATGCCGTGGGCTATCGCTGGGACTTTCGGCGGGCGGTGGCGCGGGCCCTGCTCGAAGCGCGCGAACAGGGGCGGCGGCTGGACCTGACCGCGCTGGATGGTGATGGCCGAGCGCTCGGGCGGCTGACCGACGATGGCTTGCTGAACACCGGATCGACCTATGAAGCGATGACTGGCCGCCAGCACATGATCGCACTCTATGCCGCCGACGAATGGCAGATTGCCGAGCGTTGGCGGATCGACTGGGGCCTTCGCCACGAGCGGGCCCGGCTGTCGGCTGTCGTCGAGCGCGCGACGACACGCGATGGCGGCGATCCCGCCACGCTGGCCGACGATCGCATCGCCATCGGATCGGGCCAATGGGACGACCGCCGCGAACGCATCGCGCGCACCGCCGCCACGGTCGCGCTCCATTGGCGGGCAAATTCGGCAACCGGGGTGTTCGCCCGCATGACGCGCGCGATGCGATTGCCCGATCCGGGCGTGTTCCGCGTCGGCGGCGGCGATCCGGCTCGGGCGATGACCATCGAACAGGGGGAACTCGGACTGATCTGGAGGCAGGACAGGCTCGGCTTCGACGCGACGCTGTTCGCCAGCCGTTTTCCGAATATCGCCCTGCCCGATCTGTCGCTCGATCCCGTGACGGGGGCGGTTCGGGTCGGGACGAATGCCGCGGCGGCCCGGACGATCGGGCTGGAACTCGGTACCCGCGCCGCCCCGGTGCAGGGCGTGACGCTACGCGGTACGGTGACGATCCAGGATCCCCGGCTGCAATCCTATCGGCTGACCAGCCTGGCCGACGGGATACCCGTCGTCACCGATCTGAGCGGACGCATTCCCCGCCGCGTACCGCGCATGATGGCCAGCCTGTCGGCCAGCGCGGCCCTGCCCGGCACCGGCATCACGCTCGACGGTGATGTCTCGGCCATGGGGCGGCGGTTCGCCGATGACGCCAACAGCCTGGCGCTGCCCGGTTTCGCGATCCTGGGCCTCGGCGCACGCTGGACGGCAAGCCCCGCGCTCACGGTACAGCTTCGCGCCACCAACCTGCTCGACCGGATCGCGGTGATGCAGGGCGATGCGCTGGGCGGTGAGATTCGGGCGGGTGGCACGGACGGCATCGTCACCGTCCGTGCGCAGCAGGGTCGCGTCGTCAGCCTCAGTGCGGAGTGGCGGCGCTAGTCCGGTAGCGTGCCAGCTCGTCTGCCGCCGCCGCCATGTCGCGGCGAAAGGCCGCATTGCCATGTTCGCGCGCGACGATCGCGCTGGCCGCCATATACCCGCCCTCGACCGCGCTCTGGCTGTGCGAACCGCAGATCCAGCGGCTGTCGCCATAATCGTGCCCACGCGCCAGAAGCGCGCTCGCCCGGTCGGGCAATAGTTCGGCCATGATCAGCGCAAAGCTCCAGCCATTGGCGGTATGGCCGGAAGGATAGTCGCCATTGGCGATCAGGCCCGCCGTACGCGGCTCGCAAATGGTCAGGTCGCTGCCGATAAAGGGTCGCGGCGATTGCCAATGCGCCTTGGCCGCGCGGATCGCCGTCGAGCGGTCCGCGTCGAACCGGGCCAGCATCGCGCGGGTCAGCGGCAATTTGCTCCAGTCCGGACGAAAGCCCAGTGCGTCGGCGAAGCGCGCGCCCAGGTCGCTCGACACGTCCGCCGTCGCCTGCTGCCACCGCGCCATGCCGCGCAGCGCCCGGCTGTCGCGAAAGGCGCGTGCATCGGCCAGGGCGCGCGGCGATCCGGGCGTGGGTGGCCCTGGCAGGATGATCGCCAGATTGACCCCCTCACCCGCTGCCAGATAGCCCGCGACATCCTTCGCACTGGCCTCGCCGGGCGACAGCATCGCCAGTCCGGCGACGGCCGCCAGCCCCCATCCCCGCATCATCCCGCCCATCATTCAGACCCCGCCCAAGAAACGATCGAAACCCTTGAAGACACCGCCTGCCCAATTTCGGGGACAATGTCTTGCGATAATTGGCTGCGCTATCATCACATTGGTTACGATGTAATAAAAACGCCATAAATGTCTTAAAACTTTTACAAATTTCCTTGTCCCCGTTTGTCGCTCGCCGCCGTCTTCCCCGCATTCGCCCGTATGGCTCGGGCGAGCGAATGTGATTTCGTGGGGGAATTTTTCGTGATGGGTATCAAGCGGACGCTGTTGCTGGCGTCGAGCGCGCTGTGTGTCGCGCAACCGGTTTGGGCACAGGATCAGGCGGCAGGCGCAAACGACGCCGCAACCAACAGCACCGGCGGCGAAGTCGTCGTCACAGGCTATCGCACCAGCCTGGCCCAGGCGCGCAATTCGAAGCGTGATGCGACGATCATCAAGGACTCGATCTCGGCCAGCGATATCGCGGCCTTTCCCGACCTGAACCTGGCCGAGGCGCTCCAGCGCCTGCCCGGCGTCGCGATCAACCGCGAGGCGGGCGAAGGTCGCCGGATCTCCCTGCGCGGCCTGGGCCCCGACTTCACCCGCGTCCAGCTGAACGGCATGGAAGTGCTGGGCAATGTCGACTCGCCGCAGGACAGCCGTGGCCAGACAACGCGCGACCGCGCCTTCGACTTCAACCTGTTCGCCGCCGAACTGTTCAACCATGTCGACGTCGAGAAGTCGTACCAAGCGCAGCAGACCGAAGGCGGTCTGGCGGGGACGGTCGGCCTCTTCACCGCGCGCCCCTTCGATTACAAGGGCACCAAGGTCGCACTGTCGGCGCAGGGCGGCACCAATTCGCTGACCCGCGATTTCCAGCCGCGCCTGACCGGTCTCGTTTCCAAGAATTGGGGCAATTTCGGCATACTGGTGTCGGGTGCCTATAGCCGCCGCAACACCCGCGAAGAGGGTTTCGACACCTATCGCTGGCGCCGCAACAAGGCGAACGGCAGCAACATCAGCGGCCTGACCGCCGCCGAGCAGGCCAAGATCAACTCGGGCGACCTGCTGTTCGCGCGCGGCAACCGCCTGTCGGTGTGGGACAGCAAGCAGGAGCGGATCGGCCTGACGAGCTCGGTCCAGTGGGCACCTACCGACAAAGTCCATGTCACGCTCGACGGCCTGTACGGCCAGTTCAAGGGTGACCGGTTCGAAACCCACCTCGCCTCGCGCGGCGGCGGCAGCTCGACCTGGCTCGGCGGCGGCGAGACGTTCGCGGGCACGGTCTATCCGAACTCGCGGGTCAACGCGATCCAGTGGAACGACCGTAACGAGGTGACCTATCTCGACGTGTCGGGCGGCAAGGCGTCGACCGAAACCCGCGTCCAGAACACCAAGAACGTCTTCAAGCAGCTTGTCCTCAGTGGCGATGCCGAGCTGGTCGACGGCCTGACCTTCCGCTGGCTTGGCGGTGTCGAGCGTTCGCGCTACGACATGCCGGTCAACGACAAGTTCACGCTGGAGGGCTTTGGCGACGTCATCTCCGACTATCGCGGCGGCACCTATTCGTTGGTGAACACCTACAAGTTCAACACGACCGACCCCAATTTCTGGCATGCCAAGCGTCTGTATGCGAACCAGACGTTCCAGGATTCGGGCTTCGACAACGTCAAGGGCAGCTTCGAGTACAAGGCATCGCCCGACGACAAGATCAGCGTCGGCGGCGAATGGCGGCGCTTCTCGAACAGCGGCTATTATGCCGAGCAGGACAATATCCTGACCAGCGGTTTCGTGTCGGGCAAGGTCAACGCCAATCCCAGCGCCTATGCCCAGACCTATACCGGCTATAGCGGCCAGGACTGGACGATCGTGAACTTCCCCAAGATGCTCCAGACGCTGGGCATCGACCGGTCGCAATATCTGACCAAGCCGCTGGGCGTGTTCGCGGTCGAGGAACGGACCGGTGCCGCCTTCGTGCAATATGACTGGAACCACATCCTGGGCGGCGTGCCGTTCCGCGGCAATATCGGTGCGCGCTATTACCGCACGACCGTGACCTCGGACGGCACCGCCAATGTCGGCCCGATCACCGTGCGCGGCGAATATGAGGGCGTGCTTCCCGCCGCCAACTTCATCTTCGAACTGGACCCCGGCCTGATGGTCCGCTTCGCCGCGTCGAAGAACATCAACCGCCCGGCACTCGGCGCGCTGGCAGTCAACGGGTCGGTGACGAACGACAATGGCAATGTAACCGTGTCGATCGGCAATCCGAACCTGCGCCCCTACAAGTCGACCGATTTCGACATCTCGACCGAATATTATTTCGGCTCGGTCGGCTATGTCGCGGGGGCGCTGTTCTACAAGACGCTCGACGGCTATATCTCGAACCAGACGGTCAACAATGTGCCCTATTCGCAGACCGGCCTGCCCGACAATCTCTATCCGGGCGTGACCGGATCGACGATCGTCGACAGCTATTCGCGGCCGGTCAATCTGGCGAAGACCAACCTGTTCGGCATCGAACTGTCCGGCCAGACCGACTTCAAGTTCCTGCCTGCTCCCTTCGACCGGCTGGGGACGGCAGTGAACTTCACCTATGTCGACTCGCGGCTCGACTATTCGAAAATCTATGCGGGCAGCATTCCGACCACGTTGGAGGGGCTGAGCAAGTATAACGCCAACGCCACCCTCTACTATCAGGACAAGGCGTTCGACGCCCGCGTCTCGGCCAATTACCGCAGCGGCTATATCTTCAGCGCCTCGCCGGTGCTGACGGCGCTTGGGCCGGACCAGGACGTGACCGGGTTCGAGGGCACCGTCTATATGGACATGTCGGCACATTATGCGGTCACGAAGAACGTCCAGCTGACGCTGAACGGCATCAACCTGACCAACCAGCGCGAGCGGCAATATTCGAACAGCACCAGGCGGCTTTATGTCGTGACCCGCTCGGGCACGACCTTGCTGGGCGGTATCCGGGTCACCTTCTGATCCGGCTTCCATGAACGCTCTTGATACCCCGCGCTATCGGGGTATCCGTGGCACCGCGCCGTACCCTTATGGGTGCGGCGCGGATCTTTTTCGATGAGGCCTGTCCCCGGATGCCATGCCACCGGCTCTTCCTGAACGACACCGAATGAGCGATCCGATCGCCTGGGCGGTCGAGGGGCGCGAACGGCTGCTGACCTATGTCCGCAGGCGTATCCGGGAATCCGAACAGGCGGAGGATATCGTGCAGGAGGCGATCATGCGGGTGATCGAGCAGGAGCGCAAACAGGTGATCGAACAGCCGCTCGCCTATGCCTTTCGCGTCGCGGACTCGGTCATCCACAACCGCGGCCGCCGGAATGCCGAGGATGGCGGCCCGGTCGATCCCGACATCGCCTGCGCCATGCCGCTGTCGGACGAGATCCTCGATTATCGCCAGCGCTTCGACCGGTTTCAGGCCGCGCTCGCCCGCCTACCGACCCAGCGCCGCACGGTCTTCATCGAACGGCATCTGGAGGGCAAGTCCCGCCAGCAGATCGCCGACGAGATGGGCCTTAGCGTCGAGGCGGTGAAGAAGCATCTCGTCCGCGCCATGGTCGACCTCGACGGCTGCATCGACGACCTGCCGGTCCGTGGAGGGGGTCGTCATGACTGACGCCATGCTGCTCCTGGAGGAGGCTGCCGACTGGGCCGATCGACTGGATGCACTATCGCCCGACGCGCGCGTCGAACTCCGGGCCTGGCTCGATCGGTCGGGCGCGCACCGCGAGGCGCTGTCGCGCATGGTTCGACTGCTCGGCGATCCGGCCTTGTTCGCCGCCATCGAGCAGATCGAAAAACCCACGATATCTCCTCCACCCCGCCCGCGTATCCGCGCCTGGAGCCGAGTGGCTCCCTCCCGGATGCCGCGCCGCGTGATGGTCGGCATGGCGGCGGCGCTTGCGGTAACGGTCGCGACGCCATTGGTCTGGCGATTGGCCGGGCCGGGCGCGTCGTCCGTCACGCACGTCTACGCCACGGCAACCGCCGAGCAGCGCGAGGTTGCGCTGCCCGATGGCTCGGACATGACGCTCGACGCGGCCTCCCACATCGCCATCGCCTTTTCCGACCGTGCCCGCAACCTGACCCTGCAACAGGGCGCCGCCCGGTTCGAAGTACGCCATGACGCCGCCCGCCCCTTCGCCGTCTCGACACCCGAGGGGCAGATGGTCGCGCTCGGCACCAATTTCAGCGTCGATCGGGGAGCAGGAACCAGCGAGCTGCGCGTCTATCGCGGCCGCGTGCGCCTGACCGTGCCGGGTCAGCCCGCCATGGTCGTCACTGCCGGGCACTGGGCGGAAGCCGGCGCAGGGCGGATCACGCTCCACGACTTTGACGTCGAGCGCTATCAGGGGTGGCAGGACCGCTGGCTCAGCGGCGATAGCATCCGTCTCGGCGATGCCATCACGCGGCTCAGGCGATACAGCACGCGGCCGATCGAGCTGCTGAACCCGGGTCTAGCCGACGAACGCTTCAACGGCCGTTTCCGCCTGGACCATCCGGTTGAAAGCCTGACGCTGATCGGAGCACTGTTCGATCAGCCGGTTTCAACCGACGGTCCCGTCATCGAATTCGGACGACCAAGCGCCTCATCCAACCGAACGCGATCCCGATCGCCGGAATAGTGCAGCCGATACATATTTAAGGCGCTGGGGCACCAGCGCGCTACGGTCGAGCCGCTTATGATCTGACATTATGAATCCCACCGAGAGCGCGGGCCATGGCCTCTGGAACGCTGTCGGGGGCATCCTCGACCTCTGCTCACCAGCTGATCGGTGCCTGCACACTATGCCGAAAGACCCTGCGGTAACGGGATCAAGCCGCCAGGGCACGGCGGGTGGCCCAGAGGCGGCGGTTGTGGCGGAGGTGGTGGCGAGCGAGGCATCGCTAGTGGCATATGCCACAAACGCCGACGCCGCCCCTGGGGGCGGCGTATGGTATATGTGGCGTAATGGTTGCGGGGGCAGGATTTGAACCTGCGGCCTTCAGGTTATGAGCCTGACGAGCTACCGGGCTGCTCCACCCCGCGAGAAGGGGGAAATTG